>NZ_CAXVJR010000006.1:0-246552 GCF_964259345.1 Paraclostridium bifermentans
GTTAAGCTCTTTAGCGCCGATGGTACTTGGTGGGAAGCTGCCTGGGAGAGTAGGACGTAGCCGCGTAATCTTTTTTTATGTGTCAAAAAATAAAATTGAAAAAATTTTATAAAATATGAATATAAATCAAAAAATGGGACATCATATAAGTATAAATAAATACTCAATCTCCCCCATTTAAAAGGTCTCTATCCCCCATAGAGGCCTTATTTTTTACGCTTAAGGAAAATATATTTAACTAATATTTGTATAAATAATAAATTGATTTAGTTAAGTATATATTTTAAAATATACTTAATATGTCATCAGGAGGTAGAGTATGAAATATAATGAAACTTATAGACTTGTAAAAAGTGAAGACTTAAATCACCATGGAACATTATTTGCAGGAAGAATGACAGAATGGTTTGTTGAAAATTGTTTCATAACAGTAGCAAATGAGTATAAACATCCAGAAAATTTAGTATGTCTAAAAGTACATGATCTTGGATTCACAAGACCAATAAAAAAAGGGGATATAATAAATATTAAGTCTAAAATTATTTATGCAGGAAATACTAGTTTAACTGTATATGGTAAAGTTAATAGAAATAATACAGAAGATGTAGTTGTAGATGGTTTTATAACGTTTGTATGTGTAGATGAAAATGGGCAAAAAATGAATCACAATATAATTGTAGATGAAAAAAATGATAGTGAGGATTTAGAAATATTAAACAGATTAAATAATATAAGAAAATATTAATAAAGTAAGTACATAATTTTTTAGTAAATAAGATTTCTATTTTAATGGGAGTCTTTTTTACTACTAACAATTATATTTAAATAAAATTTATGGATAAGTTATAAAATACATATCAATATATTTTATTTGAGTATAAAAAAATATTTAAAACACTATAAAAAAGAGAATATTAATATAGAGTGATAAAATACGTGAAAGCTATGCTATAATATAATAGAATATAGTGAACAGATGTTCGGTTAGGAGTGGATATTGTGGAGTTTAAAATTCAATCTGAATATAAGCCTACAGGTGACCAACCAGAGGCTATAAATAAAATTGTTAAATCGATAAATAATAAGGGAAAATTTAATACATTACTTGGAGTTACAGGTTCAGGAAAGACTTTTACTATGGCTAATATAATACAAAATGTTAATAAGCCTACATTAATAATAGCTCATAATAAAACTTTAGCAGCTCAACTTTATAGTGAGTTTAAAGAATTTTTTCCTGAAAATGCTGTAGAGTATTTTGTTAGTTATTATGACTACTATCAACCTGAAGCTTATGTAGCTCACAGTGATACATATATAGAAAAAGATGCAAGTATAAATGATGAAATAGATAAATTAAGACATTCAGCTACAGCAGCTGTTTTAGAAAGAAGAGATTGTATTATAATTTCTTCAGTATCATGTATATATGGATTAGGGGATCCAGAAGATTATAAAGAGCTTATGGTTTCTTTAAGACCTGGAATGGAAAAAGATAGAGACGATATTATAAAAAGATTAATAGAAATACAGTACGAAAGAAATGATGTGAATTTTACAAGAGGTACATTTAGAGTAAGAGGTGATATTTTAGAAATATTCCCTGCTAATACAGATGAAAGAGCTATTAGAATAGAATTTTTTGGAGATGAAATAGATAGAATAACAGAGATAGACTATTTAACAGGAAAGATAGTTGGACAAAGAAATCATGTAGTTATATTCCCTGCTTCACATTATGTTACAACGCAAGAAAGAATAGATAAAGCAATAGTAGATATACAAGATGAATTAGCAGATAGAATTGACTACTTTAAAGATAATGATAAATTGATAGAAGCTCAAAGAATAGACCAAAGAACTAGATATGACATAGAAATGCTAAAAGAAATAGGTTTTTGTCAAGGGATAGAAAACTACTCTAGACATATAACTGGAAGAGAACCAGGAGATAAACCATATACATTAATGGATTTCTTCCCGGATGATTATTTAATTATAATAGATGAATCTCATGTAACAGTACCTCAAATAAGAGGTATGTATGCAGGAGATAGATCAAGAAAATCTTCTCTTATAGACAATGGTTTTAGATTACCTTCTGCATATGATAATAGACCTTTAAACTTTAATGAATTTGAAGAAAATATAAATCAAATATTATTTGTTACAGCTACACCAGGGCCTTATGAAATAGAACATTCAACAACTATTGCAGAGCAAATAATCAGACCTACGGGACTATTAGACCCAGTAATTGAAGTCAGACCAATTGATAATCAAATAGATAATTTAGTAGGTGAAATCAATACTATAGTAGATAAAGGTGAAAGAGTTCTTATAACTACTTTAACAAAGAAAATGAGTGAAGACTTAACTAATTACTTAAAAGAAATAGGTATAAAAGTTAAATATCTACACTCTGATATAGATACTTTAGAAAGAGTAGAAATAATAAGAGATTTAAGATTAGGTAAATTTGATGTATTAGTGGGTATAAACTTACTAAGAGAAGGATTAGATATTCCAGAAGTTTCTTTAGTAGCAATACTAGATGCTGATAAAGAAGGATTTTTAAGATCTGAAACATCTCTTATACAAACAATAGGTAGAGCCGCTAGAAATGCAAACGGTAGAGTAATAATGTATGCCGATAAAATAACAAGATCAATGCAAAGTGCTATCGAAGAGACTAAAAGAAGAAGAGAAATACAAACGCATTATAATGAGGAACATGGAATTATACCTCAAACTATTAAAAAAGGAATAAGAAATGCTATAGAAGCAACTAAAGTAGCGGATGAAGAAGCTATATATGGAGAAATAAATGAAAATGATATAGATAGTATTAGAGAATCTATTGATAATCTTCAGGCTGAAATGATGATGGCTGCAGAAAATCTTCAATTTGAAAGAGCAGCAGAGCTAAGAGATAAAATAAAAGAATTAGAAGAAAAATTGAAATAAAATA
This sequence comes from Paraclostridium bifermentans, assembly GCF_964259345.1. Lineage (GTDB taxonomy): Bacteria > Bacillota > Clostridia > Peptostreptococcales > Peptostreptococcaceae > Paraclostridium > Paraclostridium bifermentans_B. The sequence continues at coordinate 2,972 of NZ_CAXVJR010000006.1, forward strand.
ATCAATAAAGAATAATAGACAAATTTGTACTATGAAAGGATTATATTTATGAATGATAACATTATAATAAAAGGAGCTAAAGAACATAATTTAAAAAATGTAGACTTAACAATACCTAGAGATAAATTTATAGTTTTTACAGGACTTTCAGGTTCTGGAAAATCATCTTTAGCTTTTGATACAATATATGCAGAAGGCCAAAGAAGATATGTAGAGAGTTTATCTGCATATGCAAGACAATTTCTAGGTCAAATGGAAAAACCAAATGTTGAATATATAGAAGGCTTATCACCAGCTATATCTATAGACCAAAAAACAACATCAAAAAACCCTCGTTCTACAGTTGGAACAGTTACAGAAATATATGATTATTTAAGATTACTTTTTGCAAGAGTGGGAGAAGTACATTGTCCTACTTGTGGAAAGAAAATAAGTCAGATGACTATACAAGAAATAGTAGATAAAATGATGGATTTTCCAGATAGAACTAAACTACAAATATTATCACCTGTGGTAAGAGGGCAAAAGGGAACTCATAAAAAAGTGATAGAGAATATTAAAAAAGAAGGATTTGTAAGAATCAGAGTAGATGGTGAAAATTATGAAGTTACTGATGATATAGATTTAAATAAAAATAAAAAACATGATATAGAAGTTGTTGTAGATAGAATAATAATAAAAGATGGAATAGAAACTAGATTAGCAGATTCTATAGAAACAGCTGTTAAATTATCAGATGGACTTGTAATAGCACAAATAATAGATGGTGAAGAAATTATGTATTCTACTAAGTTTGCTTGCCCAGAACATGGTATAGGAATAGAAGAACTATCACCTAGAATGTTCTCGTTTAATAGTCCATTTGGAGCATGTGATACATGTAATGGATTAGGAGAAAGTAAAGAAGTAGATCCAGACCTTGTAGTTCCTAACAAAGAATTATCAATAAAACAAGGAGCTATAGCTGCTTGGGGTTCAGTTGGAACTAATGATGATACTTATTACAGCAAGATGGTAAAAAGCTTAGCTGAAAAGTTTAAGGTAGATTTAGCTACACCTTTTAAGGATTTACCTGAAGATTTTGTACAAGAATTACTTTATGGTCATGACAATGTAATGGTTGAATTTGTATATGAATCTAAGTATGGTGGAAATAGATTGTATAAAGCTCCATTTGAAGGAGTAATAGTAAATCTAGAAAGAAGATATAGAGAAACAAATTCAGAGTATTCAAGAGAAAAAATAGAAGAATTTATGGCAGAAAGACCATGTCCAAGATGTAAGGGAAATAGATTAAGAAAAGAAGTTCTTTCTGTATTAGTAGATGGAAAAAACATAATGGAAGTTACTGATTACTCAGTTAATGAACTTATAGATTACATTGAAAATATAAACTTAACAGAGAAACAAAAGTTTATAGCACATGAAATATTAAAAGAAATAAAAGGAAGAGCATCTTTCTTAAGAGATGTTGGACTTGATTATTTAAATTTATCGAGAAAAGCAGGAACGTTATCTGGTGGAGAAGCTCAACGTATAAGATTAGCAACTCAAATTGGATCAGCATTAGTAGGAGTTTTATATGTTTTAGATGAGCCTAGTATAGGTTTACATCAAAGAGACAATGATAGATTAATAAAAACCTTAAGACATTTAACAGATATAGGAAATACTCTTATAGTTGTAGAACATGATGAAGATACAATGAGAGAAGCTGATTATATTGTAGATATAGGTCCAGGCGCAGGTGTCCATGGTGGAGAAATAGTAGCAGAAGGTATGTTAGATGAAATACTAAGAAATCCTAACTCTATAACAGGACAATATTTAAGTGGGAAAAAAGTTATAGAAATTCCAGAAACAACAAGAGAAGGTAATGGAAAGTTTTTAGAAATAGTGAAAGCTACAGAAAATAACTTGAAAAATATAAATGTTAAGTTCCCTTTAGGTAAATTTACATGTATAACAGGGGTATCAGGCTCTGGAAAAAGTACATTAATAAATGATATATTATACAAAGGGATAGCTACTAAAATTAATAAACTAAGAGATAGACCAGGAAAACATAAAGAAATTAAAGGTATAGAGAATATAGATAAAATTATAAATATAGATCAAAGTCCAATAGGTAGAACTCCTCGTTCAAATCCAGCTACATATACAGGTGTATTTGATCTTATAAGAGATTTATTTGCAACTACTAATGAAGCTAAAGCTAGGGGATATAAAAAAGGAAGATTTAGCTTTAATGTAAAAGGTGGTAGATGTGAAGCTTGTAAAGGTGATGGAATAATAAAAATAGAGATGCATTTTTTACCTGATGTATATGTTCCTTGTGAAGTTTGTAAAGGGGAAAGATACAACAGAGAAACTTTACAAGTTAAGTACAAAGACAAAACAATTTCAGATGTATTAGATATGAATGTGGAAGAAGCTCTTAACTTCTTTGAAAATATACCAACTATAAAAAGAAAGTTAGAAACACTTATGGATGTTGGACTTTCTTATATAAAATTAGGGCAACCTTCAACTCAACTATCAGGAGGAGAAGCGCAAAGAATTAAGCTTGCAACTGAGTTAAGTAAAAGACCAACAGGAAAAACTTTATATATATTAGATGAACCTACAACAGGACTTCATATGGCAGATGTAGACAAGTTAATAACTGTTTTACAAAAGCTTGCAGATACAGGAAATACAATAGTTGTAATAGAACATAATTTAGATGTTATAAAAACTTGTGACTATATAATAGACCTTGGACCAGAAGGTGGAGATAAAGGTGGAGAGATAGTCGCAACAGGTACTCCTAAGGAAGTATCTAAAGTAGAAGGTTCTTATACAGGACTTTTCTTAAAAAAATATTTTGAGTAAATTAAAACGAGGATAATATATTATCCTCGTTTATTATTTATTATTTACTTGTAGCTTCTTTTTGAGCTAATTCTTTTTCATATTCAGCGAACTCAGGATCAGAACCAAATATGAAATGACCAGGTCTTATTTCTAACCACTTAGGTTGATGTTCAGAGTAATCATGCATCTTAGGATCGTATTTTATACGAACTCTATGTCTCTCATGCTCTGGGTCAGGAAGTGGTATAGCTGACAATAATGATTTTGTATATGGGTGAAGAGGATTAGCATATAACTCTTCAGCTGTAGTTAATTCAACTAATCTACCGTGGTGCATAACACCTATACGGTCACTTATATACTTAACCATTGAAAGGTCATGTGCTATAAATAAGTATGTTAATCCTTTTTCTTTTTGTAACTTTCTAAGTAAGTTTACAACTTGTGCTTGTATAGAAACATCAAGTGCAGATATAGGTTCGTCTGCTATTATAAACTTAGGTTGTATAGCTAAAGAACGAGCTATACCTATACGCTGTCTCTGACCTCCAGAGAATTCATGAGGATATCTTCCTGCATGTTGCTCATTAAGACCAACAGTTCTTAAAAGTTCGTAAACTATTTGAGTTCTTTCTTTTTTATCTTTATATAAACCATGTATATCAAGACCTTCAGCTATTATATCCATAACCGTCATACGAGGATTAAGACATGCCATAGGATCTTGGAATATCATTTGCATATTTTTATTTAAAAATGCTCTTGTATCTTTATCTAATTTTTTAGCAGATAAATCTTTTCCATCAAATACTATCTCACCACCAGTTGGATCATAAAGTCTTATAATAGCTCTACCTGTAGTTGATTTACCAGAACCAGATTCACCAACTAATCCAAAAGTTTCTCCTTCATATATATGAAAACTTATATCATCAACAGCCTTAACAACACTTTTCTTATCGATAGGGAAGTATTGTTTAAGATTTTTAACTTCTAATAATTTTTTCTTACTCATGTGAAGACACCTTCTTTCTTCCTATGCTTGCAGGTCTTTCTAATTTAGGAGCCAATGGGTGTAATAACCATGTAGAAGCAGAGTGAGTTTCACTAACTTTAAACATAGGAGGCTCTGCAACAAAATCTATTTTAAGTGCATCCTTATTACGAAGAGCAAATGCATCTCCTTCAGGAGGATTCATTAAATCTGGTGGAGTACCAGGTATGTTGTATAAATCATTATCTCCTATATCAAGGCTAGGCATAGAAGCTAGTAGTCCCCAAGTATATGGATGTTGAGGATTATAGAATACATCGTCAGATGTACCGACTTCTATTATCTTACCAGCATACATAACAGCAACTCTATCTGCCATATTAGCAACAACTCCAAGGTCATGAGTTATAAATATAACAGCAACTCCAGTTTTCTTTTGAAGATCTTTTATAAGTTCTAATATTTGAGCTTGTATAGTAACATCAAGAGCAGTAGTAGGCTCATCTGCTATAAGTACTCTAGGATTACAAGCAAGTGCTATAGCTATTACTATACGTTGACGCATACCTCCAGAAAATTGATGAGGATATTGTTTAGCTCTTTTTTCAGGGAAAGGTATACCAACAAGATCTATAAGCTCTATAGCTTTTTTCATAGCTTCATCTTTATTCAAACCTTGATGCTTTATTATACCTTCAGCAATTTGCTTACCTATTGTAGTAGTTGGATTAAGAGAAGTCATAGGATCTTGGAATATCATAGCTATGTCTTTACCTCTTATAGATTCCATCTCTTTTTCAGGAAGCTTAGTTAAATCTTTCCCATCAAATAGTATTTCACCATTTTTTATAAGTGCATTTGAAGACATTATTCTCATTATAGTTTTACAAGCTACTGATTTCCCAGAACCAGACTCACCAACTATAGCAAGAGTTTCTCCTTTATGTAAATCAAATGTAACATTTCTAACGGCTTGAACTTCTCCCCCGAAAGTTTTAAAATGAACCTTTAGATTTTTAACTTCTAATAATTTTTCTTTTCCCATAAAACTCATCCCCTCTCTAACTATTGATTACGCATTTTAGGGTCAACAGCATCCCTTAAACCATCTGCAAGTAAGTTAAGACTAAATATTAATAAACATATTACTACAGATGGAACTACCATCATATAAGGATTTGTTAGAAGTTGCTTAAATCCATCATTTATTAATACTCCTAGTGATGCATAAGGAGGTTGTAGTCCTAAACCTATAAAGCTTAAGAATGCTTCATAGAATATAGCTGAAGGTAATGAGAACATCATCATAACAACTACAGGCCCTATTATATTAGGGAATAAATGCTTAACTATTATCTTTTTATCTGAAGCTCCTAAAGTTCTAGAAGCTAAAACGAATTCTTGATTTTTAAGTCTAAGTACATGAGAACGAACTATTCTTGACATTCCAGTCCATCCGGATATTGCCATAGCAAGAGACATAGAAAGTACTCCTGGTTCAAATACTAATATAAATAGAGTAAGTATAACAAGACTTGGTATACCAGTTAATATTTCTATAAAACGTTGCATATACATATCGATCTTTCCACCATAGTAAGCAGATACACCACCATATGTAACACCTATTAACAAGTCATATACAGCAGCTAATATAGCTATGAATAGAGAAACTCTAGCTCCACTCCAAGTACGTGTCCAAAGGTCACGACCTAAGTCATCTGTACCAAACCAGTAATTAACTCCATCTTCTACACCTTTTTGTTCATAAACATCAACTTCTGAAACTTTACCATCAAAGCTTGTTTGCTTTTTAGTACCATCTAATATCCCAAGAGATGAAACTACAGGCATTCTAGGTGGTAATTTAGCATGACGTAAGTTTTGTTGGTCATAAGCATACTCATTAAACATTGGACCAAATATAGTTAAAAAACAAATTACTGATAATATTATTAATCCAGTAAGAGCTCCTTTATTTCTAAATAATCTTTTTCTAGCATCTTGCCAAAATGTTAAACTTGGTCTAGTTATTGCATCATGCTGAGTCATATCAGCAGGACTAACCTCAAATAAATCAGCAGTTATAGCAACTTCTTTACCATCAATTATAACCTTATCTATCATTAAGCTTTCCCCCCTGCAACACGTATTCTAGGATCTATAACTCCATATAAGATATCTACTAGTAATATTACACCTATGTAGCATGCGCTATAGAATATAGAAACACCAGATATACAGAATAAATCATTAGTTGTTATAGATGTTACTAATAAATCTCCTAATCCTGGAACTGCAAAAACCTTTTCAACAACTAGAGATCCAGTTAATAAACTAACTGTTAAAGGTCCAAGCATAGTTATAACAGGGATTAAAGCATTTCTTAAAGCATGCTTTATTATTACAGCAGCTTTAGTTAATCCTTTAGATTTTGCAGTAACTATGTAGTCGGCATTTAATACCTCAACAAGTTCAGTTCTAGTAAAACGTGCTATACTTGCTATTGAGAAGAATGCTAATGCTATAGAAGGTAATACAGTCCAAACGTATCTAAAGTCTGATCCGATTGGCATTCCCCATGTAACAGGGAAAATTTGATGCTTTGTTGTTAAATACAATTGAAGTAATGCGGCTAGTACAAATGAAGGTACTGAAACTCCTAAAACAGAGATAACAGTAGCTAAGTAGTCCCAAATAGTATTCTTTTTAAGTGCTGCTACTATTCCTAAAGCTAAACCAACAGAAGCCCCAATAACTAAAGCTTGAGCTCCTAACATAGCAGAAGGTTTTAAACGAGTACTTATTAAATCTTCAACCTTTTTGTTATCATACTTAAATGATCTTCCTAAATCTCCTGTGAATACACCTTTCATATATCTTACATATTGAACTGGAACTGGTGCATCAAGACCGTATTGCTTGTTAATCATTTCAACCTGTTGTTCACTTAACTTTTCATCGTTAAATGGGCTTCCTGGTAATAACCTTACCAAGAAAAATGTAACTGAAATAACAATTAATAATGTCATAAACATAAGTATAAGACGTTTTAAAATATAGCGACCCATCGCTACACCCCCTTGAATAAATTAGTATTATTTAAAAATAAATTCTGATAAGTTTAAAGTGATACCAGAATTTGAAAACTAAATTATTAAAATTGATAAATTATTTATATGAAATAAAATTTATTATTAGTACATAATGAAACTTAAAAATAAAGTACTTAAAGATATGATTAAACCGGATGATAAAAGTGAATTAGTATTAGCGAATTCATATTTTTTATTGATATAATCGTCTATTGTTATATTTCCTTCAGATAAAATACCTCTGCTTCTTTGGAGTTGATTACAAAGTTTGTTATATGCATAGATTGTTAAATTAAATACTCCTTGTTCTGCAACATAAAAGAATACCCCAAGAGCTAAATAAATCATACCTACTATAAAAGATGCATTTATAAAAGAAAATCTTTCAAAACTATTAATCATACAGTAGATTAAACTAAGAATTAAATTTGCTAAAATCAGTTTTTGGAATTTTTTCAATTACATACCCTCCCGTTTGAAATTTAATTACTAAATTATACAAGTTAGGTTTAATATAATATTAGTACGATTTATTCAAAAAAACAATCATTTATATAAAAAATTTATAATATTTAAAAAATTTAAAAGAAGGGATTTAACAAAATAAGTATAATAATTATTATTAAACACTTTTTAAAAATATGAAGTTTACCAAAAAAAAGATTTAATAAAATAAATATTCAAAAAATAATGACATTTACAAAAAATTATTTTATAATCTAAATTAATACAATTAATGGTAAAGAATAAACAAATAAAGGGGGATGTACTATGGTTTTAAAGAAAAAAATGGCTGTAATGTGTGCAACTTCTGCTATAGCTGTAATGGCTTTAGTTGGTTGTAGTAGTACTGGAGGGGGAGATACATCAAGTGGAGGAAGTACTAGCGGAAAAGGCGAAGGAGATCCATACAAAGTCCTTGCAAATCAAAATGCTAGATCTGCGATAGCGATGGCTGTAGACAGACAAGCTATGTGTGATACTATATTAAATAATGGTACTATACCAGCTACATATTTAGTTGCAGAAACTTTAGCTGTCAATGAAGCTGGAAAAGATTATAGAGAAGTAGCAGGAGAGATGGGATATGCTCAAAATGATGAAGAAGCTGCTAAACTATGGGAAAAAGCTAAAGAAGAAGTTGGATTTGATACTCTAACATTAGAGTTATTAACATTTGACTCAGAAAATAGTAAAAGACAAGCTGAGTTTATGCAAGCAGAACTTCAAGGAGCACTTCCAGGATTAACTGTTGAAATAAAATCGCAACCATTTAAGCAAAAGTTAGAGTTAGAAGGTAAAGGAGATTTCCATTTATCATATGCAGGATGGAATCCAGATTATCCAGACCCATTAACATTCTTAGAAACAATGCAAACAGGAATTCAATATGCAACAAATACAGGATATGATAATGCAGACTATAATAAACTTATAGAAGAAGCTAAAAATGCAGCAAATCAAGAAGAAAGTTGGAAAAAATATGCTGAAGCTGAAAAAATGATGCTAGAAGATGCTTATTTAGTTCCTCTTACTCAATCAGCATCATCATATTTACAAAAACCATATGTAAGTGGAAGACTTACTCCATCTTTCGGAGTTCCAGCTATATATAACTGGGTTGAACTAGGAGAAGGTAAAAAAGATCTTAATATAACAAGTACTTCTGATATACCTACTTTAGATGCAAGTAAAGCTGAAGATACAGTTTCATCAGAAGTTTTAATGAATACAATGGAAGGATTAGTTAAGTTAGATAAAGATGGAAAAATAGCTCCAGGGGTAGCAGAAAAATGGGAAAAATCAGAAGATGGTAAAACTTGGACTTTCAATTTAAGAAAAGATGCTAAATGGTCAAATGGAGACCCTGTAACAGCTAAAGACTTTGAGTATTCATGGAAGAGAACTTTAGCGCCAGATACTGCATCAACATATGGATTCATTATGTATGATATAGTAGGAGCTAAAGATTATAACTTAGGAAAAACAGATAATGCAGATGGAGTAGGAATAAAAGCTGTAGATGATTACACATTAGAAGTTCAATTAGTAAGACCAGTACATTATTTTGATAGTTTAATGTTCTTTAAATCATTCTTACCACAAAACCAAAAAGCAGTAGAAGAGTTTGGTAGTGAGTATGGAACTGCAGCAGATAAAGTGGTTTATAATGGACCATTTACATTAACTGATTGGAAGATTGAGGATATATACACAATGAGCAAAAACCCTAATTATTGGGATGCAGGCTCAGTTAAGATAGATAAAGTAAATACAAAGATAGTTAAAGACCCTAATGCTTCATTAAACTTATATGAAACAGGAGATATAGATTTAGTAGGATTAACTTCTGAAAATGTTGATAAATACAAAGAATCTCCAGAATTTAAAACTACACTGAAGGCATCAACATACTTCTTCCAAGTTAACGGTGGAAAAGGCGAAAGTAAATAATATAAATTAATATAAATAGCAGATTTAAATCTATAATACATAGATTTAAATCTGCTATTTTTTATATTAATTTATATTTTTATAAAAATATAAATCATTAAGGACAGATTATAGTGCATATAATATAAAAACACATAATTTAGATGCAATTATAAATACTTAATACAAATTTGTTTAAGGGGGAATAATTAATGGTTCTAAAAAAGAAAATGGCCTTAATGAGTGCAACTGCAGCAATAGCTGTAATGACTATGGTTGGATGTAGTAGTGACAATGGTGGAAGTTCTTCTGGAGGTTCAACTGGAGGAGGAGCAGGAGATCCATATAAAGTTCTTGCTAACCAAAATGCTAGAGCAGCTATAAATATGGCAATAGATAAGCAAACTATGTGTGATACTATAATAAACAATGGTACAAAACCTGCAAATTATTTAACAGGTGAAAGACTTGCAATTAATGAAGAAGGTAAAGATTATAGAGAAGTAGCAGGAGAGATGGGATATAACTATAACCCAGAAGAAGCTACTAAGTTATGGGAAAAGGCAAAGGAAGAAGTAGGGTTTGACACTGTAACATTAGAGTTATTATCATTTGATTCAGATACAGGAAAAAGACAAGCTGAATTTATGCAGGCAGAACTTCAAAAAGCTTTACCAGGACTTACAATAGAGGTTAAAAGCCAACCATTTAAGCAAAAGCTAGAGTTAGAAAGTAGTGGAGATTTCCATTTAGCTCATGGTGGATGGTCACCAGATTATCCAGATCCATTAACATTCTTAGAAACTATGCAAAGTGGATTACAGTATGCTAAAAATACAGGATATAGTAACCCTGAATACGATAAATTAGTAGAAGAAGCTAAAACTGCAGGAAGTCAAGAAGAAAGTTGGGCTAAATTTGCAGAAGCTGAAAAATTAATGCTAGAAGATGCATATATAGCACCTCTTACACAATCAGGATCATCATATTTACAAAAGTCATATGTAAGCGGAAGAGTTACTCCTACATTTGGAGTTGATAGTATATACAATTGGGTTGAATTAGGCGATGGTAAAACTCAATTAAATTTATCTGGGGCATCTGATATACCTACATTAGATGTAAGTAAAGCTACAGATACAGTTTCATCAGAAGTATTAATGAATACAATGGAAGGATTAGTTAAAAAAGATAAAGATGAGAACCTAGTTCCTGGAGTAGCAGAAAAATGGGAAAAATCAGAAGATGGTAAAACATGGACTTTCCATTTAAGAAAAGATTCTAAATGGTCAAATGGAGATCCTGTAACAGCTAAAGACTTTGAATATTCTTGGAAGAGAACATTAGACCCAGCAACAGCATCAACATATGGATTTATTATGTACGATATAGTAGGGGCAAAAGAATATAATTTAGGAGAAGTAGACAATGCAGATGGTGTAGGAGTAAAAGCAATAGATGATTATACATTAGAGGTTCAATTAGTAAGACCAGTACATTATTTTGACAGTTTAATGTTCTTTAAATCATTCTTACCACAAAATCAAAAAGTTGTAGAGCAATTTGGTCAAGAATATGGAACTGCTCATGATAAAATTGTTTATAATGGACCATTTACATTAAGCCAATGGAAATTGGAAGATATATATACAATGAGTAAAAATCCTGATTATTGGGAAGCTGATTCAGTTAAAATAGAAGCAGTAAATACAAAGATAGTTAAAGATAGTAATGCAGCACTTAATTTATATGAAGCAGGCGAAATAGATATAGTAGGATTAAATTCTGAAAATGTTGATAAGTATAAAGATTCTCCAGAATTTAAGACTTCACTAAAGGCAGGAACATATTTCTTACAAATAAATGGTGGTAAAGAGCAAAAATAGATAGTTTTTAAGCTAAAAGAGATGATGGTATTTACATCATCTCTTTTGTTTTTTGAGCAACGGACGAAGTCGTTGGCGATATGAGTAAAGCGAATTTTATAATTTATTTATATTGAAATTAGGGTATAATTTTAATATAAATAATAACCGAGGTGAGGCAATGTTTGATATACAAGAACAGTTAAAAAAACTTCCAGCAGAACCTGGGGTTTATCTAATGAAAGATGAAAATGATAAAGTTATATATGTTGGAAAGGCTATATCTTTAAAAAATAGAGTTAGACAATATTTTCAATCATCAAAAAATCATACATCTAAAGTTAAATCGATGGTCAAAAACATATATAAATTTGAATATATAATAACAGATTCAGAACTTGAAGCTTTAATATTAGAATGTAACTTAATAAAAAAATATAGACCTAAATATAATGTTTTATTAAGAGATGATAAGACTTATCCATATATAAAGGTTACTACAAATGAGGAATATCCAAGAGTATTAAAAGTAAGACAAGTTATAAAGGATAAGGCTAAATATTTCGGGCCATATACGAATACTACTGCTGTAAATGATACATTAGAAATTATAAGAAACACATATCCAATTAGAACTTGTAATATAGACATTCAAAAAGCTATAAAAAATAATATGAGACCTTGTTTGAATAAACATATAAAAAAATGTGTTGGACCTTGTACTGGAGATGTAACCAAAGAAGAATACAATAAAATGATAGAAGAAATAATACTGTTTTTATCTGGTAAAGAAGAAAAATTAATAGAAATTCTTAAAGAAAAAATGAATACATGTGCAAAAAACTTTAATTTTGAAGATGCAGCAATGTATAGAGATAAAATTAAAAGCTTAGAAGATATGATTCAGAAACAGAAAATTGACTTAGGTACTTCAGACTTAAACCAAGATATAATTGCTATGGCAAGAGCACATGATGAAGCATGTGTACAAGTATTCTTTATAAGAAATGGAAAAATAGTAGGAAGAGAACATTATATATTAGAAGGTGTTATGGATAGTTCAAGAGGAGCTATACTATCTTCATTTGTAAAGCAATTTTATATGGCGCAAGATTATATTCCTAAAGAAATTATAATTGAAGATGAAATAGAAGATAGTTTTGTATTAGAAGAATGGTTATCTGAGAAAAAAGGACAAAAGGTATTCATAAAAGTTCCTCAAAAAGGAGAAAAGAAGAGTTTAGTAGAAATGGTAAGAAGAAATGCAGTTGAGTACTTAGAGAAGTTTTCTAATATGAATAAATTAAAATATCAAAAAAGTATAGGTGCTTTAGAAGAATTAACAAATTTAATAGGTTTGGATAAAATACCTAAAAGAATAGAGTCTTTTGATATATCTAATATTCAAGGAGTAGACTCAATCGGTTCTATGGTAGTATTCACTGATGGTAAGAAGGATAAAAAAGAATACAGAAGATATAAAATAAAAACTGTTGAAGGTCCTAACGATTATGATTCTATGGCCGAAATTGTAGAGAGAAGATTAAAGTATGGAGATTTACCAGACTTAATGCTATTAGATGGAGGTAAAGGACAAGTTAGCTCAGTTAAGAAAGTTTTAGATAGATATGATGTCAAAATACCACTATGGGGAATGTTTAAAGACGACAAACACAGAACAAAGGGATTAATTTCCCAGGAAAAGGAGATTGAACTCGATAAAACCTCTAATCTGTATAGATTTGTTGCAAGCATACAAGAAGAAGTCCATAATTATGCAATTTCATATCATAGAAGTTTGAGAAATAAATCTTTGACAAAATCTGTATTAGATGATATACAAGGAATAGGAGAGAAAAGAAAAAAAGCTCTTTTAGCTCATTTTAAAGGAGTAGATGAAATAAAAAAAGCTACATTTGAAGAATTACTAGAAGTTGATGGTATGAATAAGACTTCAGCTGAAAATGTATATAACTTTTTTAAATCATAAATATATTACAAAAGGAGTAAAAGACATTATGGATAGCGAAAGAAGTGAAAAATCAGTTTCGATTAGACAGTTAGTTAAGGATTTAGACTTAGAAGTTGTTTATATGCCAGATGATGTAGAATATTATGTTCATTATCAAGATATTCATAGACCTGGACTACAGTTTGCAGGTTATTTTGAACATTTTACTTATGATAGAATACAGATTGTTGGAAGAACTGAATATACTTACTTTAGTCATATGGAGAAAGATGTAAGAAGAGCTGTACTAGACAAGTTTTTTAGTTATGAAGTACCAGCATTAATTGTATCTAGGGGACTTACAGTAAAAAAAGATGTTATAGAGATGGCTAAAAAACATAATAGAGTAGTATTAGCAACGAAGAGAAATACAACTAGATTAATAAATAAATTATCAAATTACTTAGATTCTAAATTAGCGCCTACAACTACTATACATGGAGTTTTAGTTGACGTATTTGGAGTAGGTGTTTTAATAAGAGGGGAAAGTAGTGTTGGAAAATCAGAAACAGCATTAGAACTTGTTCAAAGAGGACATAGACTAATAGCTGATGATGCTGTAGAGATAACTAAAATAGATGAAAATTTACTTATGGGACAATCTCCAGAAGTTCTAAGACATTTTATGGAGATAAGAGGTATAGGAATTATAGATGTCAGAAGCATGTATGGTATAGGAGCAGTTAAGGATTCAAAAGTTATTGATTTAGTAATAAGATTAGAATCTTGGAATGACAGCACTTATTATGATAGACTAGGTTTAGATAAAGAGTATGAGGAAATACTAGGCATAGATGTTGAAAAATTAATAGTACCAGTAAAGCCAGGAAGAAATACAGCTATGATTTTAGAAGTTGCAGCTATGAACTTTAGACAAAAACGTATGGGATATGACTCAGCTAAGGAGTTTACAAAAAAACTTGCTACATTAATAGATAAAAAGAATAACTAAAAAAGGTGTGACAAATATTGTCACACCTTTTAATTTATTCAGTAGCTTCAGCTAAGCATTCTTTACTTTCGAAAAAATCACTTTTATCGAAGTAATGAGTATGAAGATACTTATGAGCTAAATCGCTATAAGGCTCACCTAAAAATTCATCATATATTTTATTTACAGAAGGGTTATTATGAGATTTTCTAACTTCTTTATTTATATCTATATCATATAAGCCTTTCGCACGAGCTTTTATTTTATCATAATCTCCGCAGTGATAAGGTTGACCACCACCTGCAACGCATCCTCCAGGACAAGCCATTACCTCAATAATATGATATTTAGAATTGCCATCTCTAACTTCATCCATTATTTGTTTAGCATTACCTAAACTACTAGCAGCACAGACATTTATAACATTTCCGCCTATATTTATACTAGCTTCCTTTATGCCATCAAGACCTCTTACAGATGTAAAGTTAACATCTTCTAATTCTTCATCAGTAGCCCATTCATAAGCTGTACGAAGAGCAGCTTCTAATACACCACCAGTAGTACCGAATATATCAGCCGCTCCAGTAGATTCGCCCATAGGACTATCAAATGTATCATCTTCTAGATTAAGGAAGTCTATACCTGCTTGCTTAATCATTTTTGCAAGTTCTCTAGTAGTTATAGATATATCAACATCTAAAACTCCATCATTTCCTAACTCTTCTCTAGAAACTTCATATTTTTTAGCTATACAAGGCATAACAGAAACTACAGTTATATCTTGTGGTGTTAAACCTACTTTAGAAGAGAAGTAGTTTTTAGCTACGGCACCAAACATATTTTGAGGAGATTTACAGCTAGAAGGTAAATTTAGTAAATCTGGATATTGATGTTCTAAATAATTTACCCAAGCTGGACAGCAACTAGTAAGTAGAGGTAGATTCTTACCATCCTTTAACCTATGAATAAATTCAGAGGCTTCTTCAAGTATAGTTATATCAGCAGCAAAGTTAGTATCAAATACATATTTAAAACCTAACAATCTAAGAGCAGATACAATTTTTCCAGTTGTAACAACTCCTGGTTCAAGTCCAAATTCTTCTCCTAATGCAACCCTAACTGCAGGAGCTACTTGAACTACAGTTGTTTTTTGTGAATTATTAAGCTCGTTCCAAACTAGTTCTGTATTATTAACTTCAGTTAAAGCGCCTGTAGGACAGACAGCTACACATTGACCACAGAAAGAGCAGTTAGTTTTATCCATATCTTCATTGAAGAATGTAGACACCATTGTTTCGAATCCACGATTAACTCCAGATAAAACACCTACTTTTTGTATTTCAGAACACATAGTTTCACATCTTCTACAAAGTATACATTTATCATGATCTTTTACTATAGATTTACTAGAATCATCTATACCTAGGTTAGTTTTTTCACCTTGATAAGATACACCTCTAACACCTAGGTCTTGAGCTATAACTTGAAGCTCACAATTACCATTTTTCTCACATACAAGACAATCTTGAGGATGGTCTGATAATAAAAGCTCAACAACTGTTTTACGAGCATTAAGTGCACGTTGAGTATTAGTTTGAACTTCCATGCCTTCACGAACATTTGTAGCACAAGCAGGAACTAATCCTCTTTTAGTATCAACCATACATACACGACAAGATGCACATTTGTTATGCATTCCTATTTCATCCATATGAAGGTGACATAGTGTTGGAATTTTTATATTTAGTTTTTTAGCAGCATCAAGTATTGTAGTTTCGTTCTCAACAGATACAGCTCTACCATTTATAGTTAAATTAACTAAACTCATTGCTTACCCCCCTTATTTTTTAACTATTGCATTAAATTTACAGTTATCCATACAAGCTCCACATTTTAAGCATTTGCTTATATCTATTTCATGCTTTTCTTTAACCTTTCCAGATATACATCCAGCAGGACAGACTTTAGAACATTTTGTACATCCTATACAAGCATCTGTAATAACAAAATTTAATAAAGCTTGGCACTTACCAGCAGGACAGCTCTTGTCTACAACATGAGCTTTGTATTCATCATAGAAATAGTTAAGAGTACTTAAAACAGGGTTAGGAGCAGATTTACCTAATCCACATAAAGATGTACTTACTATAGTTTTAGAAAGATTTTCTAAATCTATTAAATCTTGTTCAGTACCTTTGCCATCAGTTATTTTAGTTAATATTTCAAGTAAACGTTTATTTCCTATACGGCAAGGAGTACATTTACCACAAGACTCTTCAACAGTAAATCCTAAGAAGAATTTAGCTATATCAACCATACAGTCCGTATCATCTAAAACAAGCATACCACCAGAACCCATCATAGATCCTAAACTATTTAAATTATCAAAATCAATAGGAGTATCTAAGTAGTCTACAGGGATACATCCTCCAGATGGACCACCAGTTAAAACAGCTTTTAACTTACCACCATCAGGTATACCTCCACCTATGTTGTAAATTACATCTCTTAAAGTTGTTCCCATAGGTATTTCAACAAGGCCTACATTATTTATTTTTCCACCTAATGCAAATACTTTAGTTCCAGAAGATTTCTCAGTACCTATGTCTTTATACCACTGTCCACCATTTTTTATAATAGGAGTTATATTTGCGAATGTTTCAACATTATTAGAGCAAGTAGGAACATCCCAAAGCCCTTTTTTAGTAGAGCTATAAGTTTTCATACGAGGTTCACCACGATTACCTTCTATTGAACGCATTAAAGCTGTACCTTCTCCACAGACAAAAGCTCCTGCTCCATATTTAAGTTCTATATTGAAATTAAAACCAGTTCCTAATATATTATCTCCTAACATTCCTAACTCTTTAGCTTGAGATATAGCTAGTTGAAGTCTTTCTATTGCAAGAGGATATTCAGCTCTTATATATATATAACCAGTATCAGCACCTACTGCATATCCGCAAATTGCCATAGCTTCAAGTACCTTATGAGGATCTCCTTCTAATATTGATCTATCCATAAATGCACCAGGGTCACCTTCATCAGCATTACAGACTACATATTTTTGATCAGATTGAGATTTTCTAGTAGCTTCCCATTTTATTCCAGTAGGGAAGCCGGCACCACCTCTACCTCTAAGTCCAGATGTCTTTACTTCCTCGATAACTTCATCAGGAGTAAGCTCATTTAGACATTTACCAAGCATTAAATATCCGTCATTAGCCAAGTAATCTTCAACTTTTTCAGGATTTATATATCCACAGTTATGTAAAGCTATACGCATTTGTTGTTTATAAAAAGACATATCTTCAGAAGCTTGAACTTTTTTATTTTCAGAAGCTTCATGGAATAATAATCTATCAACAACAATCCCTTTAACTAAATGGTCTTGGACTATTTCTCTAGCATCATCAGCATCAACCTTAACGTAAAAAACGTTATCAGGATGAACCTTAACAATTGGGCCTTGAGCACAGAATCCAAAACATCCAGTTAAAGATACTGATACAGTGTCTTCAAGTCCTGCATTTTTTATTTCTTCTTTTAAACTATCTATGATAGGCATACTATTTGCAGCTCTACATCCAGTATCACCACAAACTAGTAACTCTCGTTTATTATTTTCCTGGATTTTGTTATTTCTTAAAGATAGGTTAGGTTTTAGTTCATTAATTAGATTTTTTAATTCATCGAATGATTTTATTTGACTCATATATTCCCCCCCTTTATATTAACAAGTAGCTTCCAATTGCTTGTACTCGTCTACGATATCTTTTACTTGGTCAACTGTAACTTGACCATAAACTTTTCCATTTACAACAACTACAGGAGCTAAGCCACAAGCCCCAACACATCTTAAACCTTCAAGAGAAAACTTAAGATCTGATGTTGTTTCCCCCGATTTTATTCCCAAAAGATTTTCAAATTCAGCTAAAATTTTATCTGCTCCTTTTACAAAGCATACAGTTCCTAAACACACACTTATTTTATATTCCCCTTTTTGTTCAGTAGTGAAGTAAGAATAGAAACTTACAACTCCATATACTTTAGCTGGAGATACATCCAACCTTTTAGCGATATGAAGTTGAACTTCTTTTGGTAAATACCCAATTAAACCTTGAGCATGGTGTAAAACTTGAATTAGAGCGCCTTTTTTAGTTGGTAGAGCATCTATAAATGCATCTAATTCTTGGAATAACTTGTTATTACATTGAGAACAACTACACATAAAGAACCTCCTTAAAATAAATTATAAAAATTTTACTGCTTACATCATTATATTTCCTATCATATAAATATTATAACTCATTTATTTTAATTGTCTTTACCAATTTCCTAAATTTTCAAAAAATAAAATATTAACAGGATTAAGTTGTTTCAATAAAAAAGGCTATCTTGATATGGAATTTTATACCATTTAAAGATAGCCTTTTTATAAAATTTACTTATAAAACAGGTGATAACAATCTTGATATAGACTCTTTAAACCTTATTATTTGAGGTCTATTTTCATAAATTTCCTGTGTTATTTGAGTAGAATTTTTTATATCATTTTCAAAAATTAATTTTTGTTGGATTGCTATATCAGGACAATACATAAATGCATTAACTTCAAAGTTAAGTTCAAAACTACGTATATCCATATTAGCAGTACCTATAGAGCATATAGAATCATCTATAACAACTGTTTTAGAATGAAGGAAAGCATCTGTTCCATAAGTGTAAACTTTAGCCCCAGATTTAATAAGTTCTCCTGCATAAGAACATGTTGCCCAATAAACAAATGGATGGTCAGGCTTAGATGGTATCATTATTCTGACATCAACACCAGATAAACAAGCTATTTTTAGAGCATCTATTAAAGAGCTATTTAATATAAGGTAAGGAGATTGTATATATATATATTCCTTAGCCTTTTGAATCATTTTTAAATATCCATATTTTATTTCGTCTATTTCTGATAAATCAGGACCACTAGAAACTATTTGTATACCAACATTACCATCATATGGATTTATATCATCATTCATATATTTTGTGAAATCCATATCTTCATGTGTAGTATATCTCCAGTCCATCATAAATCTAAGGTTTAAGTCGTTAACAGCTGAACCTACGATTTTAGTATGAGTATCTCTCCAATAACCAAATTTAGGATCTTTTCCTAAATATTCATCTCCAACATTAAAACCACCAACAAATCCAGTTTCCCCATCTATTACAACTATTTTACGATGATTTCTATAATTTAAATTAAAGTTTATTAACTTTAGGAATGAAGGGAAGAAACCTCCGATTTTACCCCCAGCATCTTTAAAACGTTGAATTCCCTTTTTAGAAAAAAGTCTACTACCAACAGTATCATATAGAAGTCTAACTTCAACACCTTCAGAAATTTTATCAATAAGTATATTTAAAATTTCATTTCCAAGCTCATCATCTTTAAATATATAGAATTCTATATGAATATATTTTTTTGCTTTTTTTAGCTGAACTTTAAGCTCATCAAAGAACTCATATCCATCAGTGTAAATAGAAACTTTATTATTAGTAGTATACGGTGAGCTATTTAAAGTTGATAAAGCGTATATCATATCCTTATGATTTACAACTGTAGGCTCAAATTTTTCGGAGTATTGTAAAAAATCACTAGACTCAAGCATTCTACTTTTAAGTTTTTTATCTTCATCTTTTTTTAGCTTGAACATATTATATTTGTTCATACGTCTACCAAAGACAATATATAGAACAAAACCAGCAGAAGGAAGTATTGTTAGTATTAAAATCCAAGCAACTGTAGACTCAATACTTCTTCTTTCTCTAAAAATAAGATTTAACATAACTAAAAAGTTAATTAAATATATAGCGGTAACCATAAATTGATATGAAAAAATTTCAGACAAAATAGCACTCGCCTCCTTATAAATATATTTTAAATTAAATAATGATTACATTCGTTATAGCCATTATAGCAAAAAGATAAAAAATTAACCATATAAAAACCCCTCTTAAAACTTAAGAGGGGTTTAATTAATCTATTATTATTTTGAATCTTCTTTCATAAATAAGAAATAATAAGAACCTGCTATTATCATACCACCTAATATATTACCTATTGTAACAGGTAAGAAGTTGTGTAAGAATACATTTCCTATATTTAAACTTGCAACATCAGCTAAAGTTTTATGAGCTGCTTCTAAGTACATTGGATTTAATTTAACCATTAATCCAGATAATAAGTATCCCATGTTAGCAACAACGTGTTCTACTCCTATACATACGAATACGAATATACCTAACCAACCCATTATTACTTTTCCAGAAACAGATTTAGCAGCGTAAGTAGACCAAACAGTAGCACAAACTAATAAGTTACATACTATACCTGAAGCTATTGCAGCTACAAATCCTATATTTGCTTTTCCGACAGCAGTTTTTACAACAACACCACCGTATAAACCATGACTCCAATCAAATACTCCAGATTTAGCAACTAAAGCAGCAGCGAATGCAGCTCCTAATAAGTTACCGAACCAAACTAAAGACCAGTTTTTAGCAGTTTGTCCCCAAGTAACTTTTTTCTTTAGAGCAGCTAATGTGATTAATATATTACTTGTAAATAAATCTCCACCAGCGATTAATATAAGAACAAGTCCAGCAGGGAACATAAGCCCAGCTACCATTTTACCTAATCCGTAAGTTGCAGGGTTAGCTAATAAATTGTAAGATGCTGCTAGTGATCCTAAAGCACCTAAAGCTATGTACATTCCTGCTAAGAATGCAGAAACTAAAACTTTCTTAGTTGGAGTAGTAGCCTTTTTTATACCTGCATTAAGTGTATATTCAGCTACTTCAGCAGGTGTAAGCATTTTTTTGTCACTCATTTATAATTCCTCCCATGAAATAATAATAATTTGTCAAAATATTTATCATTTATTAATAACCGTAACAATTATACAATAAAATATTAACATTGTATACAAAAACCGTAATATAAAAATAAACTATATTAAAAATATTTAGATTCAAAAAATAGGTAAACGTATTTTACAAAAACAAGAAAAGCACATATATAAGTTGGTTTAATATAATATACTTAAATAGAATTATAATTTTTATGATATATATAATAAGTTGCAAAAGTATTTTAGAAAATATAAACTTAAATATATATAGAAGTTTAAAAAAATAAATGTTAAAAAATTACCAACAACATACCAAATACTGTAGTTTTAGTTAAAGCTAACTTAATATTCATCAATTCATGCAACATTTCAAGTAAATTAATTAATAATCTTTTTTATAAGCATCTTAAAGTAGTACGCGATTGCAAAAGCAATTAATAATTACAATAATATTCGAATTTAAAATTTAGAGGTAGATAATTCTAATCTAAATTTTAGATAAATTTAAAAATTTATTATAACTACTTAGGGGGTATAAATATGGATAGAAATTTTTTTACACCAGCAGAAGTGGCGAAAGCTACAGTTGATTCAAGCATAAAAAAAGCTGAGCTGTCTAATAAAAAATGTATTTTATTAGGAATACTAGCAGGAGTATTTATTGGATTGGGAGGATTAGGAAATATATTGATAAGCCAGACAATACCAGATGCTGGATTATCTAGATTTGCAGGAGCATGCATATTTCCAGTGGGGCTTATGTTGGTTGTTGTCTGTGGGGCTGAGTTATTTACAGGTAATAACCTTATGACTATGGGGGTCATGGATAAGAAGATAACAATAAAACAAATGCTTAGAAATTGGGGGCTTGTATATTTAGCAAATTTCATTGGATCTATTGTACTTGTACTACTTGTATTCTACGGAAATGTATTATCTGGGGAAGCTATAGATAAAGCTGTTAAAATATCTCAAAGTAAAGTGTCTTTAAGTATTATGCAAATGTTTATAAGAGCTATATTATGTAATGTGATAGTTGTGCTAGCTGTATGGTTTGCTACGGCAGCAAAAGATATAACAGCCAAAATGTTTGCATGTTGGTTTCCTATAATGTTGTTTGTTTTATGTGGATTTGAACATAGTGTAGCTAATATGTTTTTTATTCCATTAGGTATGATTTTAGGAGCCAATGTAGCTATATCTCAATTAATTATAAATTTAATTGTAGTAACTATAGGAAACATTTTTGGAGGGGCTATTGTAATACCATATATTTATTATAATTGTTATTTAAAGAAAGACAAAGTTAATCAATTTATATAATAAAGAAACGTTGATATTAATATCAACGTTTTTTAGACTTATTTCAAGGGTTTTGTATATTGTTATTTTGTTTTTTATACATTATTATAGTATATGTATAATTTTAAACTTAAATAAGTAGATAATAATGTGAATAAAGATAGTTAATTAGGAGGAAATATAATGGATAAGGAATTTATATATAAAGGCTTACTAAATATAGTGAATAAAGAGGATATATTTTTAGATGAACCAATGAAGAATCATATTTCATTTAAAGTAGGAGGGCCAGCAGATTTTTTAGTAAAACCTACAAATGAAGAACAAATAAAAAGCTTGGTTACTTTCCTAAAAAAAGAGAATATACCTTATATAGTAATAGGAAATGGATCAAACCTTTTAGTTAAAGATGGAGGAATAAGGGGTGTAGTTATAAAAATTGCAGATAACTACAATGAATTTAAAATAGATAATAAGACAGTATATGCTCAAGCAGGAGCACTACTTTCGTTTATGGGAAAAGCTATATTAAATAATAATTTAACTGGATTTGAATTTGCAGCTGGAATACCAGGTACACTAGGAGGAGCAATTGCAATGAATGCTGGAGCTTATGGTGGAGAAATGAAAGATCTAGTTAAGAACGTAAAGTTAATAGATACTGAAGGTAATATATTTGAACTTACAAATGAAGAAATGAATTTTAAGTATAGAAAAAGTATATTAAGTGAAAAGGATTATATAGTTTTATCAGCTACTTTAGAGTTAGAAGAAGGTAACCATGATGAAATAAAGGAATCTATGAGAGAGTTAACTAAGAGTAGAGTAACTAAGCAACCTTTAAATTTACCTAGTGCTGGAAGTACATTTAAAAGACCAGATGGATATTTTGCAGCAAAACTAATAGAAGATAGTGGGTTAAAAGGATTAACTTTAAGAGGGGCTCAAGTTTCTGATAAACATTCTGGGTTTATAGTTAATACTGGTGGAGCTAAAGCTAAAGATATAATAGATTTAATATATGTAGTTAAAAGTACAGTTTATTCTAAATTTGGAGTTACATTAGAAGAGGAAGTCAAGATATTAGGAGATGAATAATATATGAATATAATAGCTGATTATCATACACATACTATATATAGTCATGGAAAAGGTACTATTGAAGATAACGTAAAGGTAGCTATTGAAAAAAATATAAAAAAAATAGGAATATCAGATCATGGTTATAAACATATTGCATATGGAGTTAAATATGATAGTATAGCCAAGATGAGAGAAGAAATTGATATCTTAAATGATAAGTATAAGAATATAGAAATATTATTAGGCATGGAATGTAACATTTTAGATGATAAAGGTAATATAGATATGGATGAAAAAATTTTAGGAATGTTAGACTATACTATGGCAGGATATCATTTTGGATCAATGCCTTCATCTATAAAAAGTATGTTTAATCATACATTTAATTATCTAAAAATAAAAAAATATTGTAGAGATTATAATACTAGAGCTGTTATAAATGCTATAAAAAACAATAATCTTTTTATAGTAACGCACCCTGGAGATAAAGGTGATGTATACATTGAAGAAATTGCAAAAGCAGCTATAGAAAATGATACTTTTTTAGAAATTAACTCACATCATGGATATTTAGGTGTTGAGCAATTAAATAAGATAAAAGATACTGGTGTTAAGTTTATGATTGGATCTGATGCACATAGACCTGAACATGTTGGAAACTTTGAAAAAGCTATAAAAATAGCAAAAGAAGCAAATGTAGATTTTAATCTTATAAAAAATATTGAACTTTAAGAAGGGGGTATACATTATGAGGTTTATAATAGTAACGGGATTATCTGGGTCTGGAAAAAGTGAAGCAATGAAGTCTTTAGAAGATATTGGCTTTTACTGTGTAGATAATTTGCCACCAACCCTTATAACTAAATTTGCAGAATTGTGCTATCAAGGAAGTTCAGATATAGATAAAGTAGCACTTGGAATAGATATAAGAGGTAGAGAGTTTTTTAAAACTTTAAATGAAAGCTTAAATCAGTTAGAAAAAGAGAATTATAAATATGAAGTTCTATTTTTAGATTGTGCAGATGATATTTTAGTTAAAAGATACAAAATGACTAGAAGAAATCATCCATTAGCTAAATCTACACAAATAACAGAAGGAATAAAGGAAGAAAGAGAAATTCTTAAAACATTAAGAGATAAGGCAGATAGTATAATTGATACTAGCAATATGAAACCTAGGGATTTAAAGGAAGAGGTAAGTAGGTTATACTTAGAAGGAGAAGAAAATCCTAAATTAACAATATCTGTGGTATCATTTGGATTCAAACACGGAATTCCTATAGATGCAGATTTAGTATTTGATGTTAGATTTTTACCAAATCCATATTATATAGAAGATCTAAGACCTAAGACTGGAGATGACCAAGAAGTTAGAGATTATGTAATGGACTCTGAAATAAGTAAGGAATTTTTTACAAAATTACAAGATATGATTGATTTTTTAGTACCTAACTATATAAAAGAGGGAAAAAATCACTTAGTTATTGCTATTGGATGTACAGGCGGAAGACATAGATCAGTTACGATTTCTAATTTAATATATGATGATTTAATTAAAAAGGGATATAGAGTTGTAAAAAAACACAGAGATTACACTCTTAGATAAAATATGGAGGGAAATATGACATCAGTAATGATTTTTATAGGGTTAGCAGGATGGATTTTTTTGCTAGTAGCAGTATATTTATACTTTAAAGAAAAAAAAGAAAATAAGTCTAAAACTATAAAACTTAATATAAAAGAAGAAAAGCCAAAGGTTGTTGTAATAGGAGGAGGAACTGGGCAATCAGTTTTTTTAAGAGGTTTAAAACACTATACTCCTAATATAACAGCTGTAGTTACAGTTGCTGATGATGGAGGAGGGTCAGGTGTTCTTAGAGAAGACTTAGGAATGCTACCTCCAGGTGATATAAGAAACTGTTTGTTATCGTTAGCAAATATAGAACCGACTATGAGCGAAGTTATGAAATATAGATTTACAGAAGGTGCTTTAAAGGGACAGAGTTTTGGAAATCTTTTTCTAGCTGCTATGAATGGAGTCTATGGGAATTTTGAAACAGCGGTTTATAAAATGAGTGAAATATTTGCAATAACAGGTAGAGTATTACCGGTAACTTTAGAAGATATAAATCTAATAGCGCATTTAGAAAATGGAAATTCAGTAAAAGGTGAATCTAATATACCAAATCAGGTAAGAAGCCAAAACACTAGGATAAGTCGTATTAAGTTAGAACCAGAAAATGCAGAGCCACTAGACGAAGTTATAAAATCTATATATAATACAGACATAATTGTAATAGGACCGGGAAGCCTATATACAAGTATAATGCCTAACTTATTAGTTGGAGGTGTAGTAGATGCTATAAGAAATTCTAAAGCACCTAAATTATATATAGCTAACATAATGACTCAGCCAGGTGAAACAGATAATTATAATGTTGTAGATCATATAAAAGCTATAAATAAGCATTGTGGAGAAAATATTATTGATATAGTAATAACAAATAATGAAGTATTACCTAAACCTGTATTTGATATATATAATAAAGATGGTGCAAGCCAGGTATTATTGGACCAAAATCAAAAACAAATACTAGAAAGTATGGGAATAAAAGTTATAGAATGTAATTTAGTAGAGATAAAGAGCAACTATATAAGACATGATGCAGATTATATATCTAGTATAGTTGTTAATTTGGCACTAAGTCATAATTATGGCAATGAGAAGTAAAAAAGGATTTTAAAAATTTATGTAGAAATCCTTATTATTATGTTATTTTAAGGAGTGAACACCAATGAGAGAAGAGGTTAGTGCCGGGGGCGTAGTACTATTTGGTAATGCAGTACTCTTACTTAGAAAATTTAACGGAGATTGGGTATTACCTAAAGGAAAAGTTGAAGCTGGAGAAAATAAAGAAGATGCAGCTCTTAGAGAAGTTTTAGAAGAGACGGGAGTAAAAGCGGATATATTAAAGTATTTAGGTGAGATACATTATACTTTCAAGGAAAATTGGGATGAAAATAGAGCAGTTCACAAAACTGTTTACTGGTATTTGATGCAAGCTAGAAGTATGGATACTATACCTCAGAAAGAAGAGGGATTTATAGATGCTAAGTTTGTTCATTTAGATAGAGTTGTTGACTTAGCTAGATATGATGATGAAAAAGAAATTATAAAAGTTGCTTTAGATGAAATTAAAAAAAGATTAAAAAAGAACTAATTAAAGGTGATGAAAGATGTCTTTTTCAGCGGAAACAAAAAATGAGTTAGCTAGAGTTTTTTCAAAAGATAAATGTTGTAACATAAGTGAGTTAGCTGCAATAGTTAGATTGGCAGGTAGTATACAAATTGCTGGATATAGAAAACTAAATTTAAAAATAAGTACAGAACTTAATTCAACTGCAAGAAAAGTTTTTAAATTACTAAAAAGTAATTTTGGAATTAATACAGAGATTTCAGTAAATAAAAACCAAATGCTAAAGAGAAATAATAGTTATGTACTTATGGTAACTAGTGATATGGGTGCTGAAAACCTATTGAGAGAATTAGGAATATTATCGCAAGGAGAAGGATTCTTTACAATGAATAAAGTTCCTGAAAATCTTATTAAAGATAATGAGTGTGTTAGAGCATTTATAAGAGGTGCATTTTTAGGTGGAGGGTCTATTAGTGACCCAGAAAAAAATTATCACTTAGAATTTGTAACTAATAATGAAGAATTTGCAGAATCTTTAAAAAATCTTATAAATTCATTAGGATTTAACTCTAAAACAGTATCTAGAAAAAGTAACTATGTAGTTTACTTAAAAGAAAGTGAACAAATATCAGATTTATTAAATATAATAGGAGCACACCAAGCTCTATTAAGCCTTGAAAGTACAAAAATAGTTAAAGAAATGAGAAATAATGTTAACAGGATAGTTAATTGTGAAACTGCCAATTTATCTAAAACTGTTAATGCAGCAGTTAGACAAATAGAGAATATTAAATACATTGAAGAAAAAGTAGGTTTAAGTTACTTACCAGATAATCTAAGAGAAATAGCATTTCTAAGAATTGAAAATGAGGACTTAACTTTAAAAGAATTAGGAGAGATGGCAACTCCTGAGTTAAGCAAGTCAGCAGTAAATCATAGATTAAGAAAAATAGAACACATAGCACAAGATTTAAGGGCGAAGTATGAATAAGAGGCATTAAGCCTCTTTTTTGATTAAGAACTATTTATTGTGGTAAAATTATTTTTATAAGTAGGAGGTGAGGTCTTTGAGCAAAGATTTTGTTCATTTACATGTTCATACAGAATATAGTTTACTAGATGGATTTTCTAGGATAAAAAACTTAGTAAGTAGAGCTAAAGAATTAAATATGAGTGCTGTTGCTATAACTGACCATGGATGTATGTTCGGAGCGATAGATTTTTTCAAAATAGCAAAAGCAGAGGGGATAAAACCTATAATTGGATGTGAAGTATATACGGCACCAAGAAGCATGACAGATAAAGATCCTAATTATGATAAATCTCAAGGACATTTAGTACTTCTAGCAAAAAATATGGAAGGGTATCAAAACCTTATAAAGTTAGTATCAAAGGCATATGTACAAGGGTTTTATTATAAACCTAGAGTTGATATAGAAGAATTAAAAAAACATAGTGAGGGAATTATTGCATTATCAGCTTGTTTAGCAGGAGATGTATCGCAAGCTCTAATGAATAGAAATTATGATAAGGCTAAATCTATAGCTTTAAAATACAAAGAAATTTTTGGACAAGAAAATTACTATATAGAAATCCAAGATCATAATTTACCGGAACAAAAAGAAGTAAATGCTGAACTAATAAAATTATCAAAAGAAATAGATGTAGGGTTAGTTGCTACTAATGATATTCATTATGTTAGAAAAGAAGATTCGAAGATACATGATATTTTAATGTGTATTCAAATGGGGAAAACTGTTGATGATCCAACTAGAATGAGATTTGGAAGTGATGAGTTTTATTTAAAATCTAGAGAAGAGATGGAACTAATTTTTCCAGACGTACAAGAAGCTTTAGATAACACAGTTAAAATTGCAGAAAGATGTAATGTTGAATTTGATTTTAATACAATACATTTGCCTCAATATGATGTTCCAGAAGGTTATACAGCAAGAGAGTATCTTAGAATGTTATGCTTTAAAGGACTAGAAGAAAGATATAATACTCCAACAAAAGAAATAACAGAGCGATTAGAATATGAACTAAGTGTAATTGAGAAAATGGGGTATGTAGAATACTTCCTTATAACATGGGATTTTATAAATTTTGCAAGAGAAAATAATATAATGGTAGGTCCTGGTAGAGGAAGTGCTGCAGGATCAATCGTATCATATACATTATATATTACAGATATAGACCCTATAAAATATTCTTTATTATTTGAAAGATTTTTAAATCCAGAACGTGTATCTATGCCCGATATAGATATAGATTTTTGTTATGAGAGAAGAGAAGAAGTTATTGATTACGTAAAACGTAAATATGGAGAAGATCATGTTGCACAAATAATAACTTTTGGAACAATGGGAGCTAAAGCAGCAATAAGAGATGTTGGTAGAGTTCTAGACATTGGATATAACAAAGTTGATAAAATAGCAAAAGAAATACCTTTTGCATTAGGTATGACAATAGATAAAGCTTTAGATACTAATCCAAATTTAAGGAATTTATATGAGGAAGATAGTGAAACTAGAGAGGTAATAGATGTTTCAAGAAAGATAGAAGGTATGTTAAGGCATGCATCTACACATGCAGCAGGGGTTGTTATATCGAAAAAGCCAATAGATGAGTATGTACCATTATATAAACATCAAGATGCAATAACCACTCAATTTACTATGACTACATTAGAAGAACTTGGTCTGTTAAAAATGGACTTTTTAGGTCTTAGGACTTTAACGGTAATAAGAGATGCTCTTGATTTAATAGAAAAAAACCATGGTGTTAAAATTAATTTCTCCAATATGGAATATGATGATCCTAAGGTTTATGAATTACTTTCTTCAGGAAATACACTAGGAGTATTCCAACTAGAAAGTGCTGGTATGAGAAGTTTCATGAAGCAATTAAAACCAGATAATTTTGAGGATATAGTGGCAGGAATATCACTTTATAGACCAGGACCTATGGACTCTATACCTAGTTATATAAATAATAAAAATAATCCAGAAGAAGTAACATATTTACATGAAAAACTAAGACCAATAATGGATGTAACTTATGGATGTCTAGTATATCAAGAGCAAGTTATGCAGGTTGTTAGAGATTTAGGTGGATATAGTTATGGGCGTAGTGACTTAGTTAGAAGAGCTATGGGTAAGAAAAAGATGGATGTAATGGAAGAAGAAAGACAGTACTTTATACATGGTAAATTAGATGAAAATGGAGAAACTGAAATAAGAGGATGCGTACGAAATGGAGTTCCAGAAGATATAGGGAATAAAATATTTGATGATATGATAGACTTTGCAAAATACGCATTTAATAAATCTCATGCGGCGGCATATGGGGTATTATCGTATGAAACAGCATATTTAAAAGCACATTACCCAGTAGAGTTTATGGCAGCATTAATAACAAGTGTAATGGGAAATACTGATAAAGTTGTAGAGTATATAAGAGAGTGTAACAACCTTAAAATAGATGTATTAAAACCAGATATAAATAAAAGTTATCCAAAGTTTTCTGTTGAAAATAACAGTATAAGATTTGGGTTAGCGGCAGTAAAGAATGTTGGTATTAATGTATTAAATAATATTATTGCAGAAAGAGAATCTGGAGGCGAATTCAAAGATTTTAATGAGTTTTGTAAAAGATTAGACTCAAAGGATTCTAATAAACGTATAATTGAAAGCCTTATAAAATGTGGAGCATTTGATGAGATGGGTGACAATAGAGCTAGCTTGCTATTAGGATATGAGAAACTTTTAGAAAGTATATCTATGGATAGAAAGAAAAATTTAGCAGGACAAGTATCGTTATTTGATGCATTTTCTATGGATGAAAATTTAAGTAATGATATACAGAATATGTATACTTTGCCGAAAGTAAAAGAGTTGGAAGAAAAAGAAAGATTATATTTAGAAAAGGAAGTTTTAGGTCTTTATGTAAGTGGGCATCCATTGTCTCAGTATAAAGAAAAACTAAAGAAAAATACAACTATCAATAATGCAGACATAAATGATATAAAAGAAGATTATGTTAATTATCTAAATTTAAATGAAAAAGAAGTAACAATGGGTGGAATAGTAGTTAATAAAACTATAAGAACTACAAAGAGAAATGACCTTATGGCGATAATTGAACTAGAAGATTTATATGGAGTTATCGAGGTTATTGTATTCCCTCAAATTCTTCAAAAGTACAATACTGTAATACAAGAAGATAAAATTCTATATATAGAAGGAAGATTAAGTATAAAAGAAGATGAAAATGCAAAACTTATAGCTAGAGAAATAAGAGACATGAATGATGAAAAACCTACTTTATATTTAAAAGTAAAATCTATAGAAGATAAAGACTTAGTGAATGATCTTATATCTGTAGCAACAAAATATCAAGGAGACAATGATATATACATTTATGCAGAAAACATAAAACAAATGTATAAATGGAATCATATAAAGGTTAATATAAATGAAAATTTAATTAAAGAGTTGGAAAATATTTTACCAAAAACAAGTATAAAAATAAAAATTTAAGCTTATTTAAAATTTTATTATATAAAAAGATAGCGGAACTATGTTATAATAACAAAAAATAGATAGTTTCGCTTCTATTGAATTTTTTTAATCTTACTGGGATGAAAAAATAATATAGGGACGATAAAAGTCCCTGTATTTGATGAAAATATATTAATCAACTAGGAGGTAATTATAATGAAAACTATAGGAATATTAACTAGTGGAGGAGACGCACCTGGTATGAATGCAGCTATAAGAGCTGTTGTTAGATCTGCAATATACTATGGATGCAAAGTTTATGGAATAAATAGAGGATACAAAGGATTAATAGAAGAAGATATTCAAGAAATGAATTTATCTTCAGTTGGAGATATAATACATAGAGGTGGTACAGTATTAAAGTCATCTAGATGTGAAGAGTTCAAAACAGAAGAAGGACGTGCTATAGGTGTAGAAGTACTAAAAAAATATGGAATAGAGTGTTTAGTAGTTATTGGAGGAGATGGATCTTTCCATGGAGCTCAAAAACTAAGTGAACTAGGATTCCCAGCAATAGGAATACCTGGAACTATAGATAACGATTTACCATATACAGACTACACTATAGGATTTGATACAACAATGAATACAATAATAGATGCTATAGGTAAAATAAGAGATACATCTTCGTCTCATGAAAGGGTTAACATTGTTGAGGTAATGGGAAGACACTGTGGAGACTTAGCTTTATATGCAGGTCTTGCTGGTGGAGCTGAAACCGTTATAGTACCTGAAGTTGACTTCAAAGTTGAAGATGTATGTAAGAGATTAAAAACTACTCAAAAAAGAGGAAAAAGACATAGTATAATAGTTTTAGCAGAAGGTGTAGGAAATGCTAAAGAACTAGGTGATAAGATAGTAGAACATACAGGTGCTGATTTAAGAATAACAGTATTAGGTCATGTACAAAGAGGTGGAAGCCCAAGTGCATTTGATAGAATTCTTGCAAGTAAAATGGGAGTACGCGCTGTAGAATTACTATTAGATGGAAAATCAGCTAGAGTAATAGGGACAAAAGATAATAAAATAATAGATATGGATATACATGAAGCATTAGCAATGGAAAGAAAATTTGATGAAGAAACATATGAAATGGTAAAAATATTATCTATATAAATTTAGGAGGATCTAACATGTTAAAAGGGATAAAAAAGACTAAAATAGTTTGTACACTAGGACCTGCATCACAAAGTGAGGAAGTTTTAACTCAACTTGTAGAAAATGGGTTAAATGTTTGTAGATTTAACTTCTCACATGGTTCTCATGAAGAGCATAAAGAAAGATTCGATATGGCTAAAAAAGTTAGAGAAAAATTAAATAAACCAGTAGCTATATTATTAGATACTAAAGGTCCAGAAATAAGAACTGGAAACTTTGATGAACCAGAGGTTTTATTAGAAGAAGGACAAAAGTTTACTATAACAATGAAAGATGTTATGGGGACTAAAGAAATATGTACAGTAAGCTATAAGGGACTTGCATCAGATGTAGAGCCTGGAGATACTATATTAATAGATGATGGATTAGTTGGACTTAGAGTTGAAGATATAAGTGGAGATGATATACACTGTGTTGTTGAAAACTCAGGTATAGTTAAAAATCATAAAGGAGTTAATGTACCAGGTGTAAAAATAAACTTACCAGCATTAACAGATAAAGATATAAGTGATATAGAATTTGGTATATCTCAAGGCATAGATTACATAGCAGCTTCTTTCGTTAGAAAAGCATCAGATGTTTTAGCAATAAGAGAAGTTCTAGAGAGAAATA
Organism: Paraclostridium bifermentans; assembly: GCF_964259345.1. Classification (GTDB taxonomy): domain Bacteria; phylum Bacillota; class Clostridia; order Peptostreptococcales; family Peptostreptococcaceae; genus Paraclostridium; species Paraclostridium bifermentans_B. Next base: position 35,979 of record NZ_CAXVJR010000006.1, read on the forward strand.
ATGCTACAGATATACAAATAATATCTAAAATAGAGAACCAAGAAGGTGTAGATAATATAGATGAAATATTAAAAGTTTCTGATGGTATAATGGTTGCTAGAGGAGACTTAGGAGTTGAAATACCAACAGAGGAAATTCCTATAGCTCAAAAAATGATGATAAGAAAATGTAATGAACTAGGAAAACCTGTTGTAACAGCTACACAAATGTTAGATTCTATGATAAGAAATCCTAGACCTACAAGAGCAGAAGTTACAGATGTTGCAAATGCTATATATGATGGAACTGATGCAATAATGTTATCAGGAGAAACAGCAGCAGGTAAATACCCTGTAGAAGCAGTTAAGACTATGGCTACAATAGCTAAGAGAACAGAAGAAACATTAAATTACAATGATTTATTAAAGAACAAAAAACTTAACGGAGTTAATGTTACAGATGCAATAAGTCATGCAACTTGTACTACAGCTATAGATTTAAATGCTTCAGCTATAATAACATCAACATCTTCAGGACATACAGCTAGAATGGTATCTAAATTTAGACCAGCATGTCCTATAATAGCAGCTACAAATGATGATAAAGTTATGAGAAGATTAGCTTTAACTTGGGGAGTATATCCTATAATAGCAGAGGAAGCAACTAACACAGATGAAGTTGTAGAAAATTCTATAGATGCAGCTAAAAAAGCTTCATATTTAGAAAATGGAGAATTAGTTGTTATAACAGCTGGAGTACCAGTAGGAGTAAGTGGAACTACTAACTTAATAAAAGTACATGTTATAAGCGAAGAAATAACTAATGGTATAGGTGTAGGTAACAAGACTGCAGAAGGTAGAGTTAGAATAGTTAAAAATCCAGCAGAAGTTTTAGACTTTGAAGAAGGAGATATAATAATAAGTCATATGACGGATGCTGATATGAATGCATATATAGAAAAATGTTCAGCTATAGTTACAGAAGATGGTGGAATGACATGCCATGCTGCTATAGTTGGTATAAATTTAGATAAACCAGTAGTTGTTTCAGCTAAGAATATAACAGAGTTAGTAAAAGACGGAGATATTATAACTGTTGATGCTGCAAGAGGTGTTATATACAGAGGATCAACTAGAGTATTATAATAAAAAATTGAAAAAATGACGCTATATTTAAGATAGGGGCTTTATAAGCTCCTATTTTTTTGATAAAATAAGTTTTTGTAGTTAATTATTATGTTCGGAGGAAAAGCCTATGTTATTAAAAGACAGAGAGTATATAGTAGACATTGTTGATATAGGGCAAGGTGGAGTAGGAATTGGTAAATATGATGGATTTACTGTATTCGTAGATGGCGGATTAATAGGAGATAAATTAAAAGTAAAAATAAACAAATCAAAAAAAAATTATGCAGTTGCTGATATTGTAGAAATAATCGAAAAATCACCATTTAGAGTAAAAAGAGAATGCTCAGAACACCTAGCTAATTGTGGAGGATGTCAAATACAAGAATTAGATTATGAAAAACAATTAGAAATAAAAACAAATGAAGTAAAGCAAACAATAATTAGAATAGGTAAGCTAGATAATGTTTTAATTCACCCCACATTAGGTATGGAAAATCCTTTTAGATATAGAAATAAAGCTCAATTCCCAATACAAAAAGCTAATGGTAAAACAGTTATAGGATTCTATAAAAAGAAAAGTCATGATGTTATACCAACAGATACTTGTATAATTCAACATGATGTAAATGATAAAATAATAAAAATAATAAAAACATATATAAAAGCATATAACGTAAGTTTATATGATGAAAAAACTCATACAGGTGTACTAAGACATTTAGTTACTAAAGTTGGATTTAAAACTAAAGAAGTTATGGTCATATTAGTTGCGAACGGAAAAAAACTACCATACTTAAATGAACTAGCATCTGTATTAAAAGAAAATGTTCCAGGGTTCAAGACACTAGTTGTAAATACTAATAGAGAAAAGACAAATGTTATATTAGGAAAAGAAAATAAAGTTATATATGGAAATGGAAAAATAAACGACTATATAGGAGATTTGGTATTTGAGATATCTCCATTATCATTTTTCCAAGTAAATCCTTTACAAACAGAAGTTTTATACAATAAAGCATTAGAATATGCAGAGTTAAAAGAGAATGATACGGTATTTGATATATATTGTGGAATAGGAACTATATCTTTATTTTTAGCACAAAAAGCTAAAAAAGTTTATGGTGTAGAAATTGTAGGAGATGCTATAAAAGATGCTAATATAAATGCAAAACTAAATAACTTAGAAAATACGGAGTTTTATGTAGGTAAAGCAGAAGAGGTAGTGCCTAAGTTATATAAAGAAGGAAAAACTGCAAATGTAGTAGTTGTAGATCCTCCTAGAAAAGGGTGTGAAGAATCTGTACTTGATACTATAGTTTCAATGGAGCCGGATAAAGTAGTATATGTATCATGTAATCCTTCTACATTAGCAAGAGACTTAGCTTATTTAGATGAAAAAGGATATGTATGTAAGGAAATTCAACCTGTAGATATGTTCCCTCACACTATGCACGTAGAATGTGTTGCAAAGTTAATAAAAAAGTAAAACTTATAGTTGCGAATAAATGATGAGTCTGCTACTATTAAAGTGTAAAGTATAAGTGATAAAAAAACCATGAAGGTTTATAGACCTTCATGGTTTTTTTGTTTAATTTATGTACAAAACATAACTCTATTATAGATAGACTTTAAAACTATCTATTCCCTTTTATTAAAGATGCTAGATGGCATCTTTTTCTTTTGTTAAAAAGTTTAAATTACTAGGACTTAATTTGTTACTGAAAAATTTGCAAAAAAACTTTAAAAAGATTAAATCATTGAAATTGCTATCTAGTAGTATATAACTAGGGAATCCTATACAAATACAATCGCTAAGAGCTTTTATATCATAACTCAAGCTAGATTCGTTAAATATTTCTATGGAACCTAGTATAGAAAAGTCTTTATAAGTATCTTCAGGTGAAGATATAGAATTTATATATTTTATAGCGCTACCTTCCACTAAAAAATATAAATAGTTAGGGAAAGTTGACTTTAAAGCTATAAATTCATTTTTATTAAAACAATGAAGCTCAAGTTTTTTTATTGAGGAAGAATCAAAAATACTATTAATGTTATATTTATTTATATAATGATTTAATGTACTATCATGATGCAATTTTAACATACAATCACCCCTGTATAATTTAAATTTACATATTTAATATTGTTAACAAATTTTAAATATATAAACTTATAAAAAATAAATATTTGGATAACATAAAAGTAGATAAATACACAACAGCACCTCAGTTAAGCAAAATCTGATAAGTGTATTTATATTAAATAGATTAAAGTCCTTTAATTATAATATTATAATTAAAGGACTTTTATTTTTATAAATAAAATATAATATAACTATAAAAATTGGGAGGGATAAATATGAAATTACTAGTTACAAATAAATACAGTGATGCTGAAATAAAACAAATAACAGATTTAGGGTATGAAGTTATATACATGAAAGAATCAAAGGCTATTGTAAATGATAATATAAAAGATATAGAAGTGTTAGTAGGGTATAATCCGTTTAAAAGTCTAGATATATCTAAATTAAAAAATTTAAAATATATTCAGTTAAGTAGTGTAGGAATAGATCAAATTCCCAAAAGTGAAATTATAAAAAACAATATAAAGATTTGTAATAATAAAGGAAATTATAGTATTCCAATGGCTGAGTACATAGTGATGTACATTTTAAATGTATATAAAAACTCTAAAAAAATGTATGAGCAACAAGGAAGATCATACTGGAAGTTAGATATAGAATTAGAAGAGTTAACTAATAAAAAGATAGGATTTATAGGAACTGGTACTATAGCACAAAATGCAGCAAATAGATTAACTACATTTGGAGTTGAGATTTATGGAGTTAATACAGATGGAAGAAGTATTGAAGGATTCAAGCAGTGTTTCTCAACTGCATCAATTGATAAAATGTTAGAAATATGTGATGTAGTAGTCATTACCGTTCCATCAACAAAAGAAACTATTGGAATGATAGATAGGTATAAAATAAAAAAAATGAAAGAAAAATCGGTTCTTATAAATGTTGGTAGGGGTAATATAATAAATGAAGAAGATTTAATAGATAATATAGATAAGTTTAAAGGAGTATGCCTAGATGTATTTAATAAAGAGCCTTTAGATAAAGAAAGCCCTTTGTGGAAATTTGATAATGTAACAATAACTCCACATAACTCATGGATATCAGATAAAAATAGAGAAAGAACATTCAAAACTATATATGAAAATTTAAAAAGATATATAAATAATGAAAAGCTTAAAAATATTATTGAGGTTGAAAAAGGATATTAGACAAAATGTTAAGCTATAATTATAAAAAGCAAATTATGGTATACTAAGATATAATTAATTCTAAAATAGGCAAATATACAAGCAATACTTTTGACTTTTATAAGAGGTGATATATATGAATGTAAAAAATAGAATAGATGAATTGATAGATTTAATAAACTATCATAGTGATAAGTACTATAATGAAGATTCTCCAGAAATATCAGACTTTGAATATGATAGTTTGATGAAAGAGCTAATTAAACTAGAAGAAGAAAATCCAGAATTTAAAAGAGTAGATTCACCTAGTAGTAGAGTAGGGGGAAAACCTCTTGATAAATTTAAGCAAGTAACACATAAAATTCCAATGCTTAGTTTATCTAATGCATACTCAGCACAAGATTTAAAAGATTTTGATAAAAGAGTAAAAGAATCTATAGGAAATAGTGTAGAGTATGTGGTGGAGTTTAAAATAGATGGGCTATCAGTAGGATTAACATATAATGATGGGATTTTTACTACAGGTGCAACTAGAGGAAACGGAGTTATAGGAGAAGATATTACTCAAAATTTAAAAACAGTAAAAACCATTCCGTTAAGAATAAATGATAATGAAGAAGTTGTTGTTAGAGGAGAGGTTTACATCTCTAAAGATAATTTTGAAAAGATAAATAAACAACAAGAAGAAAATGGACTTCAACTATTTGCAAACCCAAGAAACTTAGCTGCAGGAACTTTAAGACAATTAGACTCTAAATTAACAGCTAAAAGACCATTAGATATATTTATATTTAACTTAGAGTACACACAAGATACTAAGTTTAAGACTCATAGTGAATCACTGGAGTATTTAAATGGATTAGGATTTAAAGTAAGTCCTAATTATAAAGTATGCTTAAGCATAGATGAGGTTATAGATCATATTGAATACTGGACTAAAAATAGATCAGACCTTTCATTTGAAATAGATGGTATGGTTATAAAAGTTAATGACTTAGAAAAAAGAGAAGAGATGGGGTATACAGCAAAAAGTCCTAGATGGGCTATAGCATATAAGTTCCCTGCCGAGCAAAAAAAGACCAAGCTTTTAGATATAATTGTTGAGGTAGGTAGAACAGGAACTATAACTCCTACAGCAATTTTAGAACCAGTTAGATTAGCAGGAACTACAGTTTCTCGTGCTACTTTACATAATGAAGACTACATAAATGAAAAAGATATAATGATAGGAGATACTGTATTAGTTCAAAAAGCTGGTGATATAATACCTCAAGTCGTAGAAGTTGTAAAAGAAGAAAGAACAGGCAATGAAGTGAAATTTAAGTTACCAGATAAGTGTCCAGTATGTTCTGAACCAACTGTAAGATTAGAAGGTGAAGCTGCTGTAAAATGTATAAATATGAGTTGTCCTGCTCAAATAAGAAGAGGAATAATACACTTTGCGTCTAGGGATGCAATGAATATAGAAGGTTTAGGAGAATCGATAGTAAGCCTACTTTTAGATAATAATATAATAAAGGACATAGCTGATTTATATTATATTAAAAAAGAAGATTTAGTTAATTTAGAGAGAATGGGAGAAAAATCAGCAGGGAATCTAATTAATGCAATAGAAAAATCAAAAGAAAATGATTTATATAGATTAATAAATGGACTTGGGATTAAATACATAGGGGTAAAAGGAGCAAAAGTATTAGCTAAAAGCTTTAGTGATATAGATGAAATAATAAATACAACTTCAGATGATTTAATAAATTTAGAAGAGTTTGGAGAAATTATGGCTAATAGTGTTGTCCAGTTTTTCAAAGAAGAAAAGAATATTGAAGTAATTAATAAATTAAGATCAGCTGGTGTCAATATGAGTTCTATAACTTCAGACAATGAAGATATAGAGAGTATATTTGAAGGAATGAAAATTGTTTTAACAGGAACATTACCGACATTAAAAAGAAATGATGCTAAAGAAATGATAGAAAAAAGAGGGGGAAAAGCAACATCGAGCGTAAGTAAATCAACAACATTTGTACTAGCTGGAGAAGAAGCTGGGTCAAAGTTAACGAAAGCTAATGAATTAGGTATAACAGTAATCGATGAAGCTAAGTTTTTAGAACTTTTAGAACTTAACTCTAAGGATGAAGTTGAAATGAAGATAAAGTAAGAAATAGTGCGAAAAATATCTTAATAAATTACTACTAATTACTTTAAAATGGTGCTAAGATATTATAGTAAATATTATTAAAATTTGTTCGGATAATTTATAATCAAAAAATTTATGGAAATTTAAGTGAGGTAAGATATATGACAAGAATTGATGGTAGAAAAAATGATGAAATAAGACCTATTAAAATAACTAGAAATTTCACTAGATACGCTGAAGGGTCTGTGCTGATAGAAATGGGAGAAACTAAAGTTATATGTACAGCATCTATAGAGGATAAGGTTCCTCCATTTTTAAGAAATAGTGGAACTGGATGGATAAATGCAGAATACTCTATGTTACCAAGATCAACACACCAAAGAAAAATAAGGGAATCTTCAAGAGGGAAAGTTGATGGAAGAACACAAGAGATACAAAGATTAATAGGAAGAGCTATTAGATCTGTAATAGATTTAAATAAAATAGGAGAAAGAACTATTTGGGTAGACTGTGATGTAATTCAAGCTGATGGTGGAACAAGAACGGCTTCTATAACAGGTGCATTTGTTGCAGTTGCTGAGGCTATATACTCTTTATATGAGAAAAAACAAATAAAAACATTACCTATAAGAAACTTTGTATCAGCTATAAGTGTAGGTATAGTAAATGGTGAACACATACTTGATTTATGTTATGAGGAAGATTCTAATGCACATGTAGATATGAATGTTATAATGACTGACAAGGGTGAATTTGTAGAAGTTCAAGGAACTGGTGAAGAGTCACCATTTAGTAGAAAAGATTTAAATGCACTACTTGAACTTGGGGAAAAGGGAAATAAAGAGCTTATAAAAGCACAAAGAAAAGCATTAGGAAAAATAGCTAGTGAAGTTTTAGGAGAAGAAGAACCAAGTGAGATTGTTATAGCTACAAATAATGCACATAAATTAGAAGAAATATCAGCTATATTAGAAGATTTTAATTGTGATATATATTCATTAAAAGATGTAGATTTAGACGGAATAGAAATAGTAGAAGATGGACACACATTTGAGCATAATGCGTTAATAAAGGCTAGAACTATTGCTAAAGCTACAAATATGGTTGCGATAGCAGATGATTCAGGGCTTGAAGTTGATGCACTTGGTAAAAAACCAGGAGTTTACTCAGCTAGATATGCAGGGGAAAATGCAACTGATGAGCAAAATAGAGAAAAACTTGTAAAAGCTATGAAAAATGTGCCTATGAGTCAGAGAACAGGAAGATTTGTTTCAGCTATAGCAGTAGTATTCCCTAGTGGAAAAGAGTTTGTTGTAAGGGGTACTTGTGAAGGGACAATTGGTTTTGAAGAAAAAGGAAATAATGGATTTGGATATGACCCTCTGTTTATAGTAGATAATTACAATAAAACATTTGGAGAATTACCTAGTTCAGTTAAAAATTCTATCAGTCATAGAGCGAATTCATTAAAACTTATGAAAGATGAATTTAATAAAAGGATAGTGAAATAATGAAAATAGGGGTAGTAAGTGATACACATAGAATGAATAGATTTATAGACAAAGCAATACCTTATTTGAAAGAGTGTGATTTGATTATACATGCTGGAGATAATTTTGTAGATTCTAAATATATTCACAATATGACTAACGTAGGTATCATGGCAGTAAGAGGAAATTGTGATTTTGAAAATGTGGAAGAAGAGTTAGAATTTGAAGTAGAAAATAAAAAGTTTTTTATATGTCATGGGGATAGATATGGTGTTAAATATGGACTTTATGACTTGGAAAAAAAGGCTGAATCTATAGGAGCAAATATTGTCGTATTTGGACATACGCATACACCTTTAATAAAAGAAAAGAACAATATAATTTATATAAATCCTGGGAGTACATCACTTCCAAGAGGAGTAAACTATAGAAGTTTTGCTATACTAGAGATAAGTGATGACAATGTGAGTGTTGAAGAGGTAAGGTTATAATGAATTTGGGGGGATAAGGTAAATGGAATTTATATTGGGGTATTTACTCATATTTGTAGCTAAATGCTCAGATGTTACATTAGCGACAATCAGAACTATATTTGTAGTAAAAGGAAAGAAAAAACTTGCTTTTTGTATTGGTTTTTTAGAGATATTGATTTACCTATTCGCAATGGATAAGGTATTAGGAGATATGGGAGATCCTATAAAAGTTATATCTTATGCATTAGGATTTTCAACAGGAAATGTAGTTGGAATTTGCTTAGAAGAAAAATTAGCAATAGGTCTAATAACTGCACAAGTATTTACTGGTGAAGATGTAGATGATTTTGCAGAGTATTTAAGATTAAATGGATTTGGAGTAACTGTAATAGAGGGTAAAGGACGTGAAGGAATAAGATATATACTACAAGTTGTACTAGATAGAAAACACCTTCAAAACTTCCAAAAAACTATAAATGACTATGATTCTCGAGCATTTGTGGCAGTAGCTGAAATAAAGAATGTTAGAGGAGGCTATTTTGGTAGAAATACCATGAAATAGGTATTTATGATAGTTGCTTCAGATTAATGGAACACTTGTAAATAAAAAAAAGAATGTGTTATAATAAAATAGTAAAATTATAGTAATGAAAACTAGTATACTATATATATAAAAGAATACATAATCATAGGAGGATTAGAATGATGAAAGCAGAATTACTTAAGAAAGAAGGTAACAAAGTTACTTTTAAAATAACAGTTGATAATGATAAATTTGAAGGTACAGTAACAAAAGCTTACAACAAAAACAAAGGTAAGTTTAACATACCAGGATTTAGAAAAGGTAAAGCACCTAAGCAAATAATAGAATCTCAATATGGAAAAGGAGTATTCTATAACGATGCTATAGATATGTTATTCCCAGAAGTATACCCAACAGCTTTAGATGAGTTAAACATAGACCCAATAGATAGACCAGACTTAGACATAGAAGAAATAAGCAAAGACAATGGGTTAGTTATGGTTGTTAACGTAGAAGTTAAACCAGAAGTTAAACTTGGAGAGTATAAAGGTATAGAAATAGCAAAACCTGACTATACTGTAAGTGAAGAAGAAGTAAATGTAAGATTAGATGATATGAGAAATAAAGCTTCTAGATTAGTAGATGTTGAAGGTAGAGCTATAGACAGTGGAGATACAGCTATAATAGACTTCGAAGGATTTGTAGATGGAGTTGCATTTGAAGGTGGAAAAGGAGAGGACTATAGCTTAGTTATAGGATCAAACACATTCATACCAGGATTCGAAGAGCAATTAACAGGTAAAAACAAAGGTGAAGAAGTAGAAGTAAACGTTGAGTTCCCAGCTGAATACCATGCTGAAAACTTAGCAGGAAAGCCAGCAACTTTCAAAGTTACTGTTAAGAATATACAACGTAAAGAATTACCAGAATTAAATGATGAGTTTGCTGCTGATACAACAGAATTCAATACATTAGATGAATTAAAGAAAGATTTAAGAACTAAAGTAGAAGAAGAAGCTAAAAATAGAGCAGAAGCTGAAATGAAAAATTCTTTAGTTGAAAAAATATCTGAAGGTACTGAGTTAGAAGTTCCAAATGCAATGGTTGAAACTCAAATAGACAATATGTTAATGGAACTTAACTACCAATTACAATACCAAGGATTACAATTAGAGCAGTTATTACAAATGACTGGAAGATCAATAGAAGAATTAAGAAATGAAAAGAGAGAAGAAGCTACTAAATTAGTTAAATCTTCTTTAATATTAGAAGCAATAGCTAAAGCAGAAAACGTAGAAGTTTCAGAAGAAGATGTTGATGCAGAGGTTGCTAAAATGGCAGAAATGTACAACATGGATCTTGAAAAAATAAAATCAATGATGAAGCCAACTGACTTAGAAGATATAAAAGGTCAATTAAAAATAAGAAAAACAATAGATTTATTAGTTGATAGTGCTAAATTAGTTTAATCATTATTAAGTATATTTCATACAGTAGCTGTTACAGCTACTGTATATTGTATATATAGATAATTATGATAGGGGGTATAATCCATGGCATTAGTACCTGTAGTAGTAGAACAAACAGGAAGAGGAGAAAGATCTTACGATATATATTCAAAACTTCTAAAAGATAGAATTATATTTTTAGGAGATGAAGTAAATGATGCTACAGCAGGACTTGTAGTAGCTCAGTTATTATTTCTAGAAGCTGAAGATCCAGATAAGGACATACATTTATATATAAACTCTCCAGGAGGAAGCATAACTGCTGGAATGGCAATATATGATACTATGCAATATATAAAACCAGATGTATCAACTATATGTATAGGTATGGCTGCATCTATGGGAGCATTCTTATTAGCTGCAGGAGAAAAAGGAAAAAGATTTGCACTTCCAAATAGTGAGGTTATGATACATCAACCACTAGGAGGAACTAGAGGGCAAGCTACTGATATAGAAATACATGCAAAAAGAATAGTAAGTATGAAAAATAAGTTGAACTCTATATTAGCTGAAAGAACAGGTCAGCCTATAGAAAAAATTAAAATGGATACTGAACGTGATAACTTCATGAGTGCAGAAGAAGCTATGGAATATGGCTTAATAGATGAAGTAATTACTAAAAGACCGTAGACAAGAGAGGTGTTAATATGTCAAAGTATGAAGATAAAAGACAATTAAAATGTTCATTCTGCGGTAAAAACCAAGAACAAGTTAGAAGACTTATTGCAGGTCCAAATGTATATATATGTGATGAATGTGTTGAATTATGTGATGAAATAATTCAAGAAGAGGTTGAGGAAACTACAGAAGAAGAATCTGTAAACTTACCAAAACCGAAAGAAATGATGGAAACATTAAATGATTATGTAATTGGTCAAGAAAAAGCTAAAAAAGCTTTATCTGTAGCCGTATATAATCATTACAAGAGAATATATGGAAAAAATAAGGGATCTAATAAAGATGTTGAAATTCAAAAAAGTAATATATTATTATTAGGACCTACTGGATCAGGAAAAACACTTCTTGCTCAAACTTTAGCTAAAACTTTAAATGTTCCATTTGCTATGGCAGATGCTACATCTTTAACAGAAGCTGGATACGTTGGAGAAGATGTTGAAAATATATTATTAAAGCTTATACAAGCAGCTGATTTTGATATAGAGAAAGCTGAAAGAGGTATAATATATATAGATGAGATAGATAAGATAGCTAGAAAATCTGAAAATCCATCTATAACAAGAGATGTTAGTGGTGAAGGTGTACAACAAGCTCTATTAAAGATATTAGAGGGAACTGTAGCTAATGTCCCACCTCAAGGAGGAAGAAAGCATCCACATCAAGAATTTTTAAAACTAGATACTACTAATATATTATTTATATTAGGTGGAGCTTTTGATGGAATAGAAAGAATTATACAAAGAAGAGGCGGCGAAAAAACTTTAGGTTTTGGAGCTAAGATAGAAAGTAAGAAAGATGTAGATCTTGGAAAAATTTATGCACGAGTTCAAACTGAAGACTTACTTAAATTTGGTATAATACCAGAATTTATAGGTAGAATACCAGTAGTTGCAACTTTAGAATTACTAGATGAAGAGGCACTTGTAAGTATACTAAAAGAACCTAAAAACTCTTTAGTAAAACAATTTAAGAAGTTATTAGAGCTAGATGGTGTTGAATTAGAATTTGAAGATGCTGCACTTAGAGCAATAGCTAAAAAAGCTATTGAAAGAAATACTGGCGCTAGAGGACTTAGAAGTATTGTTGAAAATATAATGATGGATATTATGTATGAGATACCATCTAGAGATGATATAAAGAAAATAATCCTAACAGAACAATCTGTAAAAGATGAAGCTGAACCAGTGGTTGTTTTAAAAGATAAAGAAGAAAGTGCATAAAAAAGGAGCTTTATAGCTCCTTTTTAATTTAGATAAAAGATAGGGCAATGCCTATGCATCCATATATAAAAACTGCTGATATAGATCCGATTTTCTTTGTATATAAAAGATAAAAAGCTGAAGAAAAAGCTAATATCTCATATATCCCCCAATGTATATCTATAGAAGATGAATACACAGCTGCTAAAATAAAACCTAAAGTTATAGGACGTAGAACAGAAAGAACTTTTTCAACTTTCTCGTTATCTTTAAACTTATTAAATAGTTTAGCTATTATTGTAAGACCTATAACTGAAAATAGTATAACCCCGATACTTGCAGCTAAAGATCCCCAAAATCCAGAGATTTTATAACCTACAAAAGTAGCACTATTTATTGCAATTGGCCCTGGTGTTGATTGTGAAAGTGCTAATAAATCTAAAAATTCCTTATTAGATATAAAATTATATTTATCAATAAACTCTTGTTGTATAAAAGGAAGCATAGCGTAACCACCACCAAAGCTAAAGCTACCTATTTTAAGAAATGTTAAAAATAGCATTAAGACTTCGGACATAGAGCATATACACCTCCTAATATTATTAAGTATATTGGGCTTATATTAAATACACCGACACAAAAGAATGATATAATTAAAAATGATATATTTTTCTTAGATTTGGGTAATTTATTAAACATATTTACAAATGAATAAAGTATTAGAGCTATAACGACTGGACTTACTCCAGTGAAAAAACCATTTAAAATATTTGAGCTTTGATTGTTAAAATAGAAATATGATAATATTAGTACTATACAAAAAGATGGAAGTATAGAACCTAGAGTACAAACTAATACTCCTGGAATTTTGTGCAACCTATAACCTAATAAAATAGAAATATTTGCAGCTAATACACCGGGGTAACTTTGTGCTATAGAAAGGTAATCAACAAATTCTTGTTGAGTTAATAGTTTTTGCTTATTAACAAGTTCATCCTCTATGAGAGGTACCATAGCATAGCCGCCACCGAATGTAAAAGCGCCTATTTTACAAAATGTTAAAAAAAGCTTAAGCATAGAATCCTCCATATTTAAAAATTAGTATACAAGTAATAATATTATAACATAATAGTAATAAATGGATGTAAATGATTAAGAAATATCTAATATTATTGAAAATTCAATTATGTAAATATATAATAAAGAAAGTGACGCAATCTAGCATTTGGAAGGAGTGATGTTAGTATGGATAAAAACTACACTAAAATAGAACGTGAATTACCGCTGATTCCTTTAAGAGGATTAGCTATATTCCCATATATGATATTAAGCTTTGATGTAGGGAGAGAGATATCTTTAAAAGCATTAGATGAGGCGATGGCAGATGATGAAATGATATTCTTAACAGCCCAAAAAGACTCATCAATAGATGAACCTACAGAGGAAGACTACTATCATACAGGAACAATATGTAAAATTAAACAATTAGTAAAGTTGCCTGGAGAAGGGGTTAGAGTATTAGTTGAAGGTGTATCAAGAGGAACGATAAAAGAATTTATACAAGAGGAACCATACATAAGAGTTTCATTAGAAGAAGTAGTATATGATATTGATACTGTAAATGAAGATAAAGAAGTACAAGCAACAGTTAGAAATGTATTTGATGCTTTTGAAGAATATATAAATATAAGTAATAGGGTATCTCCTGAAATACTTATAAACTTAGCTGAAATGGATAATGAAGATAGATTTGTAGATACTATAGCAGCTAATATGTTCCTTAAACCAGAGCAAAAGCAAGCTATTTTAGATGAATTTGATATTCAAGCTAGATTAGAATTAATATTAAAAACATTATTAGAAGAAATTGAATTATTAAAAATAGAAAAAAAGATAGCTTTAAAAGTTAAAAAAAGTATGAATAAAGTTCAAAAAGAGTATTATCTTAGAGAACAATTAAAAGCTATTCAAAAAGAATTAGGAGAAGATGAAGATATAGATTCTGAAGCTGATACTTACAGAAAGCAACTTAAAAAGTTAAAGGCGTCAAAAGAAACAAAAGAGAAGATATCAAAAGAAATAAATAAATTTTCAAAAATATCTCCGATGGCTCCAGATTTAGCTGTAAGTAGAAATTACTTAGACACTATATTTTCTTTACCTTGGAATAAAGAAACAAAAGATAAGTTAGATATAAAAAGAGCAGAAGAGATATTAGATGCAGAGCATTATGGACTTGAAAAAGTAAAAGAGAGAATAATAGAATATTTAGCTATTAGAAAATTATCTAATAGTTTAAAAGGACCTATATTATGCTTAGTTGGACCTCCAGGTGTAGGAAAAACATCTATAGCTAAATCTATAGCAAACTCACTAGATAGAAAGTTTGTAAGAATATCACTAGGTGGAGTTAGAGATGAAGCTGAAATAAGAGGGCATAGAAGAACCTATGTAGGAGCTATACCAGGTAGAATTATAAATGGTCTTAAAGAAGCTAAAACTAAAAATCCAGTATTTTTATTAGATGAAATAGATAAAATGTCATCAGACTTTAAAGGTGATCCATCAGCAGCAATGCTAGAAGTTCTAGATCCAGAACAAAACAAGGACTTTGTAGATCACTATTTAGAAGTTCCTTTTGATTTGTCTAAGATATTATTTGTTACAACAGCAAATACTTTAAGTACTATACCTAGACCATTATTAGATAGAATGGAAGTAATAGAGGTATCTGGATATATAGAAGAGGAAAAATTAAATATAGCTAAAAAATACCTATTACCTAAACAAATTAAAGAAAATGCTCTAAAAGAAGATTTTGTAAAGATTGATGATGAAACTATGCTTGAAATTATCAATAGTTATACAAGAGAAGCTGGAGTTAGAGGATTAGAAAGAACTATAGGAAAAATATGTAGAAAAGCTGCTAGAAAATATGTTGAAGATGAAAGCATAGAAGAAATAGTAGTTACTAAAAGTGATTTAGAAGACTATTTAGGTAAGCAAAAGGTAAGACATCAAATGGCAGGTAAAGAGCCAGAAGTTGGTGTTGTAACAGGACTTGCATGGACTGCAGTAGGAGGAGAAACTTTAACTACAGAAGTTAATGTTTTAAAAGGAAAAGGACAAATTGTTTTAACAGGAAAACTTGGAGATGTAATGAAAGAGTCTGCTAGAACAGGGATATCTTATATAAGATCTATAGCAGATAGATTTGATATAAATCCAGATTTTTATAAAGAAAATGATATCCATATCCATTTACCAGAAGGAGCTGTTCCTAAAGATGGACCATCTGCAGGTATAACAATGGCTCTAGGAGTTATATCAGCATTAACTAATATTCCTGTTAGAAATAATGTGGCAATGACAGGTGAAATAACTTTAAGAGGAAGAGTTCTTGCAGTTGGAGGAGTTAAAGAGAAACTTTTAGCTGCTCATAGAGCTGGAATAACTAAAGTCTTACTTCCTAAAGAATGTGAAGCAGATTTAGATGAAATACCTCAAAAGGTAAAAGATGAAATGGAATTTGTTTTAGTAAGCCACATGGACGAAGTATTAGAACATGCATTATTAAGGAATGGTGAGAAAGATGAAAATTAGAAGTGCTGAAATTACGATGAGTGCAGTAAATAAAAGTCAATATCCAGAGGAAGGTATACCAGAAATTGCATTAGTTGGTAGATCAAATGTTGGAAAGTCATCTACTGTAAACACTCTATTAAATAGAAGAAACTTTGCAAGAACAAGTCAAACTCCAGGTAAAACTAGAACTATAAACTTTTATTTAATAAATGAAGAGTTTTACTTTGTAGACTTACCAGGTTATGGATATGCAAAATTATCTAAATCTGAAAAAGAAAAATGGGGAGTTATAATGGAAAGATATTTACAAGAAAGAGATGAGCTTTGTGCTATTTGTTTACTTGTAGATATAAGACATGAACCATCAAATGATGATAAAATGATGTATGATTGGATAAAGCATTATGGATATGACTGTGTAATAGTAGCTACAAAAGCTGATAAAATATCAAGAGGTCAATATCAAAAACATTTTAATATAATAAGAAAAAAATTAGGATTATCAAAAGAAGATAAAATATTCCCTATATCGTCTTTAAAGAAAACTGGAGTTGAAGAATTATGGAGTGAATTAATTTCTCAATATACAGATAAGGGTTACGAAATAAGAGTAGACTAATAAAAAGCAGCTAAACTTTAAAAGTTTAGCTGTTTTTTTACGTTTATAAACTATATATGTTGAGCATAAAAATATTTTTAATAAATGTATGAATTAGTTAGAGATAGGGGTAAAGTGAATTTTTATTAATAATTATTGGACAAACACAAATACTATAATAGTTTAATAGTTTAATATAGGGAATAAAAAATGCTTGGAGGGAATGAACTTATGGAAGGTAACGTAAGAAAGATGTTTCCAGGTGGAAACACATCTAAAGGATTTAAGTCATTTTTTGATTATGTTATACCTAAAAATGTAAATATAATATTTTGTATGAAAGGAGGACCTGGAGTAGGGAAATCATCTTTAATGAAGAAGGTAGCAAAGGAAATGATAAATAGAGGATATGATGTTGATTTATACCCATGTTCATCAGATCCCAATTCATTAGATGCTATAGTTATAAAAGACTTAGGGGCAGTTATGTTAGATGCTACAGCACCTCATATAGTAGATCCGAAAAATCCTGGGGCTATAGATGAGATATTAGACTTAGGAAGATTTTGGAATAGAAAAGGTATTGAGGATAAAAAAGAAGAAGTTTTAGAATGTAATAAAGAAGTTAGTAGATTTTTTAAGATGGGATTTAAATATTTTGAAGCAGCGGCACCTATAGCTTATGAAATACAATCTAAAAATATAGATTGTATGGATTTTGGAGGAGTTAATGAGCTTACATCGGGATTAATAGAAAGTATATTTGAAAACTGTACTCCAAACAAAGAATATAAACCATCTATACATTTATTTGGTAGTGCATTATCACCTATAGGACATGTAGAATATACAGATACTATATTAAAAGATATAGATAATATATATTATCTAGAAGGTGACTTAGGTACAGGTAAATCTACTTTACTAAATAAAATTGCTAGTAAGTCTGAAGAATATGGAATTGAGGTAGAGCTATTCCATGCACCTTTACTACCGGAAAAAATAGAGACTATTGTTATAAAAGATTTAGAAATAGCTATAACAACAAGTGAGCTATTTAAACATAATAATAAAAAATCCATCGATTTAAATTCATTTATGGATAAAGAGAAGCATAAAAAATATAAAGAAGAATTAGAATTTAGTAATAATATCTTAGAAGAATTAGTTAATTATGGATTATTAAATATAACTAGAGCAAAGGAAGCACATGATAAATTAGAAGAATATTATATACCAAATATGGACTTTGATAAGGTTAATGAATTAAAAGATTTATTAATAGAAAGAATTATATCGTATAATTAAATTAAACTAAAATAAAAAGAGTCATATGACTCTTTTTTGATTTTAAGTGAGGTGAAATCGAGTATGAAAAAACCATATATGTTAATAATAGTAGTTAGTGTTATAAGTGGAATATTTGTAGGGTATATGATGAAAAAAGATGAGTTTGAAAAAAATAGTTTTATTGTAAAGGACGAAGTTATATATGAAAATATAAAAGAAGTAAATGAATCTATAGAGAGACTAAATAAGGAAAAAGAAAAGCTATATAAAGAGTTAAATAATTTTAATGAAACTTACTTGAGCTCTAGTGAAATAAATACTATTGAAACTATGAAGGCAAATTTATCATATACAGATATATATGGAAAAGGAATAGAAGTAGTAATAGACGCTGAGAATGATGAAGCAGGGAATATAGCTAACTTAATTGATTATAATAATATACTTATAAATACTGTAAATGATTTAAAATCAAAGGGAGGGAAATATATAAGTATAAATAACCAAAGAATAAATCAATATACTGCAATAATATTGGCAGGAAATCATATAAATATTAACTTTATTCCAATAGCACCCCCATATAATATAAAGGTCATAGGAGATATTGAAAAATTAAAAGATTATAAAACTAAATCAAATTATTATATAAAAAATCTAACAGAGAATTATCCTATAAATATAACTGTATCTGAAGTAAAAAATATAAGTATGAATAAAATGGAAATTCAAAATAATTTAGATTATATAAAGGAGAGTAGATAATATTTTAGTACTAAATGATGAAGCTCCATGTATAATATCTAAAAACTTAGCTATAAAATATAATGCTATACCTATAGACATTGATAATGAAAATAATTTAATGGTAGCAATAGCAAAAGAAAATTTATATGCAGATGAAGACTTTAGACTAGCTACTGGAAAAAATATTATTTTTAAGTTAGAAAATGAAAGTGATATAAAAAAAGATATTGAAAGGTATTATCTTGAAAATAATACTAATAGTGATGAGTACTCAAAAACATTAGTAGATGATATATTGAAAAAAGCATTAAGTTTAGAAGCTAGTGATATACATATAGAGCCATATGAATGCAATTTGAAAATAAGAATGAGAATAGATGGATATTTAAATGAGATTTATAGTTATCCGATTAAATTACATATGAGATTAGTGTCTATTATAAAATTATTAGCAGGTATAGATATTGCAGAAAAAAGACTACCTAAAGATGGAAGGATAGATAGGGTTATAAACAATAACTTGATAGACTTAAGGATATCTACAATTCCGACTATACACGGAGAAAAAGTTGTTATTAGGATGTTAAATAGAGATAAATTTTTAAAGAATAAATCAGAAATTGGATTCTCTCAACATTCAATACAAAAAATAAATAATATAGTAAAAAATAATAATGGAATATTGATAATAACAGGCCCTACAGGTAGTGGAAAAACAACTACTTTATATTCAATAGTAAATGACTTTAAACATATGGATAAAAACATAGTTACAATAGAAGATCCTGTAGAGTACAAAATAGATGGCATTAATCAAATACAATTAAATACAAAAATTGGATTGAACTTTGCTAATGGACTTAGAGCTATTTTAAGACAAGACCCAGATATAATTATGGTGGGTGAAATAAGAGATGTAGAAACTGCAAAAATAGCAATGAGAGCAGCAGCTACAGGTCATTTAGTTTTAAGTACAATGCATACTAATAGCGCAGTAGAGGCTATAAATAGACTATTAGATATGGAAATACCAAGGTATTTAATAGCATCCTCTCTAAAAGGCATAGTAGCACAAAGGTTAGTAAGACGAACTTGTAATAAATGTAAAAGTGAGTCATATGTAAATTTAGTAAATAATGAAAGATTTGATATGAGTGTATATAGTAGTGGTAAGCCAGAAATAGTATGCTCTGAGTGTAACAATTCAGGATATAAAGGTAGGATTGCTGTAAATGAAGTATTGGAAATTAATAAGAATATAAGAACGGCTATAATAGAAGGTAAAAATACTGAAGAAATTTATAGCATTGCAAAAAATAATGATATGATTACATTTGAAGATAGTTGCAAATACTTGATAAAAGAAGGGATTACAACACAGGATGAATGCATATCTGTAGAAGTTTTGAATAATTAGAGGTGAGTTAGTGTCTAAATATGAATGCATATTATATGACGAAGAAGGAAATAGAAAAAATGTTAAGTTAGAATTTGAATCTGAAAAAGATTTAGATTTATATGCAAAAGAAAATAATTTAAAAATAGCTTGTACAAAAATATTAAAAGAAAACAAAATTAAAAGACTAAAAAATAAAGATCTGTCTATTATTTGTAATCAATTAGGGATGATGATATCATCGGGATGTGAAATTACAAATTCATTAAATACAATACGAAGTAATTGTAATAGTAAAATAAATTCAATTCTAAAAATAATAAATAATAATCTTAAAAAAGGAAATTCAATCTCCGAATCATTTCAAAATACATATGTATTTTCAAATTTTTTCATAAACATGATAAGAGCAGGCGAAGAAAGTGGGAAATTAGATGAAATATTTATAAACTTATCTAATTATTATAAAAAGGAATATGAATTTAAAAATAAATTATTAACAGCAATGATATATCCTTTATTACTAATAATAGTTAGTTCTTTAGTAATTTTATTTATGCTTATATATGCAGTTCCAAATTTTCAAAAATCTTTTTTGCAAAATAATAATAATCTTCCTGTAAGTACTAAAATTTTAATTAATATATCTATGTTTATTAGAAATTACTATGAAATCATAGTAGTAATTTTATTAATTTTAGTGCTTTATATATTAAACAAGATAAAAACATCAAATGAATTTAGATATTTTATAGATAAAAAAATATTTAAATTTAGATATTCTAAAAAAATAGTTCAAAATATAGAAATTAGTAAATTTATAAGATGTTTTTATATATTAAGTAGTAATGGAATACATATTACTAGCTCTCTAGATATATCATCTAAAGTTATAGGTAATAAGTACATGTATGAGAAAATAGAAATATCAAAAGAAAATATAAAAAAAGGAAATAGCATAACTGATTCATTTAAATTGGCAAATATTTTTCCAGAATTGGTAATATCTATTTTAAAGGTTGGAGAAGAAACAGGAAATATAGATAAGTGTTTAAAAAGTATAACTGAAAATTACGATAGAAATTTAGAAAGTTTTGTTAATAAAATTGTGAAAATAATTGAACCGATTATTATAAGCATTATGGGGATTGTAATAGGAGCTATAGTTATATCTATGATGATTCCTATTTTTGATGCTGTTACATCATTTCAATAAATAATATAAAGGAGTGTTAATTAATGAAAAAAAGAAGAGGTTTTACTTTGATTGAATTAGTTATAGTTGTTGCTATATTAGGGACATTGTCTAGTATAGCTTTAGTTAAATTTTCAGATGTAGGGAAACAGAGTAAGGTAAACTCTGACTATGTTACTGCAAATAATATAGCTACTGCTGCAAAACTAGCTTTAAATAGTAATAGTGGTATAAATGATCTTGATATTAATTACTTAGTTACAAATAATTATTTAGAAAGTGTACCTAAAGTACAAAGTGAAGAAGAAAAAGAATTTGAACTTAAAATAAGTGATGATGGAAAAAGTATTAAAGTATTAGTTGGAGATAAAACATTTTATCCTAAGAGTGAAGTAGTATCATAAGGTTAAAAAATATAAAGGAGATGATAAAAATTATAGGTACTATAGCTATAGAGATAGAAAATAGATGTATAAAATTAGTAGCAATAGAAAATTGTTTTGGAACTAAAAAAATTAAGTTATTAAAAGAAATACAATGTAATTGCATATCTGATGAAAATATAATAACAAATATAGATAATGTAAGCTGTTTAATAAAAAATGAAATAAGTAGTATGAAATTACCATTTAAACAAATTTCATATACAATACAAAATAAAAATATAATAAATAGAAATGTAAATATAATAAATACAAATCACAAAGAAGATATATATGGATTAATAAAATACGAATTAAACCAATATATGCCAATAGACCTAGAAAAATATGTACTAAAATATAGATTATTAGAAGAAAATATTAAATCAATAGATGTACAAGCTATTCTTATGCCTAAATTAATAGTTCAAAATTACAAAAAGCTGTCAAAAAATCTGAAAATAATTCCTAAAATATTAGATGTTAATTTTAATGCATTACAAAATTTAATAAAAAAAGATATTGTTTTAATAGATAATAAAGAAAATATTATTTTAGATATAAAAAATGATATTACTAACGTTAATAAAATAAACGGAAAAAACATAATTAGTTCTCATACTATTGAAAATAATAATTTAGCCAATTTTATAAATAATAATATGGGTGATATTAATAATATTTACTACTATGGAATAGAAGAAAAAAATTTAGATAATGAGATTAAACAAAAATTAAACTTAAGTGAGATTGAAATAAATAAAGAGCTTTTAGATATAAAAAATTTAAATAAATTTATAAATAATATAGGATTAGCATATTAATGGAAAATTTAAATCGTATTAATTTTTTTAAAGAAAATAATAGTAGTAAACTAAATATAAGTATTATAAATATAATAATTACGGCAGTAATGATTTTATTTGTAATAATAAATTTTTTCAAAGTATATGAAGTTAGCAAACTAGAGAATGAAGTTAATTTAAATAAAGAAAATATAAGTCTAGGCAAAGTAGATGATTTACAAAATGTAAATGGAGTAGAGATAAGTAAATTGAAAAAAACTATAGAATTAATGTTAGATAACAGTATTAGTGATATTGAATTTCAAAATAAGAAAATAAAACTCATTGGATTGAGTTCAGAGATAAATAAAGTAAATAACTATGTAGAGATGCTTAAATCAAGTCCAAATATAAAAAACTGTAACATAAATTCGGTTACTAGACAAAATGAAGCTTATCAATTTGAAATTAATGCAGATATAGGAGATATTGATAGTAATGAAATTTAAAAAAATAGATAAAAACTTAATTTATGTATTTATCACAATTGGTATAATTATTTTAAATATATTCTTAGTATATAAACCTATAAAGAATAAAGAAACTAGATTATTAAATCAAATTAAAGTTATAAAAAAATTAGAAAAAGAAAAAGTACAAGATGATAAGAAATACTTAAAAAGTGAAAACCTAATTATGGAAGTTGATAATTATTTTAAAGACTCAGGGATGATAGAATATATAAAATCTAATCAAGAAGAAGGTAGGTATA
Source organism: Paraclostridium bifermentans (assembly GCF_964259345.1). Classification (GTDB taxonomy): domain Bacteria; phylum Bacillota; class Clostridia; order Peptostreptococcales; family Peptostreptococcaceae; genus Paraclostridium; species Paraclostridium bifermentans_B. Next base: position 59,159 of record NZ_CAXVJR010000006.1, read on the forward strand.
GTATAGATGTAGAGGTAAATGGAAATAAAGATTTAATAGTAGGTAAAATAATGGAAATGGAGAAATTAGATGAAGATATGCGCATAGAAAACTTATGCATGAAAAACATAGATGGTCAAAATATAAATTGTAAACTGAAAATCAATACAAAATAGAAAAAGGTTTTCCTTTGCGATTTGTAGAATAAATTTACAAATAAGAAAATAATTCTACAAAAACTTAAAGGAGGGCTAGGATGAATAATATACTTTATATCAATGACTATATGTATAATTTAGAGAAGCAATTTTTAGAAGGTGAAGATAAAAAGTATATAGAAGTATGTAAAAATATTTATGGAGTTAATATAGATAAAATAAGTATAAATATATGGACCTCACATATTATGGATGAGTTTAGAGAAAATATAATTAAAAACTGTAAAGATGTAAATAACATAGAAGAAATATCAAAAGAAATTTATAACACTTTAAAAAAAGATAGGAAAAAAATTATTTTATATGCATACTTAAAAGGTCATATATGTGGATATAATGATTATAAGTTAATAATAGATTTTAAATATAAATATAAAATTAAGTCTATAAATAACTCTGAAAAATATTTATTAAAATATGATGAATTTGAAGAATTTCTTGATTTTATAAAAAATAATAAATCTGAGGATTTTAATAGCGATATAATGTTAAAAAATATTAATAATTACTACATAGAAAATATAAAAAAAGATATTTTAACTATAAATATAGATTTTGATAAAGAAAGACTGATTAATATTGTAGAAGAAACAATAATAAAAGAAGTTATAAAAAAATATAACGAAGGGATTTTATATGGAATTTTGTATAAAATCAATAAAAAAGCGCTTAAAATCAATAAAATGGGTTTATAGTATAGAATCATTGAAAAAAAGATGATATAATTATAAATTGTATTTAAATTTAGAAATAAAGGAGTGAAAGTAACAGTGTTAGGGAGAAACGAGTTATGCCCATGCGGAAGTGGGAAAAAATATAAAAAATGCTGTTTAAATAAAGATGTTGTGTCGGAAAGAGCTAGTAGAAAAATTGTACTTTCACAAAAACAATATTCACAACTGTACTCAAAACTGTATGAATATTCAAGACAGCCACAATTTAATGATGAGTATAAAAAAGCACAAGAAATGTTTTATATATTAGATGATGAAAATATAAATAATAAGTTTGAAAGTTTCTTTAACACATACTTTATACAAGATCATATAATGGAAAATAAAAAAGTTATAACTGTTGACTTTTTTGAAGAAAATAAAAATAACTTAACAAAAGCTGAAGTAGAAATATTAAAAAGCTTATTTGAATCTTATGTAAGTGTATATGTTATAAAAGAAAAATTAGAAGATAAAATACTATTAAAAGATGCTATAACAGGAGACGAAATATATACTGAAGATATAAATCTATTAAATGGGTTTAATCAAGGTGATTGTATAATAGCAAGAATAGTAAAAGTTGGAGAGTCACATTTATTACTAGATGTAACAGTAAGTATATCAGAAGCTGTAAAGGATATTATAGTAAATGATATAAACCACTTCTTCAAACAATATGAGGATTTATATAAAGACATAAAAACTTTCTTAATATATCATACTCACATATTATACAAGTATATTCAACAATTACTAGATCCTAAGATAGCAGAATATCTTAAAAATCAAAAAGAAGTTAGTGCTAAAAAACAAGAAGAAGTTAAAGATATGATATCAGAAGATGATTGTAAAGTTTCAGCTTTACTTAAATCACAAGTTGAAGCTGATATTTTAGAAAAATGTTTAGATTTCTGGAACAGTTACAAAGCTAATAATAGCGAAATAAAAGGTTCTGAGAATGGATGGGCTGCAGCTGTAGAATATCATATTAAAAAAGAAAATGGACAAGCTGTAACACAATCTCAAATATCTAAAAAATACGATATAAGTCCAAGTACTTTAGGTAAGAGACACAAAGACTTAAGAATGTAGTGTAAAACTTAAATTTTAATATACAGAAAGAGGTATATACATGGGTCTTAATTTAGGAAAATCAATTGCTGTATCAACAAGTTATGTAAAATCTAATCCAGCGGTGCCAGTATACAAAGGAGAAGAAACTCCAGAAAACTTATATGCTGTAATATATCATATAGAAATAGGATATAATGAAAAAAGCTCAGAAAAAGCAATGCAATACATAATAATAGACTATAAAGATTTTGAATTATGTGATTCTGCTAAAGAAGAGTTAATAAATATAGCTAAAGAATACTGCAAGCAAAATGGTATAGAAGATAACGAACAAACTCAAATAGCATTACTAGATAATGAAGAGGCAGAGAATTTCTTAGAAAAAGTATTTAATAACATGAAGGTTATAAGAGGTTTAATAACTAAAAGAGATTAAGTAACAATATAATTTATAATATAACCATAAAAGCTAGGCCTTAGAAAGCCTAGCTTTTATTTTAAACAAAACTTCAAATAGAGAAAGGGATATACAGATGTTAAGAGTTTCAAATATAAAATTAGATATCAATGATAGCTTAGATAATATAAAAGATTTGATACTAAAAAAATTAAAAATAAGTGAAAAAGAATTAGTTAAATACAAGATATATAAAGAGTCTATAGATGCTAGAAGAAAAGGTAAAATAGAATTTGTATATACTGTAGATGTAGAAATAAAAAATGAAAAAAATATATTAAAAAAATCAAAAATTAAAGATGTAGTTGAAGTTAAAGAAAAAAATTATAAAGATGTTGAAAGTGGCAATGAAGTTTTAAATAATAGACCAGTTATAGTTGGTAGTGGGCCTGCCGGTTTGTTTGCATCGTTAGTTTTAGCACAAAGAGGTTATAGACCTATACTACTAGAAAGAGGATTAGACGTAGATACTAGAACAAAGGATATAGATAGTTTTTGGGAAGAAGGAAAATTTAACTCTAAGTCTAATGTTCAATTTGGTGAAGGTGGAGCAGGAACATTTTCAGATGGTAAATTAACAACTAGAATAAAAGATATTAGATGTAGGAAAGTACTTGAGGAACTTGTAAATTTTGGAGCTCCTGAAGAAATATTATATTCTTATAAGCCACATGTAGGAACAGATATATTAAAGGAAGTAGTTAAAAATATAAGAAAAGAAATAATAAGATTAGGAGGAGAAGTAAAGTTTGATGCTAAAGTAACGGATATTAGCATTGAAAATGGACATATAAAATCTGTTGTTGTTAATGAAAGTGAAAGAATAGAATCAGATGCAGTTATACTTGCAATAGGACACAGTGCTAGAGATACATATGAGATGCTTTATGAAAGAGGCGTTAAGATTACTCAAAAGCCATTTGCGATAGGAGCTAGAATAGAACATCCTCAGGAACTAATAAACAAAGCTCAATATAAAGAGTTTGCAGGACATCCTAGATTAGGAGCAGCTGACTATAGACTAGTAGAGCATACATCAAATGGAAGAACAATATATACTTTCTGTATGTGCCCAGGAGGCTCTGTAATAGCATCAGCATCTGAAGATGGACAAGTGGTGACAAATGGTATGAGTGAACATGCTAGAGATAAAGAGAATGCGAATAGTGCGGTTTTAGTTAATGTAACTCCAGAGGACTTTGAAAGTAATCATCCTCTAGCAGGTGTACACTTCCAAGAAAAATATGAGAAGTTAGCATTTGAATTAGGTGGAAAAAACTATAATGCACCAATTCAATTAGTTGGAGATTTTATAAATGATAAAATAAGTGAAAAATTAGGAACTGTAACACCATCATACAAACCAGGATATAAATTTGTAGACCTAAGAGATTGTTTACCTAAGTTTGTTTGTGAAACTATGAAAGAAGGTTTATTAATATTAGATAAAAAATTAAATGGTTTTGCTATGAATGATGCAATTTTAACTGGAGTAGAAACAAGATCATCAGCTCCAATAAGGATTGTTAGAGATGAAGAAAGTCTAGAATCTATAAACGTAAGTGGATTTTATCCAAGTGGAGAAGGAGCAGGATATGCAGGTGGGATAGTAACTGCGGCAGTAGATGGAATTAAATGTGCTGAAAAAATAATATCTAAATATTCTGAAACCAATATTTAACATAAATTTAATAAAAATTTAATATATTTTTAATATTTAACATGGATTTAACAAAAATATGTAGCTCGTTTGATAAAATGATTAAGGTGCTATATTTATAGACTAATATTATAAATATTTCAAGGAGGAAATGAAATTGGATATAGTAATTAGCCTTATGGGAGGATTGGGTTTATTCTTATATGGAATGAACTTGATGGCAGAAGGTCTTGAAAAATCAGCAGGATCGAAACTTAAAAAGATAGTAGAACTTCTTACGAGTAATATATTCATGGGAGTATTAGTAGGTGCATTTGTTACAGCGGTTATACAAAGTAGTAGTGCAACTACAGTTATGGTTGTTGGATTTGTTAACGCAGGTATAATGAATTTAACGCAAGCAATAGGGGTTATCATGGGTGCTAATATAGGTACAACTATAACAGCACAACTTGTATCATTTAATTTAAATGGAATGGCACCAGTTGCTTTAGGAATTGGTATTATTTTATATTTATTTGCGTCTAAACCAAAAACAAAAAATATAGCAGAAATACTTATAGGATTTGGTATATTATTTACTGGTATGGACTTTATGAAAGAAGCAGTTAAGCCATTAGAAGAATATAAAGGATTTACTGATTTATTAATAACATTCGGAAATCATAAAATACTAGGTATGTTACTAGGATTTGGGATAACAGCTATAGTTCAAAGTTCAAGTGCATCTATGGGTATGCTTATAGCACTAGCGTCACAAGGATTAATACCTTTAGAAGCTGCATTACCTATATTATATGGACAAAATATAGGAACATGTGTTACATCGTTAATATCAAGTGTAGGTGCATCTAGCAATGCTAAAAGAGCAGCTGTAATGCATTTAATATTTAACGTGTTAGGAACATTAGTATTCTTAATATTCTTAAATGGACCTGTGGTTGGACTAGTTACTAGTATGAACCCAGGAGATGTTGCAAGACAATTAGCAAACACTCATACATTATTTAACATAATTTCAGTTATAATCTTATTACCATTTAGTAAGTTTATAATAAAACTTGCAGTTAAGCTTGTTCCTGATAAAAAGGGAGAAGAAGATGATCATAAGGCTATAAAATATCTAGATGATAGAATGGTTGAAACTCCTTCAATAGCAGTTGCAAGTGCTGTAAAAGAAACTTTAAGAATGGGTAAAAAATCTAAGGAAAGTTTAACTTATGCAGTAGAAGGATTTATAGGAAAATCTCAAGAGAAGATAGATAAATCATTTAAAAGAGAAAAAATGGTAAATGAGTTACAAAAAGGGATATTAAACTATTTATTAAAACTATCAAAGGCTAATTTAGATGAGGATTCTAGAGACATAGTAGACTCATTATTCAATACAGTTAATGATATAGAAAGAATTGGAGACCATGCAGAAAATATTGCAGAACTGGCTCAAGATATAATAGATTCAGAGTTAAAACTATCTGAACAAGGAACAGAAGAAATAAGAGAATTATATAATAAAGTTATATCAACATATTCTTATGCACTTGAAGCTATGAAAAATTATGATGTAGATTTAGCTTGTAAAGTTATAAAAATGGAAGAACAAGTTGATATTATGGAAAAATCTTGTAGAGCAAATCATATGCATAGATTAAATAATAATTTATGTAGTATTGATAGCGGAGTAATATACTTAGATTTAATATCTAACTTAGAAAGAGTATCTGATCACGCAGTTAATATAGCTCAACAAGTTATAGCAAATAAAATAGATTCTAAATAATAATTTAACTTAAAATTCCTGTATATTTTTATATACAGGAATTTTGCATATATGAACAAAATTTTGAAAATATTATAATTAAATTATAAAAAAATATTATAATTAATTGGAAAAAAGTTTTATTGTTTGATATAATTCCTATGTGTAATAAAATTTTAACAATAAGGAAGGGGTACACTATGAAAAAGTTAAGTTTTGATTATAGTAACTCAATAGGATTTTTTAATCAGCAAGAAATCGATTGTATGAGTGAATTTGTAAAGGTTGCTCACGATATGATACATAATAAAACAGGTGAGGGTAACGATTTCTTAGGGTGGGTTAATTTACCTGAGAATTACAATAAAGAAGAATTTGAAAGAATAAAAAAAGCTGCAGATAAGATAAAGAAAGATTCAGATGTACTTTTAGTTATAGGAATAGGTGGATCTTACTTAGGTGCAAGAGCAGCTATAGAAATGCTAGGACATTCTTTTAGAAACAACTTAGCTAAAGAAGATAGAAAATCTCCTGAAGTTTATTTTGTAGGTCAAAATATAAGTTCTACTTATATGATGGACTTATTAGATATTATAAAAGACAAAGATGTATCTATAAATGTTATATCAAAATCAGGAACTACAACAGAACCTGCTATAGCATTTAGAGTATTTAAAGAATTCTTAGAAAAGAAATATGGAAAAGAAGAAGCAAGTAAAAGAATTTACGCTACAACTGATGCTAAAAAAGGTGCATTAAGAATGCTAGCAAATGAAGAAGGTTATGAGACTTTTGTAATACCTGATGATGTAGGTGGTCGTTTCTCAGTATTAACTCCAGTTGGATTATTACCTATAGCAGCAGCAGGAATAGATATAGATAGTATAATGCAAGGTGCTAAAGATTCTATGAATGATTTTAACAATCCTAATTTAGCGGAAAACTTTAGTTACCAATATGCAGTAACAAGAAATTTACTTCATAGAAAAGGTAAAGATGTTGAATTAATGGTTAACTATGAGCCTAGCTTACACTATGTTGGTGAATGGTGGAAACAATTATATGGTGAAAGTGAAGGAAAAGATAACAAAGGAATATATCCTGCTTCAGTAGATTTTTCTACAGATTTACATTCTATGGGACAATATATCCAAGAAGGTAAGAGAATATTATTTGAAACAGTTTTAAATGTAGAAAAAGCTAGAAGAGAAGTGGTTATAAAAGAAGAAAAGGTAGATTTAGACGGATTGAACTACTTAGCTGATAAAACAGTAGACTTCGTAAATAAAAAGGCATTTGAGGGTACTCTATTAGCTCACACAGATGGGTCTGTTCCTAATTTAATAGTAAATATACCTCAATTAGACGAATATAACTTTGGATATTTAGTGTATTTCTTCGAAAAAGCGTGTGCATTAAGTGGATATATACTAGGAGTAAATCCATTTAATCAACCTGGGGTTGAAGCATATAAAAAGAATATGTTTGCTTTATTAGGAAAACCAGGATTTGAAAAAGAAAAAGCAGAACTTGAAAAAAGATTAAAATAGTTAAGGTTTAATTAAGGATAGAATTATATAATAACACTATACAGAAAAGTTTTCTGTATAGTGTTATTTATTTTAAGTATATTGAAATGATAATCATCAAATAATATTATTAAAATTTGGGTATAACTTAATAAAACAAAAATAATCAGGAGGGATAGTTATATGAGTGAAAATGGCAAGAAGACTAGTATAGCGCTGATTGTAATAGTAAGTATAATAAGTGCTATGATAGGAAGTTTTATTACAGCTTTTGTACTTGGAGATAAGTTAAACGGAAAAGGCAATGAAGCGAGTAAGCAAAATATAGTAGTTAACGATAGTGGGAAAAGTCAAAATGTTTATCATGCAGTTACTGATAAAGCAATGCCTTCAGTTGTCGGTATAACTACAACAACTATAGATACAGATAATATGTTTGCAATACCTCAACAATCTCAAGGTGTAGGTACAGGATTTATAGTTGACTCAAAAGGATACATATTAACTAATTCACATGTTGTATCTGATGGAAAAGCATCTGATGTAACAGTTTTATTCAATGATGGATCTACAACAAAAGGAAAAGTGTTATGGAATGATCCTAGTATAGATTTAGCGATTGTAAAAGTTGAGAAAACTGGATTACCAGTAGCTGACCTAGGGGATAGTGATTCAGTAAGAACTGGAGATATAGCAATAGCTATAGGGAATCCTTTAGGATTAGAATTCCAAAAAAGTGTTACACAAGGAATAATAAGTGGGCTAGATAGAAGTATACAAACAGAGCAATCTAGTATGACAGGTCTTATACAAACAGATGCTAGTATAAACCCTGGTAATAGTGGAGGGCCTTTACTAAATGACAAAGGTCAAGTTATAGGTATAAATACAGCAAAAGCATCAGGAGCTGAAGGGTTAGGATTTGCAATTCCTATAAATACAGCTAAACCTATAGTAGATCAAATTATAAAAGACGGTAAATTTGAAAAAGTAACTCTAGGTATAAAAGGAATAGATGTTAAAACATTTGAAACTGCAACAGGTACAGATTTAGAAGCTGATGAAGGTGTTTATATAGCAGAAGTAATAGCTAATACACCAGCTCAAAGATCAGGAATACAAGCAGGGGATGTTATAACTAAAGTAGGAGATACTAAGATAACATCAATGAGTGATTTAAATAAAGCTCTATATCAATACTCTGTAGGAGAAAGTTCAAAGGTAATTGTTAATAGAGGTGGAAAAGATATAACTATAGATGTTAAATTCTAAAGATAAATAAAAAAGATGGGATTATAATCCCATCTTTTTTTATTAGTTATTTAGCTTTAGCACTAGGACAAGATCCTTGACTAGCACAACCTGAACAACCAGAACATCCGCTCTTTTTTGATTTTACATTTTTGTAAAGTATAAATAATGCTACTAATATTATTAACCCACCTACAACTAATTCTAATGAAGCTGATGTATATAAAGCAGATCCAAATAGATTTATTATAAAAGATACTACCCATGCAACTGCGAATTGGTATATTGCAGATATAAACATCATTTTACTTCCGTATTCTTTTTTCATAGTAGAAAGTGCAGCTATACAAGGAGTGTATAATGCAGAGAATACTAAGAATACATAAGCTGTTAATGGAGTGAATACTGTAGGTAATACAGTTTCTAAGTTTCCGTAAACTACACCCATTGTACTTACAACAACTTCTTTTGCACTTATACCAGTTAATATAGATACACCTGCTCTCCAATCATTAAATCCTAGAGGAGCAAATATTGGTGATATAAAGTTACCTAATGAAGCTAAGAAACTATTATTTATATCAGTTGTAAATCCATTTAAATTAAAATATGATAATCCCCATATAACAACAGACATAGCAAACATTATAGTACAAACTTTTATTAAGAACCCTTTAGCCTTAGACCAAGTTGTTTTTAATAAAGCGCTAATTGTTGGCAATTTATATTCAGGAAGCTCAAGAACAAAAGGTTCTACTTCCGCTTTGTAAACAGTTTTATTTAAAATTAAAGCTACTATTATAGCAACTACTACGCCTAATAAATAAAGAGAAGTAGTAACTATAGGAGCATTTTTAGGGAAGAATATTCCAACGAATAATGCGTAAATTGGAACTTTAGCACCACAAGTCATAAGAGGTGAAATAAGTGCAGTTATTTTTCTGTCTTTTTCACTTTCTAATGTTCTAGTAGCCATTATAGCTGGAGATGCACATCCAAATCCCATTATCATAGGTATAAATGCCTTTCCAGATAATCCAACTTTTCTCATTATATTATCCATTAATACTGCTGTTCTAGCCATATAACCACTATCTTCAAAAAATGTCATTCCTAAGAATAACACAAATATTAGAGGGAAGAAAGGTAAAGCACCTGCTAAACCACCTATGATACCATCTACTATTAAAGAGTGGAACCAAGGGCTAGAATTTGCTAATAAAGCATCTGCTGGAGTTGCTATATAATTAGTTATTAAAGTTTCAGTTAAATCCTGTAAAGGAGCTCCAACCCAGTTAAAAGTGAACTTAAATAGTATTAATAATGAAGCGATAAATACTGGATAAGCTAATATAGGATTTAAAACTATATTATCTATCTTACTACTAATGCTTTTTCTATTTTTTGAATCTGACTTCATTGATTTGCTTAATATTTCTTCTATTTCTTTGTAAGTATTAAGTTCATTTCCGAAATCTTTTTTATAGTTAAAAGTAGAAGATATAGCTGATTTTATATCAGATTCTATATTATCAAGACCTTCTTTTTTCTTAGCAACTATAGGAATTACCTTAACTCCTAATTCTTTTTCTAATTTTTTTGCATCTATATTTATACCTTTAGACTCCGCAACATCAATCATATTTAATAAAAGTATAATAGGTTTATCATATTGCATAAGTTGTGTAGTTAAATATAAGTTTCTATCTAAATTTGATGCATCAACAACATCTAATATTACATCAACATTTCCGTTTTCTAAAAAGTCTTTAGAAACTTTTTCTTCATTTGAAAATGTATCCATTGCGTATATACCAGGTAAATCTACTATTTTTATATCATTACCTAAAAATCCTTCTTTTTTATCTATTGTAACACCTGGCCAGTTTCCAACATATTGCTTAGAACCAGTAAGCAGGTTGAATACAGTTGTCTTACCTACATTAGGGTTACCGAATAAAGCTACATTAATCAAGTTGGTACCTCCTTATTTTTTTAAGCTTATATTTTTTGCGTCTTTTTTTCTAATAGCTAAGTCAAAACCTCTAAAATGAATAACTAAAGGATCTCCTAAAGGAGCTATTTTTGTAACTTCTATTTCTGTACCATTGATACACCCTAGAGCTAGAAGTCTTTTTGCTAATTTCTCATCACCGTATATATTATCTATAATGCCTTTTTGGCCTATTTTCAAGTCGTAAACAGTCATCATTAACACCTCCTAATGAGTTTCATTCTCAATTAATCATAATATAAATATATCACTAAATGTTCAAAAAGTCAATATATACTAAAGACATTGACTAAAAATAATTAATTTAAATATAAATATTATGATAATATATATTTAAAATAAATTAATTAAAAGGGGAGATCAAATACATATGAAAACAAAAAAGTTAACGTATATGTCTTTAATGATAGGGTATAGTTTAATTTTATATATAATAGAAAGTTATATGCCAAATCCTCTTATTGCTATATTTCCAGGAGCTAAGTTAGGGTTAACAAATATAATAACATTAACTTCTTTAGTTATATTTGGAGTAAAAGATACATTTATAATTTTATCTGTAAGAATTTTAATGTCATCAATATTTGCAGGACCTATGTCCACTTTATTATTTAGTATAGCAGGAGGATATTTAAGCTTAATATTAATGACAATTGCTTTAAAATTAGATAAATTTTCATTGGTTGGAGTAAGTGTAATAGGGGCTATAGGGCACAATGTAGGGCAATTAATTGTAGCTGGATTGATTATAAATAATAGTATGATATTTGGATATTTACCATATATGTTAATAGCATCTATAATTACAGGAGTATTTGTAGGAGTTACATCTAAATACATGGTAAATAAATTACAATATATTACGAAAAACGTTTGTTGACATGATAGGGAAAACATTGTTAAAATAGAAGGGTATATATATAAATTTGTAACCGTGGTGATAATATGACTAATAATGAACTGGTTTTACTAAAAAAAGAAATTGAAGCATTAAGGGAAGAAATCAATACCTATATAGAATATCCAGATATATTTAAAGAAGAGCTGGTTAGTACTAGTAACAAAATTGATGAAGCTATAAACAAGTATATAAAATTAAGCCAAGAGTCTTCTAAATAATATATGAAGACTTTTTTTATGTAAGTATACCATTGTATATATAAGTTAATAATTTATAACTGAGGTGTATATTAATTGTTGAAAGAAAGGTAGTAATCATGATTTTAGCAAGAATAGTAAACTCGGTTATAATAATTTTGTGCGCTTATATATTACTTAAAATAATTCAATACTTTGTAAAGAAAATATTTGAATTTACAAGATTTGATGTTAGGTATGAAAATACTTTAAGCAGTCTTTTATGTTCAATGGCATATTATATTATATTTATATTGGCTATAATACTTTTACTTAAAGAATTTAAAATAGTTGATGTAACTAAATTTAGTACTTTAGTTACAGGAGCCAGCATAGTAGGATTAATTGCTGGGGTTGCATCACAGAGCATACTAAAAGATATATTTAACGGTTTCTTTATTATATTTGAGAAACAACTCCAAGTCGGGGATTTTGTAATCTTAAATGAAGAGTTTAGAGGGACAGTAGAAGAAATTGGGTTGAGAAGTACAAGTCTTAGAGATTGGGACTTAAGAAGAATAACTATTCCTAATGGTAATATATCTAGTATAAGAAACTATAGTAAAACTAAAATGAGAGTAGTTGTTAGTGTTAGAGTTTCGTATGAGGAAGATCCACTAAAAGTAATTAATGCGTTAGAAGAGGTCTGCCAAGTTTTAAATGAAAGACATAAAGAAATATTATGTATAAAAAAAGGTAAGGAGTCTATAGGCTCATTTAAAGTCTATGGAGTTACTGATATAGAAGAAGAATGTATTGGAGCAAAGTATACTATAACTGGAGTTGTTCAATCACAAAAATATTTTAGTGTTCTTAAAGATACAAAGCTTCAAATACTTATAATGTTCAGAGAGAAAGATATTAGCATAGCTTATCCAACTCATATAAATGTATTAAGGAATGATAGGAAGAATTAGTATAAAAGACTATTAAATATAGTCTTTTTTTGCATTTTAATAAAATATCAATAATTTAATACTCGTAATAATAACCAAGATATAAAAATATAAATAATATATCTAGTTATAAAGGGGGAGTATTAATGACAGCAAAGGAAATTGTAACAAGATTATTAGTAGCTCTTGTTATAGGGGGATTAACAGGGATTGAAAGAGAAAAGTCATATCAATTTGCAGGCTTTAGAACACATATATTAGTAGCGATAGGTTCATGTATAACATCAATTACATCTGTTATATTATTTATGGAGTATAGTAGCAAAACTAATTTAGACCCATCTAGATTAACTGCACAAGTTCTATCAGGTATAGGTTTTTTAGGAACTGGAGCAATATTAAAGAATTCTAGTGGGATAAGAGGACTTACTACAGCAGCAGGAATTTGGGCAACAGCTTGTATTGGAATAGCTATAGGTTATGGACAGTACACATTAGGTATACTAGCATGGTCATTTGTAATGATAACTCTTTATATACTAAAAAATATAGATAAAATAATTTTTAGAAAAAATCAAAATATACTTACTATACACATAGATAATATAAATGTAATATCTACGATTTATAATAAACTTGAGAAATCTCAAATAAAAGTGAATAATATTGATGTAGTTAATGGAGAATACTGCTATGTTGTAAACTTTTTTATCATTTATGATAGACGAATTATGATAGAAAAGATAATATTAGAATTAAATGAGCTAAAAAATATAATAAATATAGATTATTTACATTAAAATATATAAAATAAAGATAGCTAGAAAAAAGTTGAGGTGTATGAATTGGAAAAAAACATAAGAGTAATAATTGAAGGATCAACAGATTTTCCGAAAGAACTTTTAGATGAAATGGGAGTTAAGGTTGTAGGAATAAATATAGCATTTGGAGAAGAAAGTTATATAGGTGGAAAAGACATTGATGAAGAAACGTTTTATAAGAAGATGAAGGGATGTAAGGAATTGCCTAAAACATCTAGTCCATCTCCTGAGAGATTTATAGAAATGTTTGATTGCGAAGAAGAAGAGATATTAGTTATAACACTGACTTCTAAACTGTCTAGTACGTATAGCAGTGCTGTGTTAGCTAAAAATATATATTTTGAACATAATCCAGATACTAATAAAAGAATAGCAGTTGTAGATTCATTAAGTGGATCTATAGGTGTAGGATTAATGGTGTATAAGGCAAATAAATTAATAGAAGAAGGTAAGTGTCTTAAAGAGGTAGTTGAATATTTAGAAGAAGTTAAAAATGATATTGCCTTTTATGGAGTACTAGATACACTTGAAAATGCTATAAAAGGTGGAAGAGTAAATCCAATAGCTGGAAAATTAATTAATGCACTTAATTTCAAAGTTATTATAGAGATTGCACAAGGTGAAGTTAAGCCTATAGACAAAGCTAGAGGAGAAAGTAATAGTATGAAAAAGCTATTTGAAAAAGTTAAAAATAGCGTTCATGATATAAAAAATAAAACCCTAGTTATAGGTCACGCAAACTGTGAAGAAAAAGCTTGTAAAATTGCTAAACATATAGAAGAAAATTATGAACATAAGGACATAATAATATCAAGTATAGGACCTGTTATGGGAACTTATACATCAGAAGGAGCTATATTAATAGCAGTTCTTTAACAAGCTAAAGAAAAGGAGTGAAATTATGGGAGTAGATAGAAATACAATAGAACAAGAATTTAAATGGAACATTGACTCTATGTATGAATCCCCAGAATTAATAAAAGAGGATATTGATAGGGTAAATATGCTTATAGAAGAGCTAAAATCTTATAAAGGTAAGCTTGCAGATAGTAAAGAAAACCTTTATAAAGTACTTAATGATTCAGAAAAAGCATCGAGAATCCTTCAAAACTTATATGTATACACTCATATGAAGCAACATGAAGATACAAGAAAAAATGAAAATCAAGCAAGAGCTACGAAAACAGAAATGCTTTCAACTGAATTATCTATGGCAACATCATATATGGTTCCAGAGATAATAGCTATGGATGAAAACAAATTAAAAGAATATTTAAGTGATGAAAAGTTAAGTTTTTACAAAAAGTATATAGATGAAATTTTAAGAGAAAAGCCACATACTCTTACAGAAAAAGAAGAAGAAATTTTAGCTGCAGCATCAGAATTAAGTGGAGTAGCTGAAAATGTATATGAGATGTTTTCTTTTGCAGATTTAAAATTCCCAGAAATAAAGGGAGAAGATGGAAATGACGTAAGAGTTACTCACGGAAATTATTCCTCATTTTTAAAGAGCAAGAATGCTAGAGTTAGAAAAGATGCATTTGATGCAGTTTATAAAACTTATGGAGAGTATAAAAATACATTTGCATCAACTTTATATGGTGGAATTAAAAGTGAAATATTCTATTCTAAGATGAGAAACTATAAATCTGCAATAGAAAGTTCATTATTCCAAGATGATATAAGTGTAGATGTATATAACAATCTTATAGATGCAGTTGATGAAAGTCTAGATGTACTAAATAAGTATGTTGATATAAGAAAAAAATATCTAAATTTAGATGAAATGCATATGTATGATTTATATGTACCTATAACTTCAGATTTTGATATGAAGGTAACTTATGAAGAAGCTCAAGATATAATATTAAAAGCATTAAAGCCTTTAGGAGAAGAGTATCTAAGTGTAGTTAAAAAAGCCTTTAGTGAAAGATGGATTGATGTCTATGAAAATAAAGGTAAGCAAGGTGGAGCTTATTCATGGGGAAGTTATGATTCATCTCCTTACATATTAATGAGCTATAAAGATGATTTAAACTCTTTATTTACATTAATACATGAATTAGGTCACTCAATGCATAGTTACTATTCAAGAAGTAATCAAGAATATCTATATTCTTCATATAAGATATTTGTTGCAGAAGTTGCATCTACATTAAATGAATTATTACTAGTAAACTATTTATTAGATAATGCAGACTCTAAAGAAGAAAAAATCTACTTATTAAACTATTATTTAGAGCAATTTAGAACTACAGTATATAGACAAACGATGTTTGCTGAGTTTGAAAAAATAACTCATGAAAGAGTAGAAGGTGGAGAACCATTAACTGCTAAAGAGTTTACAGAGATATATTATGACTTAAATAAAAAATATTATGAAAAATCATGTGTAGTAGATGAAGAAATAGGTTTAGAATGGGCTAGAATACCTCATTTCTACTCAAACTTCTATGTATATAAATATGCAACAGGATTTTCAGCAGCAAGTGCTTTAAGCGAAAAGATTTTAAATGAAGGTGAAAGTGCAGTTGAAAAATATTTAGAATTCTTAAAGAGTGGAGGATCAGATTATCCACTTAATCAATTAAGAGCTGCTGGGGTAGATATGGAAAAGAAAGAATCTATAGAAAAAGCTTTAGAAGTATTTAAAGAGCTAGTAGATGAATTAGAAAAAATAAAATAGTTTTAAAATAAATAGAGGATGTAAAACACGGTATATATACTGTTATTTTACATCCTCATTTATTTAAGTTTATATACTGCTTCTATATAAAACTAAGATTTGATTACTTATGAATTTCAATATAATTCGGTTTATTATCTAAGAAGATTACATCTTTGTATTTTCCTTCTGTTTCAAATATAACTATTTTGTTGATACCTTCTTTTAGTAGTGGAGCTGGTATATATAAATAATTAGTTGGACCTATATCCCAGAAACGACCTAAATTAAATCCGTTTATAAATGCGACACCTTTCCCAAAATCATCTGCATTTAAGAACGTATCTCCTAATTCATTAACTTCAAATTCATACTCATAAAACGCAGGTGTATTTTCCTTGTAATCTCCTGAAAAATCAACTTTATCTATATTATTTAATTCTAAGCAGTAATGATCCCATCCAGTATGTAAATGAATATCTATCATAACTCCGCCCTTTATACCTTTTCTTTGAGAAGGAGATAGTAAATTAGGACCATAGTTAACTCTACCTACATTTTCAACTAGAATATCTAGTATATTATTATCTTCTTTTTCTAGTTGTAAAGTTTGGTTTTTGCTAACAAACTTCTCTTTGTATAGAGTAGAATGATAGTTTTCATTAATAAATACCTGAGCTCTATCGTCCATTCCTACTAACTTAAATCTCTCTAAATTGTTTTTGCTACCTATATTAGATCTATATAATATATAACCATAATTTTGATCAAGAGCTTCCATGTTTAAGGTATTTTCACTATATATAGGTTTAGATATAGTATCTAAAGTAGAAAATAAACTTACTTTATTTTTTAACTCAACACTTCCGTAAGATATCTTTTTTATATTAGTAGAGAAATCAACGTTAGGTATTTCGGCGTAGTTAGATATTACTTCTTTAAATTTATAGTATTTTTCTGTAAATTCACCGTGTTCATTAAGTAAAGCATCATAATCATAGTTTGTAGTTTGCGGAGAAATTTCATCAGGGCAACAGCATCCATTGTAAAATCCGAAGTTTGTACCTCCATGATACATATAAAAGTTAACATGGCCCATATCAAGCATGTCTTTTAGTTCATTGGCAGCGTCTTGAGCATCTCTTCTTTTAAATTCTTGTCCCCAATTACTAAACCAACCTAGCCAGAACTCCATACACATCATAGGTTTTTCTAAATTGTTTTTTTCTAGAAACTCTTTGAAATATCCAAATTGTTCTTTTGTTTTAGAACCGAAGTTAACAGTTGGCAATACATCTTCATCTAAGATTGTTCCAGATTCTAAAACTTCTCTCCAGGCTCCATCAGATGTAAATAAAGGAACTTCACATCCATATTTAATCATCATATTCTTTAAGTTTTTTAAATAAATTTTATTATTACCAAAAGATCCATATTCATTTTCAATCTGCATCATTATAATAGGTCCGCCTTGAGTTGCTTGAAGTGGATAGATATGTTTGAACAACTCTGCAAAATATTTATCTACGGAATTTAAAAATATTTCACAATTACTTCGTACTCGTATAGATGGATATTTCAAAAGCCATGCAGGTAGTCCACCAAATTCCCATTCTGCACAAATATAAGGTGTAGGTCTTAAAATTACCAATAATCCAAGGTCTTGAGCTAATTTAGTGAATTTGGCTAAATCTTTTTGACCTTCAAAGTCGAATACACCTTCCTTAGGTTCATGAAAATTCCAAGGTACATAAGTTTCCACTGTATTACAACCTAAAGCTTTTAATTTTTCTAGTCTATCAGTCCAATACTCAGGTACAACCCTGAAGTAATGTAAGGCACCAGATATAATTTTAATTTTTTTATCATTAAGATAAAAATCTTCCCGTATATCAAATTTATACACTTGTTATCCCCCTGCTTTAAAAAATTTTTCGGACACTCCATATATCACAAAATGAAATCACAATAAATCATGCGATTTATAAACTATGAAACACCTCCTTACAATTATATTTTTGTAATATTTCTAATTATCTTCCAATTAAATCTAATACACTATTCTTTATGCTTATTTATAATTCCTTCTTTTTGCAATTTTCTTTAAATTTCATAATTGTGATATTCAATAACATATAAATAAAAAAATTCTTAAATTTATTTATATAGAATAAAATACAGAAAAACATTTGATATTTATAAAATTAATCTTTAAAAGAACAATAAGTTAATATTTATGTATTTACGCTCCCTTAACATTTCTTTACAAGTATTTAACTTTATTTACTCTTAGTTAACCTTTATCTAATTTAGATTTAACATAGAAGCTTTATTATTAAAGCATAGCAAAACAAAATGAAATCAAAACAATTTAAATAAAACATTGGAGGGAATACTATGTTTAGTAAAAAGATAGGAGTTTTATTAGCAAGTACTATAATGATAGGAGCTTTAGCTGTAGGGTGTGGCTCATCAGATCAAAACTCAGCTAAACTAGCAATATCAGGATCAACTTCAGTAGGACCGGTAATAGAGAAAGAAGCAGAAGGGTTTAAGTCAGTTAACCCAGATGTATCAGTAGAGATAAATCAATTAGGATCATCAGCAGGAATAAAAGATGCAATAAATGGAGTAGCTGAAATAGGTATGGCATCTAGAGATTTAAAAGAGGAAGAAAAAAGTTCAGGACTTTCAGAAACTAATATAGCTGTTGATGGAATAGGAATAATAACTCATAAAAATAATGGTGTTAAATCGCTTACTATGGATCAAATAAAAGATATATATACAGGTAAAATAACTAATTGGAAAGACGTTGGAGGAAAGGATGCTCCTATAGTTGTTGTTTCAAGAGAAGATGGTTCAGGGACAAGAGATGCTTTCCAGGAAATAGTTGGATATGATTCAACACAGTTAACAACAGAAGCTCAAATAAGTGATGGAAATGGAAATGTAAAATCAACTGTAGCAGGAAATGAAAATGCAATAGGATACACATCATTTAGTTATCTAGATGATAGTATAAGTACAGTTCAAGTAGATGGAATAGAGCCAACAGCAGCAAATGCTAAAGTTGGAGATTATAAATTAGCAAGACCATTCTTATTAGTTTATAAAGAAGATTCATTATCAGAAAATGGAAAGCAATTTATAGACTATGTATTAAGCGAAGATGGACAAAAAGTAGTTGAAGAAGAAGGTTTAATAAGTGTTAAGTAATTAAAATGGAGGTATTTATGTTAGCTAAGGAGCAACTGGTTAGTTCTAAGAGTAATAATAGAACAAAATATACTATAGAAAAAGTAGCAAAAAATATATTTATGATGAGTGCATTAGTAGCGGTAGTAAGCTTGCTACTTATAATAGGTTTTGTTTTTTATAAAGGACTTACACCATTTATAGCAAAAGGGTATTCGTTTATAGATTTTATAACAGGTACTTCTTGGGTTCCAAGTGCAGATCAGTATGGAATTTTACCAATGATAGTAGCATCAATGCTATCAACTATAGGAGCTCTTTTGATAGGAGCTCCAGTAGGAATTCTTACAGCTGTATTTATTGCTGAAGTTGCTCCTAAAAAAGTAGCTAAAGTAATAAGCTCAGGAGTAGATTTATTAGCAGGTATACCATCTGTTTTATATGGATTATTTGGATTAGCGGTTATAGTTCCAACAATACAAGATATGTTTAATTTACCAAAAGGACAAAGTTTATTAGCTGTAATTTTAGTATTATCTATAATGATGTTACCAACAATTATAGCTGTTTCAAAAACTGCTATAAAAGCAGTGCCTAATGCATATAGAGAAGGATCTTTAGCTTTGGGTGCATCTAAAATGGAAACAATATTTAAAGTAGTTTTGCCAGCTGCAAAATCAGGAATATTAGCAGCAGTGGTATTAGGTACTGGAAGAGCATTAGGAGAAACTATGGCAGTTATGCTAGTTGCAGGTAACTCACCAGTTATACCTAACTCTATAATGGATAGTGTAAGACCTTTGACAACTAATATAGCACTTGAAATGGGTTATGCATTCGGAACTCATCAAGAGATGTTATTTGCAACGGGAGTAGTACTATTTACATTCATACTAATACTTAACTTACTATTAAGTAAACTTTCTAATAAGGCAGGCATGTAAAATGAGAAAACTAAGAGAAAATATATTAAAAGCTATAGTTTTATTATCGGCTATATTTACTATAAGCGTGCTAGTTATAATTGTTGGATTTATATTTGTAAAAGGAATTGGTGGTATAAATTTAAAGTATTTAACTAGCGATTATTCAGCAGGTGGAGGTGGCGGAATTCTACCGATGATAGTTACAACTTTATATACAGTATTTTTAGCTATACTTGTAGCTACACCAGTAGGGGTTTTAGCAGCTATATATTTACAAGAATATGCTAAAAAAGGAAAAGTTGTAAATGCAATAAGATTTGCTACGGAAAGCTTAGCTGGAATACCATCTATAGTATATGGGTTATTCGGAGGTATATTCTTTGTTATGACTCTTAAAATGGGATATTCTATACTTGCTGGATCGTTAACAGTAGGAATAATAATTTTACCAGTAATAATACGTACAACAGAAGAGGCTTTAAAAACAGTTCCTGATGGATATAGAGAAGCATCGTTAGCTATGGGAGCTACAAAGTTTCAAACATTATATAAAGTAATAGTTCCAAGTGCAGCACCGGGTATATTATCAGGAATAATTTTATCTATAGGACGTGTAGTTGGAGAATCGGCAGCAATTTTATTAACAGCAGGAACTGTAGCACAAATGCCTACAGGAATATTTGACAGTGCAAGAACTCTGACAGTTCAATCGTATTTAATAGCTAAAGAAACAGGAAACATAGAAGCAGCTGCAAGTGTAGGTGTAGTTTTAATAGTAATAGTATTATCTTTAAATACTTTAGCTAAGTTTATAGTTAAAAAGTTTAGTAAGGAGAGCTACTAAGATGAATAACATAAAAATAAGTGTAAATGATTTAGAATTATATTATGGAGAAAATAAAGCCCTAAAAGGTATAGATATGGATATAAAAGAAAATAAAGTTACAGCTTTGATAGGACCTTCAGGATGTGGGAAATCAACATTTTTAAGAACGTTAAATAGAATGAATGATTTAATAGAAGGTGTAAAAATAAAAGGAGAAATACTAGTTGATGAAGAAGATATATATAAATCTGATGATGTCATAAAATTGCGTACAAAAGTAGGTATGGTATTTCAAAAACCAAATCCATTTCCAATGAGTATATATGATAATGTTGCATATGGACCAAGAATACATGGTATAAGAGATAAGAAAGCATTAGATAAAATAGTTGAAGAAAGTTTAAGAGGAGCTGCTATATGGGATGAAGTTAAAGATAGACTAAATAAATCAGCACTTGGACTATCTGGAGGACAACAGCAACGTATATGTATAGCAAGAACTATAGCTATGAAACCAGAGGTTATATTAATGGATGAGCCAACTTCTGCATTAGATCCTATATCAACATCTAAAGTAGAAGAACTTATAGAAGAGTTAAAAGATAAATACACTATAGTAATTGTTACTCATAACATGCAACAGGCTGCACGTGTATCTGATGAAACAGCATTCTTCTTAAATGGGGAAGTTGTAGAATTTGATGAAACCAAAACTATATTTACAAATCCAAGTGATAAGCGTACAGAAGATTATATAACAGGAAGATTTGGGTAAGATTAAATTTGATATCAAGATAAAAACAATCAATAAAAGGAGTTTTAATATGATCAACAGTAGCTTGGAGTTAAATATAAATACACTTATTAACTATACACTTAAAATGATTGATAAATGTGAAGAAATCTTAGAAGATTCTATAGATTGCATGATAAATAAAGATTTAGAAAAAGCAAGTAAAATCAGAAGTGAAGATGATGAGATAGATGCTTTAAGAGACTATATAAGAGATAGAAGTATTGAACTTATGGCATTAAAACAGCCTATGGCAAAAGATTTAAGATTTGTATATGCATTAGAGAGTATATGTTTAGAGTTAGAGAGAATAGGGGATTACTCAGTTAATATAGCTGATGAAGTTATTAAAATAGGCAACGAAGAGTATATAAAAGAATTAGTTGATATACCTAAGATGAAAGATATATGCATAGAAATGTTAAAAGATGCAAAACTAGCATTACAAAATAAAGATGAAGATTTAGCATATAGTAGTGCTAAAAAAGAT
This sequence comes from Paraclostridium bifermentans, assembly GCF_964259345.1. Classification (GTDB taxonomy): domain Bacteria; phylum Bacillota; class Clostridia; order Peptostreptococcales; family Peptostreptococcaceae; genus Paraclostridium; species Paraclostridium bifermentans_B. Next base: position 81,568 of record NZ_CAXVJR010000006.1, read on the forward strand.
GATTTAGTAGATAAATTATATGATTGTGTTCAAGAACATACATTGAAGGTTATGCATGAAAAAGACATAAATATAGATCAGGGTGTAAGAATTCTATTTGTAGGAAGATACTTAGAGAGAATAGGAGATCACACTACAAATATATGTGAAAAAATAATATATGCTCTAAATGGAGACATGGTTGAGATTGGATAAAACTACTAACTAGTAGTTTTATTTTTTTAATATTTTTAGGATTGCAAACATATTTATAAAAATATGAGGAAGTTTTATTAAATAAAGGCTATATAGATTGATATAAGTGTCAATAATTAAACTAATACATAGTTTATAAATAGTATAAAGGGGAAGTGGGGATGAAAAGAAGAATAAAGCCTATTTTTTTAAATTTGTTTGTAATTTTAATACTTTTAATTTTAATATTTTTTACATATGATAAACTAATTAATACTTCAAATGAGAATATTGATATAAATGTAGATTTAATAAATAGTGATACATTAACGTTAACACAACTCATAATCCAAACTAGTGAAATTAATGAAAGAGGACCTAGGCCAAAACCAGAGAAAGTTGCGTACATAACTATTGATGATGGACCATCAAAATATACAAAAGAAATAGTAGATATACTAGAAAAAAACAATGTGAAGGCTACATTTTTTATGGTTGATGGAAATATGAGAAAATATCAACAAGAGCTACAATTATTAGCTAATAAAGGACATTCATTAGGATTTCATAGTGTAAGTCATGATATAGATGTATTATACCAGACGCCAGAAGTAACAGTTTCAGAGTTTAATAAATGTAGAGAAACTTTAGAAGATATAACAAATAAGACATCAAGGCTAATAAGATTACCTTATGGAAGTAAGCCATATGCAACAAAAGAATCATATAAAGCTTTAATAGATTCAGGATATAAAATATGGGATTGGAACTTAGATACACAGGACTGGAGAGCTACAGATAAAGAAATAATTGAAAATGTAAAAATGTATTCAGGACAGTATAACGAAATAGTATTACTAATGCATGAAAAAGAACAGAGTGTAAAAGCACTACAAGGTATAATAGACACACTTAGAGAAAAAGGGTATACTATTTTGCCTATAGAAGAAAATTATAAACATAAAAACTATTGGGAACAAAATTTAACTAAATGAATATAATATTTATAAACATTGACAATAATAGTAGATATTAATATAATTAAAAGATAATAGCATATTTAAAAACTAAGAAAAAGAGGAGTATGCAAACTCAACTTACAGAGAGGAAAGTTCACCGGCTGAAAGACTTTCTAAGAAATGAATTGCAGAAGGTAGCTTTGGAGTTTCTAAACTGAAATAGTAGTAAGTTTAGACGGTGAGAATCGTTAAATTTATTAAGAGTTATATAGAATATAATTAAAACTATTCTATATAAAATTAAGGTGGTAACGCGAGCTTTTCGTCCTTATGTGGATGAAGGGCTCTTTTTTATTATAAATATAAATTATATAGGAGGAATCGATATGGAAAATACTAACTTACCAAAAACGTATAATCCAAAAGACTTTGAATCAAGATTATATTCAAAGTGGTTAGAAGAAGGATTATTTAAATCTAAGCCAAACCCAAATAAAAAGCCATTTACAATAATGCTTCCCCCACCTAACATAACAGGTCAATTACACATGGGGCATGCACTAGACCATACATTACAAGACATACTTATAAGATGGAAGAGAATGGATGGATATGAAACTTTATGGCAACCAGGAACAGACCATGCATCTATAGCAACTGAAGTTAAAGTTGTTGAAAGAATAAAAGAACAAGAAGGAAAAACTAAGTACGAATTAGGAAGAGATGAGTTCTTAAAAAGAGCTATGGACTGGAGAAATGAATTTGGTAGAAAAATAGTAGACCAAATGAAACAGTTAGGAGATTCTTGTGACTGGGATAGAGAAAGATTTACAATGGATAAAGGTTGTAATGAAGCAGTTACTGAGTTCTTTGTAAAATTATATGAAAAAGGTCAAATATACAGAGGAAACAGAATAATAAACTGGTGTCCTGATTGTAAAACTACATTATCTGATGCTGAGGTTGAGCATGAAGAGCATGATGGAAAGTTCTATCATATAAAATACCCAATAGCAGGTAGTGAAGAGTTCTTAGAAATAGCAACTACTAGACCAGAAACAATGTTAGGAGATACTGGTATAGCAGTAAACCCTGAAGATGAGAGATATACTCACTTAGTAGGAAAGCATGCTATTTTACCTTTAGTAGGAAGAGAACTTATAATAGTTGCTGATGATTATGTTGATTTAGAGTTTGGAACAGGTGCAGTTAAAATGACACCAGCTCATGACCCTAATGACTTTGAGGTTGGTCAAAGACATGATCTTGAAAAGATAAACGTAATGAATGAAGACGGAACTATGAATAAATTAGCTGGTAAGTACGAAGGTATGGACAGATATGAGTGTAGAAAACAACTTATAGCTGACTTAGAAGAAGCAGGATACTTAATAGCTATAAAAGACCACAACCACAATGTAGGTTCTTGCTATAGATGTCATACAGTAGTTGAGCCAAGATTATCAGATCAATGGTTCGTTAAGATGGATGAATTAACAAAACCTGCTTTAGATATATTAAAGAAGAAGGAATTACAATTCGTACCAGATAAATTTGATAAGACATATACTCAATGGTTAGAAAACTTAAGAGATTGGTGTATATCAAGACAATTATGGTGGGGTCACCAAATACCAGCTTACTACTGTGAAGAGTGTGGTGAAGTAGTTGTTGCTAAAGAAATGCCAAAAGAATGTAAGTGTGGACATACTCACTTCAAGCAAGATGAAGACGTACTAGATACTTGGTTCTCTTCTGCATTATGGCCTTTCTCAACATTAGGATGGCCTCATAACACAGAAGAGTTAAATTACTACTATCCAACAAGTGTACTTGTAACTGGATACGATATAATATTCTTCTGGGTTGTAAGAATGGCATTTGCAGGAATGTTCTGTATGGGAGAAACTCCATTTGAGCATGTATTAATACATGGTCTTGTAAGAGACTCTGAAGGTAGAAAAATGAGTAAATCTTTAGGAAACGGAATAGACCCATTAGAAGTTATAGATCAATACGGAGCTGATGCTTTAAGATTCATGTTAACTACTGGAAACTCTCCAGGAAATGATATGAGATTCTACATGGAAAGAGTTGAAGCATCTAGAAACTTCGCAAATAAATTATGGAATGCATCTAGATTTGTATTCATGAATATAGATGAAGAAATAATGAATGGTGTAACTAGAGAATCAGTAGAATCTAATATGACTTTAGCTGATAAGTGGATAATATCTAGAGCTAATAACTTAGTTAAAGAAGTTAATGATAATATGGACAAATTTGACTTAGGAATAGCAGCTCAAAAGATATACGACTTTGCTTGGTCAGAGTACTGTGACTGGTATATAGAAATAGTTAAACCTAGATTATACTCTGATGATAAAGCTGCTAAGCAAACAGCTTTATATACATTAACATATGTATTAGAGAAAATATTAAAACTTCTTCACCCATATATGCCATTTATAACTGAAGAAATATACACTCACCTTCCAACTGTAGAAGGAAGTATAGTAGTGGCTGAGTGGCCTCACTACAATGAAACTGACAATATGGCTAAAGAAGAAGAAATGATGAACTTAACAATGGATGGTATAAGAAACATAAGAAATGTAAGAGCTGAAATGAACGTACCACCATCAAAGAAAGCTAAAGTTATAATAGTTCCAACAGCTGAAAAGAAAGAAGCTATGGAAGCTGGAGCTGATTACTTTGTAACATTAGCATCTGCATCAGTAGTTGAAATAGTTGAAGATGAAACTAATGTACCAGAAGATGCAGTAAGTGTTGTTATAGATGGAGTTAAAATATTTATACCTCTTGATGAATTAGTAGACTTTACTAAAGAATTAGAGAGATTAAATAAAGAAAAAGCTAAATTAGAAGGCGAAATAAAGAGAGTTAACGGAAAACTTTCTAACCAAGGATTCTTAGCTAAAGCTCCAGAAAGTTTAGTTAATGAAGAAAAAGCTAAAAAAGAGAAATTCGAAGAAATGATTAAATCAGTTCTTGAAAGAATAGAAAACATAGAAGCTAAAATGAACTAATAAAAATAAGGGACTATCTTTGTAGATAGTCCCTTTGTTTATTAAGATGATATAAAAATTGGGATACCTCAAAATAAAAATTAAATATTTGGAAACATCCTAATTTCTATATATTTATCTTGTCTAACTTTTTATTATACATAAACATATAAAGTGCAGCTGAAAAAATTATAAAATATCCTATAATACTAAACTCATCAGGAATAGTATGAAATAAAAAGATACTCATAATAGTTGCAAAAACTATATTAGTATAGTTGAAAATTGATATTTCTTTAGCGGGAGCATACTTATACGCAAATGTTATTCCAAACTGACCTATAGTTGCAGAAACTCCAGCAAGTATAAGATATGAAAGCTGTAAAAGTGTCATGTGTTTATAAGTTACAAGCATCAAAGGAAAAATTACTATTAATGAAAATAAAGAAAAAATAAATACTATAGTAGCTCCTTTTTCTTTTTTTCCTAAAGCCCTAAGGCAAGTATAAGAAGATGCTGCACATATAGCGCCTGATACTCCTATTAATGCTGGAAGTATATCCATATTAAATGTAGGCCTAATAATAAACAATGCTCCAATAAAAGCTACTATTATAGAAATAAATTGGTTCATACTAACTTTTTCCTTAAGAAATATAGCTGAAAGAATTATTGCAAAAAAAGAACTTAATTGATTTAACATATTAGCATCTGATAAAACTAATTTACTTATAGCATAAAAGTTAAATAATACTCCTAAAGTTCCTGTTGTAGCTCTTAAAAGTAAGAGCTTTCTATTTTCTTTTTTACCAAATAGACTTTCCTTTTGTTTTAAAACCATAATTAAAGCAAATAAAAAAGAAATTGAATTTCTAAAAAAAGTTTTTTGAAATACAGGTAAATTGCCAGATAGTTTAACGAATGTAGACATCATAGCAAAACCAAGAGCAGATGCTATTATACACAAAATGCCTTTGGTTCTATTACTCATATTATTGTTTGATATATCCATGACTAATTCTCCTATTATATTTTGACATTGAAAATTTTACCACAATAATAAACTTACTTCAAATAAACATATATAATTAAGTTAGTCTTTAATGTTAATAATAGTATATAATAATATATAAAATAATTTACAATTAGGAGGGGTTTGTATGGCAGGAAATTTTTTTGGAAAAGTAGCAGCAGATACATTGGGGTTATCTGATATAGGTAAAATAATATCACCTAAAGACTTTGATAAAGTAGATGGCGATGACTACATAATGCATGAAGATGGAGAAAAGATATTTTTCGTTATAAAGTCAAAGTCAGATGAGTATGTTTTTACAAATAGAGGATTATTACATGTAGATGGAGCAACTGCGGTTAGTAAAAAAAGAACTGTAAAAAGACATGAATTTTACTATGAAAGAGTTCATTCTGTAACATTAGAAACAGCAGGAACAGTAGACTTAGATGTAGAAATAAAATTTAGTTTTGGAAATGAAAGTTTTAGTATAGATGTTGATAAAAAACAATTAGAACAATTAAAAGATTTATATAAAACATTAGTTGAAATAGGAATTAAACAAGGTAAAAATAATACTTCTATAGAAGATGGAACTAAAGGTCTTCAAATGGCAAATGATTCTATATCAAGATGTGCATTAGAAGGAAATGCAGTTAATATAGTTAAAGAACTTACAAACTTTAATTTAGACTGGATGGAATCTTTAAGAATAAATTATAGCAATAAAGATTTTACGGAAGTATTTGAAAAATATATAAATAACTAATTAATAAAGAGTTGTCTAATTTTAGGCAACTCTTTAATTTTTTATAGAAAGCGAAGCGAATTTTGTTGATGTGTATTATATAGTTTATTATAATGTTTATAGTTTGAATGAAATTTCATAAAATAGATTATATAGATTAATATATAAAGATATAAGAACTAGGAAGGACGATACAAATTGACAAAACTACCTCAAGAATTTTTAGACGCAATGAAAGATATACTTAAAGAGGAGTATGCTGATTTTATAAAAAGTTATGATGAACCAAAAACAACAGGGTTAAGAGTTAATACTCTTAAAATAAATAAAGAAGATTTTCTAAACTTAAATTTATTTCAATTAAGTCAAATACCATGGGCTGATGAAGCATTTTATTATGATGAAACTATAGATAGACCTGGTAAAAATGCTTTACATGAAGCAGGGGCATATTATTTACAAGAGCCATCAGCTATGAGCGTTGTACCTAAAGTAGATGTTAAGGAAGGTGAAAAGATACTTGATATGTGTGCTGCACCTGGAGGAAAATCTACATATATATTATCTAAATTGAATGATACAGGGCTTTTAGTATCTAATGAAATAAATCCAATAAGAATAAAAGCATTAGGTGAAAATCTAGAAAGATTTGGAGCTAAAAACTGTATTATAACTAATACAGATTCTAATAATTTAAGAAAAGTATTTACAGGATACTTTGATAAAGTTGTAATTGATGCACCATGTTCTGGACAAGGTATGTTTAGAAAAGATGAAGTAGCGATAAAAGATTGGTCTTATGCAAAAGTATTAGAGTGTCAATCTATACAAAGAGAAATTATAAGAGATGGCTATGATATGCTTAAAAATGGAGGAGTATTAGTTTATTCTACATGTACTTTTGCAAAGGAAGAAAATGAAACTGTAATAAATGAATTTATAGAAGAATATAAAAATGCAAAGCTTATAGAAATCGATAGAGTATGGCCTCATAAAGTAAAAGGAGAAGGTCATTTTGTCGCTAAGATACAAAAGTTAGAAGATGAAGATTGCAACACGAAAGAAATAAAAACTAAAAGATTAGATAAAGAGTTAAAAGATTATAAAGATTTTGAAAAAAAATTCTTAAATATAAATATGGGAGATAAATTCGATATAAGAGGAGAAAATCTATATTTAATACCACAAGAGTCACCAGATACAAAAAAATTAAAAGTTTTAAGATATGGACTTCATTTAGGGGTATTAAAGAAGAATAGATTTGAACCGTCTCATGCATTATCACATTATTTAAAACCTGAAGACGTGAAAAATGTTGAAAACCTAAAGTTAGATAATGAAGAAGTTTTAAATTACTTAAGAGGAAATACTATAAGTACAGGACAAAGTAGAGGATGGGTTCTAGTAACAGTAGAAGGAGTGCCTCTTGGCTGGGGAAAAGAATCCAATGGAGTACTTAAAAATCACTATCCAAAAGGACTTAGAATAAATTACTAAATATAGATATAAATAAATGTATTTATAAAGGATTAACTAAGTATTTTGACGAAATTAATAGAAGATAATTAAAATACTTAGTTAATGTATTATGGAGGAATAATATGAATTATAATGAAGCATTAAATTACATACATGAAAGTCATAAATTTGGGGTTAGACTAGGATTAGATAATATAAAAAAATTATTAGAATTACTAGGCAATCCTCAAGAAAACTTAAAAATAATTCATGTAGCTGGAACTAACGGTAAAGGTTCTACTTGTTCATTTATATCAAGCATATTAAAAGAAAGTGGATATAAAGTAGGTTTATATACATCTCCTTTTTTAGAAACTTTTACAGAGAGAATAAGAGTTGATGGAGAAAATATACCTGAAGAAGAAGTAGCTAAAATTGTAGCTTTAATAAAAGAAAAGATAGAAATTATGGTTAAGGATGGATATTCATATCCAACAGAATTTGAAATAGTAACTGCTATGGCGTTTTACTACTATAATCAAAAAGAAGTAGACTTTGTAGCACTAGAAGTAGGACTAGGGGGAAGATATGATGCTACAAATGTTATTGATAAACCATTAGCTAGCGTTATAACTTCTATAAGTTTAGATCATACAGGAATATTAGGAGACACATTAGCAAAAATAGCTTTTGAAAAGGGTGGAATTATAAAAGAAGGATGTCCTACTATAGTATATCCTCAGAACAAAGAAGCTGAAAACGTTATAAAAAATATATGCGATGAAGTGAAATCTACATATATAGAATGTAACTTTAAAGATATAAATATAAAAGAATCAAATATTAATTTCCAAAAATACGATTGTATTATAGGTGGAAAAGAATATAAAGACTTAGAAATAAAATTAATAGGTGATCACCAAGTAAATAATTCAGTGCTTGCACTAAATGTAATAAACTATATAAATTCTAAGGAAAACTTAAATATAAATGAAGAAAGTATAAGACACGGATTAAAAGAAACTAAGTGGCCAGGTAGAATAGAAAAAATAAAAGAAGAGCCAATGGTGATAATAGATGGAGCGCATAATGAAGAAGGAGCTACTTCTCTTGCGAATTCTATAGATAAATACTTTGAAGATAAAAATAAGATATTAGTTATAGGTATGTTAGAAGACAAGGATATAAGTTCTGTGTTAGATTTATTAATACCTAGATTTAATAAAGTTATAACTACTACTCCAGATAATCCAAGATCTATAGATGCTAACAAACTTACAGAAAAAATAGAAAAGTATAATGTAGAAGTAGAATGTAAATCTAAAATAGAAGATGCTGTTAGAGGTGCATTAAAAGTTGCTAGTAAAAATGATGTAATAATATGTGCAGGGTCTTTATATATGATAGGAAATATAAGAACTATAGTTAGGGATATATAAAAATAAAGCATATCGTTTTGATATGCTTTATTTTTATTACATTATTTAGATAATTGCTCACGTAAAGCTTTAGAAAATTGGTCAGGACAAGATGTTGATTTAGTTCCACAAGAAATCCCCTCTAATTTATCAGCTACTTCATTAGCAGGTCTTCCTTCTATTAATTGCTTAAGACCTATTAAATTTCCAGGACATCCTCCAACAAAATCAACATTTGTAACTATATTATTCTCATCGATATCAAATATCATTTCTTTACAACAAACACCTGATGGTTTAAAAGATACTTTCATTACTATAACCTCCCAAAATATACTAAGTAAATAATATCAAATAATATCGATGTATTTCAAGCATAAAAAACAGTAATAAGACAAGTATTCGAATAAATATACTATGTTAGTATACTTATTAAGTGAGGAGGTTTTATTTTGAAGTTATATACATCTAACTATTTATCACAGAGTATAAGTGTTATAGATCATGAAGCGCTCAGTTTGGAAAAAGAGATAAAACTTGGAGCTGATATATATCCTCATCATTTTTATATAGAAAAAGAGAAGGATATTATGTACATACCGAGTTCCTTTGATGGAATATTATATGTATTGGATATGAAATCTGAAAAGATAATAGACTCTGTGTCTATTGGAGGGAATCTCAGTCAAGTAATGCTTTGTAGAAATGAATTATTTATATCGAATGAAGATTCTAATAGTATATATGTGGTAAATAAAAATACTTTGGAGCCTATAGGTGTAATTAGTGTAGATAATATGCCACATGGTTTTTCTTTAGATGAAAAAACAGATAGACTATATGTTCCTTGTATAGATTCCTTAATATGTATAAACACATTTAATAAACAAATAGAGCAAAAAATTCAGATGGATTTTAAAGCTTGGCATGTGAAAGTAGATAACTATAAAGGATTGATATATACATCTACATTAGATGGAAAAATGGTAGTGTTAGATAAGTATAACTTAAAAATAGTAAAAATTATAGAAAACTTATTAATACCTATTGAAATATGTATTGATTTAAAAAATGAAAAAATATATATAGCAGATTTGGGATATAAGGATATAAAAATTTTAGATTATAATAATTATAGGAATATAGGATGTATAAAAATGAATGGAAATCCTCAGGGATTAGCTTTATCTGAAGATGGTAGATATTTGTTTGTAACTGATACTTTTAATAATAGTGTTAAAGTGTACGAAACGGGTGCGAATAAATATATAAATGAAATTAAGGTAGGAAAAGAGCCTACTACTATAGTATTTGCGTAGGCTAATTTTTGTTTGTAATAAGTAAATCTATTACTTCTGCATACATATAAGATGCATTCTTTTTCCAATTATCACATATTAATTTTGCTTGCTTCTCGGAAGAAACATTTAGATTTAAATCTATTAAGTTAGATTGATTTTCTATAACTCTTAGATTTACTATATATTCATTATCACTTTGCTTAACAAAACTTGATTTTACTTGAGTATCTGCTAGTAAGTTTTCTTTATTTAATCGTATATATTCATCTAGTTTTTCCGTAATTTGAGTAGGTATTCTAGATAAAAAGTATTCTAGAGTTTCAATACCCTTTTGTGTTAGAGTATAATACTCCTTATTTGAATCTTCATATATTTTTATGAATTTAGCATCCATAAGTTGTGATAGAAATTGTTGTAATGAAAAATAATTCATAATTTCTGTCTCAAGTATAACCTGAGTAATTTGAGAATTAGTTAAATCCATATTTGTCTTTTCTAACACATATAAAATTAATAATTTATGGTAAGCTAATTCTTCAGATGAGTTTTCAAACATAATATCATCCTCCGTATAATGTTTCTATATAATTATATTAAACTAAAACATATAAAAATAAAAGTAGAATTTGATATTTACATAAATACATTTATATAATTAAAATATGTAGTTACATAAAAAGGCTACCTTTAATAGGTAGCCTTTCTCAAAAGATGATAGGTGTACAATTTACTATCTACTTACCAGACATTTGTCTTTCTGCCATTTCAACTAGTTTCTTAGTCATGTATCCACCTACATATCCATTTTGTCTAGCAGTTAAGTTACCTTTATCTACTGAATCGTAGTTAGATAATCCTAACTCATTAGCGATCTCTAGCTTCATTTGATTTAATGCTGCTTTTGCTTCAGGAACGGCTTTCTTAGTTGACATAGTAAACTTCCTCCTTAAACTATTAGATGTCTAACAACAATTTATATCTTGTTGTTGATATTAATTTAACCCGAATGAAAAATTATATTCATATTTTATAATTTTTTATTTGAATTTTTTATTAATCTTAATTTTTTTATCTTTTCTAATACCTTCTTGAATACCATGAGCCTCTCTTAAATAATGAGTACTATTTAAGTTTACACTTCTAGGAGAGTTATCTTCTACTTTACCTTTTAATACGCCAAACTCATTTCTTAAATTATTCAAAATAAACACCACCTTTTAAATAGATTACAATTAAGTTTCCCAATTAATAAATTTAATTTAATAGTAATTTTTTGAAAAAAATAAAAATAAACTTGTACTAGAGTACTTAGTAATGGGGGGATTATATGAAAAAAGAAAATAGAATCAAATCTTTGGTATGCAGCATTTTATTTTTTACACTGACATTAACTGTAGTGTTTGGTGTTGTTTATAGCGCGAAGTATATAGGTACGAATATGAACTCTAAAAATATGCCTATTAATAAAGTTGAAAATAATAATAATAAACTAGCGTTGACCTTTGATATATCGTGGGGGGATTCTAATATATATGAAATATTAGATTTATTAGATAAACATAAGGTAAAAGCATCATTCTTTTTAGTTGGAAATTGGGTAGATGAAAATAAAGAAATAGTAGAAGAAATACATAAAAGAGGTCATGATATAGGAAGTCATTCTAATACACATGCAAATATGACACAAATAAGTGATGAGGACTTGAAAAAAGAGTTAAGTATTGCTTCAGATAAAATAGAAGCAATAACAGGAGAAAGACCAACTATGTATAGACCTCCATTTGGGGATTTTGATAATGATAGTTTGAAAATATGTGAAGAACTTGGATATACTACAGTTAAATGGGATATAGACTCTTTTGACTGGAAAGAAATTGGAACTAATCATGTTGTAGATAGAGTTTTAAAAAGTGTTGATTCGGGATCTATAGTATTATTTCATGGAGATGTAAAAAATAATAAACAATATTTAGATATAATAATAAGAGAATTAAAAAAAGAACATGATATAGTGCCTTTATCAAAGCTTTTATATAATGAAGGATATGAAATCGACTCTAATGGAATTCAAAGAAAAAAATAAAGTTACTATAATTAAATAAAAAATAAAAAAGAGTATTTTAGTAGAAAGAAGCTATAATGCTCTTTTTATATGTTTAAAATTAAATATATAGATTACAGAAAAGAACTATATAGTATAATATATTTTAATAATAAAGTAGTACGTGGGAGGTTGTTAATGTTTTCTGTACCAGAGACCAAGATAGTAAAAGAAGTAATGAGTAAAAAATTTATATTAGTGGATGAAAATATTACTCTAGGAGAAGCTATAGACTTAATCGTCAATCAAAATGAAAGAGAAATTATGGTTGATAATGGAAAGTGCGGAATTAAAGGATTAGTTTCTTTAACAGATATATGTCATTTATCTATAAAACGCAAAGATTATAAAAATGAATTAGTAAAAAATATAATGACAACAGATTTAATATCTGTAAATAAAGAAGCTAAAATAGATGAGTGTAGGAATATAATGATGAAAAATAATATAGGAGTACTTCCTGTATTAGAAAATGAAAAGATTATAGGGGTTGTGAATCAAAAACATATAAGAGATTTTTTATATATGGAGTTAGAAGATTATGGGATAACAATTAAGCATATTGTAGGAGAAATAAAAGAAGGTATATGTGCAATAAATACAGATGGAAAAGTAGTGCTTTGGAATAAATTTATGGAAAATAGATATGGAATAAAATCGGAATATATAGTAGGTCAAAATATAGAAAAATATTTAAAAGGAACTGTATCTTCTAAAGTTTTAAAAACGAAAACCAGAGAAAGTGGAATATATAAGAATCAAGAAAATGATGTTTATGGTCTTGTAGATGCAAATCCTATATTTATAAATTCAGAATTTGTAGGTGTAGTTTGTACAGAAGTAGATATAACAGAAGCTAAAAAACTATCTCACAAGCTAGATAAGGCTAATGATAGATTGAAATATTTAGAAGATGAAGTGAAAATATTATCTAAAGGTAGTTTTGATAATATTTTAGGAAGAAGTTATAAGTTAGAAAGAGCTAAAGAGGTAGCTAAAAGAGTATCTAAAACAACTAGCAGTATATTTATATTTGGAGAAAGTGGTACAGGTAAAGAGGTTTTTGCAAGAGCTATACATGATTACAGTGAGAGAAAAGGACCATTTATACCAGTGAACTGTAGTGCTATACCATCAGAATTATTTGAAAGTGAGTTTTTCGGATATGAATCAGGAGCATTTACAGGTGCGAACAAAAAAGGGAAGATGGGTATATTTGAACTAGCAAAAGGTGGAACTGTGTTTTTAGATGAAATAGCAGATTTACCTTTAAGTATGCAGGCTAAACTTCTTAGAGTATTACAAGAAAGAGAAGTTAGGAGAATTGGTGGAGAAAAAACAATAAAGATAGATACAAGAATAATATCTGCTACAAATAAAAATTTACAAGACTTAGTAGCACAAGATAAATTTAGAGAAGATTTATACTACAGGCTAAATGTAGTAGAAATAGATTTACCTCCTTTAAGAGAAAGAAAAGAAGATATATTATTATTAGTAGATAAATTTATAAAAGAAATATGTAAGCAAAATGGAAAAGAAACTTTAAATATAAGTAAAGAAGCTATTGATATACTTCAAAGATATACATGGAAAGGTAATATAAGAGAATTAAAAAATACTATTGAAAACATAGTTGTACTATCTAGAGGTAATAATATAGAAATAGATGATATACCTGTTCATATTATTGAATCAAGCAAAAAGAATAATTTATTAACTGAAGAATATCCATTAGATTTAAATAAAGCTATAAGTAAATTAGAAATAAATACTATAAGTAAAGCTTTAGATATGGCTAAAGGAAATAAAGCTAAAGCTGCTAAAATACTTAATATACCAAGGACAACGCTATACTATAAGATAGATCAGTATAATATAGAAGTGTCTAAAAATAGACAGTAGACTGAAAACTGACACTATGTACCTAGGATTGAAAAACTAGGTACATAGTGGGATGTGATAAAAATAACTAAATTTATATTATAAAAATGACGGAAATATGTCGGTAATTCGACAAAGAAAAAGGGAAAACGTAATTTAATAGTGATTTTTGTTGGCAAATAGTATAAAATATATAGTAAGTGGCAAAAAAACATGTGAAAAAAATGTCGAAAAATGATAATTTCACGATTAAATAAAAAAATATGCATAAAAAAATAACTGAATTAAATATTTGGCACGCTAATTGCTAATAATAAAACAGTGTTAAATAAAATACTGTTAAATAAAATAGTCAGGGGGTGAAATCCATGATGCTTAAGATAGAATTAAGACAACATGTAGGTGCTCCGTGTAACCCAATAGTTGAGGTTGGTAGTGAAGTTAAAAAAGGACAACTTATAGCTGAGCCTCAAGGATTAGGTGCAAATATACATTCGAGTGTTTACGGTAAAGTAGTTGAGATAACAGAAACTTCTATAATAATAGAAGCTGATGAAAATCAACCAGAGGAATATGTAAAGATAAAAGATACTGAAAACAACTTAGAAGCTATAAAAGAGGCTGGTATAGTTGGTGCAGGAGGAGCAGGTTTCCCTACACACATAAAGCTTAATGTAGATCTTACAGGAGGTTGTATCATAGCAAATGCTGCAGAGTGTGAACCAGTACTTGGGCACAATGTAGAGTTAATGGAAAATAATCCAGAAATAATAATAAAAGGATTAAAGTACATGCTTGATATAACTAAAGCTGATAAAGCTTATATTGCGGTAAAACCAAAATATAAGAAAGCTATAATGGCATTAGGAAAAGCTTGTAAAAATGAACCAAATATAGAGATAAAATATTTACCAGATATGTATCCAGCTGGAGATGAAAGAGTAATAATAAGAGAATTATTAGGAGTAACTCTTGTTCCAGGACAACTTCCAATAGAAGCTAAAACTGTAGTTTCTAACGTTGAAACAATAAAACGTATAGTAGAAGCTATAGAAGACAGAAAACCTTTTATAACTAAGGATATAACTGTTGGAGGAAGAGTAGTAGGTGCAGAAAATCATGGAAAGGTATTTATGGATGTTCCAATAGGAATGCCAATAATAACTTATATAGAAAAATGTGGTGGATTCATAAAACCTTTTGGAGAAATAGTTTTAGGAGGTCCTTTCACTGGTAGACACGGTGAAGAGGAAAGCCCTGTCACAAAAACTCTTGGAGGAATATTAGTGTCAATGCCACTTCCACAAGAAAGCAAAAAGCTAGGAATAATAGCTTGCGAATGTGGAGCACAAGAAGACAGATTAAAGCAAATCGCATCTATGATGGGTGCTGAAGTTGTAGCAGAAGAAAAATGTAAGAGAATGACTGAGGTAAATGGTAGATTTAGATGTGATTTACCAGGTATATGCCCAGGTCAAGCTGAAAAAGTACTTAAGTTAAAGAGTCAAGGAGCTGAAGCTGTATTAATCGGTAACTGCGAGGACTGAACAAACACAGTTATGCAAGTGGCACCTAGGTTAGGATTGCCTGTATACCATAGTACAGATCATGTATTAAGAGCTTCTGGACATAGATTATATAGAAGAAAAAAATAATGCTAGGAGGTATTAGAAAATGTCAATAACTGTAGAAACAGCTAAAGCTCATGCTAAAGATCCAGCGGTATGCTGCTGTAGATTTGAAGCAGGAACTGTACTAGAACCATCAAACTTAGAAGATCCAGCAATATTTGCTGACTTAGAGGATTCAGGATTATTAACAATATCAGAAGATTGTTTAACAATAGAACAAGTTTTAGGAGCTAAATTATTAAAAACTCTTGATGCTTTAACACCAATAACTGCAGATTGTGTAGAAGGTGTAGTAGTAGCTGAAGAAGCTAAGGAAGAAGAAGAAGTAGTTGAAGAAGTTAAAGAAGTAGCAGCAGTTGCTCCTGTAGCACCAGTTGCTCCAGTAAATGGACAAACTATAAAAATACATATAGGTGAAGGTAGAGATATAAACTTAGAAATACCTTTAACTGTAGCTCAAGGAATGGGTGTAGCACCAGTTGCTCCTGTAGCTCAAGAAACTGTTGAAGCTGTAGAAGTTAAAGCTGAGCCAGCTCAAGAAGCTAAAGCTATAAGAAGCTTAACTAAAAAGCACTTCAAAATAGAAAACGTAGTTTTCGCTGAAGAAACTAAAATAGAAGGAACTACATTATACTTAAGAAAGCCTGAAGAGTTAACTAAGGAAGCTGCAGCATCAGAAGAATTAGTAGTTGATATGAAACTTGAAATAATAACTCCAGCTGAGTACAACAAGTACAGTGAAACTATAATGGACGTTCAACCTATAGCTGCTAAAGAAGAAGGAGAAATAGGTGAAGGTGTAACTAGAGTAATAGACGGAGTTATCATGATGGTAACTGGTACAGATGAAAACGGAGTTCAAATAGGTGAATTCGGTTCTTCAGAAGGTGTATTAGAAACTAACATAATGTGGGGAAGACCAGGTGCTCCTGACAAAGGTGATATATTCATCAAAACTCAAGTAACAGTTAAAGAAGGAACTAACATGGAAAGACCAGGACCTTTAGCTGCTCACTGTGCATCTGATTATATAACTCAAGAAATAAGAGAAGCTTTAAAGAAAGCTGACGAGTCTTTAGTAGTTGATACTGAAGAATTAACTCAATACAGAAGACCTGGTAAGAAAAAGGTTGTTGTAGTTAAAGAAATAATGGGACAAGGGGCAATGCATGATAACTTAATATTACCTGTAGAGCCAGTTGGAACATTAGGAGCTAAACCAAACGTTGACTTAGGAAACGTTCCAGTTGTATTATCTCCACTTGAAGTATTAGATGGTGGTATACATGCATTAACTTGTATAGGACCTGCATCTAAAGAGAACTCTAGACACTACTGGAGAGAGCCATTAGTAATAGAAGCTATGCATGATGAAGAAATAGACTTAGTAGGTGTTATATTTGTAGGATCTCCTCAAGTAAACGCTGAGAAATTCTATGTATCTAAGAGATTAGGTATGATGATAGAAGCTATGGGGGTTGATGGTGCAATAGTAACTACTGAAGGATTCGGAAACAACCATATAGACTTCGCTTCTCACATAGAGCAAATAGGTAAGAGAGATGTAGCTGTAGTAGGTGTAAGTTTCTCTGCTGTACAAGGGGCTCTAGTTGTTGGTAATGAGTACATGAAGTACATGATAGACAACAACAAGTCTAAGCAAGGTATAGAAAATGAAGTATTATCAAATAATACATTATGCCCAGAAGATGCTACTAGATCTTTAGCAATGTTAAAGACAGTAATGGGTGGAGAAGAAGTTAAAGCTGCTGAAAGAAAATGGAATGCTAACGTTAAATTAAATAACGTTGAGTTAATAGAAAAAGAAACTGGTAATAAAATAGAGCTTGTAGAAAATGAGCAAACATTACCAATGAGTGAAAAAAGAAAAAATATATACGAAAAAGACGCTAAATAATAAAGACATTTAGAGATAATGGAAGGATGAAAGAGTATGGATAGATTAAAATATATATCAACTGAAAGAATGTATGAGGGAGTAATAGTAGAGATAACTGACGGTGGAGTAACTATAGACTTAAAAGGAAGACTAGGTCAATTTAAAATACCGAAAAGAATGCTTATAACTGACTATGAACTTAAGCTTGGTCTTGAGGTTGGATTTATGCTAAGCTATCCAGAAGTATTAAGTCCAGAGCCTAATCAAAAGTATGTCGATATAATTGAAAGAAATAAAAAAATAAACCAAGAAGATTTAGATAAATAGAAGGGAGAGGAAAAATATGAGCCTTACAACAATAAAAGGACTTCAATCTGAAATATTCGTTCCGATAACACCTCCTCCAGTTTGGACTCCTGTAACTAAAGAATTAAAGGATATGACTATAGCTTTAGCTACAGCAGCAGGTGTACACTTAAAATCTGACAAGAGATTTAACTTAGCAGGTGACTTTACATTTAGAGAAATACCTGACACAGCTACTACTGATGAGATGATGGTATCTCACGGTGGATATGATAACGCTGACGTTAACAAGGACATAAACTGTATGTTCCCTATAGATAGATTACATGAATTAGCTAAAGCTGGATTCATAAAATCTGTAGCTCCAGTTCACATAGGATTCATGGGTGGTGGAGGAGACCAAACTAAGTTCACTGAAGAAACTGGTCCTGAAATCGCTAGAAGATTAAAAGATGAGGGAGTAGACGGTGTAGTTCTAACAGCTGGCTGAGGTACTTGCCATAGAACTGCCGTGATCGTGCAGAGAGCAATAGAAGAAGCTGGTATACCAACTATAATAATATCAGCACTTCCTCCAGTAGTTAGACAAAACGGAACTCCAAGAGCAGTTGCTCCATTAGTTCCAATGGGTGCTAACGCTGGTGAACCAAACAACGTAGAAATGCAAACAAATATATTAAGAGATACATTAGAGCAATTAATAAAAATACCTTCAGCTGGTAAGATAGTACAATTACCATATGAGTATGTAGCTCAAGTATAATAAGATAACATAGCCCTTCTCTAGAAATAGAGAGGGGCTTATAAAAAGGTGATATAAATATGGAAGAGAAAATACTTAGACGTTTAGTAATTAAGCCATTTCATATAAATAATGTTGAATTCAATGAAAAAGTCTCAATAGAAAAAGGTACACTATCCATAAACAATGATTATGCAAATGAAATCATGAAATCAGAAAAATTAATAACAGATATAAAAATAGATATAATTAAACCAGGTGATTATAATAGAGAAATTAATACTATTATGGACATAATACCTATATCTACCAAAGTATTAGGAAGATTAGGTGAAGGTATAACTCATACACTAACAGGAGTATATGTTATGCTTACTGGGGTAGATGAAGATGGTAGACAAATGCATGAATTTGGATCATCTGAAGGAATACTAGCAGAACAAATGGTATTTGGAAGATTTGGTACTCCATCAACTACAGATTATATAATACATATAGATGTTACAGTTAAAGGTGGTCTACCTTATGAAAGAAAACTTCCTATGGCAGCTTTTAGAGCTTGTGACAAATACATACAAAGTATAAGAAACATCTTAAAACAAGAAGATGGAAGAAATGCTACAGAAGTTCGTGAATATTTTGACAAAATAAGACCTAATTCTAAAAAAGTTGTCATAGTAAAACAAATTGCAGGACAAGGTGCAATGTATGATAATCAGCTATTTTCTCAAGAACCTAGTGGTTTAGAGGGAGGTACATCTATCATAGATATGGGAAATGTACCAATGATAATATCACCTAATGAGTATAGAGACGGTGCCTTGAGAGCGATGACTTAATGAGGTGAAAATATGGGAATAGGACCATCAACTAAAGAAACGTCATTACATCACTTTAGAGATCCACTTTTAGATATTGTTAGTAATGACAAAGATATAGATCTTTTAGGAATAGTAGTAGTAGGAACACCACAAGATAATAAAGAAAAAGAATTTGTTGGACAAAGAACAGCAGCATGGCTAGAAGCCATGAGAGCTGATGGTGTTATAGTATCATGTGATGGGTGGGGAAACTCTCACGTAGATTATGCTAATACTATCGAAGAAATTGGAAAAAGAGATATCCCGGTAGTTGGACTTACATTTAATGGAACACAAGCTAAATTTGTTGTTACCAATAGATATATGGATACAATAGTAGATTTTAATAAATCAGATAAGGGGATAGAAACTGAAGTTGTCGGCGAAAATACAGTAAATGAACTAGATGCTAAAAAATCTTTAGCTTTACTGAAACTAAAAATGAGAAACAAGAAATAATAAGAATACAATAATAAAAATATAGGGGGCTGTACAATGAAATTTTCAAGAAGTATACACGCAATAGATTCTCATACAATGGGAGAACCAACAAGAATAGTAACAGGTGGAATTCCTAATATAAAAGGTAATACTATGGCTGAGAAAAAAGCTTACTTAGAAGAAAACTTAGACTACGTAAGAACAGCTATAATGTTAGAGCCAAGAGGACATAATGATATGTTCGGATCTATAATAACTCAACCCTGTAATGAAGAAGCTGACTTTGGAATAATCTTCATGGATGGTGGAGGATACCTAAATATGTGTGGACATGGTTCAATAGGAGCTATAACAGCTGCTATAGAAACAGGTATGGTAGAAATGAAATCTCCTATAACACATGTAGTTATGGATACTCCAGCTGGAATAGTAAAAGCAGAAGCTAAAGTTGAAAATGATAGAGTTAAAGAAGTTTCTATAGTAAACGTACCAGCATTTTTATACAAAAGAGATGTTCAAATAGAAATGCCTGAAATAGGAACTGTAACTTTTGACATATCTTTCGGAGGAAGTTTCTTCGCTATAGTTAAAGCTAGTGAGTTAGGATTAAAAGTGGAGCCAAAGAACGCTCAAAAACTAACTGAAATAGGTTTAAAGATGAGAGATATAATAAACGAAACTATAGAAATACAACATCCAGAATTAGCTCATATAAAAACAGTAGATTTAGTTGAAATATATGACGAGCCAACTCATCCAGAAGCTAACTACAAAAACGTAGTTATATTTGGACAAGGACAAGTGGATAGATCTCCATGTGGAACAGGAACAAGTGCTAAACTTGCTACTTTACACGCTAAAGGAGAGTTAAAAGAAGGTGAACTATTCGTATATGAGAGTATATTAGGAACTCTATTCAAAGGTAGAATAGTAGGTCTTGATAAAGTAGCTGATTACGATGCTATAATACCAGAAATAACAGGAGCTGCATATATAACAGGATTTAACCACTTTGTTATAGATGAAGAAGATCCAGTTAAGCACGGATTCATATTAAAGTAGTAATACACTAAGGATTAACTTATAATAAATATGATTAGATACCCAATGGGTATTTAATCATATTTCTATGTAAGACACTTTTTATCAAAATCAATTAGGAGGAATTAATAGGATGTTAAACGTAGTAAGAATACTATTAGCAGCTTTTGTGTCAATATTTGGATTTAACTTTTTAAAAGATTTATCAAAAGCTAAAGCGAGTAACAAGTTTGAAGATGTACCAACTTGGAAGCCATTTTTAACAGGTTTTGTAACAGACTTCTTTGATACATTAGGGATAGGTTCATTTGCGCCAACTGTAGCAATGATGAATGCATTAAAAATAAATATACCTGATAAATTAATACCAGGAACATTAAATGTATGTCATACAATACCAGTTGTTGTTGAAGCATTTATATTTACAACAGTTATAGATGTAGATTCAGTAACTTTAATAAGTTTATTAGGCGCAGCAGTTGTAGGATCTTATATAGGTGCAGGAATAATATCTAAAATGGATGAAAGAAAAATACAAATAGTTATGGGATTTGCATTAGCAGCAACAGCATTATTAATGCTATTATCTGCAGTTGGATTATTCCCTGCAGGAGGAGATGCAACCGGATTAACTGGAACAAAACTTATAATAGGAATAGTTGGTAACTTTATATTTGGAGCTTTAATGACTGCTGGAGTGGGATTATACTCTCCTTGTATGGCTATGGTTTACTTCTTAGGAATGTCTCCTGATGTAGCATTCCCTATAATGATGGGATCTTGTGCTTTATTAATGCCAACAGCAAGCGTTAAGTTCATAAAAGAAGAAACATATGCTAAGAAAACTTCTTTCTGGATAACAATAGGTGGAGTTATAGGGGTAATTATAGCTGCTAACTTTGTTAGTTCAATGCCTATGGATATATTAAGATGGGTTGTTATAGTAGTTATAGCATATACTTCAGTAACAATGTTAAAAAAGGCATTTACTGCTCGTAAAGCATAAAAGTGACAATTTGATAAAATGAAAAGTGTACCGTATTTTAAGATACGGTATATTTTTTATTTTTTGCCATATTAGAATCAAAATTAATCAGTTTAGTTTTATTAAAGGTGTAATAAAAGTAAACATGTATAAATATATTTATTATATAGATTCAAGATAAAATATGGTAATTAACAATTGTGGGGGTAAAGATATGATAAAAGTAAAGGAAGATACTAACATAGTAAATTTAAGAGGAGAACTTGAAGAGGAATTGACATTTAGCCATGAAATATTTGGTGAAAAATTTTATAGTACAAAAATAAAAATACATAGACTAAGTGATACATATGATACATTACCAATAACTATATCTGAAAGGTTATTACAAGAAGTTAATATAAAAGAAAATAATTTAGTTGATGTAGCAGGTCAATTAAGATCATATAACAAAAATATAGATAATAGAAATAAATTAGTATTAACAGTTTTTGCAAGAGAAATAAATGTTGTAAATGAAGAGACTAAAGATCCTAATAGCATATTTTTAGATGGATATATATGTAAGGATCCTATATATAGAAAAACTCCTTTAGGAAGAGAAATAACAGATTTATTGGTAGCGATAAATAGACCATATAACAAATCTGATTACATACCATCTATAGTTTGGGGAAGAAATGCTAAATTTGCTAAAAGTTTAAAGGTTGGAGATAGAATCCAAATGTGGGGAAGGGTTCAAAGTAGAGAATATGAGAAAAAATTAGACAATGGGGATGTACAAAAAAGAGTGGCTTATGAGGTGTCTATATCAAAGATAAAACGATTAGATGAGAATAATATAAACTAACTGAAATTTAAAAATTTTGCAGGAAAACCCTACTAAAAAAATATTTCAAAAATAGTTTAAAATGGTTATTGAATAGTTGCTTAGGATTTATTATAATCTATTCTATGATGTAAAAATCAGAAAATAAATTGATTGAGGGGGAGCACTGTGAAAAGCGTAGTACAATGGAATTATGAATCTAAATATTTTGCAGAGGATACCGAAGAAGATATATTAAGTATCATGAGGTATGAGATAGGAGAAAAAGTTCTTATAGTTGGAAATATAGGTACCCTAGGTAAGAGATTAAGGATGCTTGGTGTCCATGTTACTATACTTGAAGATAGTGCATACAATGACATCTGTTACTCACTGGTTCACAATGAAAATTGCAGTATAGTAAAAGGATGTTTAGAACTACTACCTTTTGAAGATAGGTGTTTTGACAAAGTTATTGTATTAAATCAATTTAACTATACAAATAACCAAAGTAAAGCATTAGAAGAAATACGCAGAGTTTTAAAAATAGATGGAGAGATTATATTACAAGAACCTAATTTAAGTAAGCTAAAAATAAAGCTTAAATACTTAAAACATAGGGTATGTGGAGAAAAAATAAAATATCATTATCCACAAGATATTATAGATAGATTAAGACATTCAAATTTCACAGGTATTTTAGAGAATATCAAATGTGACAATTATATTTATATAGGAACGAGAAATGCTTAAAGACTAGGTTATACCTGGTCTTTTGCTTTAGGAGGAATTTTTTATGAAAATACATTATGATATGATAATTATTGCTATGTTATTTGTAATATTAGTATCAATACAGTATACTTTAAATAAAATATACAAAGAGCTTAAAGAAATGAAATTACTAATGTACAAACAAAAACTAAGGGATGGAAGAAATGATTAATTTAAACTTTATAAAAAAAGATATACAAAATATAGCAGAAGCAATTTCATCTGTTTTAGAAATTGATGTAACTATAGTAGATTCGAATTTGATAAGAATAGCTGGGACTGGAACTTACTTTCATAAGATTGGACAACAGCTAAGAGAATATTCAGCGTTTAAATATTCATTAACAACAAAAGAAGAATTAATAATAGAAGATCCTAAAAGCAATAAAATATGTCATGAGTGCCATAGCAATGGAGTTTGTAAGGAGTTTGCAGAAGTATGTTGCCCTATAGTATACGAGGATAAAGCTTATGGGGTAATAGGTCTTATAGCATTTACTAAAGAGCAAGCAGATGTAATTAAATTTAGAAAACAAGACTTAATGAACTTTCTTCATAAAATGGCAGATTTGATATCTAGTAAAATAAAAGCTGAAATAAAAACTTATGAAGTTGATATAGAAAGAAAAAAGCTAGAAACTTTACTTGATAATATGGATAAAGCTGTAGTTTCTTTAGACAGAGATGCTAATATAGATAAATACAACTTAAAATTTAAAGAAATATTTAAAATAAAACAAGATGTAAAAGATATTTTTATAGGAGATGTACTAAGCTTTATAAAAATTAGCAACTTCAGCTGTTTAAATAATGATAAATCTTATAGTTTTATTTATAGATCTAATAATAAAGAATTTAAAGGAATATACAATATAAAGCCTATTCTATTAAATAATGAATTAAAAGGTTATGTATTAGATTTTATAGATAAAATAGATGCTATAAAAAATTATAATAAGATAAGTCATGATCACCAAATATTTTTAGATAATATAATAGGTAATAGTTACAGTATAAATAAAGCTAAGGAAGAAGCTTTAATGGCATCTAAAACTAGTTCTACAGTTTTAATAACTGGAGAAAGTGGTACTGGAAAAGAGTTATTTGCTAGAGCTATACACAATCATAGCAATAGGTCGGGAAATCCTTTTATTGCAATTAACTGTGCTGCCATTCCTGATAACTTACTTGAAAGTGAGTTGTTTGGATATGAGGAAGGTGCATTTACTGGAGCGAAAAAAGGTGGAAGTTTAGGTAAGTTTGAGTTAGCAGATAAGGGGAGTATATTCTTAGATGAAATAGGTGACATGAGTTTACATCTACAAGCTAAACTACTTAGAGTATTGCAAGAAAAGGAAGTAGATAAAATAGGTGCATCTAAAAACATATCAATAGATGTAAGGATAATTGCAGCAACTAATAAAGATTTAGAAGATATGGTTAAAAAAGGTACCTTTAGAGAAGATTTATATTACAGATTAAATGTAATACCTGTAGTGCTTCCTACACTAAGGCAAAGAAAAAATGATATACATCTTCTTATAGAATATATGATAAAAGAATATTCAAATAAGCTAAACAAAAATGTAAATGATATAGATATTCAAGCATTAGAATATTTATGCAATTATAGCTGGCCAGGAAATATAAGAGAACTTCAAAATGTTGTGGAGTACAGTGTTAATAGATGTGAAAGTAATATTATTACTTTAGACAATTTACCTAATAGAGTAAAACATGGACAAGCAAATAATGAAATATCAATAAATAACACAGAAAATATATCTACATTAGAAGAATTAGAGAAAAAAGAAATAATAAAAGCATTAGAAAAATATAAAAGCTATAAAAAAGATAAAGATTTAGCAGCAAAAGCACTTGGTATATCAAGAGCTACACTGTATAGAAAAATAGAACGATATAAAATAGTCTCAAAATGATACTTAATCTCATTTTGAGACTATTTTATTTCTAAATGAGATTGAAATGATGAAAAAATATCTATAAAACTATAAATGTTAGCGATTTCAACACCTTTAAAATTATAAAAAGTTGGCACGGTTTTTGCTTTTAATAAAATACATAAATATTATATGTAAATTCAGGAGGAGAATATAAATGAAAAATATACAAGAAAAATTAGTTAATATATTAAAAGCAGAAGTTAAACCAGCATTAGGTTGTACAGAGCCAGTTGCTGTAGCATTAGCATGTGCTAAAGCAAATGAAACATTAGGGGAAGAAATAACTAAATGTACAATAGGATTAAGCCCAAATGTATATAAAAATGGTATGTGCGTAGGAATACCAGGAACTGAAAGATTAGGATTAAAAATATCTGCTGCAATGGGTCTTATAGGTGGAAAATCAGAAAACGGATTAAGAGTTTTAGAAACATTAACTAAAGAAGATGTTAAAGTTGCAGAAGACTTTATGGATAATAATGATATAAATATATCTCCAATAGATACAGAAGAAAAAGTTTATATACAAGTTGAATTAGAAGGAGCAAACAACAAATCTAAAGTTGTTATAAGAACTAAGCATGACAATATAGTATTCGTTCAAAAAAATGATGATATATTAGTTAACGAAAAGATTGAAGAAGTTGCAACTACAGCTACAGAGGCTAAAGAAAATATATTAGATACTATAAAAATAAAAGAAATAGTAGAAGCTATGGAAACTGTTGATTTTGAAGAAATCAAATTCTTATTAGACGGAATAACTATGAACGAAGAAATAGCTAAGTGTGGATTAAATGAAAAAGTTGGTGTTGGTGTAGGATTCGGTATAAAGAAATCTATAGAGTCAGGATTATTAGGTGATGACTTAATGAACTACACTATGATGATAACTGCAGCTGCATCTGATGCTAGAATGGCAGGAGTTAAATTACCAGTTATGAGTTCTAACGGAAGTGGAAACCACGGAATAACAGCTATACTTCCAATAGTTGCATACAATGATAAATTCCCTCAATCAGAAGAAAAATTAGCTAGATCATTAGCTATATCTCACTTATTAACTGCATACGTTAAAAACTACACAGGAAGATTATCAGCAGTTTGTGGATGTGGTGTTGCAGCAAGTATAGGAGCTACAGCAGGATTAGCTTGGTTAATGGGATGTAATGAAACTCAAATAGAAGGTGCTATAGAAAACATGGTAGCAAACTTAAGTGGTATGATATGTGACGGAGCTAAAGCTGGATGTGCATTAAAGCTTGCATCAGCAGCATCAGCAGCAGTACAAAGTGCTATAATAGCTAAGCAAGATTGTATAGTACCTCCAATGAACGGAATAGTTGGAACTGGAGCAGAGCAAAGTATACAAAACTTAGGTAGAGTTAGTGATAAAGGTATGACTACTACTGATAAGGTTATAATAAGCGTAATGGATGATATGAATAAAGCTAACTAATATATTCTTAAAACCGTTGCAAAATTAAGGAATCTCTTATAAAATGGATATAATATAACATTTCGGAGGTTGTAACATGGATATAGAAACTAAAAAATGGGAAGTATTATGTTCAGAAGAACAAATACAAGAAAGATTAAAAGAGCTAGGGGCACAAATATCTAAAGATTACGAAGGTAAAAAGCTAATGGTAATATCTTTACTTAAAGGAAGTTTTATATTCTGTGCAGACTTAGTAAGACATATAACAGTTCCTGTTAAAATCGGATTTATGACTACTTCAAGCTATGGTCATGGAGAGAACAGTACTGGTCAAGTTAATATGGTAGCAGATATAAGTGATGATATAGAAGGATACGATGTTTTAGTTGTAGACGATATAACAGATACAGCTTTAACTATGAACTTTGTTATGGGCCACTTAAAAACTAAGAATCCTGCAAGTATAAAGTGTTGTGTACTTTTAGATAAGCCAAGTAGAAGAAAGGTAGAATTAGTTCCTAACTACTGTGGATTTGAAATAGAAGATAAATTTGTTGTTGGATACGGATTAAACTACGGAGATTACTATAGAAACGTACCTTACGTATTTAATGTTACTAACGAAGATAGATAATTATAAAAAGGATTGGTTTAAAACCAATCCTTTTTTTGTATATAAATATAGCACTAATAGCAATAGTTTTAAGAAAGTTAAGCATTAATAACAATACTAATGCAATATATATTGGGTATAATTATATTATATAAATTGATATCAAAGGAGTTTTGTATGAGTAATATATGTAATATAAAAGAAAACATGAAAAACAATAGGAAAGAATTACATGTACTAGCTGAAATTGGAAATAAAGAATATAAAACTAGTAATTATATAAAAAATTATTTAAAAAGCATAGGTGTAGAATTTGAAGAAATGTTAGAAACTGCTGTGGTAGGAATTATAAAAGGAAAAAATCCTAAAAAGACTATAGCGTTTAGATCTGATATGGATGCTCTTACTATGGGTGATAAAGCTATGCATTTATGCGGACATGATGGGCATATGAGTGTACTATTAGGATTAGTAACATACTTAAATGAACAAAGAGAAAACTTAATGGATAATATTGTATTTATATTCCAACCTGCAGAAGAAGGACCAGGAGGAGCTAAACCACTAATTGACGCTGGAATAGTAGAAAAATACAATATAGATGAAATATATGGACTTCATATATACCCAGAAATTCCAGAAGGTTATGTAGGAACGAGACCGAATTACTTCTTAGCTCAAGTTGGGGAATTAGATATAGATATAATTGCTAAAAGTGGTCATGGAGCTATGCCTCAAAATGGAATAGATGGAATAGTTTTAGCATCTAGCTTTATAGGAAGTTTACAAACTATAATATCTAGAAATATAAGTCCACTAGAAAATGCAGTGCTTACAATTGGTAAGATGGAAGGTGGAACTAGAAGAAATATAATAGCTGAAAATATAAGAATAGAAGGAACTATAAGAGCTTTTAAACCTGAGGTTTATGAAACTATCAAGAAGAGAATAAGAGAACTAGCTAAAGGCTATGAAGTTGCTTATAACTGCAGTATAAATGTAGAAATAAGAGATGATTATCCAGCTGTTAATAATAATGAAGCTTTATATGAAGAATTTGTAGAAGTTATAGGTAAAGAAAAAGTTATAAAACTAGAGCCTATAATGATATCTGAAGATTTTTCATTTTATCAAAAAGAAATACCAGGGTTATTTTTTATGCTAGGAGCAAGAAATGAAGAAAAAGGATTTACAAATGGACTTCATAGTATAAACTTTAACTTTGATGAAAGTATATTAGGTAATGCCTTAGATGTATATGTGAAACTATTAAAACATAAAAAATCATTAATATAAAATTCAAATCACTCCTTAAATTTGTATAAATTTTACTTATATGACAAAAATACAAATGAAGGAGTGATTTTTATGAACGATAAAAAAATTGATATAAATAAACCAAGAAAGAAAAGTAGTACTAATAAAAAGAAAATATTGACAGATGATGATATAATGAAATATGAGATAGCCTCAGAACTGGGGCTAATGGACAAGGTTTCTGAGCTTGGATGGGGAGGTTTGACTGCTAAAGAAGCAGGGCGTATAGGTGGTATGCTGACTTCTCGCAAAAAGCAAAGGAAAAAAAATGAAAAGGAAAAGGAAGACGAGAAAAAGGATGGATCAATATAAAGATTTTGCATTTGTTTACGATGAACTAATGAATGATGTTGACTATGATAAATGGGTTAAATATATAGAAGATACAATTGAAAATGAAGATGTAAAAGTTAAAAATATACTAGAATTAGCATGTGGAACAGGGAATATAACTATACCACTAGCTAAAAAAGAATACGATATAGCAGGTATTGATATATCAGCAGAAATGCTAGGCGTAGCAAAAGAAAAAGCAGAAAAACAAGGTATAGAATTAGTTTTATTACAACAAGATATAGCCGAGTTAGATTTTGATATAACAGGACTTGACTGTGTATTATGTGCTTGCGATGGATTTAACTATATAACTTATGACGATGATTTACAAAATGTATTTGATACAACATATGAATTATTAAAAGATGATGGATTATTCATGTTTGATATAAGTTCATATTACAAGCTTGCTAATATATTAGGTGGAAATATATATGGGGAGAACAGAGAAGAAGTATCATATTTATGGCAAAACTACTTTGATGATGAAGAGAATTTATTAGAAATGGAATTAGCTTTCTTTATAAAAGGTGAAGATAATAGATATGATAAATTTGAAGAAGTTCATCAACAAAGAGCTTATACAGAAGAAGAAATAATAGAAATGCTAACTGAATCTGGATTTAAAAATGTAAAAGTATATGGAGATTTTACATTTGATAAACCAAAAGAAGATTCAGAGAGAATATTCTTTGTTTGTAAGAAATAAATAGCGTAGTTTAGGATGATTGGAGGAATATATATGAAGGATTATGTTATAAGAGCAACTGCTGGAGATGGTCAAATAAGAGCATTTGTTGCAACAACTAAAGGTATGGTTGAAAAAGCTAGAGAGTTACATCAAACAACTAAAGTAGCAACAGCTGCATTAGGAAGAACTCTTACAGCAACATCTATGATGGGGCTAATGATGAAAAATGATGGAGATAAGCTAACAGTTATAATAAAAGGTAACGGGCCTATAGGTAACGTATTAGCAACATCTAACTCTAAAGGTATAGTAAAAGGATATGTTGATAATCCAAATGTTGTAGTACCAGATTATGAAAATGGAAAATTAAACGTTGCGGCGGCTGTAGGAACAGAAGGTACAGTTAGAGTAACTAAAGACCTTGGATTAAGAGAACCATACAATGGGTCATACCCTATAGTTAGTGGAGAAATAGCACAAGATTTAACTTATTACTTTGCAGTATCAGAACAAACACCATCAGTTGTGGCTTTAGGCGTATTAACTAAGGAAGAAGAAGTTGAATATGCAGGAGGATTTATAATTCAGCTAATGCCAGATGCTGTTGAAGAAAATATTGCAAAACTAGAAGCTAATGTTGCAAAATTAGATTCTATAACTAATATGTTAAAGGCTGGAAATACTCCTGAAGATATACTTAATATAGTACTTGATGGTTTAAACCCTCAAATATTAGATAAATGTGAAGTAGGATTTGAATGTGAATGTTCAAAAGAAAGAGTCGAAGGAGTTTTAATATCTTTAGGAAAGCAACAATTATCTGAAATAATAGAAGAAGATAAACAAGCTGAAATAGGATGCCAATTCTGTAATACTAAATATGTATTCGATGAAGAGCAATTAAACTCTATATTAGATAAAATGAATAGATAATAAAATGTTATAGAAAACCCTTTTGCATAAGTGTTATACCAAGTGGTAGAATATACTAAAGCAAAAGGGTTTTTTTACATAAATAGACATAAATAGACTAGAGAGTTTTTAGGTTATTACGATATATAAAGTGAGGTGAATAAATTTATGAATTTTAATAATAGGCTGGAGTTGGTACAATCTCAAAAACTAGTTATGACTACTCAATTAAAACAATCTTTGACGATACTTAACATGAGTAAAGTAGAACTAGAAGAGGAAATAAGAAAAGAGTCAGAAGAAAATCCACTATTAGATATAGAAAGAAAAGAAGAGATAGACTGGGAAGCTTATATAAATAATATTGATAAAGGGTATAAAGGGGAAATAAATTATAACCCAGATAATGAGTTGAATTTAGAGAATATTATAAAAGAAGAAACTAACTTATATGAATATTTAAATCTACAAATAGGTTTATATAAGCTTAGTGATAAAGAAAGAGAAATTTGCAATTATATAATAGATAGTTTAGATGAAGATGGATATTTAAGAGTAGAAGAAAGATATATGCTGGATGATTTGAATGTAGAAAAAGAAGAATTTGAAAAATCACTGAGTATAATTCAACAATTAGAACCAGTAGGTGTTGGAGCTAGAGATTTAGTAGAGTGTTTAATTATACAAGCTAATAACCAAGGTGTTTATGATGAACAACTAATAAAAATAATAAAAGAAGACTTAGATTTGATTGCATTAAATAAAGTAAAAGAAATTAGTAAAAAGCATAAGATACCTATGCAAATGTGTATAGCATTAGTTAATAAAATAAAGCAACTAGATCCAAAACCAGGAAGATTATGTTGTAATGAGAAAACGGTATACGTACAACCAGATGTTATAGTTGAAAAGATAGATAATGAGCTTATTGTTTATACAAATGAAAAAGACTCATATAATTTAAAAATAAATAACTTCTATAAAGAAGTTCTTAAAAATTCATCATCAGATAGTGAAGCTAAAGATTTTATCAAATCTAAATTAAATTCTGCATCAAACTTAGTAAAAAATATACAAAATAGAAATCATACAATTTTAAGAATTGCAGAAGCTATAGTTTCATGTCAGGATGGATTTTTTAATAAAGGACCACAGTTTATAAAGCCACTAAAATTAAAAGATATTGCTGAAATGATAGAGTGTCATGAATCGACAATTAGTAGAGGTGTTAATGGAAAATATATGCTAACACCATTTGGAGTTTATGAATTTAAATATTTCTTTAGTACTGCTATAGAGACTACAAGCGATGAAATGACTTCAAGTACTAGTATAAAAAAGATTATAAAGGAAACAATAAAGGGTGAAAATAAGAAAAAACCATTAAGTGATGAACAAATATCTAAAATTTTAAAAGAGAGTGGAATTTCAGTAGCTAGAAGGACTGTAGCTAAGTACAGGGAAGAGCTTCAGATACCTTCATCTAGCAAAAGAAAGGAATATTAAATAATAATTTTATAAAAAAATTATAAAAACTATTGAAATTAGGAAGGATTTCCTATAAAATAAAATTAACTTGTGGGACTAAAAATTAAACAAGGGACATTAAAAGTCCCGATACATTGATTAATATTGAAGGAGCAAGTTTTAATGAATGACTTAATTAATATACAAAAAAAGTTAATTCCACAAGTGATAGAACTTATGGAAAGAAGATATTCAATTTTAAGACAAATATCTTTAAGTGAACCAATAGGAAGACGTACCTTATCAAATATGCTAGAAATTAGCGAAAGAATAATAAGATCTGAAACAGAAGTTTTAAAAGAACAAGGCTTAATAAATGTAGCTGTATCAGGAATGACAGTTACAGAAGAAGGAATTGAACTTTTAGAAAACTTAAAAGATATTATGAATGAGGTTATGGGACTTTCACAGCTACAAAATAGAGTTAAAGAAAAGCTAGGAATAAAGAAAGTTATAATAGTTCCCGGTGATTTTGAAAAAAATGAAAGCTTATTAAAAGATGTAGCAAAACAAGGAGCAGGATATTTTTTAAGCATATTAAAAGATAGTAATATTGTTTCAATAACTGGTGGAAGCACTATGTTAGAATTTGCAAATAGTTTAAAAAGCGAAAAGAAATACAATCAAACAACTATTGTTCCTGCAAGGGGCGGAGTTGGAAAAGATGTAGAAACTCAATCAAATAACATTGTAGCAATATTAGGAAAAAAATTAGGAGCACATTACAAATTACTTCATATACCTGATGAGTTAGGTTTAGAGGCGATGAAAACGCTTAGCTCTGAACCAGAGATAAAGAAAACTCTAACTTACATAAGAGAAACCGATGTACTTGTATTTGGAATTGGTAGAGCTGATGAAATGGCTACTAGAAGAAAATTACCAAAAGAACAAGTTGAAGAAATATTATCTAAAGGAGCTGTAGGAGAAGCATTTGGATATTATTTCAATAAAAATGGTGAAATAGTATATGAATTAAACACTGTAGGAATAGACTTAGAAACATTTAAATCTGTGAAAAACAATATAGCAATATTTGCAGGGGCAAGTAAAGCTGAAGCAGTTACTGCAATTTCAAAGATAAATAGTAATATGGTTATTGTTACAGATGAGGAAAGTGCTTACAAGATATTAGAAATTAATTAGTTAATAACTAGCTAAAGCTAGCTAAATATACACACATTTATTTTAGGGAGGCAAATACGATGGTTAAAGTAGCAATAAATGGATTTGGTAGAATAGGTAGATTAGCTCTAAGAAGATTAATGGAGCAAACTGATAAATTTGAGGTAGTAGCAATAAATGACTTAACAGATGCTAAGACATTAGCTCACTTATTCAAATATGATTCAGCTCAAGGAAGATTCAACGGAGAAATAGAAGTTAAAGAAGGAGCTTTCGTAGTTAACGGACAAGAAATAAAAGTAACTGCTGAGAGAAACCCTGCAGACTTACCTTGGAAAGAATTAAACGTTGATATAGTATTAGAGTGTACTGGATTCTTCACTTCTCAAGAAAAAGCTGGTCTTCACTTAGAAGCTGGAGCTAAGAAAGTTGTTATATCAGCACCTGCAACAGGAGACTTAAAGACAGTAGTATTCAACGTTAACCATGATATATTAGATGGAAGCGAAACAGTTATATCAGGGGCTTCTTGTACAACTAACTGTTTAGCACCAATGGCTAAAACTTTAAATGATAAATTCGGATTACAAAAAGGATTCATGACTACTATACATGCATACACTAATGACCAAAATACTTTAGATGGTCCTCATGCTAAAGGAGACTTAAGAAGAGCTAGAGCTGCTGCTGCTAACATAGTTCCTAACACTACAGGAGCTGCAAAAGCTATAGGTTTAGTTATACCAGAATTAAAAGGTAAATTAGACGGAGGAGCTCAAAGAGTTCCAGTAATAACTGGTTCTTTAACTGAATTAGTTTGTACATTAGATAAAAAAGTAACAGTAGAAGAAATAAACGCTGCAATGCAAGCAGCATCAAATGAGTCTTTCGGATACACTGAAGAGCCATTAGTATCTTCAGATATAATAGGAATAGAGTTCGGATCATTATTCGATGCAACTCAAACAAGAGTTATGGAAGTAGACGGAC
Organism: Paraclostridium bifermentans; assembly: GCF_964259345.1. Lineage (GTDB taxonomy): Bacteria > Bacillota > Clostridia > Peptostreptococcales > Peptostreptococcaceae > Paraclostridium > Paraclostridium bifermentans_B. Next base: position 116,059 of record NZ_CAXVJR010000006.1, read on the forward strand.
AACAATTAGTTAAAGTTACTTCTTGGTATGACAACGAAATGTCTTACACTTCTCAATTAATAAGAACTTTAGGATACTTCGCAAACTTAGCTAAGTAATCTTTATAAATAAAAAATAAGAAGACTGACAAAAAGTCCGGGTTTGTAGTTTTATACTACGGGCTCCGGACTTTTTTTAACAAAAATGCTGAAAAAAATGACGATATATAGTAAGTTACTACATATTGCTTAAATAAAGTGTGTTTTTAAGTGAAAAAGATACACTTTATTACGGAAAAAGAAAGAAATGTGATATACTAAATAGTGGAAATACTATTTTGAGAGGAGATACGACCATGTCAATGCTTAATAAGAAAACAATAGAAGATATAAATGTGTGTGGTAAGAAAGTTTTAGTAAGATGTGACTTCAACGTACCTTTAAAAGACGGAGTTATAACTGATGAAAATAGATTAAACGGAGCTATGCCTACTATAAAATACTTAGTAGACAATGGAGCAAAAGTTATATTATGTTCTCACTTAGGGAAACCAAAAGGAGAAGCTATAAAAGAGTTATCTTTAGCACCTGTAGCTAAAAGATTATCTGAAATGTTAGGAAAAGAAGTTGTTTTTGCAGCTGACGAAAACGTTGTAGGAGAAAATGCAAAAGCAGCAGTAGCTAAAATGGAAAACGGAGATGTAGTATTACTTGAAAATACTAGATATAGAAAAGAAGAAACTAAAAATGAAGAAAACTTCTCTAAAGAGTTAGCTTCATTAGCTGAAATATTCGTAAATGATGCATTCGGAACTGCACATAGAGCTCATTGTTCAACTGTTGGAGCTGGACAATTCTTAGATGAAAGAGCTTGCGGATACTTAATACAAAAAGAATTAAAGTTCTTAGGAGAAGCTGTTGCTAATCCAGTAAGACCTTTCACTGCTATATTAGGAGGAGCTAAAGTTTCTGATAAGATAGCTGTTATAAACGAGTTATTAGAAAAAGTTGATAACCTAATAATAGGTGGAGGAATGGCTTATACATTCTTAAAAGCTCAAGGGTATGAAATAGGAACTTCTTTAGTAGAAGAAGATAAAGTTGAATACGCTAAAGAAATGATGGAAAAAGCAAAAGCTAAAGGTGTTAAATTATTATTACCTATAGACAATGCTGTTGCTGATAAATTTGCAGATGTAGAACCAGTTATAACTGAAGATGCAAACATACCAGCAGGTCATATGGGACTAGATATAGGACCTAAGACAATAGAAGAATACGTAAATACTGTAAAAGCTTCTAAAACAATAGTATGGAATGGACCAATGGGAGTATTTGAATTTAAAAACTTCGCAAACGGTACACTAGCTGTTGCTAAAGCTATGGCAGCTTTAGAAGATGCTACTACAGTAATAGGTGGAGGAGACTCTGCTGCAGCTGTTAACCAATTAGGATTTGGAGACAAGATGACTCACGTTTCAACTGGTGGGGGAGCATCTTTAGAATTCTTAGAAGGTAAAGAATTACCAGGTATAGTAGCATTAGACAATAAATAATCGAAACTTATAATTACCAATAATTTAAAAATATAGATTAGTGATGATGCACTACCACATATCATCACTAATCAAAAATTATCAATACTATAACATTTATAGTAATGGAGGAAAATAAAATGAGAAAACCTATAATAGCAGGAAACTGGAAAATGCATAAGACTATAGCAGAAGCTGTAGAATTTGTTAATGAAATAAAAGGAAAAGTAAATAATACAGATGTAGAAGCAGTTATATGTGCACCTTTTACTTTATTAAAAGACTTAAAGGAAGCTACAAAAGGAACTGATATAAAAATAGGTGCTCAAAATATGCACTATGAAGATAAAGGTGCTTTCACAGGTGAAATATCTGCACCAATGTTAAATGAATTAAATATAGATTACGTAGTACTTGGACACTCTGAAAGAAGACAATACTTCAATGAGACTAACGAAACTGTAAATAAAAAAGTTTTAAAAGCTTTAGAAGCAGGAATAGATCCAATATTATGTATAGGTGAAACTTTAGAAGAAAGAGAAGCAGACAAAACTAAAGATGTTTGTAAAGTACAAACTGAAAAAGCTTTAGAAAACGTAACTGCTGAAGATATGAAAAAAGTTGTTATAGCATACGAGCCAATATGGGCTATAGGAACAGGAAAAACTGCAACTGCTGAGCAAGCTAACGATGTAATAGCTTACGTAAGAGAAGTTGTAAAAGGATTATACGGAGAAGAAATATCAGAAGAAGTAAGAATACAATATGGCGGAAGTGTTAAACCTGCTAATGTAGCTGAAATAATGAATCAATCTGATATAGATGGAGCTTTAGTTGGTGGAGCTAGTTTACAATCAGCTGACTTTGTAGAGCTTGTTAATTTCTAAGGAGTGAAAGACATGAAAAAACCAGTAGCATTAATAATAATGGATGGTTTTGGTTGTAGTGAAATAAAGGTAGGAAACGCTGTAGCAAGTGCTAACACTCCTAACCTAGATAAATTACATGACAACTATCCACATACTTTAATACAAGCTAGTGGACTTGATGTAGGTCTTCCAGATGGACAAATGGGTAACTCAGAAGTAGGGCACACAAACATCGGAGCAGGAAGAATAGTATATCAAGATTTAACTAGAGTAAGTAAAGCAATAGAAGATGGAGACTTATTCCAAAATGATGTTTTATTAGAGGCTATGAAAAATGGAAAAGAACATTCACTTCATTTAATGGGATTATTATCTGATGGTGGAGTTCACTCTCACATAGACCACTTAAAAGCATTAATAAAAATGGCAAAAGAAAATGGTGTTGAAAACGTATATGTTCACGCATTTACAGATGGTAGAGACACTGAACCAAAAAGTGCTTTAACTTATATCGAAGATGTAGAAAACTACATGAAAGAAGTAGGCGTGGGTAAATTTGCATCAGTATCAGGTAGATACTATGCTATGGATAGAGACAAGAGATGGGAAAGAATACAATTAGCATATGATGCTATGGTAGATGGCAAAGGTGAAACTGCTACTTCTGCAAAAGAAGCAGTTGAAAAAGCTTATGCTGATGATAAAACTGATGAATTCGTACTTCCAACTGTAATAGTTGAAGATGGAAACCCAGTAGGTCTTATAAAAGAAAATGATTCTATAGTATTTGGAAACTTTAGACCAGATAGAGCTAGACAAATAACTAGAGCATTAGTTTGCGATGAATTTGTTGGATTTGAAAGACCATGTATGAAAACTTACTTTGTATGTTTAACTACATATGATATAACTATAAAAAATGTTCATGTAGCATTTAAACCACAAAGTTTAGAAAATACACTAGGAGAGTATTTAGCTAAAAATGGTAAGACTCAATTAAGAGCTGCTGAAACAGAAAAATACGCTCATGTTACATTCTTCTTCAATGGTGGAGTAGAAGAGCCAAACCAAGGAGAAGAAAGACTATTAGTACCATCTCCAAAGGTTGCTACTTATGACTTACAACCTGAAATGAGTGCTGAAGAATTAACTGAAAAAATATTAAAAGCTATAGATGAAGATAAATATGACTTTATAGTACTTAACTACGCTAACCCAGATATGGTAGGACATACTGGAGTAGTAGAAGCAGCAGTAAAAGCTGTAGAAGAAGTAGATAAGTGTGTAGCAAAAGTTACAGACAAGATATTAGAAAAAGGCGGAGTTTCTTTAATAACTGCTGACCATGGAAATGCAGAACTTATGCAAGATCCTGAAACTAAAACTACTGTAACTGCTCACTCAACTAATCCAGTACCTTTTATAGTTGTAGGTGATGAATATAAATCAGCTAAACTAAGAGAAGATGGAAGATTAAGTGATATTGCACCAACAGTACTAGACTTAATGAATATAGATAAACCAGAGGAAATGACTGGGGATTCATTAATAGCAAAATAATTTAAAATGTTTGAAAATTTTTCAAAATAAACTATTTTTTGTAAGAAACTATAATATAATAAAAATATATTTAAAATAAATATATAAACTTGAAAGGAGACATAATTATGTCATTAATCGATTTAGTATACGCTAGAGAAGTATTAGATTCAAGAGGAAATCCAACTGTAGAAGTTGAAGTAGTATTAGAAAGTGGAGCAACTGGTAGAGCTATAGTTCCATCAGGAGCATCAACAGGAGCTTTCGAAGCAGTTGAGTTAAGAGATGGAGATAAATCAAGATACTTAGGAAAAGGTGTTGAAAATGCAGTTAACAATGTTAATGAAATAATAGCACTTGAATTAGAAGGTATGGATGCAACTGACCAACCTGGAATAGATGCATTATTAATAGAGTTAGACGGAACTCCAAACAAAGGTAAATTAGGAGCAAACGCTATATTAGGTGTTTCTATGGCTGTAGCTAGAGCTGCTGCTGAAGAAGTTGGTTTACCATTATTCCAATACATAGGTGGAGTAAATGCTAAGCAATTACCAGTTCCAATGATGAACATAATAAACGGTGGAGAGCATGCTGATAACAACGTAGACGTTCAAGAGTTCATGATATTACCAGTAGGAGCTAAGTCTTTCAGAGAAGCTTTAAGAATGGGTGCAGAAGTATTCCACTCATTAAAGAAAGTTTTAGCTGATAACGGATTAGCTTGTGGTGTTGGTGACGAGGGTGGATTCGCTCCAAACTTAAACTCTAACAGAGCTGCTTTAGAATTAATAGTTGATGCTATATCAAAAGCTGGATACGAGCCAGGAAAAGACGTTATGTTAGGACTTGACGTTGCTGCTACAGAAATGTACAACAAAGAAACTAAAAAATACGTTTTAGCTGGAGAAGGTAAAGAGTTAACTGCTGAGCAAATGGTTGATTTATACGAAGATTGGTCAAACAACTTCCCAATAATAACTATAGAAGATGGATTAGATGAAGAAGATTGGGATGGATGGAAAGTATTAACTGAAAGATTAGGAAACAAATTACAATTAGTTGGAGACGACTTATTTGTTACTAACACTGAAAGATTAGAAAGAGGAATAGAAGCTGGTGTTTCTAACTCTATATTAATAAAAGTTAACCAAATAGGTACTGTAACTGAGACTTTAGATGCTATAGAAATGGCTAAGAGAGCTGGATACACTGCAGTTATATCTCATAGATCAGGGGAAACTGAAGATACTACAATAGCTGACTTAGCAGTAGCTGTAAATGCTGGTCAAATAAAAACTGGTGCTCCATCAAGAACTGATAGAGTTGCTAAATACAACCAATTATTAAGAATAGAAGAAATGATTGGAGAGTCTGCTAGATACTGTGGATTAAAATCTTTCTACAACTTAAAGAAATAATCCTATAAAATAGATAAATGCTTAAAAGGAGCCTTAGAAAATTCTGAGGCTCCTTTATTTATGTATAATTTTAACAAGAAGGCTTTTCTTTTCAAGTATAATAGAATAAAATATAATTCACTGAAAAATTTTTAAAATCAAATTTTATAATTTATTTTAAAAATTTAGAAATTATCTCATTTAAAATAAGCATATGTGTGAAAGGAGAAAGAGTTATGAAAGTAGTAATTGCAATAGACTCTCTAAAGGGAAGCTTAACTTCTATAGAGGCAGCAACTGCTATAAAACAAGGAATATTAAATGTTGATGGAAATATAGACATAGAAATTAAACCATTAGCAGATGGAGGAGAAGGTACTGTTGAAGCATTAGTTGAAGGTATGAATGGTGAAATTAAAACTATATCTGTAACAGGACCTATATTAGAAAAAGTAGATGCTACATATGGAATACTAAAAGATACAAACACAGCCATAATAGAAATGGCACAAGCATCAGGATTACCATTAGTACCACAAGATTTAAGAAATCCACTAAACACAACTACCTATGGAGTTGGAGAAATAATAAAAGAAGCTATAAAAAAAGGATGTAGAAATTTTATAGTCGGAATTGGTGGTAGTGCTACAAACGATTGTGGAATAGGAATGCTTCAAGCTTTAGGATTTGAATTTTATAACAAAGAAAACAAGTTAGTTGGATTAGGTGGAAAAGAATTAAATGAGATAAAATACATAAAAACAAATAATAGATTAAAAGAACTAGATGAATGTAAATTTAGAATAGCTTGCGATGTAAATAATCCACTATATGGAGAAAATGGAGCGGCTTATATATATGGACCTCAAAAAGGTGCGACAGAAGAAATAGTTAAAGAATTAGATGAAGGATTAAGAAATTTTGCAAAGGTAGTTAAAAGTGACCTAAACAAAGATATTGCAAATGTTGAAGGTGTTGGAGCGGCAGGAGGATTAGGCTTTGGATTTTTAGGATTTTTAAATGCAAAATTAGAATCTGGAATAAAAATAATATTAGACGAGATTAAATTAGAAGAATCAGTAAAGAATGCAGATATTGTTATTACAGGAGAAGGTAGATTAGACAACCAAACTGCAATGGGTAAAGCACCTATAGGAGTTGCTAAACTTGCTAAAAAACATAATGCAAAAGTAATAGCAATTGCAGGTTGTACTACAGAAGATGCAGTTGAATGTAATAAAGAAGGAATCGATGCTTATTTTTCTATAGTAAATTCAACAATGAGTATAGAAGAAGCTATGAAACCAGAAATTGCAAAAAATAATATTATACAGACAGTAACTCAAGTATTTAATCTTATTAAAATAATGAAATAAAATGACAGAAGGATAGACAACAATGGAAGTACAAATAACAACAATAGGGGCTTTGTTAGGCCTTTTAGTAGCAATAATATTAATAATAAAAAAGATACATCCTGCTTATAGTTTAATACTAGGAGCAGTAATAGGTGGACTAGTAGGCGGAGCAGGACTTACTGGTACAGTAGACGTAATGATAGATGGATCAAAATCTATAATGCCTGCCATACTTAGAATAATAACATCAGGAGTTTTAGCTGGAGTTTTAATAAAAACTGGAGCAGCAGCTAAAATAGCTGATCAGATTATAAAGACATTAGGAGAAAGAAGAGCATTATTTGCACTTGCTTTATCGACTATGATACTTACTGCAGTCGGAGTATTTGTTGATGTAGCTGTAATAACAGTTGCACCCATAGCACTTGCCATAGCTAAAGAATTAGGATATCCCAAAATGGCAATACTTTTAGCTATGATAGGTGGAGGAAAAGCTGGGAATATAATATCTCCAAATCCAAATACTATATCAGCAGCAGAAAACTTCGGAGTAGATTTATCTTACTTAATGGCTGCAAACTTACTACCAGCAATAGCAGGACTAATAGTTACAGTAATAATAGCTAAGTTTTTAGCCAAGAAATTTAAACATGAAAAAATAGAAGAATTAAGTTCAGAAACAGAAAATATAGAATTGCCATCATTCTTTGGGGCTATAATAGGACCAGTTGTTGCAATACTATTACTAGCACTTAGACCAATAGCTAATATTGAAATAGACCCACTTATAGCACTTCCTATAGGAGGGATAGTAGGAGCTTTAGTTATGGGTAAAGCTAAAAATATTAATGAATATATAACATTTGGGTTATCAAAAATGATGCCAGTAGCAATACTATTAATAGGAACAGGAACAGTAGCAGGAATAATAAAAGCATCTACATTACAACAAACAACTATAATGTTATTAGATGCAATGAATATGCCCGCATTTTTATTGGCTCCAATATCAGGAATATTAATGTCAGCAGCAACTGCATCTACTACATCAGGAGCAACGATAGCTTCTGCAACTTTTGCACCAACTATAATAGGAGTTGGAGTATCACCAATAGCAGGTGCAGCTATGGTTCATTCAGGAGCAACTGTTTTAGATCATTTACCTCATGGATCTTTCTTCCATGCAACAGCAGGAGCGACTAATATGAATATAAATAGTCGTTTAATGTTGATACCTTATGAATGTATAGTAGGATTAGTGATGACTGTAGTATCTACTGTTTTTTGGGGTATTATAATATAAACAAGATTGGCTTAATAGCTTGAATGTAGCGGTGTATTGTGCTACACTAAAATTATGAAAAACTAGAGATTAAAAATTGTAGGAGGATAACTATGGGCAATTTTTTAATGGGTGTACAAATAGTGCTATCTGTAGTTTTAGTACTTAGTATATTACCACAAGATACAAAAAGTGCTGTGCCTACTGAATTTGGTGGAGAAGGAACACAAGCTTACTTCAAACCAAAAGGAAAAGAGGCTTTTCTTGCTAGAGTAACTAAAATAACAGCTGTGTTATTTTTCTTAAATGCAATAGCATTACTTTTAATAAAGTAAAAACTAAATTAAGTTCAAACATAAGATGACAATTACGAGATTCGTAATTGTTTTTTTATTAGTAAGTCTTCAACAAAAATTTACCAAAATAGGCAAATAATGATATAATCTAGTGATAGTCAATATATATGTTATTTATATAAAGAAAATGGGAAATATATTTTATATATGCATAAAATAAATTAATAAATAAATTTGAAAAAGATGAGGAGGAAATAAAATGGGTGAAGAGCTAAAAGCAAAATTGATAGGACTTGTATCAGAAGCAGCGTATAATCCTCTTAAAAAAGAAGAATTAGCAATGATATTTGATATACATCATACAGAAATGCCTATGTTTTATAATTTCTTAGATGAATTAGTAGAAGATGGATATCTAATCCTTACTAAAAAAGGAAAATACACATCTCCAAACCAAATGGGACTTTTCGTAGGAAAGTTAATATCTCATAAAAAAGGATTTGGATTTGTAGAATCTGATGAAGAATATAAACAAGATTTATTCATACCAGCAGATAGTTTAAATGGAGCTATGCACAACGATAGAGTAATAGCAGAAATAACAGCTGAGGCAACTGATGAAAAAAGAGCTGAGGGTAGAATAATAAAAGTAGTAGAAAGAGCTATAACAGATGTTGTAGGAACTTTCCAAAATTGCAAGAACTTTGGATTTGTAGTGCCGGATAATAAGAAGTTTAATAAGGATATATTTGTACCTAAGAAATTCTTCAATGGTGCAAGAGAAAATGATAAAGTTGTTTGCAGAATAACTCAATGGCCAACTGAAGATAGAAAGCCAGAAGGTAAGGTAGTAGAAGTAATCGGACAAAAAGGTGATAGATACGTAGAAATTACTTCAGTAATAAGAGAGCACGGATTACCAGAAGAATTCCCTAAGAAGGTATTAGATGAAGCTGAGAAGGTAGCTGTAGAAATACCACAAGAAGAAATAGATAGAAGATTAGATATAAGAGATATGAACATATTCACTATAGATGGTGAAGATGCAAAAGATTTAGACGATGCTGTATCTATAGAAGTTTTAGATAACGGAAACTACAAGTTAGGAGTTCATATAGCTGACGTTACTCATTATGTTAAAGAAAAGAGTAAGTTAGACAAGGAAGCTTTAAAGAGAGCTACATCTGTGTACTTAGTTGATAAGGTTATACCTATGTTACCTAAGACTTTATCAAATGGAGTATGTAGTTTAAATCCGTTTGAAGATAAGCTTACATTATCTGTATTTATGGAAATAAACCATAATGGTGATGTTGTTAAGCATGATATAAAAGAAACTATTATAAATTCAAAAGCTAGAATGACTTATACAGAAGTATCAGATATTCTTGAAAAAGATGATGAGAAACTTAAAAATACATTTGCTAAGGTTGTAGATGATTTCTATAATTCTGAGAAGTTAGCTAGAATTTTAATGAAGAGAAGAGAAAAACGTGGAGCAATAGATTTTGATTTCCCTGAAGCTAAGATAATATTAAATGGTGATGGGGATGTTGTTGATATAAAGAAATATGAGAGAAGAATATCAAACAGAATAATAGAAGAGTTCATGTTAATAACTAATGAAACTGTTGCAGAGCACTTCTTCTGGTTAAATATGCCGTTTGTTTATAGAATACATGAGACTCCTGCACAAGAGAAAATAGAGACTTTAAATAAGTTTATATCTACTTTTGGATATGTTATAAAGGGAGACTTAGAGAGTGTTCATCCAAAGGCATTACAAGGAATAATTGAGAAGATACATGGTAAGACAGAGGAAAAAGCTATAAGTACTATTATGTTACGTTCTTTAAAGCAAGCTAGATATTCACCAGAAGCTTTAGGGCATTTTGGATTAGCTGCACAATATTATTCTCACTTTACTTCACCAATAAGAAGATATCCAGATTTACAAATCCATAGAATTATAAAAGAGTTCTTAAATGGTAAGTTAACACCTAAGAGACAAGAACAACTAGCTCAGATAGTTGATTATGCTTGTACTCAATCTTCTGAGAGAGAAAGAGAAGCAGAACTTGCTGAAAGAGATGTTAAGGACATTTATAAGGCTAGATATATGGAAGATAAGGTTGGAGAAGAATTTGAAGGTATAGTTTCTAGTGTTACTTCATTTGGTATGTTTATAGAGCTTGATAATACTGTTGAAGGTTTAGTTAGACTTGCTGATATGAGTGATGATTATTATATCTTTGATGAGGATAGTTTCACTATTTTAGGTGAGAGAACTAAGAAGCTTTATAGAATTGGTGATGTTGTTAAGATTAGAGTTGATAAGGTCAATGTTGACTTTAAAGAAATAGATTTTGCTTTACTTGGGAAAGTAGAGGAATAGTTAGTTAGCAAGGCTTGGCGAGGCGTTTAGTAGTTGTTTCCTTCACACAAAGACCTAAAGAGCGCGGTCTTTAAGTGTTACGTCAACAACTACTAAACACCTCGCATTTTTGTTAACTAATATTTGTGTGTGGGTGTATAGGGATTAAGTTGTTGTTTCCTTCACACAAAGACCTAAAAAGAGCGGTCTTTAAGTGTTACGTCAACAACAACTTAATACCTATCCCTTTTTTATAGCTAACATTATGTGTGAGGTGGGCAATTAATATATTTTAGGAGAGAAAGTTGGTAGAAGGATAGTATATATGGGTATATAGTTACATATAATAGTATTAGCTTAAAAATCAGTTTGACTAGTAGGGTTATATATGGTATATTTTAAGGGTGAATATTGAAGTGAAGGATAAGAGGTGATTGTATGGCAGGTGTTAAGGTTTTAGCTACTAATAGAAAAGCTAGACATGAGTATTTTATAGAAGAGACTTATGAGTGCGGTATTGAGTTAAAGGGTACTGAGGTTAAGTCTATTAGACAAGGTAAGCTTAACTTAGCTGATGGTTATGCTTCTGTTGATAATTCAGAGGTTTTCTTAAAGCAGGTTCATATAAGTCCATACGAGCAAGGTAACATTTTTAATGTTGATCCTCTTAGAGTTAGAAAGCTTTTACTTCATAAGTCTGAAATTAGAAAGCTTATAGGGGCTACTACTATTAAAGGGTATGCTTTAATTCCTTTAAAGGTTTATCTGAAAAATGGTAAGGTTAAGGTAGAGCTTGCGTTAGCTAAAGGTAAAAAATTATATGATAAACGTCAGGATTTAGCTAAGAAAGATGCTAATAGACGTATCGAGAGAGAGTTATCTGGTAGATACTAGTATTAATTCCAATGAGATAATATTGCTTTTGTTTTGAAAAAGTTTTATTATATATATAACAACTTAATAAAAAAAATGGTGAAAATAAAGTTTGCGAAAGAGTCTCAGGACTATAAAACTACCACGGGGGCGTAATGGTTTCGACGTGGGTTTGGAACTTGAGGCTGCGTGTCGTGTTACTCTGGGTCACGTAAAAACTGGGGAATTTAAAATAAACGCAAACGATAATTACGCTTTAGCAGCATAATGCTGCTAGTCCCGCCGCGCCCTCCTGCCGGCTAGGCCTGGACTTCATTTATGCAGGGAACTACTTTCGAGGTGTCTCGACCGAAAGTGGATTAATTGGGACTGGTCAATCACATAGCTTGCCACTGGGCGATGTGTGCGACGAGATTTAAATCAGCTGGCTACGCACGTAGATGCAGCGAGGAAAAGACTTGCGGACAGGGGTTCGACTCCCCTCGTCTCCACCATTTAAATCCACGAAAACTCATATTCATTTGAATATGAGTTTTTTATTGCAAGAGCATTATGATACTTTAAAAACTGTAGCAAATTTCTGTATAATAGTAATATGAATAGGTATAGAATATATAAAAGTCACAAAAATATAAAAAATATATTTTGAAATTATCTAAAATCATTTTAAATATTTAATCTAACATCATATATAGGTTTATCACATAAGTAAAAAACTCTTTGGTTAATATGCTGTTTTAAGTTTAGTTTAAGGTGTAGTTGTTATTGTATTCTTTAGATAAGAAACTTGAATTAAATAGACACTATTTATGGAGGATTAATCATGAATAAAAAACTAATAGCAACATTATGCGCATTTTCATTAGCAGTAAGTGTAACGGGATGTTCAACAAAAAATAACGATACTACATCTACAAAAACTAATACAACGACTCAAGTTATAGATACAACAAAAAGTGAAGAAATAAAAGAAGTAGATACTTATATAGAACTTGGAGATAGCATAAATATTAAAGGGGAAGGTGCTACAGTTGAAAATAACGTAGTAACAATAACAACAGAAGGTACCTATAGTATTAGTGGTGAACTAAAGGATGGTCAAATAGTAGTAAGTGCAGGAGAAGAAGATAAGGTTCAGATACAATTAAATAATGCAAGTTTAACATGTTCAAACAGTGCACCAGTATACATTAAAAGTGCTAAAAGAGTAGTACTAGCATTAAATGAAGGAACTCAAAATACTATAACAGATGGTAAAGATTATGTATTAGAAGATGATACAACAGATGAGCCAAATGCAGCAATATATAGTAAAGATGATCTTACTATAGCAGGAACGGGTTCGTTAATAGTAAATGCAAACTATAATAATGGAATTACTAGTAAAGATGACTTAAAAATAGAAGGCGGACAGATAACAGTAAATGCTGTGGGTGATGGATTTAGAGGAAAGGATTCTATCACAATACTAGATGGTAAAATAACGATAGATGCTAAAGAAGATGGGATAAAATCAAGTAATGCTGAAGACGCAGATAAAGGATATGTATACATTGCAGGTGGGACTCTAAATATTACATCAGGTCAAGATGGAATACAAGCTGAGAATAATATAGTAATATCTGATGGAGAAATAAATATAGTATCTGGAGAAGGTAGCGAAAATAGTAGTAATAAAAGTGAAGGATGGGGTAATTGGGGTGAAATGCAACCTAAAGGAGGAGAACAAGCACCTGGTGGTAAAGCTTTAGATAGTAATTCAACAACTTTTACAGAAGAAACAGATACTACTAGTGCAAAAGGTATAAAGGCAACTTCTAACATTACTATATCAGGAGGTAAGATAAACATTGATTCATCAGATGACTCTATCCATACAAATGATAGTGCAGTTATTAATGGAGGAACAATGAACCTTGCTTCAGGAGATGATGGTATACATGCAGACTCTACAATAGAAATCGATGGAGGAGATATAAATATTACCAAATCTTATGAAGGAATTGAAAGTCAATCAATAACTATAAATGATGGAAATATACACTTAGTAGCAAGTGATGATGGAATCAATGCAGGTGGAGGAAATGATGGTTCTGCAACTAATGGAAGACCAGGAGAAAATAATTTTAATTCATCTAGCACATGTGAAATAGCTATAAATGGCGGAGATACAGTGATAGATTCTAGTGGAGATGGGTTAGATGCAAATGGAGATATGACAATAACAGGTGGAACTACAATAGTAAATGGTCCAGAAAATGGAGGAAATGGAGCCTTAGATTATGATGGTACGTGTGATATAAGTGGGGGTATTTTAATAGCAGCAGGTAGTGTAGGTATGGCACAGTCACCTAGCTCAACTTCATCTCAAAACACAGTAAACGTAGCTTTATCATCACAATCAGCTAATACTATAATTCATATAGAGGATGAAACAGGAAATGATATAATTACATTTGCACCATCAAAACAATACCAATCAGTAGTAGTATCATCACCTGAATTAAAAACAGGATCAACATATACAGTATCATACGGAGGGACTTCAACTGGAGAAGTTAAAGATGGATTATACTCTGATGGTAAATATTCAGAAGGAACAGAATCTACTAGCTTTACAGTATCAGATACAATAACTAACTTAGGAACAACTGGTTCAGGCAACATGGGTGGACCTAGACCAGATAGAAATAGTAATATACAACCTCCAACAACACAAAACAATACAATAGATAATACTCAAGTACAGTAAAATAAATAGCCAAAAAGGACTATAACAATTATCGTTATAGCCCTTTTTAGTATCAATTAAATTATTGTAGAGGAAGCCTACTATAAAATTACAATCTTTTCCCAAATTACTTTTAGCATAAATCTTACCTTTATGTTGAGTTGCTATTGACTTAGCTAGAGATAGCATTTCATTAATCAAATCATCCTCAGTTATTATAGTAGTAGTCCTTTCAATGAAGTATTTTAATACATCAAATTTTTTTGAAGTTAATGTAAGAGATGTGCCATTAACCTCTAGATTAATATAAACCCCTTAAAATAATTTTAAGGGGTTTATACTAACTGTAAGCATTATTTTCAAATCCTGCAAGAGTTAAAACTATATTTAAATTTCCATTTCTACATCTTAATTCATCAATAAACTTCTTTTGATTTACATCTTGTTTTAATTGGACCTTGTAGTTTAATTCAAATAAAGCTCCAAAATCTCTAGTTTTAATTCTTTCTATACTGTATGAATTTGCGTATTTGCTTAAGATATCTTCAAAAGCATCTTCATAGTTTAAATCTTCTGGAATAGTTATTTTAAGTTGCATACTCTTATTCTTAGGTGTTGCAAAATCAGTAAATTCAATTATTACCATAACAGCGCATAAGATAGTAGTAAATATTACAGCATATCCAATATAGCCCATACCGCAAGTCAGACCAACTGCTAAAGTAAAGAATACATAAGCAATATCTTTAGGACTGCCAGGAGCACTTCTAAAACGAATAATTGAAAATGCACCAGCTAAACTAAATGCACTAGCAACATTATTTCCAACCAATAGAATTATCATTGCTATTACTACAGGCAATATAATAAGAGTAGTAGTAAAACTTTGATTAGAAGTATCTTTATTTGTCATAATATATACAAAACTAATTGCAACTCCCAATGCGATGGATGAGAATATTACAATTAAAGTATTTGCAAGAGTAATTGATTCTCCAGTCGTTGATGAAATTATTGTTTCTAACATATTTTTTCTCCCCTTTTCAAATCTATATTTGAATTATTTAAGCAGTAATTCATAAATTCATTTCCATATTTTGAAAAATGTGTATTATAAATTTCTAATTCAGTAAGTATTCTAGTAAACCATAAAGGCATAGCTTTTAGAATTTTCACTTCCATTAAATATATACCGTCATCCAAAATAGGATATCCAAAGCTACCATCCTCTAAAGATAAATCATCACGCCTGGTAATAATTTTAGAATCAAAAGTTAATCTGAAATCTTTATCGTCCTTAGCAAAGAAAGCTTTTCTAGAGTAGCTAATATATACTTTAGGAATGACCTTATTTTTTTCTAGGTAATATTTTATTTCTTTAATAACTTGTTTATTTAAATAATTACTACAAATAGGCTCAACACCATAGGTAAGAAATTTGTAAGCATCATCTAAAGTAAGTACAACCCTCCTTTTATTTACAATACCATTAATTTTCTTTTTAAGCTCTAAGAAGACTTTATCATCGAGACTAGAAGGAATACTATAACTTCGAAGTCTTAGTTTTTCTTTATAATAAGGCTTACTAATAGAGTGTCTAATAACATCATTATTAGTAGTATCGTAATATATATTGTAGATAGAGTAATTTTTATCAAACTCACAATGCTCATCTGGTTTCATATACTCTAGAAGTTTTGGAATTAATACATCATATTGTTCTTGATTTAAAATGAATTTTTTTTCATAACGTTTAAATGATTTAATTGCCATTTTAAAACCTCCTTAAAATTTTTTAGTATTCCATGCAACTTTATTGTATAAATTAAACCTTAAGCAAAGCTTAAAACTCAAAATGATACCGTTAAGAAAATATAAAATAATTATAATTTGTTTGGCAGTAGAGTATAGCCTCACAAAATAATCATTTATTTAGAATTCACACATAGTTAAATTAATCGTGGGTATGATTTTTGAGAATCGTCTCCACCATTGAAATTCACGAAAAGATATCAGCTATTTAGCTGATATCTTTTTTATTTGTAAAAATCAATACATGAGTTATATAATAACTTTATACAACGGATATAAAGAGGTGAATCTCATGGCTAAAATTGATAACATGATGTCTATACTGTGGATGCTAAGATCCGATAAAAAAGTTACAGCGAAGCAAATATCTGAAAAATTAGAAATAAACATAAGGACAGTATATAGATATATTGATATGCTTTCTGCTAGTGGAGTACCTGTAATTTCAGATGCTGGGCATAATGGTGGGTATAGCCTTTTAAATGATTTTATCAAAGCACCCCTTTTTTTTGATACAAAAGAGCAAGTAGCCTTATTTCATGCAGCTATATTAGCAAAAGAAAATGGATATTTTTTAGATGAAGCATTAGATAAAGCAACTTCAAAACTAAAAATGTATTCAAATCAAAAACAAGAAGAAACTTTAAAAAAGCACTTAATAGGATTTGAAGTAATAAAACCTATAGGAATGATACCTGCAGAATATGTACTTAAAACTTTGGAAAGTAGTATAGTAAATGAGTTATCTGTAGAAATTAACTATCGTACAGGTCGTGAAGAAAAATCAAAATGGAGGATTATAAATCCATATGGAATTGTTCATTGGAATAACAATTGGTATGTAGTAGCATTTTGTCAAATGAGAAATGAAATTCGTAGCTTTAGAGTAGATAGAATTAATAACATTATAGAAACAACAAATACTTTTAACAGACAAAAGGAATTTTCAGCAAGTGAGTTTTTTATAAAAGGAATTGTGACTAATATAAAAGGAAATCAAAATCTGATTCCACTAGTTATAGAGGGAGATATAAATGCGCTAGATAATTTATGCCAGCATTGGTTTTTAGGATATTATTTAAAAGAAAGAACTACGAATAAATTAATATTTATGCTTCCAGAAGAAGTAATATTTACATATATACCAAATATAATTTTACCTTATGGAAAATCAATACAAATAGTTGAACCATTAAGTCTAAAAGAAAAAATAATTGAAAATTTATTTGAATTAATAAATCATTATCAAATTTAATAACTTAACTGACAGAAGATGTCAGTTAAGTTATTTTACAATTAAGTATATTAATTAATCAAATAAGGAGTAAAAATATGAAAAATAGAAAAGTGTATATGTATGTATTTGATACTATGTCAGATTGGGAAGTAGGGTATCTAACGGCTGAATTAAATACAGGGAGATATTTTAAAAAAGGATTAAAACCTTTAAAAGTAACTACAGTAGGAATTGATAAGAATCCCATTATGACAATGGGAGGATTAAAAGTTTTACCTGAAATTACAATAGATGAGTGTAATGTTGAAGTTAATGATTTATTAATTTTACCAGGAGGGGATACTTGGACATCGAAAGTTCATGAAAGTATATTAGAAAAAACTAAAGAAGCTTTGACACAAGGATCAGTAGTTGCAGCTATCTGTGGAGCGACATTAGGTTTAGCTAAAACTGGGTTATTAGATTCTAGAAATCATACAAGTAATGATTTAGAATTTCTAAAAATGGTAAGACCAAATTACACTGGAGAAAAATATTATAAAATGGAATCTGCAGTTAATGGTGAAAATTTAATTACTGCTTCAGGAACGGCACCATTAGAATTTACGATTCAAGTTTTAAAAGTTTTAGATGTTTTTAAAGAAGAGGCATTAAGTTCATGGTTAAATCTTTATAAAACTAATGACCCAAAATATTTTTTTGAATTGATGAATTATAGCTAAGAAATGAAAACGTTAACAAGAATTTGCTGAAAAATGTTGAAATATAAGGTAAAATATGGTAATTTTATATTGGAGACAAAAATTTAGGAAAAATACAATATAACGTGCGTTAGAGAATAGGAGTCAAGCACAAGCCTTAACATATTAGTTAATAATACTAATATAGGCTTAGCTTGGCTTTTTTTAGCGTAAAAGGAGGATCTTTAATGTTAAAATTTTTAAAACCAGCACCATTTGTAAAAAGGTTACCTCAAGAAGAGATAGATTCAACATATAAGAGATATCGTATTCAGGTATTTATAAGTATTTATGTAGGATATCTTTTATACTATTTTGTAAGAAGCAATTTTGCATTATCGAAGGTATATCTTATAGAACAAGGATTTACAAAAGCTGAAATAGGGCTTGTAGCATCAGCTTTAGGAGTATCCTATGGTATTAGTAAATTTGTAATGGGGAATGTATCAGATAGATCTAACCCAAGATATTTTCTAGCAATAGGTCTTATAATGTCTGGGGTAGTAAATTTATTTTTACCAAATGCAACTAATGTTGCTTTTATGTTTGTTTTAATGTTATTAAATGGATGGTTTCAAGGAATGGGATGGCCTCCATGTGGTAGGATAATGACTCATTGGTTTTCAGATAAAGAACGTGGTGTAAAAATGTCTATTTGGAACACTGCACATAATATAGGTGGAGGATTTATAGCTACAGTTGCATTAATTGGGGTATCATTATTTGGAACATGGAAAGGTACTTTCTATTTACCAGCAATAATAGCAATTATAGGTGGACTAGTATATATTATATTTGCGAGAGATACTCCGCAATCTGTGGGGTTACCACCAATTGAAGAATATAAAAATGATTATCCAGAATATGAGCTTGAGGGTGTAAATGCTGAAGAAGAACTAAGTGCTAAGGAAATTTTATTTAAGTATGTATTAAACAATAAACTTTTATGGTGCATAGCTCTGGCAAACGTTTTTGTATATTTGGTTAGATATGGTGTTATAAATTGGGTTCCTACATATCTTCAAGAAGTTAGACATTTTAACCCAGAAGAGTCTTCTGTAGCATTTGCATTATTTGAATATGCAGCTATACCTGGAACTATTATAGTTGGATGGATTAGTGACCATATATTCCATGGTAGACGTGCTCCAATGGGTGTAATATGTATGGTTGGAGTAGCTATAGCAACAATGGTATATTGGAAAAGCACAAGTCCTTTTGCTATAAATTGTGCATTGGCATCAATAGGAGCGTTAATTTATGGACCTGTTATGTTAATAGGAGTAAGTGCACTAGATCTTGTACCTAAAAAAGCAGCAGGAACTGCAGCAGGATTTACAGGCTTATTTGGGTATATGGGAGGACAGGTTTTAGCCGAGCTTGCAATGGGTATGGTAGTTGATAGATATAATTGGGATGGAGGATTTGTAATGTTAATAATATCTTCAGTCTTAGCAATAGTATTTTTATCATTTACTTGGAATGCTCATAATACAAAAGAGAAAGCTAATGCTTAACTAAGTATATAGTACATATAAAAAATAAATAATAATTAAGAAAACTGTGGGTATGGTTTTTGAGAATCATCTCCAGCATTTAAATACAAGAAAAGATATTATCATAATTTTATGGTAATATCTTTTTTATTTATAAAATAATATTGTATAAAAGGTAAGCTTAAACTATGGAGGCTACATTTATGAACATGATAAAAGTTATATTTTTTGATATGGGAAATACATTATTACACTTTCATTATGGAAAAACTGACAATGAAAAAGATATGGAAGGATTAATACACGTAACTCAATATTTAAATAAATTAGATGAAAATATTACATTATACGAAGTTAAGAATGAGTTTTACAATACGTGGATGGAAGGGATAAAAGATAGAAAAATAACATACAAAGAATATCCTATAGAAGAATTTTTAA
The DNA here is from genome assembly GCF_964259345.1 of Paraclostridium bifermentans. Lineage (GTDB taxonomy): Bacteria > Bacillota > Clostridia > Peptostreptococcales > Peptostreptococcaceae > Paraclostridium > Paraclostridium bifermentans_B. The sequence continues at coordinate 136,020 of NZ_CAXVJR010000006.1, forward strand.
ATAAATTTCTTCATAAATATAAAATAAATCTAACCAAAGAACAATGTATAGAAATTATTAATTTATTTTACACAGAATATAGAGAACAAGTGTATTTTGAAGAGGATATTTATAAAACATTAGATAAACTAAAATCTAAGGGATATAAAATAGGTATTATATCAAATACTTGTTATTATGATGAAGTTATGATAGAGTGCTTTAAAAAAGTGAAAATTTATAATTTAATTGATAGCTTTACATTTAGTTATTCATTAAGGGTTGGAAAGCCTAACAAAAGTATATTTATAGAAGCTCTTAATAAAATGAATATTGCACCAGAGGAATCTGTTATGGTTGGAGATAGTTTAGAAAAAGATATTAAACCTGCATTAGATATAGGAATGAACGCTATATTATACAATAGTAAAAATCATATTGAATATATCGATAATAAACCATACAAAGAAATAAATAAAATTTCACAATTACTAAATATTTTATAGTTTATTTTTATAATTAATATAGTATAATGTAAAGACATAAAAAAGAAATTATAATCTTTTGGATGAGAGTGTGATTTCTATGTATAAATAACTGAATTATTTTTTATTAGAGTCACTCTTATTGCCAGTAAGAGTGATTTTTAGTTTATTGTAAATAAAATCTACAAGTATGCTAATAAATATATAATTAGGAGAAGTATGATTTTTGTGATATTATTGAGTAACAAATATAGAGTATCGAATTAATATGAAAATATTTAAATAACACAAAGGAAAATAATATAAATGACAAAAACAAATTTTAAAGATTATAAATTAAGTAGTGAAATACTAAAATCTATTAACATGCTAAACTACAAAACACCAACAAAAGTTCAGCAAGAAGTAATACCAGTTGCACTAGAAAACAAAGACGTATTAGTAAAATCACAAACAGGAAGTGGTAAAACAGCAACCTTTGCAATACCACTATGCGAACTAGTTGATTGGGATGAAAACAAACCACAAGCACTAATACTTACACCAACAAGAGAACTTGCAATACAAGTTAAAGACGATATCTTCAATATAGGAAGATTCAAAAGAATAAAAGTACCAGCACTATACGGTAAATCATCTTTTGCACTACAAGCAAAAGAATTAAAACAAAAAACTCATATAGTAGTTGGAACACCAGGTAGAACAATAGACCATATAAAAGAAGGAAACTTTGTAACAGATAATATAAAATATCTTGTATTAGATGAAGCAGATGAAATGCTTAGCATGGGATTTTTAGAACAAGTAGAAGAGATAATAGAAGCACTACCTAAAAATCGTGTAACTATGTTATTTTCAGCAACTATGCCAGAAGACATAGATGCACTATCAAAAAAACATATGAAAGATCCTGTTACAATAGAAATCAAAGCAAAAACTTTAACTGTAGATAGAATACAACAGGATGGATATAGAATAGAAGAAACAGGTAAATTAAATTTATTAAAAGATATAACAACAATAGAAAATCCAGATAGTTGTGTTATTTTCTGTAACACTCAATCAAAAGTAGAAGCTATATACAAAGAATTAGTAAAACTTAAATACCCATGTGATAAAATACACGGTGGTATGGAGCAAGATGAGAGAATAAAAGTAATGAATAACTTTAAAAAAGGATACTTTAGATACTTAATAGCAACAGATGTAGCTGCTAGAGGTATAGATATAGATAATATTACTCATGTAATAAATTACGATGTACCTGTATTAAGAGAAAACTATGTTCACAGAATAGGTAGAACAGGGCGTGCAGGTAAAGAAGGTAGAGCCATTACTTTTGTTATGAAATCTGATGAAAGACGTATAGCCGAAATACATTCTTACACAGGAAAAGAATTAACAATGAAACTGAAACCAAGTAAAAGACTTGTTATGGAGTTAAAACCTGAGTTTGATAAAAAGTTAGAACAAAGACAAAAAGTTAAAGAAGATAAAGGTGCAAATTTAAGCCAAGATATTATGAAGATACACATAAATGCTGGTAAAAAAACTAAGATGAGACCAGTTGATATAGTAGGTACACTTTGTAGTATAGAAGGTATGACAGCACAAGATATAGGTATTATAAGTGTACTTGATATATCTACTTATGTTGAAATATTAAACAATAAAGGTGAGATGGTACTAAAAGTATTGCAAACGAAAAATATAAAAGGTAGACCAAGAAAAGTAAGTAAAGTAGAAATGTAATATATTATAATACAAAATCTATTGAAGCAAACTTATAAAAATAAGTTTACTTCAATAGATTCTTTTGTTTGAGTAGAAATAATATTAGCTAACTCATCAGGTGGTATGTTCTTATCATTTTTAATCCATTCAGTTAAAATACTTATAGAGTTTGATACTCTCATTTCAATAAAATAATTAATATGAGAGCTAATAACTGTATCTTTATTTATTGAAGAAATATCAACGAAAAATTGTACTTCTTTAGTTAAATATTTCTTTATTATATTATCACGATTTGCTTTAATAAGTAATTCGATAACCTCTGAATTATCATACCAATACATAAGAAAAGGCTTTAAAAATGACTTAACCTCAATATCATTTAATTTATAAAAATCAATACAGTATTGACGAAACTCCTTAAATTTTTCAATACATTTCATTTCTAAAACATCATCTATAGTTTCAAAATTTCTATAAAAAGTTGTTCTTCCAAGGTTAGCTTTATTAGTTATATCAGTAACTGTTATTTTAGAGTAATCTTTAACCTCCATCAATTCTTTTAAGGCCTCATACATCCATTCACTAGATTGAATGGAACGTTTATCTCGTTTTTTCTGATACATATTTAATCCTCCTGTATCACAAGTCTATATATTATTGAGAATTATTATTTTAGATTATATAATATGTTTAAATGTGAAACAAGTGTAACGTAAAAATAAATATGAAGGATAAAAATATTGTTATATATAAACAATTAATAAATGTAAAAAGAATAAAAAAAGGGAGATGATAAATAATGGAAATATTATCAATAGCTATTAGCATATTTATTTTATTAGAATTATCGAATGTAATTATTTTATATTTTAAACCCGACTCTAAATTAGGAAATGGGGTTGCAGTATTTAATGCTTGGGAAAAATCAAAGAGTGATCCAGAAATGCACAGTTTTATTGAATATTTAGTATACTGGGTAGCTGGAACAAAACTAATATTTATTGTGTTATTAATAGTGATTTTACTTACAGGAAGTGATACAACAAAGTTATTAAGTGTAGTTGCTTTAATATTATCAATAGCCTCTTTTTATTGGAAGTTGTACCCTATAATTAAGCAATTAGATGAGAAGAATGAAATTACACCAAAAGGGTATTCTAAAACTCTTGGAATAATGATAGGAACATTTATAGCTGTGTTTTGTTTAGTATTAGCATTAAATATTTTATAAAAACATCGTTAGTATATTCTTAATAACCATATTAATGAAGGAGAAACAAATGAAAAAGATATTATTAATAAATTCTAGTAAGAGAAAAAGAAATACTTATAAGCTTTTAATATCGATAGAAAATATACTAAAAAACAAAGGCTATGAAACAGAACTTATTAATCTTCATGATTATAAAATAGATTTTTGTAAAGGCTGTGAAGTATGTATATTAAAAAGTAATTGTTTCATAAAGGATGATTCAAATAAAATTATGCAAAAAATAATTGAAAGTGATGGATTAGTGATAGGTACTCCAGTTTATCTGAATAATATGAGTGGAATACTAAAGGCTTTTATTGATAGAACGTGTAGCTGGTTTCATAGAAGTGAAGTTGCTCAAAAACCAACTTTAATTCTTGCAAATACACAAGGGTCAGGTATTAAAAGTACATTAAAATCTATAGAAGAAGTTATGATTCAATGGGGTGTTTGTTTAGGAGGAACTATATCTAGAAATGGTAGGAATTTCAATCAACCAATTGAAGAAAAAGAATTATCAAAGTTTATTGAGTTGATAAATTATAACTCTAAAGCATACTCACCTAGATTAAAGGAAATTTATACTTACAATGTTCAAAGGACTTTAGCTACAAATATTTTTCCAGTAGACAAAGAATATTGGAAGAGTAAATCATGGATTGATACACCATATTTTCCAAATGCAAAGCTTAATGCTATGCAAAGATTGTACGGTAATGGAATTTATAAAATGCTATGTAAAGTTATAAAGCCTGTTGGCGAAGATAATAACAAGTAATATAATAACTAATTTGTTTGAAGTTTAAGGTATAGAGCAAAGTGAGTTTATTTTGATGTATGAGAATTTTTATAATAATAAAAAATTTAGATTGATAATATACAAATATTAAGTTAAAAAAACTCCTTTATGTTATTGATATTATCGTAAAGGAGTTTTTTGCATAAAAATTAATAACATCCACAAGTTTGAACTGCTTTTAACATAGCATATAAATTTAGTGGAGGTGTATTTGGTGGCAAATCACAAGATGGCATTAAAACAAACCCACCTGGATGATACTTCATTTTTTCTATTATATCCTTAGATACATTAAAAACTTCATTAGGTGTACCACTTTGAATTACATGTGTTGGAACATTTCCACCAATAATATAATCATCACCAAAACTTTTAGCAACCATTTCAATATCTAGCTTTTCACTAACACTTACAAAACTTCTATCAGGTAAATTTAATTCTTTAAAATAATCAATATTACGTTTATGATCTCCACAAAGATGAACACTATAACTAGGTATTCCTTTTTCTTTAAATTTATCATGTATCTCAACTATATATGGAAGACTAAACTTCTCAAAAAGCTTTGGAGATATCAATGTATTTGACTCTAACGGATAGTTTGAAGAAGCACAACAATTATCAACTCCAAACTCATCTATATATAAATCTGCAACTTTTAACAAATAGTCAGTTGTTAATCTAAGTAGTTCATGAACTAATTCAGGTTCTTTATAAAACCACTTCATAAGCAATGATGTATCAACTATTTCACCTACTATTTCTAGAGGAGAACCAGCAGGTACAGAAGCAGAAAGACCTTCTTTTTTAGCTATTTTATAAAACTCTAATCTTTTATTAAAAGCAAAAGCATTGTGTATATCAGGCATACAAAGCTTATCAATATCAATTTTACTTTTTATAATAGGTTCTAATTTTGGAATACAGACATGTGCCCCCTCCACAAAAGTCAAATTACTACCAAAATCCCATCCTATCCAACCTGGTAAGTCAAATCCAGGAGAACCATCGCAACCATGCAGCTCTATACACAGTTTTTGAGCATCAAAAGATTTCTGTTGATTTAAGAAAAATTCTTCAGAGGAAAGTCCTGAAATGGTACCGGCATACATAGTAGATGCTGAAATAAAAGGGACTCTATCAATTTCTTTACCTAATATAAGGTTGCTCATTCTTTCTTTTGAAGTAAGTTTGTCAATTTTCATAATATACCCCCTATGTAGTAGGTAAATTATAGCATATTTAAAAAAATATTAGACAAAATTTATTATAGAAAAAAACTATAGTGAAAGGGTATATTATTGTTAGTTTATATACTAATTCAAATCAATATATATTTAACTGAATTTACTGTATAATGACAAATGTAAAAGCAAAATGTAGAAAATAAACAAAAAAAGGGGAATTTAGGGGAGTTTTATTTATGGACAATGAAATAAAAAAGTTTTTAGCGTGCTTAACAATGGATAGGCGTATTGTAGGAGTTAAATTTCTATTTAATGAAAAAGAATACGAGCAATCTGATGTAAAACCAGCAAAAACAAAATTATCATACTGTATGATGGTAAACATAGTTACAAGTGGAAAATCTATCAAAGTGAGAAATGAACATTTTTGGTGTAATTCCTCGGCAAGAGCCTTTGGAATAAAAGAAGTTGATGAAAAAGTTAAAGCAGGAATAGAGTATTTTTCATATGGACTTTACAATAGCTTAGGAACTGCAAGAAAAGTTTTTGATGAAGTAGTTTATTTAAATCATAATGTATATGGACTTGAACTAAGACCTATTGAAGAATTTAAAGACGAGCCACAAGTAGTGATTGCAATAAGTAAACCATATAATATTATGAGAATTATGCAAGGATATTCTTATGAATTTGGGTTTGCTAAAAATATAAGATTTGCAGGTAATCAAGGAGTATGTTCTGAATTAACAACAAGACCATATATGAATAATGATATAAATATTTCTGTTTTATGCTCTAATACAAGGCATTCTTGCAATTGGAGAGATGATGAAATAGGAGTTGGTATGCCTTATTCAATATTTAAAAAGGTCGTAAATGGAGTATTAGAAACAACAAATAGTGTAGAGCCTGATTACAGAAAAGATAAAATTATAGAAAAAGCTAAAAAAGAAAACTTAGATATAAATATAAAAAAAGGCGAGAATTATTATGGTTCTTGCTTAGGAGTAGCTAGGTTAGATTAAGGGGGAAATGAAATTTGGATATCGACATAATTAAATTTATTGATAAAAACTTAGATAGAATTACTGAATATATGATAAATCACTTTTCCTTATCTATATCTGCATTACTTATATCTTTAGTAGTATGGATACCTTTAGGAATATACATAACTAAACATGAAAAAATTGCAAAGAAAGTTATAGAATTTAGCAATATGTTATATTGCATACCATCTTTAGCTTTGTTTGCTGTGTTAATAACAATACCTCAACTAGGATTGGGTAGAAAATCAGCATTACTAGCTTTAGTTTTATATTCAATGATGCCTTTGGTAAGAAGTGTTTATACTGGACTTAAAGGAGTAGATGAATCAGTTATAGAAGCGGCAAAAGGAATAGGAATGAATCCGAAACAGATATTTATGGAAGTACAAATGCCATTGGCGGCTCCATCTATATTTGCAGGACTTAGAACTGTTACAGTAATGCTAGTTAGTTCGGCAGCATTAGCTACATACATAGGTGAAAAAAACTTAGGTAGGCTAATATCTCAAGGTTTATCAAGAGGAAATATTGAAATGGTTGTAGTAGGAGCTATAACTATTTCGCTAATAGCAATAATACTAGACAGTATATTAGCCTTTATAGAGAAAAGGATTTCATATGGAAATAAAAAACAATACATCTAAATAAAGGGGCATAAAATGATTAAATTAGAAAATATTACAAAAATCTATGATAATAATAAATTTCCTTCTGTAGATAATTTATCATTACACATAAAAAAAGGTGAGATATGTGTATTTCTTGGACCATCTGGATGTGGAAAAAGTACAACATTAAGAATGATAAATAAATTAATAGAACCTACGTCTGGGGAGATTGAAATAGATGGTAAAAACATAAAAGATAGTAATCCTGATAAGTTAAGAATGGGAATTGGATATGTAATTCAACAAATAGGATTACTACCACATAAAACAATAGAAGAAAATATTGCAGTAGTTCCTCGATTATATGGATGGGACAAAGAAAGAATAAAAAATAGAGTAACTGAGTTATTAGAACTTGTTGGATTAGATCCAAAAGTAGAAAGAAATAAACGTCCATCGCAATTAAGTGGAGGACAAACTCAAAGAGTAGGTGTTGCAAGAGCATTGGCATGTGAACCACCAATTATGCTTATGGATGAACCTTTTGGAGCAGTTGACCCAATAGCTAGAATGAATTTACAAAATGAGTTCTTAAAAATACAAAGAGAATTAAAAACTACTATTTGCTTTGTAACTCATGACATAGAAGAAGCTATAAAAATGGGAGATAAAATTGCTATTTTTAACAAAGGTAAAATTGTACAATATGATACGCCTTCTAATATATTAAAAAATCCAGCAGATGATTTTGTGAAAGATTTTATGGGAGAACATAGAGTTATAAAAAGCCTGTCTTTATACGAAGTAAAAGATGTGAAAGATTGTCTTGTAAAGGAAGCTAAATTAGATAAAAAAATTAATATTGATGTAGATTGTTCACTACAAAGTGCTCTTTCTATAATGATTGAAAATAACGTAGAGTACTTATCGGTAGTAGAAAATAATAAATTTTTAGGGTACATATCTTTTAAAAATATTAGAGAAAAATTTAATTAAAAGGGGATTTGATATGAGCTTATCACGTTTTTATGAAGCTTTATTTCATAGGGCTCCAATACAAGTTGTTATACATATAGCTATGGTAGTAGTAGCTGTTTTAATATCTATAGTAATTTCAATACCATGTGGAATATTTTTAAGTAGAGAAAAATATAAAAAGTATTCATGGATAGTTATAAACATATTAAATGTTTTTCAAACAATACCAGCTTTTGCATTTATAGCGGTATCAATGCCTTTACTTGGGTTAGGTTACAAACCTACAATAGTAGTTCTAGTTATTCAGAGCTTACTTCCAATAGCAAGAAGTACTATTGTTGGATTATGCGAAGTAAATGAAAATATTAAAGAAGCAGCTAAAGGTATGGGAATGAGTAAAAGCCAAATTTTATTCCAGGTAGAACTACCTTTAGCATTACCTATGATAATAAGTGGTATTAAAACATCTACAGTATATGTAGTAAGTGTAGCTACATTAGGAGGATTTATAGGCGCAGGTGGATTAGGTGTACTAATATCAAGTGGAATGAGTATGTTGTGGCCAGAATTTCTAATTGTAGGAGCTTTATTATGTGCAATAATTGCTATATCTATGGATAAGTTTTGGGGATTTATAGAAAAGAAAATAGCAGTATAAAATATAATCATAAATTTGGGGGATTAAAATGAATAAAAAATTAGTGAAAAAATTAGCTTTACTGTTAACGATGGGACTAACAATGGGAATGGCTGTTGGATGTAGCGGTTCAGATGCTTCAGAAAAAGAAGGTAGTGAAATAACAATAGGATCTAAAACATTTACAGAAAATATAGTTTTAGGAAAAATATTAGTTAAATATTTAGATAATCAGGGCTATAATGTTGTAGATGAAACTGGACTTGGGGAAACTGGAATAATCAGACAAGCAATAACATCAGGTGAGATTGATGGATGTTTTGAATATACAGGAACAGGTCTAATGCAATTTATGAAACATGATCCAGTATTTAACTCAGATGAATGCTATAAATTAATAAGAGATTTTGATAAAAAGAATGGAATCGTATGGTTAGACTATGCACAAGCTAATAATACATATGCATTAGCAATGCCTAAAGAAATTGCAGAAAAATATAATTTGAAAAATGCATCTGATTTAGCAAAAGCATATAATGATGGAAAACATATAAAATTTGTTACAGCAGCTGAATCATATGAAAGACCAGATATGATGCCAAGATTATTCTCTGTATATGGATTTAACATAGATCAAAAAGATAGATTAATGCTAGATTTAGGATTATTCTATGATGCATTAAAAAATGGTGAAGGTGAAGTAACAACTGGATTTATGACAGATGGAAGAATAAAATCAGATAACTTAGTTGTTTTAGATGATGATAAATCTGCATTTGCAGTTTATAACATAGCTCCTGTATTTAGACAAGAAACTATAGATGAATACCCAGAACTACCAGAAACAGTGAAAAAACTAACTGATTTATTAGATACAAAGACTGTTACAGAATTAAATTATAAAGTAGATGTTGATGGTCAAGAAATAGATGATGTAGTTGATACTTTCTTGAGTGAAAATGGGCTAGTTAAACAGTAATACGAAAATTGTAAATATCAAAATATTGGACTAAGAGAAACAGAAGCTTATAAAAATGGTAAATAAATAATAAAAACACTTACTTTAAAGTAGGTGTTTTTTTATAATCAAATTGGATTGAAAGAAAAATATAAATTATTAATAGTTATGTGTTAAATTGACAATATAATCAACTTAGTATTATATATTTAGTAAGAAAATAAATTATAAATGGGGAAAAAATATGTTTAATATAATGATAATAGACGACAATGAACAATTACAAAATGAGTTGGGGAATCTTTTAACGTCTAATGGATATTCGATAATAAAATCAAGAGAATTTAACGACATACCAAAACTAGTAAAAGAACAAAGTCCTCATCTAATTCTTTTAGATATCAATTTACCACAGGATGACGGATTTAAAATATGTACAGAAATAAGAAGCTTTTCTAATATACCAATAATATTTATAACAAGTAGAAATACAAACATTGATGAAATTATGGGAATAACTTTAGGAGGAGATGACTTTATAACAAAGCCATACAACATTCAAATTTTATTAGCAAGAATATCCTCTCTTTTAAAAAGAGCTTATCCAAATGAAAATACTACAGATACACTTGAATATAATAGATTAAAATTAAATATACTATCAAGCACAATAGAGTACGAAGGAAGTTCTATAGAACTAACTAAAAATGAACTTAAAATTTTGCATTACTTATTAAATAATAACGGAAAAATAGTTTCTAGATATGACATAATGGAGTATTTATGGGATAGCTCTTTATTTGTAAATGATAATACTCTTACCGTGAATATAACCAGAATAAGAAATAAGTTAGAAGAAATTGGAGTAAAGGATCTTATAAAAACTAAAAGAGGACAAGGGTACATTATATGACTTTAATAGATTATTTAAAAAGTAGAACTATAGTAATTTTATTAAATACTATTTCACTTATAATGCTAATAGTCTTCTTGCTTAGTGTAGGAAACACTTTTGAAACTATAAAAGTTATTATAGGAGTTTGGATTTTAGTTTTAAGTTTATTTTTAACTTATGAATATAAAAATAGAAAAATATTTTTTAGTGAAATATTAAAATGTGTAGAAAACCTAGATAAAAAATATCTTATAAGTGAGGTAGTAGAAAAACCTCCTTATATCGAAGCTAGTTTATATTATTATTTATTAAAAAAAGCAGGCAAATCTATGCGTGATGAAATTAATGTAGAAGTAAAAAAACGTAAAAATTATAAAGAGTACATAGAACAATGGGTACATGAAATAAAAACACCAATATCTTTAATTAAATTAATAGAAGAAAATAATAAAACAAGCAAATCATCAGCAGTATTACAACAATTAGAAGATATTGATAGATACGTAGAACAAGCTTTATTTTATGCAAGAAGTGAAGATGTAGAAAAAGATTACTTAATAAAAGAAATCTATTTAGAAGAATGTGTAAATAAAGTAATAACAAGAAATAAGCAGGTATTTATTTTAAACAATATAGGCATCGAAATAGAAGATATAGATATATGTGTTTATTGTGATAGTAAGTGGTTGGAATTTATATTAAATCAAATAATAGTAAATTCTGTGAAGTATAGAAATAATGAGAACTCTATGATTAAAATAAAATCTATACCTATAAAAAATGGAAATCAACTTATCATAGAAGACAATGGTATAGGTATACCTAAAGATGAAATAAATCGAGTTTTCGAAAAGGGTTTCACAGGAAACAAAGGAAGAATAACGAGTAAATCTACAGGAATTGGATTATATTTATGTAAAAAATTATGTGACAAATTAGGCTTATTAATAAAAATAGAATCAGAAGAAAACTTATATACGAGAGTAATAATTACATTTCCAAAAGGAAGTTTTTCTAAATTTTAATATTGTGACAATGGTCAAAGTCGTTGGCGATAGGAGTCAGCGACTTTTTGTTTTGTTAATGTTACGATAATGTCATGTTAAAGTAATATTAAATCGAATCAGGCAATATGAAAATGGGTTAGAATTGTATCGAGGTGATAATTATGGGTGAAATATTAAAAATAGAAGATGTTCAAAAATATTATGGGAATAAAGGAAACGTAGTAAAAGCTATTGATGATATAAGTTTTTGTGTAAAAAAAGGGGAATTTATAGGTGTAATGGGCCCATCGGGTTCGGGGAAAACAACATTATTAAATTTAATAGCAACAATAGATGAAGTAAGTTCAGGTCATATTTATTTAGGTGGTAAAGATTTAACTGAAATAAATCAAAAGAATATAGCAAAATTTAGAAGAGAAAACTTAGGATTTATATTCCAAGATTTTAATTTATTAGATACTTTAACTATTCATGAAAATATAGCATTGGCTTTAACGATAAACAAAGCTAAAAAAAGTGAAATAGACAATAGAGTAGTAGAGATAGCAAAAGAGTTAGGAATTGAAGAATTACTTGAAAAGTATCCATATGAAGTATCGGGAGGACAAAAACAAAGAACTGCTTGTGCAAGAGCATTAATAACAAATCCCAAACTTATCTTAGCAGATGAACCAACAGGAGCACTTGATTCTAAATCAGCTCAGATGCTAATTGAAATGATTTCAAATTTAAATAAAGATTTAGGTGCTACAATTTTAATGGTAACTCATGATTCTTTTACAGCAAGTTATTGCGATAGGATTTTATTTATAAAAGATGGGAAGATATTCACGGAATTAATTAAAGGAGAAAATACTCGTAGACAGTTTTTCAATAAAATATTAGATGTAGTTGCGTTGTTAGGTGGTGATGTAAGGGATGTACGTTAAATTAGCACTAGGCAATGCAAAGAAAGCTATTAAAGATTATTTAATTTATTTCATAACTATAACACTATGTGTAAGTTTGTTTTATGCTTTTACATCATTATCAAGTGAAGATTATAAGCTAATCACAGCAGATTCTTTTAATTTTGAAGCTTTGAAAATTATGTTGAAATATTCAACTTACATAATTACAGCAATATTATCTATTCTTGTGATATATGTAAATAAATATATGATAAGAAGAAGACAAAGAGAGTTTGCAACCTATATTTTACTCGGTACGGAGCAAAGAAGTGTTGCATATATGTTTTTCATTGAAACTTTGATAGTAGGAATTATGGCTATAATATGTGGAATATTTATCGGAACATTATTTTCACAGGTAGTTACTGCAATAGTTCTTGCTAGTGCAAAACAAGAAATAACTTTTAATTTTAGATTGTATATGGATACTGTAGCTATAACTTTTATATTTTTTATAGCAATGTTTTGTATAATAGGACTTTCTAATACTAGAGTATTAAAAAAAATAAAGCTTATAAATATGATGAATGCACACAAGCAAGTTGAGTTTCAATTTAAAAGAAGTAAAAAAACATATATTATAGTATTTATTATGTCGGTAATTTCATATAGTATTTGTGGTTATTGCACATTTAAATTAATAAAATCAATTGATGAACCTATAAACTTAATACTAGATAAAATGATTCTAGAAGTTATATCTTTAGGAATGTTTATAGTAGGTACATATTTACTATTTTATTCTATGGCTTACATAATGATACATATAAAGAATAAGTGCATAAATTTCAAATATGAAAATACAAACCTATTTTTAATAGGATCATTAGTTTCAAAAATTAAGTCAGCCCCAATTTTAATGGCTACAATAGCATTAACATTTTTAGGTGGAGCAATAAGCTTTATTTTAACTCTTTTTCTATCTCAATGGACTGTAGGGTATTTAGATTTTAGAGTACCTTTTGATATAGAAATAAGAAATGAGTATTCTTATTTTTTAAGTGAAGATAATGGAATAAAGAAAATAGATGATATACCAAAGTTAGATTATAGCGAAGTTGTTAAACATTTAAATGATGAAGATTATGATGTAGAAAGTTATTGTCAGGTAGAAAAATACTTTATTAATAAAGATGATTTTAATATAAGGAATGTAAATAAAGGACCTATATTAGCTATAAAGCTAAGCGATTTTAACAAGTTAAGAAGTATGTTAGGTTATAAAGAAATAAAACTTAATTATGATGAATTCACTACACAGTGGCATGGAATGAGTGATCAAAGTGAGATAAATAAATATATAAAAGAAAATCCAACTATAAATATTAATGGACATCAGTTAAAGATCAGTCGTAACTCATATTATAAGGATTCTATTGGAGAAGGAATTTATAATTTTTATTGTAATAACCTTATAATTTTACCAGATAAGATGTGTGAAAAGTTAGCTTTAGCAAGTACAGATTTTTTTGCTAATGTAAAAGATGAATCAATTTATAAAGCAAAAGAATTTGAAGCTAATTATGTATATGATTGGTTTAATAAAAATAACAAAAATTTAGTTGAAGAATATAAAGAGTCAAGTGATTATCTTATTGATTCTAGAATAAAAGTTATAGAAACTAATGAAATTTTAAATACAACATTAGCTATGAGGATTTTAGGAATATATTTAGGAACAGTGCTACTTATGATAAGTTTAACAGTTCTTTCGCTTAAACAGTTATCAGATTCTATAGAGCATAAAGATAGATTTGGAGTACTTAAGAAACTTGGGGTGGAGGATAGCGAAATAAATAAGATTATTTTAAAGCAAATATCTATTTGTTTTATAACACCTATAATTATTGCGATAGTTGGATTTGTGATTTTTATATATAATTTCTATCTTATATACGAACCAGTGATTAGTTCATATATTGGAGGTACAACTTTCATTTTAAGTATAATAATTGCAGTAGTTTTAATCATTTGTATTTATTTAGTTTATTTCACAGGTACATATTATACTTTCAAAAGAAATATAAAAAAATAACTTAATATATAGTTTACTAATGAAGTATAGAAGCGTATTGATATAAAAAGCAATACGCTTTTTTATTTAACTGATGAAGTATTAGATAATTTTTTAGGGATTATATATTAGATAGTTGTAGTTAAATAAAATTAAATATAAAATATTAATTATATAGTAGCTAAAATATAGGGGGTATTATACAAATGAAAGTAGCTATATGTGAGGATCAATCTGAGCAAATTGATTTACTTAATAATAAGATTAAAAAGTGGGCAAAGGATAAAGATATTAATATATCAATTGATGATTTTACAAGTGCAGAATCATTTTTATTTCAATGGTTAGATTATGATAAATATGATGTTGTATTTTTAGATATAAATATGAGTAAGATGTCAGGAATTGAGTTATCTAACATAATTAGAGAAAAAAATAAAACTATTGATATTGTATTTGTAACAGGATTTTTTAAATATGCATTACATGGATATAGAGTAGGAGCATTACAATATTTAATGAAGCCTATAAATACATTAGATTTATATTCTTGTTTAGATAAGGTATTATATAGAACAAATGGCAAGGATGAAACATCTAAACTTATTGTAGAAACTACAAAAAAAGTTATAAAGTTAGATTACAATGAAATATATTATTGTATAATGTTTTCACCATATATAGATGTTCATACAAAATCAGAAAAAAATAGTACTAAGAAAGAAAATAAGCGAAATGGAGAAAATTTTACCTAGCAAATATTTTGTTAGATGTCATAGATCGTATATAGTAAACGTAAAACATATTAAAACAATCACAAAGAATAATGTATTCCTGGAAAATGGAGTTAAAGTACCAATAAGTAGAGGTAAATATAAGGAAATAAACGATACCTTTATAGATTACATTAGTGAGTAAAGGTTTAGGTAAGGTTATGACTAGTTTATATATTTTTGAAGTAATAATGGATTTTTTTAGAGCGATTATGACTGTTTATTTTTTTAATAGGATTATGCCTCCTAGAAATAAAAAATATAGCAAAGTATATGGAATTGTTATGGTTATAGTTTATACACTAATATCATCAAATAGGGTAAATCATATAGTTTATAGAATGAAAGATTATCAGGTGTTTATATTTATATTTATATGTTATACTTTGGTATTTATATACCCTCTTCTATTTAGAAGAGGGAGGATGTCAGAAAAAGTTTTTTTATCATCATTTTATATTAGCGCTATACTAGCAAGTTCTTTTATAGTATATATAATATTAGCAAAAGTTTTTAATGTAAAACTAGTAGAATTATTTCTAGACGTTAGTTACAAAAGAATTATAGGGTTAATTATTAGTAGGTTTATTCAATTTATGATTGTTTGTATATTTTTAAATAATATAAATTTCATAAAATACGCAAAATATAAAACATTATATGTAGTAGGTTTTATTTTATTTTTAAACCATATAATAATTTTTGTAATAGAAAGATATTTAATTAAAAACTTACATAAAATAAATATGTATATTATTGTTATTGCCATTAGCATTGGTATTATACAAATATTATTAGTAGATATATTAAATATATTTTCTAAAGAGATGGAAGAAAACTTTATATTGAAAATGAATTTAAATCGTAAAATATACGATGAAGAAATTATAGATATGTATAAGAAGATGACAGGTTGGAAACATGACTTTAGAAATCATATAAATATGATTTTAGGCTTAGTAGAAGCAAATAGTAAAGACGATGTTATTTCGTACATAAATGAAATTGATATTGGGATTAGGGAGTTGGATAAAAATATATATACAGATAATATAGCAATAAATTCTATATTAGTGAGTAAAATTAAAGTTGCAAAATATAAAAATATAAAAGTAAACTTAGATATAAAAATAAATTCAGAAATAAAAATTTCAAATGTGGATATCTGTATTATATTAGGAAATTTATTAGATAATTCTATTGAGGCATGTAGTGTTATTGAGGGATATAAATTTATTGATTTAAGAATAATTTCAGAGAATAATAGATTGGTAATAAAAATCAGCAATAATACTAATGGATATGTGAATGAGATTAATGGTAAGTTTCTAACAACGAAAAATAATGAAATAAATGGTATTGGCTTAATTCAAATTGATAGTATAGTAAAAAAACATAATGGATATATCAATAGAAAACATGAAAACAACATATTTATGACATATGCGATGATACAATATGAAGATTAAATATAATATATAAAAGGATACTGATGTTAAGTAGTATCCTTTTTTTTATAAGAAAATAACTTCTAACTAAGTTAAATGAAATTATTATATGTGCAATTTAGATATAAAAAAAGCCATTTAACGACAAATTTAAATTAAATCGAACGAAATAAATTAAAATATTATTGATACGCATAAAAATTCAGTAGAAAATAGGGTTTTATTTAATTTTTTACATTAATATGAAAAATTAAATATATAGAGAATTAATAATGTGGGGTTATAAAGGATATGAGATTTAAAATTTTAATAGTATTTATTTTACTCAATATTTTAATACCTATGAAGTCATGGGCAGCAACATTAAGTAATGCAAAATTTGAACATATATCTATAGATGAAGGTCTCTCTAATGAGTATATAACATCAATATTTCAAGATAGTAAGGGATATATGTGGATAGGAACAAAAGATGGGCTCAATAGATATGATGGAGAAAGAATAAAAATATACAATTGTAATGCTGAAGACAAAAACACTTTGAGTTCAACGTACATAACAGATATAGAAGAAGACTCAAAGGGGAATATATGGATAGCCACTGACCACGGATTAGATTTTTTAATCAAGGATACGGACACTATTGTAAGAATGAAAGATATCAAAAATAAATATAATCTAGGTAATTTTAAAATAACTTCATTACTAAAGAGTAGCTATGAAGAGAATATTATGTGGGTAGGTACTGAAGATGGCTTAATAAAAATAAATATAGAAGATAAAATAGTTGAAGCTTTTTATGATGATTCAAACAACAGCAATTCGTTAACTAGTGCGTCAATAACATGTCTAGAAGAGGGAGAAGAAAACCTTTTATGGGTAGGAACAAAAAGTGGACTAAATGTAATAGATAAAAACTCAAAAGTACTAAATAGTAGGAGCACTAAAATTATCAAAGATAAATTATTCATTTATTATATATCAAAAGATAAAGAAGGTAATATGTGGATATCTACTAAAACAGGGTTGTTTATGTACAATATAAGTAAAGGGCAAAGGGGTTTTTTACTTAGAGTTAATGGAGATGGGATTAAAAAGTATAATATAAATGAAGGAAATATAGATCATATCTATACTTTTAATAATAATGAAGTAAAATTTTATAACAATTTCATATTTAATGACAGTGAGAATAACACATGGATATCTGGTTGTGATGGTGCGATAAAGTATTCAAAAGAAAAAAGAGAGTTTAATGTATTTAAAAAAAATATAAATTACAAGAATTCTATCACAAGTAATGTTATAACATGTTTTTATGAAGACTCTAATGGTACTATATGGATAGGAACAGATAAAGGAGCAAACATATTAAATGACAATGATATGTTCAATTATATTAATAAAGAAGATGGTAAAGATATAGTATCTATATTGCGGCATGATAAAAAGGTTTGGGTAGCTACTAAATTCAAAGGTATATAT
Source organism: Paraclostridium bifermentans (assembly GCF_964259345.1). GTDB lineage: Bacteria > Bacillota > Clostridia > Peptostreptococcales > Peptostreptococcaceae > Paraclostridium > Paraclostridium bifermentans_B. The sequence continues at coordinate 154,261 of NZ_CAXVJR010000006.1, forward strand.
ATATACAATGAAGCAAATGGACATTTAATTAAGAAAATAAAGGAAGATGAAATTAATTTAAGTGGTAAATATATAAAAAGTTTATTTGAAATAAATGACAGATATATTCTTATATCAACTAATAAAGGATTAATAGTTTTTGATACACAAGAATATTTATCTAGAGAAATAATAATTGGAGATGATTATTCTACTGAATTAAACTATATGTATAACGATGGCAAATACATATGGTTAGCTACTACAACTGATTTTTATTGCTACTGTATTAATACAGGAAAAAAGGTAGATAATAGCAACAATATGAAGAAACTAGGCATAAATACAGGCAATATAAAATATATATTACAAGATAATAAAGATGAAAATATAATTTGGCTAGGTGGAGTTAATATTGGATTGATTAAGTATCATAAACAAAAAGGAGTTTTAGAAAAATATGTAAATGATTCTTTAAATGAAAACTCTTTAATTAATGATTATATAAACTGTATGACATTTGATAATGATGGTAACTTGTGGATAGGCACAAATATAGGACTTAGTAAATTTGATATTAAAGCTAATAAATTTACCTCTTATACTACGGCTGAAGGATTAGTAAATAATTTTATAAACTCAATTTTAATTGATGATAATAGGGATATTTGGGTAAGTACTAATAAAGGTTTAAGTAAATTTGATATTAAAAAAAATAGATTTACAAACTTTACAAAAATGGATGGATTATATGGATATCAATTTAATTTAAATTCAAGCTTAAAACTTAAAAGTGGGACTATTATATTTGGTAGTACAGATGGTTGTACGTACTTTAACCCAGATGATTTAATTGATTATAAAATACACAGAGATGAGGTCGTAATTGGAGATATTTTTATTGGAAAAAACAAAGCTGTTTATGATGGAAATGAGATGATTTTGGAACCTGATTACAAAAATTTGTATATTAACTTTTTTTTACCTAATTATGAAAATTTAAATAATATAACTTATGAATATATGCTTGAGGGAATTGATTCACAATGGATATATCTTGATTCTCAGAGTAATTTAGATTTCAAAACTTTAGAGCCTGGAAAATATACTTTAAAAATAAGAGCTAGGGATGGCCATGGAGAATTAACTAAAGAAAATAGTATTAATATAAGAGTAAAAAAACCTATTTGGAAAACATCTTTAGCTTATTTAATATATATATCTATAATAATTGGTATGGCTATTTGTATATTTAACTATGTAAAAATATTACAGCATTTAGTAGATCAAAAAACAATGAAACTAAATAAACAATTAGAAGAAAATAAAAAACTAAGCGAAGAAATAATTGATAATGAAAAATTTAAAAATAATTATTTTGTGAACTTATCTCATGAACTTAGAACTCCAATAAATGTTATAGTATCAACATTACAATTAATAAAACTACTTAGTAAAGATAAAAATATTACATATGAAAAATTTAATCAATATATTAACATAATAAGCAAAAATTGTGATAATTTATTGAAAATAATAAATGATATTATAGATAGTTCAAAAATAGAAACTGGAAAGTATAAAATTAATAAAAAAAATAATGATATAGTATATATAGTTGAGGAAGCTGCACTTAATATGAGTAAATTTATAGAAGATAAGGGATTGTCCCTTATAATTGATCCTGATATGGAAGAACAAATAATATCTTGTGATGAAACTGAAATAGAAAGATGTATAATCAACTTAATAGGTAATGCAGTTAAATTTACTCAAGAGGGTGGAGAGATACGTATATATATTGAAGAGGTTGAAAATAATATTGAGATAACGATAGAAGATACAGGAATTGGTATATCAAAAGAAGATCAAGAGTTTATATTTAAACGATTTTCACAAGTTGATGATGGTACGGGAGCTACGAAGACAAGCAGTAGTGGGATAGGACTTACACTTGTTAAATATATAGCAGAACTTCATGGTGGATATATTAAACTTGAAAGTGAGGTTAATAAAGGGAGCAGGTTTACTATAGGAATTCCAAATGTAGTAGAAAATGCTAAGTATTAATCATTAATATAAGAATATATTAACTTAATATACTTTCAAATACATTGATAAATTTATCAATGTATTTTTTTTTATGAAGAATAATTAAAAAAATAAATAATTTTATGATTATACAATGAGGATATATTAGAGTATACTTTTAAGATATGGAATATAAATTAATATTAACCTATTGCAGAAATAAGAAAGGCTGGGATAAGAATGATAAGAAACATTGTAAAAGATATAGCATTTTTAGAACAAAAATCAGAACTTGCAACTAAAGATGATATAGAAGTTATTAATGATTTAACAGATACATTAAAAGCAAATTTAGATCGTTGTGTGGGTATGGCTGCTAATATGATAGGAGTTAAAAAACGTATATTAGTATTTACTGTAGGTAGTATTATAGTTCCTATGGTAAACCCAGTTATACTAAAAAAAGAAAAGCCTTATGAAGCTGAAGAAAGTTGTTTATCTTTAGAAGGATTTAGAAAAACAACTAGATATGAAAGTATTGAAGTTGAGTATTTAGATGTAAATTTCAAAAAGCATAAGCAAGTATTTACAGGGTTTACAGCTCAAATAATTCAACATGAAGTAGATCATTTTGAAGGAATAATAATTTAATATATAATATTAACTTTATAGCAACAATCATTAAGTAAACTTATAGAATTTGTTTTAAATATAATCTTTTCAGAAAATTACAATCAATTACAAAAAAATGACAAAATATAACAAATAATAAAAATAATAATAATTTTCAGTTATACTTAAATTACCTTATAAAATAAGGGCTATATAATTCAAGGAGGAGATTTTTTGAAAAAAAGTAGTTTAAGTAAAAGTATTGTATTAGCTTTAATTGGATTTACTATTTCAACTCCGACATTTAGTACAGTTTCAGCCTTAGAAGCTAGGAGTAAAGAGCCTGTAGTAGAGGAAATTGTAAAAAAACAAGATGTTCCTAAATTGGAATATTCGTGCTCTACAGAAGACTGGAGAGTAGCTTCAAAATCTATAAGAACTATATCTAAGAAATATAATGGAACGGTAACAAAAACTACTACTACTGCATACAATGCAGGAATTAGTATTAAGTTTCTAAATTTAGGTTCTTCTAAAACATATTCTGAAACTAAAAAATTCAAAACATATAGACTAAAAAGAGAAGTTAAAGTGAAGTTTAAAGTCTATGATAGAATGGGTCATTTTTTAAGATATGAAAATATCAAAAAAATAGCAACTACAACATATTATGAGCCAATTTAAGGATAAAACTACAACTTTAACTATAACATTGTTTATAGTTAAAGTTGTATTTCTAATATTAATTGCAAGGCTAATACAACAAATTATAAACATTCCAATGCATATTTGTATTTTGCTAGTAGGTATAACTTGGAATTTTAAGGATAAAGATAAAATTAAGATTCAAAGTATCAAAAATCAAAAGTGGAGTGGGCTTATAACTTTATCAATAGTAATAATTTTTTCAGAATTAATAATATATAATTTTTTTTATTTGAAAAAATATAATTCTATAAATTTATATTATTACAATATAATTACACCTATAATAATATTTCAAGTATTTAATTGTTTAATAGAAGAATACTTTTTCAGATATTTACTTTTTGAAAAAATTAAGCTACAAGTATTGGACAATAGGAAATATAAAATTTTAATTAGTAGTTTTATTTTTGGATTATATCATGTAATTTTTTTAGAACAAGAGGTGCTTATTAGTTATTACTTGGCATTATTTATAGCTACATCATTAGCAGGTATAGGATTAGGAACTATATATGAAGATTCATCAAACTGGATATATGTAGCTATCTTACATTCTATATATAATATAATGCAAAACCTTATGATACTTAATTTAGATATGGACAAATTAAATATAAATAATACTTTTATTATGAGTTTTTACTTAGGAGGATTATTTATTTTGTTATCGATAATATATAGAACTATATTTTACAATAAAAATAAATTATTTAAAAGTTGATAAGCAACTGAAAATTATATTTCAAATTCAGTTGCTTTTTTTGATTTGATTTTTAAATTATAAAATAATTAACGTTTCATGATACCTAAATCAGAAAGCATATCAGATATACCATATATCTCATCATATTTAGAATAATATTCTTTAAATACATCGTCGACAGAAGAATCTTTATAAACTTCAAAATCAATTCCTTTAAATTCTGCTCTAATGCATTTTAAAGTAGTTTCATCTAAATAATTTTTTAATCTAACTATATAATCTTTTATATCTTCATTATCTAAAACTTTTAACTCATCAATATTTTCAGCAACTATATATGCAGACTCATTTATTTCATCTTCTGAAATACTCTTGCTCAATTGATTTTTTATATTTGCTAGTTCTTCTTCTGTAAACTCTAAGTCATCTAAATTTTTACCTTCTAAAATTTCTTGTATCTTATCTAAAATCATAGCATCATTCCATGCGTACTCTTTATTACTAAATTTATTGTTCATTTTAAAAATCTCCTAAATTAAATTTAATGTTATTATATCAAAAATAAAGCTAGTGTAGTATTAGAAGTAATTTGTAATAAGCTTGTTATGCCTGTGTTTATATGATAACATTAGGGAATAATTATTATGAAAACAAGAATAAAGCTCATATACTTTTAGGTATAAGGGCTTTTAAATTACGGAGGAAAAATGAATAATAAAGCAAAAAAAGAAACAGCATTAAAATACAACAAAGCTAAAAAAATGGATAAAAACTTTATGTATCAAGATTTAAAAAGAAGTAACTGTTACAACACTGATTTTTCAAACTCAAACTTTAATTTCACATCTTTAAGAGGAGCACACTTTAAATCTTGTAACTTTTACGGATGTACTTTTAAATCATCAGAAATAATAGGTTCAAACTTAAAAAGAAGTAAATTTAAAAATGCAAAGTTTGAAAATACTGTATTTGAAGGAGTTAACTTAGAGGAAGTAGATTTTTCAGGAGCAAAGTTTAAAAACGTAATATTTGTAGATACAGATATAACTAAAGCTACAAATCTTAATACAAATTCACCTCAAATAAAAGTATTTGAAAAAATGCCAGAAATAGATATGAGTGAAAGATTAGAAAACGCAGTTAAATTTGCAATGAAAAACGAGTATGTAAAAAAATCAAGAGCATTAGATACTAAAGACGGTGGAATAAATACTGTAAGTGTTATGATACTTTTAGAAAACTTTAAAGAAAAGCAATTAATAGATGGATTGATGTTAATTGGAGAAAGAATAGATAAAGAATTTTGTACATTAAGTTATATAATAAAGAATTTAGAAAATTATAAGTCTCAAGGTTTATTATAAATTATATATGAGGTGAAAAAACCCCTAGTACTATTATGGTATTAGGGATTTTTTATACTTATTTTATATTTAAAACAATTAAATATTTAAAAAATTGTAATAATTATGCTGTTTAAAAGTACAAAAAAAGTATATTAATTATAATAAGAAAAAATTATACCTAAATAAAATAATCGGAAATAGAAAGGCATAATTATGGAAGCAGAAAAAATTATTAAAATGATAAACAATAACCCGTCTGTTATAAAAACTATAGATAATCCAACTGATGAAATGAAACTATTAGCAATTAAAAAGAATGGACTTTTACTAGAATATATAGAAAATCCAACTATTAAAATGCAAGAACTTGCAATAGAAAACAATGCTAGAGCAATCAAATATATAGAAAATCCAAGTGAAAAAATGATGCTAAAAGCTATAAATGATGGATGGACTATACTAGAACTAATTAAAAATCCAACACAAAAAGTAATGGAGATGGCTATAGATAAAGCAGGATGGGCAATTCAATATATAAAAAATCCAAGTGAAAAATTACAATTATTAGCAGTGAAAAAAAATTATGACTCGCTAAAATATATAAAAGAACCTTATGAAAGTGTTCAAATAGAAGGTATAAAAATAAGCTATGATGCATTGAGATACATAGAAAATCCTAATCATAATGCAGAAATCCTAGCTATAAAAAATAATGAAGCGGCTATTAGATTTATAAACGACTTAGATACAGAAAAAATGATAGAATTTTTAAAAGTAAATATTTTAGTAATTAAATACATTGCAAATAAAATATCTAGAGAAGAATTAGAAAATGTATTAAAAGAAACTTTATCAAAAGAAGATGTTGAAGAAAAGTACGTTAGAGATTTCTTAAACTGTAAATCTATAGATACAAATAACAATATATCAATGGACAAAACAATGTTCATTTATAAGTACGGAAGTAAAAAAGCAAAGAAAATAGCAGTAGACGAAAAATTAAAAATGATTTAGGAGAGAAAGAAAATGAATTTTGTAGATACATTAAAGAGCGTAGACTTAGTATTATCTACTGGAGAAGTACCTCTAGTAGTAGGGGAAAGTGGAATCGGAAAAACAGCTTTAGCAAAAAAACTTGCTAAAGAAAATAATTGGAGTTTAGTAGTAGTTGATGGAAATCTTCTTAAAGAAGGAGAAATAGGAGGACTTCCTACAGTAGAATCTTATACAATGATAAATTCTAATGGAAATGAAATAGAAAAAAAGACAACAGTATATGCTGTTCATAACAAGTTAAAAGAAATAGACGAAGAAATATCTAAAGGTAATACAGTACTTTTATTTATAGATGAAATAAATCGTTGTGAACACACAGTTCAACAAGAACTTATGAACTTAATATTAAATAGAGAAATCAACGGATATAAATTAAGTGATGAAGTGAAAATATTAGCGGCTATGAACCCATCAAGTAAGTATGGTTCAGACTTTGACTATCAAGTTGTAGATATGGATGCAGCACAGGAAAATAGATTTGTATGGCTAAACATGGAGGCAGACCATACTCAATGGCTAAGATGGGCAATAGATGCAGGGATTGAACAAAAAGTTATAGAGTTTATATCGACTTTCCCAGAGTACTTACATAAAATAAATGTAGATGATGTAAGAGCAACTCCAAGAAGTTATGAAAGAGTTTCTAAAAGTTATAAGGTATATAAAGAACAAAAGGATTCAATACCTAGAGATGTATTTTTAAATGTTATAAAAGGAAATGTAGGAAAAGTTATAGCACAAGAATTTATAAGCTTTGTAGAATCTGATCATAGTCCATTAATATCTTATAAAGATGTTTTTTCAGGAACTAATCTTGATGAAAATATAGTAGAAAAAATAAAGAATGAAAGTCATACAAGATTATACTTATCAGCTATGAACATTTTAAGAGCATTAGAGTTAAAGGTGAAAAATGATAACTTTGATTCAGAGTTTTACACTAATAGATTAGTAGAGTTTTTAAAAGTATATCCAGTAGATTTAATGATAGGGATTATGAAAGATATGAAAAATAACTATAGTGAAGTGTATAAAAAAGCTATAGAAAATGAAGAATTTGTAGAGGCGTATTTAGAATCTTACAGTATGATAAGAGGTTAGATTATGGAAACTTATTTTGAAAAACAAACAAGGGAACTTTATAAAAAAGCAAATGAAGTTGTTAATACTTATGCAGTATTAAAAGCAAACCATAATGAAGAAAAATTTGAAGTAGATATTCCAAAAGACTTTGAAAATGAATTTTTTAAACTAGTAGATAAAGTTAATTTAAGTCTTATGGAAGATAAGGATAATTTTTATGGATATTTCTTATTTCAAATGTCAAGGGAGATAAGATTTGATATAAGTAGTCCAACTGGAATAAACTTTAAGAATGCTAAATACGTAATATATTTTAATCCGTTAATATTTTTAAATCTTAATATGAAGCAAATGGAATCTACAATAAAACATGAGATACTTCATGTAATATCGATGCATTTAATAAGAGCAAAACATCTGAAGGGTAGATATTCTACATTAGCTATAAATATGGCTATGGATATAATCGTTAATAAATACTTAGATTATTTACCTCCTTATGCAACTACATTACAGTGGGTAAATTTAAATTATTCATTAAAACTTGAGCCATATGAAACGTTTGAATATTACGTAGAAAAAATACAAACAGCTCTAAATCTATTAGAAGAAGATGATGAAGGGAAAGAAGACGATAGCAATCAAAATGATAATATAGAAACTGAATACAATCCAGAACGAACTCATGATATTTGGCAAGAGTCTGATGATATAGAAGACAAAACACTTAAAGAGTTTACAGAAAAAGCTATAAATAATTCTCAAAAAGGAACTATACCATCATATTTAGATAACTTAATATCATCACTTAAAAATAGTAAAAGTGAACTACCTTGGAACATATATCTTAAGAGATTGATGGGAACTATTGAAAGTAATAAGAAAAAGACTATAACAAGAAGAAATAGAAGACAACCCAATAGATTAGATTTAAGAGGCGAACTTAGAGGTCATAAAGCAGAGATAGCAGTTGCGATTGATACAAGTGGAAGTATTAGTGATGAAGAATTTAGACAAGCTATAAAAGAGGTTCTTAGTATAGTTAAAAATTATAATCAAGAGATTACTATTATAGAATGTGACAATGAGATTAGAAGAACATACAAAGTAAAATCTACAAAAGATATAAAAGATAGACCACATATTAGAGGTGGAACTAAATTTAGTCCAGTTTTTAAATATGCTAATAATAAAAAACTTAACTTACTTATATATTTTACAGATGGAAAAGGTGAAAATAGATTGGAAGTAACTCCTAGAGGCTATAAAATCTTATGGGTTATTTCTGGAAGAGGAGATAAACTTTCGTTAGCAGAGCCTTTTGGAGCTGTAAAAAAACTAAGTAAAGTTAAAGTAAAAGATGATATATTTGATATGAATGATGTTAGAATAGATGGATATTCTATGAATAATCAACAGCCAATTTTATAATAAACAAAATTTTACTAAAAATAGTGTGGATAAGTAAGAGATATTAACATGAAAATGTTAGTATCTTTTTTTACGTTTAAGGAAACTTTGATTAACTAAAAATTATAAATAATATTCGTTGACATGTAGCATATATATAACTACAATTACTATTGAGATAGGGGATAGTAAGAAAAATAACAATTAAATAACAGGGGGGAGTATTATGAAAAAGCTATTTGAAAGCTTAATATTTAAGTTAGTATTGGCAGTAATAGTAGGTTTAATGATAGGGTTTTATGCACCTAGCTCTTTTATGAATATCATAGTTACCTTAAAACACATATTAGGGCAAGTAATATTTTTTGCAGTACCATTAATTATAATTGGATTTATAGCGCCTTCTATTGCTAAACTTAAAAGTAATGCATCAAAATTACTAGGATATGCAGTTGGACTGGCATATATATCATCTGTAGGAGCTGCTACACTTTCGGCAATTTGTGGGTATATATTGATTCCTAAATTATCAATACAATCTACAACACAAGGGTTAAGAGAATTACCAGAACTTATATTTCAATTAGACATACCGCAAATAATGCCGGTTATGAGTGCATTATTCTTATCAATAATATTAGGGTTAGCAACAACTTGGACTAAAGCAGATTTAATAGAAAAATTATTAGATCAATTTCAAGGAATTGTGTTAAGTTTAGTTAACAAAATAGTCATCCCTTTATTACCATTTTTTATAGCAACAACATTTGCAGCATTGGCTTATGAAGGGTCAATAACTAATCACTTACCAGTATTTATGAAAGTTATAGTTATAGTTTTAATAGGACATTTTATTTGGTTAGGATTATTATATGTTATAGGTGGAATTATATCAGGAAAAAATCCTATAGATGTATTAAAATATTACGGACCTGCATATTTAACTGCAGTAGGAAGTATGTCATCAGCGGCAACTTTACCAGTAGCATTAGAATGTGCTAGAAAATCTAAGGCTTTAAGAAAAGATATATTAAATTTTTCTATACCACTTTGCTCAAACATACATCTTTGTGGATCTGTCTTAACTGAAGTTTTTTTTGTAATGGTGGTATCTCAAATCTTATATGGAAAACTTCCAGATTTAACTTCAATGGTAATATTTATAATTTTATTAGGAATATTTGCAATAGGAGCGCCAGGTGTTCCAGGGGGAACAGTTATGGCATCACTAGGGTTAATTACAAGTGTATTAGGGTTTAATGAAACTGGAACTGCATTAATACTAACAATATTTGCACTTCAAGATAGTTTTGGAACAGCGTGTAATGTAACTGGAGATGGGGCTATTACTCTAATGCTTACTGGAATAGCAGATAAAAAACATATAGAAAGTGAACAAGATTACGAAGAAGAAGCTAATAAAATTTAGAAAAAAATGCTAACTTATGATATCATAAGTTAGCATTTTTAGTTTTTGTAAGTATAAGTGATTTAAAGAGAGTTTTATAAAATCTAATCAATTACAAAATAAATATAAAATTTATAATTATTTTGATAGATAAATATAAGTTTGATTCGAAAATATATATAAGAATAGAATTTCAAAGATATATCGGAGGAAATTAAATGAAAATTACAGAAGATAATTTTATTCTAAAGCTAAAGCAAAAAGATGAAAAAGCATTGGAATATATTATAGATAACTATGGATGGATTATAAAATCTATTGTTAAGAAAAATTTATATAATTTAGAAAGTCATCAAGACGAATGTATAAATGATATTTTGCTAGGCGTTTGGAATAATATTGATAGTTTTGATGAAAACAGAAGCACATTTAAAAACTGGTTAGCGGGAGTTACTAAATACAAAACAATAGACTATCAAAGAAAGTATATAAAACATTTAAAAAATGAAAATATAGATGATTTAAATATAAAAACAGAAGACAATTCACATAAAGAACTTATAGAAAGTGAACTTAGTGAAGAAATGGAAAAAATGCTTAGTCACTTAAAAGAAAAAGATAGAGAACTATTTTTAAAGTTATATGTAAATGAAGAAGACATAGACAGTATAAGCGAAGAAACAGGTATGCATAGAGATGTAATTTATAATAGAGTTTCAAGAGGTAAAAAAAAGTTAAAAAATATATTTAAATTTGGAGAAAAGTAGAGGTATATTTATGAAAAATATATATGATATGTTAAATGATGTAGATATAGATTTAGATGAATATGAAAAAGAAGATTTTAATGATATAGAGAAACAAAGAATAAAAAAGAAATTTAAAAAATCTATTAATAGAAAAAATAATAATAACAAAAAATATGTAGCAGTAGCGTCTGCAGCTGTAATAACGATAGGACTTTTATCTAATAGTAATATAAGAACTTATGCTTATGAAAAGTTAGTAGATATCGGCAATAATATAAAGTCGGCATTAGGAATAGAGGTCAATTTAGATGAATATGTGGAAAATATAAATCAATCAGTAACTAGAAATGGATTAACTGTAAGTATTAAAGAAGTTGTATTAGATGGAAATGAACTATTAATATTTATAGAACATGAATATGATAAAGATTTAAAAGAAGTAGAATCTATTGAGTTAATATCTGAAAAATTATATGTAAATGGCAAAAAAGTAAATAAGGGTATGTCTGGATACTATACAAAACGTAGTGGAAGTAAATCTGAGTTTGTATTAGGGTATGAATTAGACAAAGCAGAATATAAAGGAGATATAGATGTTAAATTAAGAATAATGGACGCTTATAAATGGGAAGATGAAAAAAGCGAAGATTTTAAAAGAATTATAGGTCCTTGGACATTTAAATTCAAAGTTAATGCAGATAAGGTATCAAAAGATACTAAAATAGTTAAATTAGATAAAGATATAAAATTAGAAAATGGATTCAATATGGATATAGTTGAATATAAACAAAATAAATTAAATCAAGTTATTACAATTAAAAGTAACAATATAAATGAAATTGAAAATGATGGAGTATTAGTTTTTAAAGGAACTGATAATTTTGGAAATGACATAGAGTTTTCTCCTAAAAATGGAATGGCAGATTCTCGTATAGGTTATAAATATGAATTTGATTCATCAAAAAATGAATTTAATTTTAATACTCAGTATTTAAGTGTAGCTCCTTACATTCGTAGAACTATAGAAAAAGATGGAAAGTATCAGGTTAAAGATAAAAAAATTGGAGAAGAATTTAAAATAGATTTAAGATAATAAAATAAAAAAGCTAATTTCTTTAAAAAAGAAATTAGCTTTTTTATTTTGATAGATACCTTAAAATCATATACGAATTAATATTTGAAATAAAAAAATTAAAAATGATAGATTTTGATTTAAGCATTACGAAATATTAAATGAAATTAAGATAAGAAATATTAATTAAGGTATTTTAGCGGAGGGTATATGAAATTTTTAAATAAAATAAAATTAAGTAAAAAACAACAAATTATAGCATGTATAGCAGTAGGAGTTATATCTTTTGGAGGTTTCCAAACTTATGTATCAGTAAAAGAAGATATGAAATATCAAAAGCAAATGGAAAATTTATTTGATATTTATACTGTTGTAGGAAAAGAAAGAATATTTATGACGGGAAAAGTTGAGCCTAACAAATCGGAAAATATATATGTAAGTGCAGAAAAAGGAGAATTATACAAAGTAAATGTTGAAGACAAACAATATGTAGAAAAGGGTACGGTATTACTTACTTACAAAGATAATTCAAAAGTAGAAGAAATAAAAAACATAAATTTACAAATAGCACAAAAGAAAAAAGAAAAAGAAAGTTCAGAAGATGAAGAGATGAAAAAAGCTTTGGATGAAGAAATAAAGCAGTTAAACAAACAAATATCAGATTTAAATAAAGGGGTGTACCAATACGTATATGCACCATTTAATGGAAAAATATATTTAAATACAGATTCTGATAAAAATGATGCAACAAAGCCAGTAATGAAAATACAATCACCTGATTTTTACGTAAAAGCACAAGTAAATGAAAGAGACTCATACAAGATAAAAAACAACCAAAATATAAAAATAACTACTTTAGCTACAAAAGAAAAATATGATGGAATTATATCAAACATATCAGATATACCATTAGAATCAGCGGAATTAAATCAAGGATATAACAATGATTCAGGTATGAGCCAATATGAAGTAAAAGTAAATTTAGAAAGTCAAGATAATTTAAAAAGTGGATTACACGTGCAACTTACAGCTTTATATGGTGATGAAAATAGAAAAATACCAAACTCATCAGTAATAAATGAGAATGGTAAACATTATGTCTATAAAGTTAAAAATAAAATAGCGCATAAAACAGAGATAACGGTAGTGGATGAAAAAGAAGGGTACACATTGGTTTCTAGTGGATTAAAAGAAAGAGATGAAATAGTTATCAATGTACAAGATAGAACTATAGAAGACGGACAAGAAATATACACTGGAGAAGATATGTAAAAACAGGAGAAAGCGAGGAAGAAAGATTGGGACAAAATATAATTGAATTAAAAAATATACAAAAATATTATCCAATAGGTAGAGAAAGTTTACATGTTTTGAAATCTATAAATTTAGATATAAAAAAAGGTGAATTTCTAATGATTGTGGGAAAGTCAGGGAGTGGAAAAACTACTCTACTTAATATTCTGGGATTTTTAGATAGATTTAATGAAGGTCAATATTTTTTTAAGAGTGAGGATGTTACAAATTTGAATGAAAAAGAAAGATCTATATTTAGAAATTGCAATATAGGCTTTGTGTTTCAGCAATTTAATCTTATACAAAATTTAAATATATATAAAAATGTAGAATTACCTATGATATACAACAACAAATACAATAGAGAAGAAAAAGATAAAAGAATAAAAGCGAAATTAAAGATAGTGGGATTATTAGATAAGATAAATCAAAGGCCTCTGGAGCTATCAGGAGGGCAACAACAACGAATAACTATAGCTAGAGCATTAGTAAATGATCCAGATATAATATTTGCAGATGAACCTACGGGAGCATTAGATACAGATACAAGTAAAGATATAATGGAACTTTTAACAAGTTTAAATAAAGAAGGAAAAACTATAATTATGGTTACTCATGAGCCTGATCTTTTAAAATATGCAACTAAGGTTATCAGATTAGAAGACGGCGTTATAGTTGAGGAGGTTTAATCATGGTAATTATAAAAAATGCTATAGAGAATATAAAAACAAATAAAATTAGAGTAATAGCTGCTATGGTATGGATAGTTCTTGGAATAACATCAGTTATAGTGGTTTCAAGTATAGGTAATGGAATAGAAAAAAAGTCCTTAGAAACTAAGAAAAATCCAGAATTTAGAAAGCTTGTTGTGAATTTTTATGCAAATCCAGATAGCCCCATAGGAGATTCAGCTTTTTATGAACCATTTACACAAGAAGATATAACTAGATTATCAAATATGAAAGAAATTGAACTAGTTACACCAAAATATGGAGATTCTCAAGAAAGTATATATAGTGGAGAATTACGTGTAGGAGAGAATATAAAATATGCAAAGTTAACTCAATATAAAAATAATACAAAATTAGATATAGCATATGGAAGAAAATTTTCTATTGAAGACTTAGAACGAAAAACAATAATAATAGATCATGAATTAGCTTATAACTTATTTTATAATGACCCTAAAAGTGCAGTAGGAGAATCTATAAATCTAAATGGAGAAATTTTTGAGGTAATAGGAGTATTAAAAGAAATAAAAGTAGATCCTCAAGATACAGAAAATAGTTATAGAGAATTAGAGTCATATTTACCTAAAAAATCATTAGAAGAGTTAGGTAACAAAGGATTTTCTAGCTCAACTATAACTGGATTAGACATATTAACATCGGCTGAATACGATACTTATGAAGCTTTAGATAAAATAAATAAAATGTTTGAGGAAACAAAAAATCCGGAAGATGGTTCGTATGGAATAAATGGAAATAGTGATGCGGAAATGGACATACAAAATTTAAGTTTTATGATAAATACATTTACTAAAACTTTATCAAAAATATCATTATTTATAGGTGGAATTGGAATTATGAATATAATGTATATGGCTGTATCTGAAAGAAAAAGAGAAATCGGTATAAGAAGAGCTATAGGAGCACAACCCAAAGATATACTTATACAATTTTTAATAGAAACAGTAGTTATAACCGTACTTGGTGGAATTATAGGGATGGTTGTAGGGACTTTTGCTGCTAATTATGCGTCTTTATATGTTGGAGTAGATGCTATACCAAATGTTCAATCATATATGAGAGCATTTTTTGTATCTATAGCTACAGGGGCTATATTTGGAGTTATACCAGCTATTAAGGCAGCTAAGTTAGATCCAATAAAAGCAATACAAGGATAAATGTTTAGAACAAACTACTTAAGTATGAAAAATATAAAAATATATTGAAAATTTGATAGATATGATAAATAGTAAAACGAATATAGATATGAAATGAGTTTTATTAAATGTTTTTAAAAAGGAGATAATGAAATGAAAATAAATAAAAAAATAGCTTTAGGAATAATAACAGGCGTAATGACTATATCAATTGGGATATTTGGAGTAGTTCAATATGGAAAAATAAATATATTACAAAATACAGAAGTTACGATTTCATCAGGTGTTTATAACTTAAAAAATGAGATGAAAGAAATTAATGATATATTAATAGAAAATAAAGGAGATATAGAAAAATATAACGGTACAAAATCTGTAGTAAATGATATTCTAGAAAATGGAGAAAAAATTATATTATTAGATAATAAAGATTTAAAAGGAAATGAGACTCTGCATCCTGAAAATTGCAAAGACATAAATAAACAAACTGAAATAATATCAAAATTTAATGAAAGTGTAGATAAACTTATAGATATTTATAATAAAAATGATGAAATGAAATCAGATAAAAACATTTATGAAGATATGGAAACTATAATAGCAACTAATAATAGTAATGATGATTATATAGATGGTCTTAATGATGTAGATATAAAATTATTTAATGAAGGTATAGAGAAATTCCCAGCTAATATGGTTAAAGGTAACAATGGATGGGAAAAAGTAAATAATATAGGTAATAAATAATTTTAGTATAATTAAAAAATAACCATTTTTTTAAGCGTAGATAAATTCTACGCTTTTTTATGTTTAAAGAAACTATATATATCATTATTTCGTATACATTAGAAAAAAGCAGAAAAAATTTTTATTTTAAAATAGTTTAAGTAAATATACTTAAAAATTAAGAGTAAATCATAGATATAGGCTGTATAAATTAATATTAAAATATAAATAGTTTACTTTAAATATTCACAATTATAAATAAATTTTATATATATAGTATATTTATATTGACATGAAAAACGTTTTTTGATAAATTTCTCATAGGGGGAGATTTACATAAGGGGGATTAATAATAGAAATTGTTGAAAAATTGTCAAAATTAAATAGATAAATAAATTTACTATCGTAATATACACAAAATAAAAAATAAAAAGACAAGACGTTTTGACAATTAATTGCACTTATAATAAATTATTTTATTTATCAAAAATTTGAATGCACAAATGATTAAATAGTACTATCATTATATTAGACACAATTCATTTTAACATCTAAAAAATCGAGTTTTATAAAATTATAATTCGATAAGGAAAATATAAATTCAATTTAATACGACATCTAAGAATTCAAGAAAAGAATTCAGCAAATCAGACATAATTAGTAATTAAAAATTACATAATCGACATAAAATATCCAAAGCATCTATGAAAATAAAAATCAATAAACGGGGCTATAATCTTTTGCTAAATTAGGGTTTAGTTAAAAGTTATAAGTAAATAATTAATTTCTACATATAGTGACTCAGGTAATAGGGGAATCATTTTGCAAAATTATATTAAAAGCAGAATATGTATGTAACTGGCACTAGTAGAAATCTAAAAGTCAAATACTTTGGAGGGGGAAATATGGAAAACGCAGTAAAAACTAAAAAGAAGTATCCTTTTGGATTCTATGTATGTTCTTTATCTTTCACATTAGAACGTATGGCATTTTATTCTTCAAAATGGTTAATAGGAATCTTTATAGCTGCTTCAGTAGCAAAAGGTGGACTTGGATTAACTCCAGCAGATGGAGCTAAAATGACAGCTAACTTAGTTGCATTTACTTACTTAACTCCTATACTTGGAGGTATAATAGCAGATAAATGGTTAAGTCCAAGATTATGTGTACCTATAGGAACAATACTTATGGGACTTGGGTATATGTGTGGATGGCAAGCATCAGTTCAGTCATCAGCTACATTTGTATGGTTAATGATACTTCTTGTATCAATAGGTACAGGATTCTTCAAAGGAAATGTTGCTGGTATAAATGGTAGATTATTTGATAATAAAGAAGAACTTGACGGAGCATTCTCTGTTCAATATTCTTTTGTTAATATAGGATCATTTATAGGAACTACTTTCGTATCTTTCATAGCATATTCTACAATAGGATTTGGTGGTACATTCTTAATATGTGCAATGCTTTTATTCCTAGATACAATATGGTTTGTAATTGGAGGAAGAATGTCTTTCGGAGATGTTGGTAAAAAACCTTTCAAAATTGATGAAGTTAAAGAAGCTTCAGGTAAAAAAGTAGAAGTAGATGAAAGTAATCCTTTAACTAAGAAAGAAAAGTTAAGAGTTGGAGCAATCGTACTTGTTACTATATTCTCTATAGTATTCTGGGTTGTTTGGTACTTAACATACATGCCAGTTATGTATCACTGGGGACCAGACTTTGATTACGCTAATAAAGCAAACTGGATGATAGGGAACTTCACAGTACCATCTTCTTGGTTTGATTCATTAAACGCTTTATGTTGTATACTTCTTGGACCAGTTTTAGCTATGATTTGGAATAAGCTTGCTAAATCTCCTAAAGGTGATTTAAGTATGTTCAAGAAAACTGCATTAGGTATGGTATTACTTGGAGCAGCATTTGTTGTAATGGCATTAGCTGAAGTTATAAGAGGTGATGGTCAAGCAAACTTAATGTGGATAGTTATGGTCGGGGTATTAATGTCACTTGGTGAAATGGTATTCTCTCCACTTGGAAACTCATTTATAAGTAAATTCTCACCTGCTAAATTACTAGGATTAATGATGGGTGTATGGCCATTTGCAGTATTTATAGCTGGTAAATCATATGGATACTTATATGAGTACTTATCTAAATATTCATTTGCACCTGCATATGCAGTAGTAGCTGTAATAGTTATAGTATGTGGTATAGTATTATGGGGATTAGATAAAAAATTAAGTAAATTAGTAGAAGACTAAAATTAAGATTAAAAATAAATGTAAACATCGACTATAAAATATAGTCGATGTTTTTTTATGAAAAACTAAGTACAGAGATTAAAATTAAAAAAATATAGTTATATGTAATGTAGTTTAAAGATATTAACAGGAAGTTATAAAATTACTTATAGATAAGTATGGTAAAATATCTTTTAATGGTATAGAATATTTAGAGTATATTTAGAAAGACACTAAAAACTAATAACAACGCTTATTATATAATTACTATAAATTAAAAGAAGGTATGATATTTATCATATCTTCTTTTTTACGCTTAAAAAATGAGTTAAATTAAATAAAAATAGGTATATAATTAAATGAATAGGAGGTGCAACAATGAATTCAACAGCACATAAATGTGGAGGAGTTGCATTAGCATCTATAGCCACATTAGTATTTAGCGTACATAACCATGTATCTATAGAACAAGGTATAATGCTTGTAACAGGAGCCACATTTGGGGCATTATTACCAGATATAGATCATAAAGGTAGTGAAGTAGGCAAGAAACTAAAGCCTATATCAAAAATTATTTGTGAAAATACAGAACATAGAGGATTTACGCATACCTTTGTATGTGCTTTTATAGTTTCAATGTTTTTAATTGGAGTAGTAGGGATTACAAAAAGTTTTTATCATGAAAGCTTAATATCTAGATTGATACTAGGAGGAATAAGTGGATTTTTAATATGGATAGCTTTAGATACAGCTTTAAATTCAATGAGACCTAAATTTGTACATAATAAAAAAATAAAGAAATTATTAGATTTAGAGTATCCATCTTTAATCATATTAATAGGTATATGCACTATATTTTCAAGTAGAGTATATGATAGTTTAGATATGTTTGCATGGGGAGCTACTATTGGATATATTAGTCATATTATTTTGGATTTATTTAATCCAATGGGAGTGCCTATATTTTATCCTATAAGTAAACATAGGGTTCATATAGCAAATATAAAAACTGGAGCTCAGGAAGGAATAGTATCGGCAGTTTGCAATGTAGTAACTGTATTTGTATTAGTTGAGCTATTTATATTATAAGCATAAAAAGGTGTATAAAGGAAAGTCTGCATAGAAAAAATATCTATGTAGGCTTTTTTTATTGGTAAAATAGGAGTATAATTATAAATATAACAATGTTACGTTGAATAAAATAAAGAATATAAAACAATGAAACAATGTTACAAAATATGTAATATAAATAATAAAAACAAAGAAATATAGAACAAATACACTAATAAAGTCATATGTTTACTTAAATATATAAATGAATTAAGGAGGGTATATGGAAGATCTAATATCTAAAAAAGATTTGTTAGAAAAAACAAAGATATCTTATGGACAATTGTATAGATGGAAGAGAAAAGATATAATACCAGAAGATTGGTTTATAAAAAAATCCACATTTACAGGGCAAGAAACATTTTTACCTAAAGAAAAAGTATTAGAGCGAATAAACTTAATACTATCAATGAAAGATGATAAGTCTTTAGATGAGATGTGTGATTTTTTTAATAAAAAAATTGAAGTAAAAGAATACAAGATAGATGAGTTAATAGAAAAAAATATTTTAAGTGATTATACAAAAAATGTATTTTATAGTCTATGTGGAAACAATGAAACTATAGGAATAAAAGAACTATTAATTATAGGAATAATAGAAAAATATCTTGTTAAGTCAATTATAACGATGGATGAAATGAGGCTTATAATAGATATTATTAGTAATAACTTTGATAATTTATTTAAAGAAGAGGCTCGTATATATGTTTTTAGAAAATTTGGAGTACCATTTGTAATGGGATGTATCGATTATAATCAAGTTATGATAGATAAGGAGCTTGTCAAGATAATAGATATACATATTACAAAAGAACTAACAGAAATAAATAAACTAGTAGAAAAATAAGCTTTATATGAATATTATTTGAAAAATTCAGAAAAATAATTGACAAGTAAAATTTATATATGTAAAATAACGTATTAAATAAATAATAATTGATTGTAGAGGTCGCGATACTTATCAGTACCAATAATGAGGCAAGCACAATGACTTATTGGGAAAGGAACTATCGCCGAAGGATATAACTGATGCTTTAAGGTTATAGTCCTGGGTATGTATAGAATATATGCATAACTGTCACAAGTAAAATTGTGTTGAGCTACATTTAAGGAACGGATAGTATTTTATGTTAGAACCATAATCTCCCTTAAGTGTTACTTAAGTGGAGATTTTTTTTATTAAAACATTAAAAACTAATATGTCCTGTAGCAACCTCAAACATCAAAATATAGGAGGTTATGCAAAATGAAATTACAAGGAACAATGTCTATTGAACAAGGTCAATTATATGTAGGAGGAATAAGTTGTGAAGAACTTAGAAAAGAATACCAAACACCACTATATATATTTGATGAAGAATTAGTTAGAAATAACTGTAGAGAATACAAGGAATATTTCGAAGTTGAAGAAAGAAAAAATAGAGTTGCATATGCAGGTAAGGCTTTTTTACCAATTTATATGTGTGACTTAATAAACCAAGAGGGATTGTATCTAGATGTAGTATCAGGTGGAGAACTATATACGGCAAATAAGGCAAATTTCCCTATGGAAAGAATATTATTTCATGGGAATAACAAAACCATAGAAGAAATAGAAATGGGTGTAAACCTAGGTGTAGGTAGATTTGTAGTAGATAATTATTATGAACTAGATTTATTAGAAAAAATATGTGAAGAAAAAAATAAAAAACAATCTATTTATTTTAGAATAACACCAGGTATAGAAGCTCATACACACGATTATATAAAAACAGGACAAATTGACTCTAAGTTTGGATTTACCTTATCTAATGGAGATTTACATAATGCCCTAGAACATATTAAAAACTATAAAAATATAGAATTAGTAGGAATACATGCTCATATAGGGTCTCAAATATTTGATGTAGAGCCATTTTTAGATGAAGTAGAAATAATGATGAACTTAGTAAAAGACATAAGAGAAAATCATTACATAAATATAAAAGAAGTAGATTTGGGTGGAGGAGTAGGAGTTTATTACACAGAAAAAGATGAGCCTAAAACTATAAAAGAATTTTGTAAAGCTATAATAACAAAATGCGATAAAGTATGCAAAGAAATAGGCATAGATACACCTATCTTAGTTATAGAACCAGGAAGATCTATAGTTGCAAATGCGGGAAGTACTATATATACAGTAGGTTCTATTAAAGATATAAAAGATGTTAGAACTTATGTAAGTGTAGATGGAGGGATGACTGATAATATAAGACCTTCTCTTTATCAAGCTGGATATGAATGTGCAATTGCGAATAAGATGGGTCAAGAAAAAAATAACCAGGTAACAATAGCTGGTAAATGTTGTGAGAGTGGTGATATACTAATAACTGATGCTGATATTATGGATATAGAAAGTGGAGATATACTAATAATGTCATCTACTGGTGCATATGGATATTCTATGTCATCAAACTATAATAAAATCATTAAGCCAGCAGTTGTATCAGTTCGAGGTGGAGAGGCTAATTTAATATGTAAAAGACAAAGTTATGAAGACCTTTTAAGCTTAGAACTATTATAAAATTTAATAAGGAGTCATAAGATGAAATCATTTTGGAAGAATTACAAATCATCGATTATATTGCTAGGAGCAATATTAATAGGTGGTGTAGTAGGTGTAGTAATGGGTCAAGACGCTGTAGTTTTTAAACCAGTTGGAGACTTATTCTTAAACCTATTATTTATGACATTAGTACCATTAGTATTCTTTAGTGTAACATCAGCCATATCTAATATGGGAGAGATGAAAAGATTAGGTAAAATATTAAAGAATATAGTTTTAGTATTCGCAACAACTGCTATTATAGCAGCTATAGTAGGTATTATAGGAGTTCTTATAATTAATCCAACAAAAGGATTAGATCCAAGTATGTTCTCGGATTTAATGAAGAATGCAACAGAAAGTGCTGATTCTGAAAAAGTTGGTTTATTACAACAACTTGTAAATACGGTAACAGTTTCAGATTTTAAAGATTTATTATCAAAATCAAATATGTTACAACTTATAATATTCTCTATACTAGTAGGTATAGCAACAGTTATGGCAGGAGATGTAGCCAAGCCTATAGCTAAGCTTACTCAAGCTGGAGCTGCTGTAATGATGAAAATAGTAGATTTAGTAATGAAGATAGCACCATTAGGACTTGGATGTTATTTTGCAAGTGTAGTAGGAGAATTAGGACCACAAATTCTTTCTGGATATGCTAAAGCATTTGTATTATATCTATTATTATCTATAGTTATATACTTAGGAGCATTTACTTTATATGCGTATATAGCTGGAGGAAAACAAGGAGTTAAAGTATTCTGGGAAAATGCAATAGCACCAACAGTAACAGCATTAGCTACTTGTTCAAGTGCAGCATCAATACCTGTAAATATGGATGCAAGTAAAAAAATGGGAGTACCAAACGATATAGCAGAAACTGTTATACCATTAGGTGCAAACATACACAAAGATGGTTCAGTTATAGGAGGAGTATTAAAAATAACATTCCTATTTGGGCTATTTGGAAAAGATATGACTAGTATATCAGCTATACTTTCAATATTAGTAGTATCATTCTTAGTTGGAGCTGTAATGGGAGCTATACCAGGTGGAGGAATGATGGGAGAAATGTTAATCATAAGTGTTTATGGATTCTCTCCAGAAGTGTTACCTATAATAGCTGTTATAAGTACTATTATAGATGCACCAGCTACTGTATTAAACTCAACAGGAAATACAGTTTGTTCTATGATGGTTGCAAGACTTGTAGAAGGTAAAGATTGGCTAAAACGAAGTTGTAAAAGTGAAGCTTAATTAAATACTAATTTAAAATAAAAAGGAACTATCTAAAATAGATGGTTCCTTTTATATATTTAAAAACTTTTAGCAGTATTTATAAAATCTAAAACATTAGGATATAGTTCTTTTGCATCATTATAACCCTCTAAATATAAATTTGTTAATTTATCGATATCTTTTTCAACTTGGCTAACTTTAACTGGATTTTTGGGTCTAATAACGAAAGCATCACCTTTTTGAGATAGCTCATTAATTATATCGAGACTCTTATTATAGTTAATATGTCTATTTTCAATAGCTTTAACAAGTTTAGGGTATTTTTTATATTTTCTTTTAACAATAGAAATAAGTTTTTGCTTACTTTTTCTGTAAGATAAGTCTCTAGTTAATATGACTATATTTTTTTTATATCCTTGATTTATAGAATATTCAATAGGAATTGAATCAGAAACTCCTCCATCTAGCAATTTATAATTATCAACTTCTACTATATTTGCAAACATTGGAATAGAACATGATGCTTGCATGTAAATTATATCTTTTTTCAAATCTTTTAATTCAAAGTATTCTGCTTTGCCGCTTTCACAGTTGGTTGTAACAACTACAAATTTAGAATTAGATTTATTAAATGTATCATAATCATAAATATTTAATTCATTAGGGATTTTATTAAACATAAAGTCCATACCGAAAATTGAGCCTGTTTTGATTAAATTTTTAAAACTTAAATAGTTTTTATCACCTATATAATCTATTGTAGAATGATAGGCTCTCTTATATTGCTTTGATAAATATGAAGAAGCATGACAACTACCTGCTGAAACTCCAATTACTAAATCAACTTCTATATCTTTTTCTATAAAAAAATCTAAAACACCAGCAGTATAAATACCTCTCATACCGCCACCTTCTAATATCAATCCTATCTTATTCATAATTATCCTTCCTGGTTTATAAAAATATATTTAAATATTAGTTATACTTTTAGAACTATTATATTCCAAAGTATTTAGATTGTCTATATAAGCAAATGGCATAGAATAAATATATCCTATATAATTAATATGAGTAAATACTTTAGTGGGAGAGATGTATTATGGAAAAGATTATAATAATAGAAGATGAAGAAAAAATAAGGAACGAATTAAAAAACTTCTTAGCTAATTATAATTATGAAGTTATTACCATAGAAGAATTTGAAAATGTAGTAGAAGAAGTATTAAATATAGATGCACATTTAGTTTTATTAGATATAAATCTACCAGTATGTGATGGATACTACTTATGTAGAAAAATAAGAGAAAAGTCAAATATTCCAATAATAGTAGTAACAAGTAGAGATACGGAAATGGATGAATTAATGAGTATGAATTTAGGAGCTGATGATTTTGTAACAAAACCATACAACACGCAAATACTACTAGCTCGAATAAACTCTCTTTTAAAAAGAACTTATAAAAATTTAAACTCAGATATGCTTAAATATAAAGGCTTAGAGCTAGATTTATCTAAAAATACTGCAAGCTTTAAAAATCAAGAAGTTGAATTAACTAAAAATGAGTTTAGAGTATTAAATTGTTTAATTAAAAATAAAGGTAAAATAGTTTCAAGAGGAGATTTGATGGATTATTTATGGGATTTAGATTTATTTGTAGATGATAATACACTTACAGTTAATATAAATAGACTTAGAAAAAAATTAGATGCAATAGGATGTAATGGATACATAGAAACTAAAAGGGGGAGAGGCTATATAATGCCGTAACTATGAATATAAAAGACTATTTAAAAGAGAGAAGCTTAGAAATATTTTTGAATTTTATGTTTTTTGTTTTTGTAATTTATATTTTAAAATTAGCTTACATTGAACGAATAACAATACATTTTATAGTACTACTTTGGATAGCATTAACTAGTATATCTATTTTATATGACTACAATAAAAAGAAGTCTTATTATAATCAATTACTTTTATCACTTCAGGAGTTAGATAAAAAGTACTTATTACCTGTAGTTATAAACGAAGCTTCTTTTTTAGAAGGCAAAATATTATACAAAATACTTAGTATCACAGACAAAGCTATGAATGAAGAAGTTAATAAATATAAATTTAATCAAGAAGAATATAGAGAATATCTTGATTTATGGGTACACGAAATAAAAACTCCAATAGCTGCTAGTAAATTAATAATTGAAAATAATAAAAATGAAACTACTTTAAGTATTTTAGAAGAAATTGAAAAAGTAGAGAGTTTTATAGAACAAGCTCTTTATTACTCAAAAAGTAATGAATTAGAAATGGATTATATAATAAAAGAAACTAACTTAAGAAAATGTATAAATAACACTATCAAAAAAAATAAAAAATTAATTAGAGAAAACAAAATATGTATAGATATAGAGGATTTCAATGAAGTTGTTTATTGTGATAGCAAATGGATAGAGTTTATACTAAATCAAATAATAGTGAACTCTATAAAGTACATAGGAAACAAAAATATTAATAAAAAATTAGAAAAGGAATTTCCTAAAATATCAATATATACAAAGTTAAAAGGCAATAGCTTAGAGCTTTATATAAAAGATAATGGAATAGGAATAGATAAAAAAGATTTAGATAAGGTTTTTAGCAAAGGATTTACAGGAATAAATGGAAGAAAGATTAAAAAGTCAACTGGAATGGGGTTATATATATCAAAAAAACTAGCCGATAAAATGTATTTAGGGATAGAAATAGATTCTATAATAAACAAAGAAACTACTGTAAAAATAACATTTCCAAAAAGTAATATGATTCAAATGTAGATAACCTTACATTATCGTAAGATAGCTGTAAGGTTATCTTATTAATGTAATCCTCTAAAAGCAATACACTATAAGTATAAAATAAATATGGAGGAGATAAGATGAATACAGTTTTAAAAGTTAAAAATATAGAAAAATATTATGGGAATAAGAAAAATTTGACTAAGGCAATAAATAATATTTCATTTGAAGTAGATAAGGGAGAGTTTGTAGGAATTATGGGCCCTAGTGGAAGTGGAAAAACTACACTTTTAAATTGCATAGCTACAATAGATAAGGCAACAACAGGAACTATTCAAATAGAAGATAGAGATATAACAACTTTATCAAGAAAGAAAATAGAAAAGTTTAGAAGAGAGCACTTAGGGTTTATATTCCAAGAATTTAACTTATTAGACACTTTAACAGTTTATGAAAATATAGCATTAGCGTTATCTGTAGTTGGAGTTAAAGGATCAGAAATAGATGAAAAAGTAAAAGTTGTTTCAAATAAATTAGGAATTTCAGATATATTAGGTAAATTTCCCTATGAGGTATCAGGAGGTCAAAAACAAAGAGTAGCTTGTGCAAGAGCTATAATAAATGAACCAGCATTAATTCTTGCAGATGAACCAACAGGATCATTAGACTCAAAGTCAGCTAGAGTTTTACTTGAAAACTTAGAAGATTTAAATGAAAGTTTAAACTCGACGATAATGATGGTTACACATGATGCATTCACAGCTAGTTACTGTAAAAGAATTTTATTTATAAAAGACGGAAAAATTTTCAATGAGTTAATAAGAGGTAATGATGATAGAAAAGAATTTTTCAAAAGAATAATAGAAGTTGTTACTCTTTTAGGAGGTGACAATAGTAATGTTATTTAAGTTATCTAAAAGAAATGTACAAAAAAGTGTAAAAGATTATAGTATTTATTTTCTAACACTTGTTTTAGGTGTTTGTATATTTTATGTATTTAACTCAATTGAAGCACAAACTGTTATGATGGATATATCACAAAGCAGAAAAGAATTTATAGAAAGCATAACTAAAGTAATTTCTGTTGTATCTGTTTTTATATCTTTTGTTTTAGGATTTTTAATAATATATGCTAATAATTTTATAATAAAGAAAAGAAATAAAGAATTTGGTATATATATGACACTGGGAATAAGTAGAAGTAAAATTTCTTTTATGTTATTTTTTGAAACTGTTGTAATTGGAATAATAGCACTTGCTGTAGGATTATTCGTAGGGGTATTTTTATCTCAAGGGCTAGCAACAGTAACTGCAAGTTTATTTGAAGTTGATATGAAAAAATATACCTTTGTATTTTCAAAGGATGCTTGTATAAAAACAACAATATATTTTAGCATAATGTTTTTTATAACTATGTTACTAAACTTTATAGTAGTTTCTAGATATAAGCTTATAAATTTAATAAACAGCCAAAGAAGAAGTGAGAGTTTAAAAAGTACAAATTTAATATTATCAGTAGTACTTTTTATATTATCTATAGTTTGTTTAGGAACAGCTTATAAACTTATTTTAGATAATGCTCTTATAGATATAGCAGATAATAAATTTAAGTTATCTATATTATTAGGTATTTTAGGAACAGTACTATTCTTTAGATCACTAGCTGGATTTTTAGTGAAATTAGTTCAAAGTGATAAAAATTTATATTTAAGAAATCTTAATACGTTTACGCTAAGACAGTTAAACAGCAAGATTAATACAAATTATATATCAATGAGTGTTATATGTTTGATGCTATTTATATCTATAGGTATGTACTCTGCAGCAATATCAATAAAAGTTGCAATGGAGAAATCATCAGAGTTTAGAACTCCATACGATATGACTATAAGTGAAGAATATATTTATCAAGAAAAACCTAATTTTACTAATGAAAAATTAAGTGATATGACTCAAAAATTTGGATTTAATGTAAAGGATTATTCTAAAGATTATATAGACTATAATTTTTACAATTCTCCAGTAAAATTTAAGGAAATGTTTAAAAATACTTCAGATGAATTTTTAGGTAAACAAATAAAAGTTATGATGGACTTTAATATTCCTGTTGTGAAACTTTCAGACTATAATAGATTATCTCAAATGCAAGAAAAGAAACCTATAGAGTTAAAAGACAATGAAGTATTAGTTATTACAGATATGGATGTTATGAAAAACCCAGTAAAGGATTATATAAAAAATAATAAAAATATTAAAATAGGTGAAAATGAATTTAAAGTTAAATCTGATTATAAATATCAAGCACTAGAAAGTAATATAGGAAATAGTAAGTTCATAACATTGGTAATAGGAGATAATTATGTAAATGATTATGATATAAGTAAAAAATGTTTAAGTTTAAATTATAAGTTAGATAATCCTAATACTGAAGAAAAAGTTAATAAAAACTTTGAGCAAATGGCTAATAAAATGGAAAAAGATAACTATTATAAGAATACACAAATATATTATATAACTAGAAGTTTAGGGTTAGATATAAATATGAGTACATCGTGTATGTTCTTATATGTAGGAATATATGTAGGATTGGTTTTCTTAATATGTAGTGCAGCGGTTCTAGCACTTAACCAATTATCAGGAGCAACAGAAAGTTTAGGAAGATATGAAATACTTAAAAAGCTTGGCGTAAGTTCTGACATGATAAATAAATCAATATTTATACAAGTTTTAATATATTTTGCACTTCCAATAATGTTAGCTTTAGTCCATAGTATATTTGGAATAAAAGTAGCAAATAACGTAGTAAATATATTTGGAAATTATAATACTACAGGAAACAATATAGTTTCAATAGGGAGTATATGTATAATATATGCTATATATTGCTTTGGAACTTACAGAGGATATAAAAGAATAGTAAATAAAAATAATTAACATAAAAATGGATGCCTTTGAGCATCCATTTAAATTATACAGAAACTTTAAACTTAACCGTACAATATTAAAATAAGTAAAAATAAGGAATATATATCACTTAAGGAGCAAGTGAAATGATTAATAATGTAAATAAGAACTCATATAATGCTAACTTGTACGGCAAAAGTACACTTAAATCTAATGATGAAATAAACAAAATTCAAAATAAATTAGAAACAACATTAAATAATAATGAACTAAAAAAACTAAATACTTTTCAGGGTGAAGAAGTAGGAGAGTTTTTAAACCGAATAAAAGAAGAAATAACAAATGCAGAACTAGCAGCTATAAAGATAGTTAGAGGAGAAGAACTAACACCAAAGGAAGAAAAGCTAATAAAAGAAAAATATCCAGAGCTAGAACAAACTGCAAAAGAAGCGAAAAAAGAATGTGAAACTCTAAAAAAAGATTTAAAGAATTGTAAAACTGATGAAGCTAGAAAAGAATTAATTTCTAATGTTGTTAAATATATAAAGACTATGATTAAAAAAGGCGTGCTTTCAGAACTACAATCTAGAATAAAATTATCCGGAGTCGAAGAGGCTCAAAAGAGTTTCACAGAATCGCAAAAAGAGTTAAATAAAGCAGAAATAATTGCTGTAAAAATAATAAAGGGTGAAAAATTAACTCTTAAAGAACAACAAATTATAAATCAGAAGTTTCCAGAAGTTAAGGAAATGGTAGAAAAAGCTACGAAAGAGTATTCAAATTTAAAAGAACAATTGAGATCATGTAAAACAGACCATGAAAGGCAAGCTATAATATCTAATGCAATTAAAGATATAAAAAATTTAGATAAAAATAATCTTATATCAAAAACAGAAGTTAAAGTGAAAATAGCTGTTATAGAAGAAATTGCAAAAGAAAGCAAAAAGATTCAATTGGAAGATAAAAAAGCAGAAATAATAGCAGTGAAAGTAATAAAGGGAGAAAAATTAAATCCTAAAGAAGAAAAATTTATAAATGATAAATATCCAGAAATTAAACAAATAGCTAAAGAATTGAAAGAAAAATACATAAACTTAAAAGAAAATATAAATAAGTTTGATACAAAAGAAGAAAAACAACAAGTAATATCTAAAGTGATTAATGATTTAGAATCTATAAATAAAAATGGATTAATTTCAAAAGCTCAATACAATATGAATTTATTAATGTTAGAGGAAATAAAAAAAGAAGAGCTAGGATATTTAAATAAAGAAAGAAAAAAATTATTTAATATAAATCAATATTTACCTTTTAATTTAGGATTGCCTTCTGAAAAAATATCTGCAGTCGTTATAGTTATAGTAATAATTATTATTTTATATATTATCTAAAATTTTATAATAAAATAATTAAAGAATTAATTATAAAGAATACTCTAGAATTATTGAAATAATCCGTATATAAAGATGTAAGTACGTATATTTTTTTATATTTATAAAATTTGTAAAATAGGAGGTTGTCATGGGATTTTCAGAAAATACAAGTCAAACAAAAATACTTTTAGAATCGGGAACTAATGAACTTGAAATTATGGAATTTACCATTGGTGGTGAATTATTCGGAATAAATGTAGCAAAAGTTAGAGAAATAATGATTGCTCAAGATGTTAAACAAATGCCTAATTCACATGAAGTGGTAGAAGGGGTATTTAAGCCAAGAAATGAAATTATAACAGTAATTGATTTAGGAAAATACTTAAATATACCTAAGCTAAATGAGAATGGTAATGATATTTTCATAGTAACACACTTTAACAAATTAAACTTTGCATTCCATGTTGAAACAGTGGTTGGAATAGCTAGAGTTTCATGGGAATCAATTAAAAAGCCTGATAGAGTTATATACGGTGGAGATGAAGGCGTTGCAACTGGAATAGCAGAATACCAAGATAGACTTATAACTATATTAGACTTTGAAAAAATTATTGCAGAAATAAGTCCAGAATCAAGTATACAATTCTCAGATATAGAAAAGTTAGGTAATCGTAAGCCAAGTGATAATACTGTATTAATAGTAGAAGACTCAGTATTACTTTCTAAGATGATAGTTGAATGTTTACATAAAGCAGGATATAAAAACACTGTAAAGGTAGACAATGGACAAGAAGCATGGGATTTCTTAGAAGAAGTAAAAGTTTGTGGAGATCCAGTTAAAGAGCATGTTGCATGTATAGTAACTGATATAGAGATGCCTTTAATGGATGGACATAGACTAACAAAGCTTGTAAAAGAAGACAGTGTTCTTAAAGACATACCATTAATATTATTCTCTTCATTAATAAGTGAAGAAATGCGTGTAAAAGGTAAATCTATAGGAGCAGATGAACAAATAACTAAACCTGAGATAGCTAATCTTGTAAGTATAATAGACAGATTAACAGCTAACTAAAAAAAATACTACTAACTCTAATAAACTAGAGATAGTAGTATTTTTTACTATATACACTATTAATAAGGATAGTAGTAATGATAAGGTAACAAAGATATAGCAGCTAAAGCTAGGAGAGGAAATCTTCTACGTCTAAATCGTCTATATCTTTTACGAGGTCTTCTTCCGTTGCATTTGTCATCATAAAATACATCTTCCCCGACTAAAACTACTATGTTATCTTCATCAAGATCAACTATAATACCATCAAAGATGCTATCATCTTTCATTCTTAGGATAACATGGTAGTTTAACAAATCTTCACACTTATCATATAAAGAGTTACAACTTTTTCTACTACATTTATTTAAGCTCATTAAAATTAATCTCCTTTTTATCATCATAATAATTTATTAAAATCTAAATATCTTTCTTCAAAAATAAAAAAGGTATATACATGATACTGTAGTAACTAAATTAATAAGGTTAATTTAGTTACTATTAATTTAACTAACACTTTTTAAAGAAGGATATATTTTATCTCTATGATTTTAATAGAAAAATAGTGTTTAAATATGATATATATATTAAAAAATTGAAAGGAAAAAAATTATGAAAGTTTATAGAAAAATAAATGTAGAACTTAATTTAGCATTAGAATTAATTAGTATTATCTTATATAAAAGTAAACACAATCAAATTTGTAAGGATATGATAGGATTTTCACCTATAGTAGAAAACACTGATTATACTAGAGCTATAGATTTATACTTTAATAAATTTGAAAATCACAAAGTTTATAAAAAAATAGAAGAAATGACAAAGGTAGGATTTTTTCTAGTAAGGCCTATTGAAATTGCATTATCTATAGATAACTTAGATTCATTTAAATTCAAATATGATCTAAGTGAAACTTGTATAGCTTTTAGTGGGGGTATAGATAACATAAATGATTTAATAAGCTTAATTATCGATTTTAAAAATGAAATAAATTTTGAAAAATTCATACCAACAATATATGATAAGTACAAAGAAATATTAATAGCAGTAAAAAGTAATTTAAACAAATATCCATTTATAGAAGAATTTGAAAATTTCTATGGAAAATCAGCTAATAGCTATAATCTTATAATACATAATTTAAATAGAGGAAATTTTGGAATTAACTTTGAAAGTAAAAAAGGGAATATAGATATTTTTATAGTTTTAGAGTTTTTAAATAAGAATAATATGGCTAAATTCAATTTAGATTCTAGATATATAAATACTATATTTCATGAGCTAAGTCATCCAATTATAAATCCATTAACTAAAACTAATATGAGTAAGTTAAAGAAATATGAAAGTAGCTATGAAGATTTGAAAAAATATAAAACAAATATAGCTGGGTATGGAGATTTTGAAGAATGTATTAATGAACATATAATTAGAGCATTTTCTAATTTAATGACTAGAAAATATTGTGGAGATTATTATGCTGATAAACATATAAAAAGAGATTATGACTTAGGATATAGGTATATACTAAAGCTTATAGAAAAATTAGAGTATTATGAAAAAAATAGAGATAAGTATTTTAATATAGAAGATTTTTATGAAGAACTTATATCAGTATTTGCCACAAAACTTTAAAAAATAAGATAACCTGTAAACTTAATGTAACCTAAATATATGATAAAGTTATATATAATTTATTATAACGATGAAATAAAAATAATAGGGGGTAAAGATTATGACCAGGGGAGAAATAAGAGCACAAATAAAATCAGATGCCAAAAGACAATTAGCTGCAAATAATAAAGTTATGATTTTAGCTAATTTATTTATATCTATTTTAATTACAATACCAACATTAATAATAGATAATGTTACTACATCATATGTAGCATACATTTTGCTACTTACAATACCAATATTTATAGGAACACCATTAACAATAGGATTTTATTATATGTCTATAAATTGTGTAAGAGGAGAAAAAATACAATTTAAAGATATTTTCAAAATAAAAGATAGATTAGATAAAATTTATCTAGTAACTTTAATTCAATATATTATAATGGCTGTTTTAACAATACCTCTTGCGGTAATTCCTATAGCTTTAGCTAAAGATAATTTTTTTGCAATAGTTATGATGCAATCAATAATACTTATAGCTAACACATTTTTTATGATAATATTTGCACAGGTAGAATATATTGTTGCTGATAAAAAAGATATAAGTAGTATAGAGGCGATAAAAAAATCTATTATAATGATGAAAGGACATGCTATAGACTACATAATTCTTAATTTAAGTTTAATAGGATGGATATTACTAGTAGGATTTACATTTGGGATTGCATATATATGGGTAGGACCTTACATACAGTTAGTTTATACAAACTTTTATGAATATGTTAAAAGTGATAAGCTTGATACTTACAAGAAAAGTAAAAGAAATAATGTGGCTATAGGAATAATAATAGGAATTTTATTATGTGGATACGTAGTTGCAGAACAAAATATAAAAGAAGTGCTTTTAACACCGAAAGTAGTTAAGAATGTTTTAAAAGAGAATGATTTAAAATTAATAAGTTCAGATGAATCAATTGAATATTATATTTCAGCTGAAGAAAGTGAAGCTTATAATATAGATATAGATCATGAAAATTTAATAAAATATACAGTTAGAGTTAAAAATCATAAACTAGACTCTAAAAAAGGCGATGATATAGATTCAACAATAGTATATATAATTGCTGATAATGACAAAGTATTAGGTGTAAGTTGTGAACCATACGAATCTACTACAATAATAAATGGATATAATCCAATTCCAGGTAAATACGATTTAAATGGAGGGTTATTAAATGATAAAAAATAATGAATGTTTAGGATGTAAGTTATCTAATAATAATCTGAAAATATATACAGTATATGAAAATGACTATGTAAACTGTATTTTAGATTATCAACCATTTAATGATGGACATACATTGATTTTACCTAAACACCATTATAAAGAGAATTATGAATTAGATATTAATACTTATAAGGCGATAATGGATGCATCTGTAATAATATCTAAAGCAATAAATAAAGTTTATAAACCTGATGGAATTACAATATGTCAAAATGGAGGAGTGTTTAGTGAGTTAAATCACTACCATATGCATGTTGTTCCAAGATATATAAATCAAGAATTTGCAAATTTTTATAAAGAAGATGGAGTATTTGAAGAAAAATCAGATGAGTATTTTGAAGAAGAGATGATAAAGTTAAAAGAAGCTATATGTGATATATTAAGAAAATAAGCATTAAACTAAAAATAGGTTAAAATTAGATTTTATCTAATTTTAACCTATTTTTACGTTCAGTAAAATTATAGTGAATTTTTTTTAGAACGTCTAGATTTTATGAAAGAATATAAACCTATGACAAGTATTATTAAAGGAACTATAAGTAACATATATTTTTTTATAAGTTCACTAATTAAACTATGATTTACGGTAACTATAGTTCCTAACTTAATCAACATAAAATCCCATATAGTCATACCTAAAGCAGAAAAAAATAAAAATTTACTAAGTTTCATATTTATCAAAGGTGCAATTATAGATGTAACAGTTCTTGCTGCTGGAGCTGTTCTTGATAAAAATACTCCTATATATCTATATTTATATAAAAATTTTTCGGATTTTTTAGCGGAAGTTTCAAATTTAGGAAATTTCTTTTCTAAATCCTCCACAAAGTTTTTAAGTATATACTTACTTACTAAAAACATAATTAAAGAACCTGTGGTTCCACCAAGAACGGCTACTAAAGTAAGTAAAAATATATTTTGATTATTACTTTTAGCAAGCGCACCCACAAAGGGTAATACAATTTCTATTGGGACTGGAATACATAGATATTCAAGCATACTAGCAAAGAAAACACTAATCACACCATATTTTAATATGAAAAACTTAGTTATAGATAAAATGCTCATAATTATAACTTCCAATCTAACATATAATAATTATTCATACCCTAAATCAAAAGGAAAAAACATAACTAAAATATAGACTAATATATATGGATTTTACATTTTACTTATCTCCCATAGGTTTCTACTTTCTTTAAGAAAGACATCTATATTCCAAGTTTTTGAAGAATTAAATTTGCTATTAGGATCATTAATTTTAATTCTACCATCATTATCCACTCCGGTTAAAACAAGAAAATGTCCAGAGGATGTGAATGTACCGGGACCTACAGTTACAATCACAGGGTTACCTCTTTTTAAAGATGATAAAATAGATGATTTACTCAACGGAATCTCCTTACTTTTTAGTCCAAAATAAGAGGCCCCTTTGGATATAAGTTGCCAACTAGAACCAACACCATTTACATAAAAACTATTTTTAAATGAATAATCAGCAACAGTTTTTGGGGTTACAGTAGTATTGCCTGTAAGTCCAACTGCCACCATAGCTAAAGATGTAGGAGCACAGCCATTTAAAGCGATAAAGTTATTTCCATATTTATCATATCCCCAACGCTCATCCCACTGTAAAAATAAAGGAATTTTTCCAGGAACATAATCTTTTTCAATAGATACGGATTTATTAATATTTGAAATGTTTTTAGGGTAGTTAGTTACAAAATTAAGAGTTTCTTTATTCTTGGATGCTAGTTCAAGCAACTCAGAAGGATATGCATCTAAATTACTTAAAATAGCATCTACTTCTGGATTTGAGTAAGAAATATTGACTAAATCCTTAATTACGGAACTTTTAGAACTCATAACCATTTTTTCATCATCAGATAATGTGGTTTTGTTAGATGTATATGCCTTTGTAGAATTTAAATTTGCATAAGTAATATATATTAATCCTAAGATTAATAATGTTAATAGCAGAAAAACAATATTTTTAAATTTTTTATTATATAAAAGTCTTATATATTTCATAAATTTCCTCCTTTTTACTAATTTCTATAACTTATTATAAAAAGGAGATTAATACTCATTGTAACCTAGATGTAAAATAGTTGTAAAAATAAATTATTAATTAAAAGATAATACTTAAGATATAGTATTATTAATTAAGTAAAACTATGTAGAATATAAAAAATATATAAAAGAGGAGAATCTATGTAATGAAAATATGGAAAAAGATATTTGTTTATTCTATAACTTTATTTATAGTTTTATTTAATGGAGCTGGAATAGCTATTATACAAAACATATATAATAGAAACTTAGATAATGCAATAGTAGCAGCTATAAATGAACAAAAAAGTATAAAAAATTCTATATATATAAATTTAGACTCAATAGATTCAAACAATAGTAACAGCTTTTGGATGCTTTTGAAAAACTATATATATGGAGATGTTTCAAAAATAGAAAATATAGAAGTATTTAATGATAAGAACGAAGTTATTATTAATGATGTAGATATGAATATCGATTATGAGCGATTAGAATTAAATACGACAGATATAGATGAAAGTAAGTTTATAATTAGGAATGTAGACAATAAAAATTTAATATTTGTTAGTTCTGCAATAAAAATTGATAAAGATATTTATAAGTTAGTTATAACTAAAGATATAAGCTTTTTAAATGAAGAAAGAATTAAAAATTATGAGATATTCATAGTACTAAGTGGATTAGTAACAATACTTTTAGCTATAGGAATGTATATAATATCAAAGAACATAACAAATCCTATAGAAGAACTTACTGAAGTTTCAAATAGTATAACAAAAGGGGATTATACTAAAAGATCAAGTTATAAAAATAATGATGAAATAGGAATTTTGTCTAAAAATTTTAATGCTATGATGCAAGAAATTGAAGACAAAATAGATGAATTAAAAAATATAAATAATCAAAAGCAAAGATTTATAGATAATTTGACACATGAGATGAAAACTCCAATTACATCTATAATAGGATATTCAGATTTATTACTAAAAGGAAATATAAGTGAGAGTATTAAATTAAAAGCTCTTGATTACATAAATTCTCAAGGTAAGAGATTGGAAAATATGAGTTCATCACTTATAAAGTTAATCATGGTTCAAAATAATGACAATATAAAAGATGTGTTTTTTATAAAAGATGTGGTTAGTGAAACTATAAAAGGATTAAATTATAAAATAGATAAAAATGAAATAGATATTAAAATAGATTTGAAAAATGAAAGAGTAATAGGTGATAAGCAATTAATAGTATTATTAATTACAAATATTTTAGACAATTCTATAAAGGCTTCTGAAAAAGGTTCATATATATATATTAGGGGAGCTATAAAAAATTTAGACAAATATGAACTGCAAATAATAGATGAGGGGTTTGGGATATCAGAAATTGATTTAAAGAAAGTAAGAGAGCCTTTTTATATGGTTGATAAATCAAGATCTAAATCAACAAACAATCTTGGATTAGGACTTGCTATATGTCAGGAAATTTGTATAGCTAATGATATTGAATTTGATATAGAAAGTGAAATTAATAGAGGAACTAAAGTTACATTAACATTTAAAATGGAGAAAATTAAGCATGAATAATAAATTGAGAAATATATTTGTTTTAAGTTTAATTGTTATAGGAATAAGTATTTTATTAAACATACCATTTAATAGATATAAAAATAATATTCTTTATTCAGAAAAAGATCTATCTAGTTCTAATGTTATAGATTCAAATAATAAGGATTATGTAACTCGTGAAGAAGCCGTTTCAAAGACTTTAAAAGTTTTTGAAAATGGATTTAAAATTGATTTAGATAGAGAAAATCTTTATGAAAATATAGATTTAAACAAAAATGAAGATAAATATGAATGGAGTATATTATTATATGAAAATGATGGATTAGATAGTATTAGAGATTATTATTGCAGTATTAGTGCTGATAGTGGAGAAATATATAACATAGGGATTTATGAATACAAGAAAATACAAAATTATAAAGAAAACAAGGCATTAAATATCAATAAAGCTAAGGAAATAATTCAACCTTTAGCACATGAATTAAATATTAATATAGGTGATAGTTATTTTGATTATAGCTATAGCAGTGGAGTAAGAGTTATATGCAAGGATAATAAAAATAAATCTATTAGTTATCGGTTTGATATAGATTATGATAATGAAAAAATTATAGCTTTTAGAAAATCTATAAAACATTAAGTATATTTGGAGGAAATTATGAACGTATTAGTGGTAGAAGATGATGTGGCGATAAGAGACTTAATTGATATAAATCTTAGTATATCGGGGTATAAAGTATTAACAGCTAAAGATGGAGAAGAAGCAAAATTAATGTTTGATGATAATGACATAGATATAGTATTATTAGATGTTATGTTACCGAAAGTAGATGGGTTTGAATTAATAGGATATATAAAGCAAAAAGACATACCAGTTATATTCTTGACTGCTAAAAATTCAGTGGTAGATAAAGTAAAAGGGCTTAGATTAGGGGCTGATGATTATATAGTTAAACCATTTGAAAGTATTGAACTTTTAGCTAGAATTGAATCTGTAGCTAGAAGATATAATAAGAATATAAATATAATAAAAGTAAATGATATGGAAGTTAATATAGAACATAGAACAGTTAAAGTAGATAATAAATTTATTGAATTAACTTTAAAAGAATTTGATTTACTTATTTTATTTTTAAGAAATAAAAATATAGCTTTATCAAGAGAACAAATACTAGATAAAGTATGGGGATTTGATTATATGGGAGAGACTAGAACTATTGATATGCATGTACAAAGATTAAGAGATAAATTAAATTTAAAAAACAATATAAAAACTGTATTTAAAGTAGGATATAGATTTGAAGATTAAAAATAGAGTATTTATAAATACTCTATTTTTATATTTAATCTAAAATAAACTTTTCTATTGCTTTAGAAACACCGGAATTAGTATTTGTATCAGTTATATATTGAGCACAAGCTTTTACTGTATCTATAGCATTACCCATAGCTACACCGATTCCTGCATATTTTATCATTGATAAATCATTTTCGCTATCACCTATACACATAACTTCATCACTTTTTATATTAAGATACTCAGCAAGATAAGCAACAGCATCACCTTTAGAGCTACCTTTTTTCATAACTTCAAAATTATCATCCCAAGAAGAAACTATTTCAAGCTCTGGATTTAAATTTTTTAATTCATTTTTAGCTTGCATTAATTTACTCGTATTAAACTTTTCAACGCAAACTCCTTTTAATAGTTCATTTGGATATAAACTACATGCATCTTCTATACTATTTAACACTTCTAATCTTATTTTTTCATTATCTTTTAATCTATTATTTAAAATTTTATAAATATGATTATCAGGAAGCTCTGAAGTTGATATAATTCCAAAGTTCGCAGTTAGATAAGAAAATAGGTTATATTTATTTGTTATTTTTAAGAAATCAAAAACCTCGTTTTGAGTTAATGGATTATTATAAATAACCTCGCCATTAACACCACCTATAAAAGCTCCATTAGATGCTATTATTGGAGTTTTTAAACCTATTTCATTAGAATATAACTTAGCGCAGTTATAAACTCTACCAGTTGTAATAGCAACATGAACACCTTTGTTTACAGCCATTTGTATAGCTAATTTATCTTTTTCAGATATATTTTGTTGATTTATTAAAAGCGTTCCATCCATATCTATACATATTAGTTTTATAGTCATTTAAAATTCCTTCTTTCATAGTAAAGTATTTCTATGTCAATATTATAATCTTTAAAAAGAAATAAGTTAAATAGTAAAAATAGATAATAATTATAGGAAAATTTTATAGTATGTCATATATACGTATTATAAATAGTTGAACTTAAATAATATACAAGTTGATACAAAGTTTTTATATTTCTAAATATAAAGAAATAAACATTTTCGGGTTTGGGCATTTAGTAAAGGGTATACTAATTTACATGCAACAAAAAAATTAAGGAGGTATTTTAAGATGAACAAAAATCTTGAAGAAAAAAGAAATAGAACCATAGGGGTAGGGCCTAATAAGGTAAGAAAAGTGAGAGCTGCTAAAGTTGATAAAACAGCCATTAGTCCATACAATCGTTACTGTGATGGATATGGAATGCCAGGAGCATATGGTAATGGATATGTTTCAGTACTTACAGTGTCAGTTGGAACTGTAGAAAAAACAGATGACTTTTTATTAGATGGTATAGTTTCATATGACAGAGCAGAAATAAATGATGCTTATGTTGGACAAATTAATATGCTAACTGCATCTTCTTTCTGTGGAATAGCTGGACAAGTTTGGGGATATGATTTAGCAGCACATGAATCTATAGTTACTGAAGAACAACAACCATTATTTGATGTAGAACAATTTGATGGAACACCTCTTCATGTATATGATGCAAAACCTTTATTAGAAGCAGGTATAGAGTTATTTGGTACAGAAAAAAATAGACGTTTTACAACAGCGCCAGGAGCTCATGTAATATGTGCAAATAAAAGTGTTACATCATATAGACCGAAAGAAAATAGACCTTTCAATGATGGAGAAGCTTATGGAGTTTGGTCATTTATAGCAATATCATTATCAAACGATAGAGATAGCTGTGCTGATTTATTTATAGAAGATGCTGGACTTTGGACAAAAAATGATAATGAAGAAGACTTAAAAGCATTTCTAGAAGAACATAGAAAAGCAGTAGTTTGGTCAGTTAAAGAATGTGGTAAAGATTCTCATGTCGTATTTGATAGAACTTATGTAGGATTTGCATATACAATAATGAAACCAGGAGAAATAGGAAATGCATTAACATGTGCACCATATGTAACTCTTGCAAGAGATGCAGTACCTAGTACAGGATTCTCAAGTTTAAATCAAATGACACTTAACAACTGGTTAGATGAAATGGAATTTAAGCCTTTAACAGAGTGTACTCAAGGGTAAGAGTTTAAGTACGTTTTGTTAAGGGATTAAATAGCAAAATGCACTTAAAGCTAAGGTATTTCATAAAAATAAATGAAATTTAGGAGGCTATTATGAGCGATAAAGCTAGTAGTAAAAAGGACGATAATAGCACTAAAAAGCTTGGTGTAGTTGCTTTAGCCGGAGTTGTAATAAGTGCTATGTTAGGTGGAGGTGTTTATAATCTACCACAAAATATGGCTCAACATGCATCAGCAGGTGCAATTTTAATTGCATGGATAATAACAGGGATAGGTATGTGGTTTATTGCCAATACTTTTAGAATTCTTGCGGCTGCTAGACCAGAAGTAAAAACTGGTATATATGCATATGGAGAGCTTGGATTTGGCAAGTTTACAGGTTTTTTAATGGCATGGGGTTATTGGATATGCAACTCTTTTGCTAATGTAGGATATGCAGTACTATTAATGGATTCACTTAATTATTTCTTTCCATCATATTTTACAGGAGGGAATAATTGGTTATCAATCGTTTGTGGATCTATAGTGCTATGGATTATATATTTTGCAGTTTTATCTGGAGTTAAACAAGCTTCATTTTTAAATATTATAGGGACTATAGGTAAGTTAGTTCCTTTAGCTATATTTTTATTAGTATTGGCTATATCATTTAAGGCTTCACTTTTCTTCACAGATTTCTGGGGCTTAAAAACTGTAGCATCAGTACACGACAGTGCTCTTGGAGGATTGTTACCTCAGGTTAAAAGTACAATGCTTGTAACTTTATGGGTATTTACAGGTATAGAAGGAGCTGTAGTTGTATCAGGAAGAGCTAAATCTCAAAAAGATGTTGGAAAAGCTACATTTTTAGGCTTTTTAATTTGCTTACTATTATACACTGCACTTTCATTACTTCCACTTGGAGTAGTTCCTCAAGGAACAGTTTCAAAAATGGCTCCACCATCAACAGCAGCAGTGTTAATGGCAGTAATGGGTAAATGGGGAAGCATTATAATGAATATCGGTGTAATTATAGCTATATTAAGTTCTTGGCTTATATGGACAGTTATGCTTTCAGAACTTCCATTTGCAGCTGCTAAAGGAGGAACATTCCCTAAAATATTTACAAAAGAAAATAAAAATGAAGCACCATCATTTTCATTACTTGCATCAACTATAGTAATGCAAATAATATTAATATGTGTTCACTTTACAGGAAATGCATGGAATATGATGTTGAGTATAACTAGTGTAATGGCATTACCTTGCTATATAGCATCAACTTTATATTTATATAAAATAGCTTCAAAAGATAGCACATATCCTAAGATATTTGCAAGTCGTACTTATGCAGTAGTTACTGCTATGTTAGGGACTATATATGGATTATGGTTAATTTATGCAGCTGGACTTGAATATTTATTAATATCTCTTGTAATATATGCAATAGGTATTCCAGTATTCAAAAAAGCTAGAAAAGAAACTGAACCTAATAAGCCTGAGTTTACAAAAATTGAAAGATATGCAGCTATTGCTTTAGTAATACTAGGGGTAATAGGTTTAATATATTTATTTAAATTTATGTAGAGGGGAAATTTCTATATAAATTAAAAAATAGCTAGATTAAATTTAATTTAATCTAGCTATTTTTTTAGTTTAATTCAGATATTTCTTTTTCTATTTCATTAAAATCTTTTTTAGTATCATCATGATAAGTTAAATCAACATCGTCTAAAGAAATAACTTTTGTTTTATGCTTAACTTTATATCCTATGTATAAACCAAGGAATAAAGGTATACCAATATAAGAAGCTATTAACCCATTCCAATCAACACCTGTAGGTTTTATACAAGAATAACCTTGACCTAGTATAATAACAAAACACATTAAAAGTGCTAATATAGGTCCAAATGGATACCATTTAGCTTTAAATTTTAATTCAGATAAATCATGACCTTGGTGTATAAAGGCCTTTCTAAATCTATAGTGGCAAATTGCTATTCCTACCCAAGCTATAAAACCAGCAAGTCCAGATGCAGCAACTAACCAAACATAAACAGTGCTTTCTGCAAATACTCCTGTTAAGAAACATGCAGAAGCTACTAATGTAGTTAAAATTAATGCATTTACAGGAACACCTCTATTATTAGTTTTAGCAAATATTTTAGGAGCAAGACCTTCTTTTGCCATTGAATGAAGCATTCTTGTTGAAGCATACATTCCTGAATTTCCAGCTGATAATACAGAAGTTAATATAACTGCATTCATAAATGATGCAGCACCAGCTATACCAGCTTTTTCAAATACCATAGTAAAAGGACTTTCTGAAACACCTGCTTGTGTAAATGGTATTATAGCTCCTAAGACAATTATAGTACCTAAATAAAATATTAATATTCTCCAAAAGATTGATTTTATAGCTTTTGGTATAGTTTTTTCAGGATTTTCACTTTCTCCAGCAGCAACTCCTATAAGTTCTGTACCTTGGAAAGAGAAGCCTGCAACTAAGAATATTGCAAATATAGATTTAACTCCACCATGGAAAGGTCCATCAGCTATAAAGTAGTTATGGAAACCTATCTCGTCAGATCCCATTATTCCAAGAATCATTAAAACTCCTATTACTAGAAATACAATTACAGTAACAACTTTTATACCAGCAAACCAATACTCAGATTCACCGTATGCTTTTGATGATAAAAAGTTTAATCCAACGATTATTCCAAGGAATAATATACTCCAATAAAAACCTGGAATATTTGGGAACCAATATTTCATAACTAAAGATCCTGCAACCATTTCAGCAGCTATTGTTATAGCCCAGTTATACCAATAGTTCCATCCAAGAGCAAAACCTAAAGCTGGATCTATGAATTTAGTTGCATAAGAACTAAATGAACCAGATATAGGCATGTAAGTTGCCATTTCACCTAAACTAGTTATTAAGAAATAAACCATAACACCTATAAGTCCATAAGCAACTAATGCACCCCCTGGACCTGCTTGGTGAAGGGTATCTCCCATTGCTAAAAATATACCCGTTCCTATAGAACCACCTAAAGCTATCATATTTAAATGTCTAGCTTTTAAACCTCTTTTCAATTCTTGATTTTGATCACTCATTTTTAATTATCCTCCTAATGGTGCTAATTATAAAATAAGTAACTAAGATAATAAAAAATTCATAACAATAAAAAATTCGTTTCGCTTGATTAACTAAAAATAGTTTTTTAAAGCGCAAAAAAGCCATGAGACTATACTCATGACTTTATACGAACGTAATATGCAATACTATGCATATACTGTATATTTCATTGAAAATAGCACTCCACATAAATGTGACAGTCTTATATATATTTTATATAAGCCCAGCAAATAGTATTAAAGCTATTAACTATTTACTTCGGCGAAAATTCCTTTCATATTACTTCATCGAGCTTACCTCCATAATAATACTCTTAATCTTCGCGCCTCTATCTCAGTTATTTATTTAATGTATACAATTATAAAGCATATTTAAAATAAGTCAATAAAAATATATATAATTGTAAATTTAAATATTTTCTGATATTTATAATAAATTTAGT
Organism: Paraclostridium bifermentans; assembly: GCF_964259345.1. GTDB lineage: Bacteria > Bacillota > Clostridia > Peptostreptococcales > Peptostreptococcaceae > Paraclostridium > Paraclostridium bifermentans_B. Next base: position 199,079 of record NZ_CAXVJR010000006.1, read on the forward strand.
TTATAACTTCCTTCAGAATTACTATCATATGAGTAAACATATATGTAGTAAGTTCCTTTTTTAAGTGAACAAGTAGATTCTAAGTTACTTCCGTTAGCTTTTGCATAGTCTATATAATTAGATAAATCATCAGTAGAGTAAAGTAGCCAGTTAACTCCTAGATTTTTTTTATTTTCTAAAACTATTTTTAAATCAGTTTCTTTATCTAATGTAAATTTATAAATATCTGTAGTATCATCTTTACTAATAGAGCTACTTATAATATTTTTAAGGTTTATAGGCATTGCACTTTCATATGAATCGTTTTTTTCTATTTCATTAACAGTAGTATCATGTATTTGATTAGAAGATGTTTGTTCTTTTTTATTTATATTACCTTCAACATTTAAATCATAACTATCAGGACTTGCATTTCTATCAAATCTATAAACATTAATATAATATCTTCCTGGCTTTAAGTTCATACTTCCTTTAAGTTCATTATTAATTAAATCAGGGAACATTAAATAGTTTGATGTATTTTTAGCATCGTAAACTAACCATGAAACATTATCAAAATTAGTATTTTTTAAACTTATACTAACTTCGCCTTCTTTAGTAACATCAAAATAGAATGAATCAGCTATATCACCTTTAGACAAAATTCCTTTAACTGTTGTATTTGAGCGGTTTATTTCATTTGAAGTACTAAATCTGTTATTATCTTCAACTTCATTAATTACTAGTTCTTTGTTCTTATTTACTATTTCAATTTGTTTTGAAGTAGTAGTTATTTTTCCAAAATTATCAGTTACAGAAAGAGTTACTGTATAAACTCCATTTTTATTAAAAGTATGTTTAGGGTTTATATCTGTAGATTTATTTCCATCTCCAAAATCCCAATTATAGCTTACTATTTTTCCGTCTGGGTCTTTTGAATTAGAACCATTAAATTCAATAGTTTCACCTGCGTAATTTCTTGTCTTAGAAACTATGTTAGCTACTGGACTTAGGTCAAAGTCTTGTTCACTTTTACTATTCGGGTCAGTATTTAAAATACCGTGTATTACAACTTCGTATTGGTAATTTCCATTGCTATCAACTTTATGATTTTTAAAGTAAGCAGTTAAAGTTTTATAACCTAACCAATTTCTCTTAGCTAATTCTTTCAGTGTATTATCTAAACTAGAATTCATATTGCTCCAGTCTGAGTTTTCACCTTTACTTTGAGTACCAGTGTAAGTACCAGTTAAAGTAAAAGTATCAAAGAATTGAGAATGGTGCTTTTGAATATTAGCATTTTTTAAGTTAGCAGTTGCAGTTATTTCAGAATATAACTCTCCTGGGTTTTTGTAACCATGTCTAACTGTATAGTAATCAGATACAAGTGGAGTACCTATATTTTTGTCATTATTTACTAATTCATTTATATAGCTCTTGTAATTAGTATTTAAACTATCTTTATTAGATAAGTTACTTATATAGTTTTTATATCCATTTATATCGTTATTTTTTATGTAATTAGATAATGATTTAAATGCTTCTGGATTAGAGTTATATAAATAAGAAGAAAAAGCACATCCATAATTATAAAAATTCCACCCACCATATGAAGAATGTAAAAGGTCTTTAAGTTCCATAGGATCATTGTATTTTAAATTTCTAACTATTGAACTTCTAGGTTTAACACCGTCTGTTCTAGTTGAACCAGCAAAAAACTCTGCACTACCTTCTTCATACCAAGTAAGCTCATTATTTTTATAGAAATTACCTTCACCCCACATACCATTTACTAAATATCTTCCTTGAAGATAATGAGTAAATTCATGACGAAATAATTCTTCTAATGTATAAATACTTTCTTCAGGAGTTCTTTCATATGTGAAGAAAGTTCCTGTTTTTTCTATATATATACCTCCATTATCAGTATTACATCCATATAATTTTTGATTTAACTTATATTCAGTTGGAGAATTGTAAATAACAACAGTTAAAATATCATCTGGATTGTTAGATTCTAACGGAGTATCATTTTGAATTAACCTCATAAATTGAGCCTTAACTTCTTTAGATGCCCAATACATTCTTTTGATTTTTTCAGCTGAGACTTTATCTCCAGCTTTAACAATGAATTTACCATCATCAAAAGTATAAGTATTAGATAAATATTTATTTTTAGCATCTTCCTTAATATCATTAAAATTGATTATTTTACCATTGTAGTCTTTATGGTTAAAGTTTTTATCAATAGCTTGAGCAGCCTCTAAATATTGATATGATAAATAAGAATACTTATTCATTGCATTTGTTAAAGCTCTTTGACTTTCATTTGCATTAGATTTAAATTTGCTTAATATTCCTGTGTAGTATAATGCATTATTAACTATATATTCATTACTTTCATTGATTTTATCTGAATCTGTGATACATAATTTTTCTAAGCTAGTTATAAAGGGGTCTATGTTTTTATAAAAACTATTAGTGCTTAAGTTTTCGTCTTCTACACTATATTCATAATTAACAACTTGATTAACTCCATTTAATAGACTATATACAGCACTTGATTTATCTTGTTGAAGAGAATATGTACTAAAATTTTCACTAAAATCAGTCAAAATTTTAGATAGACTATTAATGACATCGCTACTTGCAGAAGAATTACCTATAAATTTTCCTACACTGTTAATTAATTCATTTTGGCTTTTAGAACCAAGTTTAAAGTTTTTGTTATTGATAATTGAAGAAAGAGCTTTATTAGGTTTAGCTTTATACTTATCAGTTCTATATAAAGCAAGTTCGTTATGATATGCACCTATATAATATCCAGCACGAATAACTTCTATAAGATTACAAACCTCTCTAGTATCATCTTTAGTATAATTATGACTAGATATTTCTAGTGCATCGATAAGTTTATCTAAACGGTTAGTATTAGAATAAAACTCTATAGTATCTTTGTTAAACTTGAAAAATTCATTGAAATTGAAATCTGTTGATGTTTTAATGAATTTTATCAGAGTATCATAATCTAATTTATTTAGATAGCTGATAGTATAGTTTTTTTCAATAGAATTATTTATAGGAGTAGATGATTCTAAAGCAGATACAGGAAATGAGTAATTCGAAATAATTACTGATGAAATAGATAAAATAATTAAAGATTTTTTTATAAAGTTTTTGTTTCTAAATGTTTTTGTCATAAATACCTCCAAATGTAAAATTTTATATAAAAACAAACACTTCATAGATGATACACTAATTAAGCTAAATTTTCCACAATATGGAATGTAACTTCTATTATAAAAAGTTAATTTAATTACTTTCAATCTATATGCAAACTAAAATAGATTTGGTATATTAGGAGTGGGATAACGTTAACATAACAGAAAAGGGGAATAGAATGATTAAAAAAAATATATTCAAAATAATATTAGGAATTGTAGTTACAGTAATATTAATTCTTGGAGGCTATTTATTGTTTATGATAGCTACAGATTATAAACCAGAAAGTGAAATCACTATAGATGTAGAGGACAATCAAAGTAAAAAAGTAGCTATTGGGGAAGATGTATCTATAACTACTTTAAATACAGGCTATGCTGGAACTGATAAGGATATAGATTTCTTTATGGATGGAGGAACTATGTCTAAGGCTATAAGTAAAGATAGAGTACATGAAGATTTAAATGGAATGATAGATGAAATGAAAAAACTAAATTCGGATATTTACTTTTTACAAGAAGTAGACAAGGAATCAACAAGAAGTTTTAATATTGATCAATATGAAGCATACAAAAATAACTTTAAAGATTATGGTATTATGTTTGCTATAAACTATAAAGTACCATGGGTTCCAGTTCCTATAAGTGATCCACATGGAAAAGTTTTAGCTGGACTTACTACTATGTCTAAATATTACATAAAAGAATCTACTAGATATGATTTACCAGGAAAAGAAAGTTTCATAAGGCAACTAGCTGAATTAGATAGATGTATAATGGTAAGTAGAACTCCTGTTGAAAATGGAAAAGAACTAGTTCTTGTAAATGCTCATTTGTCAGCTTATGATAAAGGTGGAAAAGTAAGATTACAACAACTAGATTTTATAGAAGATTTTTTAAACGAGGAATCTTCTAAAGGAAATTATGTAGTTTTAGGTGGCGATTTTAATCAACAAATTCCAGGAACTGATTATAAAAATTTTGAAACTACACAAAAAAAACCAGCATGGTTACAAGATATACCTAGTGATTTTAATCCAAATGGATTTAGATGGATAGCTGATGAATCAATACCAACTTCTAGAACAATGGATATCAAATACAAGAAAGGTGAAAATTTACTATCAATTATAGATGGATTTTTAGTTTCAGATAATATAGATGTAACAAGTGTAAAAGGAACTAATTTAGAATTTAAATATACAGATCATAATCCAGTTACTATTAACTTTAAATTAAAATAATATATAAAAGATATACAAAATATTTATATTTTGTATATCTTTTTTTATGGAAATGAGAATTATATGATAAAATTATTATAATAATTAGAAAAATTACTTTTAAAGGAGCTCAAAAAGTGAGAAATGATAATTTAAGTTTGCAAAAAATCATAGACTTTAGAAAATGGGATACACTTCAAGATTATCTTTCGCTAGTAACGAAGATGGCTATAGTTATAGTAGATTACAAAGGAAACCCTGTAACAAAGCATAGTGGATGCCATAAGTTTTGTGAAGCAGTAAGATCTGATCCAAAAGTGGCTAGGTATTGTCATAAGTGTGATTCAAGAGGGGGATTAGAGGCAGTAAGAATGAATAAACCATATATTTATTTATGTCATTATAATATAGTAGATGTTGCTATACCTATAATAATAGATGATAAATATATAGGGGCTATTATGGCTGGACAAGTAAAATTATCAGATTCTAACTGTTGTGAAACTTTAGAACAAATAGTAAAAGTATCAAACAAAAATATAAGAGAATATAATATATCGGACGATTTAAAAGAATACTATGAAGCTTTGCCAGTTTTATCATATGATGAGGTAAACGATATTTCAAATATGTTGTTTTGTATGTCTAGCTATATTGTTGAAGAAGCTTTAGATAAAAATTTAATTTTAGAAATGTATGAAAAAGCCATAAAGAGTGAAGATGAAGTTAATGCAAAGAATTTTAAGGGATATAGTATAAAAAATATTAGACACGTACAAAAAGAAATGTCTAATGCAATTATAAATAGTTGCATATCACAACAAGATGATATAGAGGGAGAAAGTTTATCTATAAGCAAGACTTTAAAACCTGCAATAGAATACATATATAATCATAAAAGTGAAAATATATCTATGGAAGATATGGCGAACTTATGCCATGTAAGTACTAGTTATTTTAGTAGATTGTTTTCAAAAGAAATAGGCGAGAAGTTTTCTACATATATACCAAAATTAAAGATGAAATGGGCTAAAAGTTTATTAGAAGAAACGGATATGCATATAAATGAGATTAGTGAAGAACTTGGATTTAGTGAATCTGGATACTTTATAAAAATATTTAAAAAACATGAAGGTGTAACACCAGCTATATATAGAAAGCATTGTAAGAAGCATTAATAAAATAAGATTATATACTGTTAAAAAAATTACGAAAAGTAGAAAGATTACAATTTTACTATATTAGTTAAAAAAATTACGGTTTTGAATTGTAATTTTTCAACATATTACTCCAATGAAATTTTATGAAAACGATATTATAATAAAAATAACTTAAAAAATATAGTATTTGTAAAATACGAAGGAGAGATTAATATGAGAAAAGCATTTATATGTCCAACAAAATATGTACAAGGTCAAGATGAATTATTAAATTTAGGTTATTTTGTTAAAGTATTTGGAGATTCAGCGTTATTAATTGCTCATAAAGATGATATACAACGTGTTAAAAATAAATTAGATATAACAGCAAAAAAATTCGATATAAAATTTATAGAAAGTAACTTCCAAGGGGAATGTTCAAGAGAAGAAGTGGCTAGATTACAAGAAATAGCTAAAAATAATAAATGTTCTTGTACAATTGGACTTGGAGGAGGAAAAGCAATAGACACAGCTAAATGTGTTGCTGAAGGAGAAAATCTGATAATAGTACCGACTATAGCAGCTACTGATGCACCAACAAGCCATTCAGCAGTATTATATACACCAGAAGGTGAATTTGATGACTATGCATACTTTAAGCAAAGTCCTAGTGTAGTATTAGTAGATACAACAGTTATAGCTAAAGCACCAACTCGTTTTTTAGTTTCAGGAATGGGAGATGCGTTATCAACATATTTCGAAGCAAGAGCTACATCAAATTCATTTACTAAAGTAAATGCAGGGTTACCTTGTGGAGTTAGAGAAGGTAGATGTGAAGAAGCTATAGGAACTAATGCAGCATTAGCGCTTGCTAAATTATGTTATGAAACACTGCTAAAAGATGGTGTTAAAGCTAAAAAATCATGTGATTGTAATTTAGTAACTCAGGCATTAGAAAATATTATAGAAACAAATATACTTTTATCAGGGTTAGGATTTGAAAGTGGAGGATTAGCAGCGGCACATGCTATACATGATGGATTAACAATGTTAGAAGGAACACATAAATACTTCCATGGAGAAAAGGTAGCATTTGGAACAATAGCTCAATTAGTATTAGAAAACGCTCCAACAGAAGAGATAAATGAAGTTCTAGATTTCTGTTTAGAAATAGGATTACCAGTATGTTTAGAAGATATAGGTGTAGATAGTATTACAGAAGAAGAAGCTTTAGCAGTAGCAGAAAAAGCTTGTATTCCAGAAGAATCTATATATGCTATGCCATTTCCTATAGATATAGAATCTGTAGCTGCATGTATTATAACAGCTGATAAGATAGGAAAAGAATATAAAAATAATAGAGGGATGTAAATATGAAAAAAATAATAAATAGACCAGAAGATATAGTTATGCAAATGTGTAATGGAATAGCTATGGCACATCCAGAACTTGAATTTGTAAAAAAATATAAAGTAATAAAAAGAAAAGATATAAATAAAAATAAAGTTAGTTTAATAAGTGGTGGTGGAAGTGGTCATGAACCAGCACATGCAGGTTTTGTAGGATATGGAATGCTAGATGCTGCTGTTTGTGGAGACGTATTCGCATCACCATCTCAGATACAAGTTTATCAAGCTATAAAATCTACAGCTAGTGAAAAAGGAACTTTACTAATAATAAAAAATTATAGTGGAGACATGATGAACTTTAAAAACGCTGCTCATTTAGCAAGTGAAGATGGAATAAAAGTGGATTATATAAAAGTAGAAGATGATATAGCTGTTGAAGATAGTTTATATACTGTAGGAAGACGTGGAGTTGCAGGTACTGTATTAGTTCATAAAATAGCTGGAGCAGCAGCAGAAAAAGGAATGGAATTAGACGAAGTAAAAAGAATAGCTCAAAAAGCTGCTGATAGTGTTCGTAGTTTAGGGTTTGCACTTACATCTTGTACAGTTCCAGCAAAAGGTACACCAACTTTTGAATTAGGAGAAGATGAAATTGAGTTTGGAGTTGGAATACACGGAGAACCAGGAATAAGAAGAGAAAAGTTAACTTCAGCAGATGAACTATCAAAAAAAATGGTAGATGCAATATTAAAGGATATGAAGATTGGAGAATCTAATGAAGAAGTAGCTTTAATGATAAATGGATTTGGAGGAACTCCATTACAAGAATTATATCTATTTAATAATTCAGTAACTCGCGAGTTAGCTAATAGAAATATTAAGATTTCAAGAGTATTTGTTGGAAATTATATGACTAGTATAGATATGGAAGGAGCATCTATATCTATAATGAAGTTAGATGAAGAATTAAAGACTCTACTTTCACAAGTAAGTGAAGCTCCAGGATTTAAAGTATCAGGTCCAGTTGAAGCTATAGAGTATGTAGATATAAATGAAAATAATACAGACATAGAAAATGTATGTTTTAAAGTTGAAACTGATGAGAAGTTTTCAAATATAGAAGATAACAAATTAACTATAAATAATATGATGTATATAGTAGATAAGATGAGTGAAATTATAATAAAAAATGAAGTTCCATTCTGTGAATTAGATTCTCATGCTGGAGATGGAGATTTTGGTATGAGTGTTGCAAAAGGATTTAAACAGTTAAAAAGAGAGTGGAGAGATATAGTTAAAAATGAAGATTTAACTATTGGTAAGTTTTTAGATGATTGTTCAATGGTAATCATGGAACATTGTGGAGGAGCATCAGGTCCTATATGGGGTTCTGCATTTAGAGCTGCAGGAAGATTTATAGGAGATAAAAAAGAAATGACAATTTCTGATTTTGCAAAAATGATGCAAGCTGCAGTTAATGGAATACAAGCTACAGGGGAAAGATCTTTTGGTAGAGGAGCTGTAGTAGGAGATAAAACTTTAATAGATGCATTAGTTCCATGTGCAAATTCATGGGAAGTTAGTGCAAAAGAAAATGATAGTTTCAAATTAGCATTTGAAAAAGGTGCAAAAGAAGCTGTAAAAGGAGCTAAAGCAACTGAGCAAATAGTAGCTCGTATGGGTAGAGCAGGAACTGTCGGAGATAGAAGTTTAGGATATCCAGATGCAGGAGCTTATGGATTAGGTGTTATCTTCACTGAAATTGCAAATAGTTTAAAATAATATAAAGCCATAAAGTTTCATTTAAAATAAATTAAGAGTGTAACTATCTTAAAAAGATAGTTACACTCTTTTTAATATATATATGTTAATTTCCGTAATAAACGTTTAAATACATTTCTTTTATTTCACTCATTAATGGATATCTAGGGTTAGCTCCAGTACATTGATCATCGAATGCTTGCTCTACCATGTCATCTAGAGTTTCTAAAAATTTATTTTCATCTATACCCCAGTCTTTTATAGTTTTAGGAATACCAACTTTTTCTTTTAATTCATTTATTTTATCTAATAATCCATTGAATTTTTCTTCATCACTATTTCCATTTATTCCTATAAATGAAGCTATTTCAGCATATCTGCTTAAAGCTTGAGGATATCTATATTGAGGGAAAGTTCCCATCTTTATAGGAGCTTCAGCAGCATTAAACTTAAGAACTTCATTTATTAAAAGTGCATTAGCAACACCATGAGGTATATGATGGAAAGCACCTAATTTATGAGCCATAGAATGACAAACACCTAGGAAGGCATTAGCAAATGCCATACCTGCCATAGTTGAAGCATTAGCCATTTTTTCTCTAGATTCAGGGTCGTTAGGACCATTATTATAAGCTCTTGGAAGGCATTCAAATATGCTTTTTATTGATTGAAGAGCAAGACCATTAGTATAGTCTGTTGCAAGCATAGAAACATAAGCTTCCAAAGAGTGAGTTAGAGCATCTATACCAGATGCAGCTGTTAATCCTTTTGGCATGTTCATCATTAAATCAGCATCTATTATAGCCATATTAGGCATTAATTGATAATCAGCAAGAGGATATTTAATACCTGTATCTTGATCTGTTATAACTGCAAATGGAGTTACTTCAGAACCTGTACCTGCTGAAGTTGGGATAGCAACAAAATAAGCTTTTTCACCCATTGTAGGGAATTCATAAACTCTTTTTCTTATATCCATAAATCTCATAGCAAGATCATTAAAATCTACTTCTGGGTGTTCATACATAGTCCACATTATTTTTCCTGCATCCATAGAACTACCGCCACCAACTGCTATTATTATATCTGGGTTAAAGTCTGCCATAGCTTTAGCACCTTCTTTTGCAGTAGCTAAAGTAGGATCAGGAGCAACATCGTAGAATGTATGATGTTTAATACCCATTTCATCTAATAAACTAGTTATTGGTTTTGTATATCCATTTTGATAAAGGAAAGTATCAGTTACTATAAATGCTCTTTTCTTATTTAATACATGTTTAACTTCTTTTAATGCAACACCTAGACATCCTTTTTTGAAATAAACTTTTTCTGGAGCTCTAAACCAAAGCATATTTTCTCTCCTCTCAGCAACAGTTTTTATATTAATTAGATGCTTAACTCCAACATTTTCAGATACAGAGTTGTTACCCCAAGAACCACATCCAAGAGTTAAAGATGGCTCTAATTTGAAGTTGTATAAGTCACCTATACCACCGTGAGAAGAAGGTGTATTAACTAAAACTCTACAAGTTTTCATAGCTACTTTAAACTTATTAAGTTTTTCAGATTGAGTTATAGTATTTATATATATAGAAGATGTATGACCAAAACCACCATCAGCTATTAACTGACTAGCTTTAGAGACAGCATCATCAAAGTTTTCAGCTTTATACATTGCAAGAACAGGAGATAATTTTTCATGTGCAAAAGGTTCAGAAAGCTCAACTGATTCAACCTCGCCAAGTAATATTTTACTTTCTTTAGGAACTGTAATTCCTGCAAGTTCAGCTATTTTATAAGCGGGTTGACCAACTATACTAGCATTTAATCCTCCATTTGGGTTTAATAATATAGCTCTAACTTTCTCAGTTTCATCAATATTAAGAAGATAAGCACCACGTTTTACAAATTCATTTTTAACATTTTCATATATTGACTTTAATACAATAATAGATTGCTCAGAAGCACAAATCATACCATTATCAAAAGTTTTAGAAACTAAAACTGAGTTTACAGCAGTTTCTATATCGCAACTATCATCCATTATAGCTGGAGTATTTCCAGGACCAACACCTATAGCTGGTTTACCAGAAGAGTATGCTGACTTAACCATACCTGGTCCGCCTGTAGCAAGTATTATATCTGCTTTTTCCATTATATCTGTAGTCATTTCAAGTGAAGGTTCATCTATCCAACCAATTATTCCCTCAGGAGCACCAGCTTTAACTGCCGCTTCAAGTACAACTCTAGCAGCTTCAACAGTACATTTTTTAGCTTTTGGATGTGGAGATATTATAATTCCATTTCTAGTTTTTAAAGCTAGTAATGTTTTGAATATAGCTGTTGATGTTGGGTTAGTTGTAGGTATAACTGCAGCTATAACCCCTAAAGGTTCTGCAATTTTTGTTATACCAAAAGCTGGATCTTCTTTTATAACACCACACGTTTTAGTATTTTTATATGCGTTGTATATATATTCAGAAGCAAAATGATTTTTTATAACTTTATCTTCAACTATACCCATTCCAGTTTCCTTAGTTGCCAACTTAGCTAAAGGAATTCTTTGTTGATTTGCAGCTATAGATGCAGCTAAAAATATTTTATCAACTTGTTCTTGTGTATATGTGGCAAATACTTCTTGAGCTTTTTTTATTTCTTCTAGTTTTATTGCTAAAGAATTTGGATTATCTACTATGCTAGGGCTAACTTTTAAAACATCATTATTTATACTGTTATCTACAGTATTTTCTTGAACTTGCATTACTATCTCCCCCTTAAAATAAAGAAATTTAATATAAGAAAATTTAATTTAAATGATTATATAAGTATTTTATTAATATAAATGTAAATAAATTACTTATAATATTTATAAAATGAGAAAAATTAATAAAAATGTTTATTTTAAATTTTTAAATCTATAACCTGCGTTACATACTTAAACTTAGTTTGTGGATATAATAAGTTTATAAATCATAAAGGGAGTGACGAATATGAGTAGATTTTTAGCGCCAATACACACATGGCTTTTTAATAAAATAAATTTAGCACAAGACTTAGAAAAAGAAGTTGTAAAAGTACATTCAAATAAATACAACAAAGAAGCTGTAGATATAGAGGAAGAGGCAAAGAAAATATATGGTGATTATATTCCTAATGAACCTATAGAAAATCTTATAGATACAGACAATATACATGGCTGGTTACAAGAAAAGATAAAGGAAGTTGAAAGTAGGAGTTCTTATATAATAAGTAGATATTATGAAATATTTAAAGAAGAAAGTAAAGAACTAACAAAAAATGTATATATAAATCAAGCTAAACAATGTGCAATTAATGAAAATAATAAAATAGGATCACCAGAAGATGTTTACATGACATTAAATAACTATATATTATCTGGAATGCCATGTGATAGAGTAAATTCAGTAGTAGAAAAAAGTGAAGATTATATAATTTATGAAAAAAGAGGTTGTATACACAAATCCAATTATGAACTAGGAAAAGCAGATATAGAGTATATGAACGAGTTAAGAGAATTATGGATTAGAACTTTTATAGAAAATTTACCTAAAAATTATGCATATGAAAAGCAATCAAATGAAGACATTACAATAAATACTATAAAAAAATTATAAAAAATAATGTTTAGAAGGAGATAATATTATGATAACTAAAGATATGATAATAGCAGATATAGTAAAAGTAAAACCGGAAGCGGCTCAAATACTAATGAGCTATGGTATGGCGTGTTTAGGATGCCCATCAGCTCAAATGGAAAATTTAAAACAAGCTTGTGAAATACACGGATTAGATTTAGAAGAAATTTTAACTAAGTTAAATGAAAAATAATTATTGAATTTTAATATAATATAAATATTGAGGAAGAAGTGAATCTAATGATTCGCTTCTTCTTTTTTATGCAAATAAATTATTAGTGAAATTTTATAAAGTTTTTGTAACCTAAGGTACAGTTAAATATAAAAATAAATTATAAAATAAGTACATAAGATGAACATAAAAGAAAATTGATATAAATCGGAGGAATATGAAATGGAAAATAAAATGTTTTGTTTTCAATGTCAAGAGACAGCAGGATGCACAGGATGTACGAAATTTGGGGTATGCGGTAAATCACCAGATTTAGCTAGAATGCAAGACTTATTAATATATGCAACAAAAGGATTATCAGAAGTAACTACGAAACTTAGAGGTGAAGGAAAATTAGTTGATCATGAAGTTAATCATTTAATAACTATAAACTTATTTACAACTATAACTAATGCAAACTTTGATGATGAAGTTTTCTATCAAAGAGTAAAACAAACTTTAAAAGTAAAAGAGTCACTATTAGCGTTATTAAAAGATAAAAATAATTTATCAGAAGCTGCGTTATGGAATGCTTCAAGCAAATTAGAAATGGATGTAAAAGTTGGTTTATTACAAAAAATCAAAGATGCTATTTTTACAAAAGAAGAAGCAAATATAGATGAAATATTGGATGAAAAATCTACACAAGTAGGTGTATTAGCTACAAAGGATGAAGATATTAGAAGTTTAAGAGAACTTATAATATATGGATTAAAAGGTATGTCGGCATACATGAAACATGCTAATGCATTAGGTTATGACAATGAAGAAGTAAATGCATTTATGCAAAGTACATTAGCAAAAACTTTAGATGATACTCTAACAATAGATGAACTAATAGCATTAACTTTAGAGACAGGAAAAGTTGGAGTAGACGCAATGGCTTTACTTGATGGAGCTAACACTGGAACTTATGGACATCCAGAAATAACAAAAGTTAATATAGGAGTTAGAAATAATCCAGGAATATTAGTATCAGGACATGATTTAAAGGACTTAGAATTATTATTAAAACAAACAGAGGGAACTGGAGTTGATGTATATACTCACTCAGAAATGTTACCAGCTCATTACTATCCAGCATTTAAAAAATATTCTAATTTTGCAGGAAACTATGGAAATGCTTGGTGGAAACAAAAAGAAGAGTTTGAAAGCTTTAATGGACCAATATTAATGACTACAAATTGTATAGTACCACCAAAGGATAGTTACAAAGATAGAATATACACTACAGGTGCAGCAGGGTTTATTGGAGTTAAGCATATAAAAGGTATAAGTGAAGACAATAAAGATTTTTCTGAGATAATAGAGCAAGCTAAAAAATGTGCTCCTCCAAAGCAAATAGAAACTGGTGAAATAATAGGTGGATTTGCACACAATCAAGTATTTGCACTTGCAGATCAAGTTGTAGAAGCAGTAAAAACAGGAGCAATAAAGAAATTCTTCGTAATGGCAGGGTGTGACGGAAGAGCTAAATCAAGAAATTATTATACTGATTTTGCAAAAGCCTTACCAAAAGATACTGTTATACTTACAGCAGGATGTGCTAAGTATAAATACAATAAATTACAACTTGGAGATATAAATGGAATTCCAAGAGTATTAGATGCAGGTCAATGCAATGACTCATATTCATTAGCACTTATTGCATTAAAACTTAAAGAAGTATTTGAACTAGAAGATATAAATGAATTACCAATAGCATTTAATATAGCTTGGTATGAGCAAAAAGCTGTAATAGTATTGTTATCATTACTATATTTAGGAGTTAAAAATATACACTTAGGACCAACTTTACCAGCATTCTTATCACCAAATGTAGCTAAAGTTTTAGTTGAAAACTTTGGGATAGGTGGAATAACTAATGTTGAAGATGATTTAAAGATATTCTTAGGATAAGTTTTGTTATATTAAAAAAATGCCTCTTAGAATAAGTTATAACTTATTCTAAGAGGCATTTTTTAATATGTAATGCAGCTGAATTTATTATTTAAAATAATAAATATATTAAATTATGGAAACTATATTATAGAAAATAGTAAAGGAGGCTTAAAAATGGAATATCCAATGTTTTGTTATCAGTGTGAACAAACTGCAGGAGGTAAAGGATGTACTAAAGTAGGGGTTTGTGGAAAAACTCCAGAAATAGCTGCACTTCAAGATTTACTTATATATCAAATAAAAGGTATAAGTTGTTATGCAAAACAACTTATAGATAAAGGTGAAAAAATTGATAAAGATATAGTTAGTTTTGTTGAAAATAGTTTATTTACAACACTAACTAATGTCAATTTTGATGGTGATGTCCATGAAAAAATGCTTAGACAATCACAAGAAATAAAACAAACATTAAGGAGTAAATTAGGTAGTTGTAATAATTGTTGTGAACAAGCTACATATAATCTAAGCGAAACTAGAAGCCAAATGTTAGAAGATGCTAAAAAAGCAGGTATAATGTATGACCAAAATTTAGATGCAGATATAAGGTCATTAAGACAAACGATAATATACGGACTTAAAGGGATATCAGCTTATGGACATCAAGCTAGAGAGCTAGGCTATTATGATGACCAAGTAGATGATTTTTATTTTAGAGCATTACAAGCAACAACAGATGATAAATTAACACTTGAAGATTTAATAACATGGACTATCAAAACTGGAGATATGAGTGTTGCCATAATGAAAAAACTAGATGAAGCAAATACTACTATATATAAACATCCAGCTCCACAAAAAGTAAATGTTAATCTAAAAAAAGGTCCATTTATAGTTGTATCAGGACATGACTTAAAAGATTTAGATATGTTACTTAAACAAACTGAAGGTAAAGGTATAAATATTTATACTCATGGAGAAATGATACCATGTCATGGATATCCAGAACTTAATAAATATAAGCATTTAGCAGGGAACTTTGGAGGAGCATGGCAAGATCAACAAAAAGAATTTGATAATATTCCAGGGTGCATATTAATGACTACAAACTGTTTAATGAAACCTAGAGACTCATATAAAGATAGAATTTTTACAACTAGTGTAGTTGGATGGGATGGAGTTAAATATATAGGTAAAAATGAAAATGGAGAAAAAGATTTCAGTGAAATTATAAATAAAGCACTAGAACTTGGTGGATATGAAGAAGATCAAAAACCACATGAAATATTAGTTGGATTTGGTCATAACGCAACTTTAAGCAATGCACCAGCTATAATAGATGCAGTAAAATCAGGAAAACTTAAGCATTTCTTCTTAATAGGTGGATGTGATGGAGCAAGAGCTGGTAGAAATTATTATACAGAGTTTGCTGAACAAGTACCTAAAGACTGTATAATTCTTACATTAGCATGTGGTAAATATAGATTTAATAAATTAGACTTTGGCGAAGTTGCAGGATTACCAAGATTATTAGATGTAGGACAATGTAATGATGCATATTCAGCTGTAAGAATTGCCCTAGCATTAGCAGATGCATTTGATACTGATGTAAATAGCTTACCGCTATCTATAATATTATCTTGGTATGAACAAAAAGCTGTAGCAGATTTATTAGCGCTATTATCTTTAGGAATAAAAGGCATTTATTTAGGACCAACACTTCCAGCATTCTTAAGTCCGAATGTACTTCAATATCTAGTGGATACATTTGATATAAAACCTATAAGTACACCTGAAAAGGATTTAGCATCATGTTTAGAAGTGCCTATTAAATAATATAAAAAAACTAGGAGGAAAAAAGTATGAAAGCATTTGTAAATAAAGATACTTGTATAGGATGTGAAGCTTGTGTAGGTATATGCCCAGAAGTATTTAGCATGGATGATGATGGAAAATCAATAGCAATAAAAGAAGATATATCATCGGAA
This sequence comes from Paraclostridium bifermentans, assembly GCF_964259345.1. Taxonomy (GTDB): domain Bacteria; phylum Bacillota; class Clostridia; order Peptostreptococcales; family Peptostreptococcaceae; genus Paraclostridium; species Paraclostridium bifermentans_B. Next base: position 215,484 of record NZ_CAXVJR010000006.1, read on the forward strand.
TACACAGAGTCAGCACAAGAAGCTAAAGACGCTTGTCCAGTAGTAGCTATAAGTATAGATTAATAGATATAGGTAAAAGAGCTAGTTTTATTTAGACTAGCTCTTTTATAATGTGAATTTAAAAATTGTTAGATTTATAACTATATTATCAGGTAATAGGGAATTTTTAGACTTTTACAACATTTACCAAAAAAGTTTGAACGTAAAATTCATGGGTATCCTAATATTATCAACATGAGTGATATCAATTGTTCTAGGGGTAGGATAATTAATATTTAAAAACTAAATATATTAGGAGATGATTAAAATGAAAGAGGCTCAAACAGCCAAAAAGAATTCACTTAGTCTATTTGCATTCTTTGCAATGACAGCATCAATGGTTATGACAGTTTACGAATATCCTACATTTGCAACATCAGGATTCCACTTAGTATTCTTCTTATTATTAGGAGGTTTATTATGGTTTTTACCAGTTGCATTATGTGCTGCTGAAATGGCTACAGTAGATGGATGGCAAGAAGGTGGTATATTTGCTTGGGTAGGTAATACTTTAGGCGAAAGATATGGATTTGCAGCAATATTCTTCCAATGGTTTCAAATAACAGTTGGATTTGTAACAATGATTTATTTTATATTAGGTTGTGTATCATACATATTTAATTGGGATGCTTTAAACAATGTTCCATTTATAAAATTCATAGGAGTTTTAGTTATATTCTGGGCATTAACATTCTCACAATTAGGTGGTACTAAAAATACAGCTAAAATAGCAAAAGCTGGATTTATATTTGGTATATTGATACCAGCAATAATACTATTTGGATTATCAATAACATATATAGTACAAGGAAACCCAGTAGACGTAAAAATAGGAGCACAATATCTTGTTCCAGATTTTTCGAAAGTTGATACATTAGTTGTATTTGTTTCATTCATACTTGCATATATGGGAGTTGAAGCATCAGCATCACATGTAAATGAATTACAAGACGCTAAAAAGAACTATCCATTAGCTATGATTATATTAGTTGTTTTAGCAATAATATTAAATACTGTAGGTGGATTAACAGTAGCAGCTGTAGTTCCTCAAAGTGATTTAAGTTTAAGTGCAGGAGTTGTTGAAACATTCAAAGCTTTAATACTTCATTTTGCACCACATGCAACATGGCTTGTAAAATTAATAGCTATATTATTAGCACTAGGTGTAATGGGAGAAGTTAGTGCATGGGTTGTAGGACCTTCAAGAGGTATGTATGCAGCAGCTCAAAAAGGTATATTACCTAAAGCATTAACAAAAACTAATGAACATGATGTTCCAGTTAACTTAGTATTTGTACAAGGAGTAATAGTTACAATATGGGCAGCAGTTCTTACATTTGGTGGTGGAGGAAATAACGTATCATTCCTTACTGCTATATCATTAACAGTTGTTATATACTTAGTTGGATACTTACTATTCTTTGTAGGATATTTTGTATTAATACTTAAAAAAGATAACTTAAAACGTGCATACCATGTTCCTGGTGGAAAAACATTTAAATTAATAGTAGCAGCATGTGGTTTTGTAACTTCAGTGTTTGCGCTAGTAATATCATTCTTCCCACCAAGTCAATTAAGTGGAAGTAGTGCACATGAATATTTAACAATATTAAGTATAAGTTTTATAGTTACAGTATTGATTCCGTTTGTAATATATGAAATTACATCTAAAAAAAGAAAAGATAAAGCAACAAAAGTAAAATAGTATAAATAAAGATATAATTTGGAGCGACAGAATCTAGCTCTAGTAGATAACTAGGGAAAGATCCTATTGTTCCAAATATAGAGTAAAAATATTATTCTAAAAAAGCAACTGAAGTACAATTAACGGTTGCTTTTTTAGAAAATAAATTAATAAAAATTTAAATATTATGTTTGGATTTAAATTTGATAGGTATATATATAACGTATTAATTTTGAGTAATTTGAAGTAAAATAAAGAAAATTAAAGAATATGAAATAAAAATAAGTAAAAATATTTAAAATTATTCAAAATTTAAACAAAATAAAAATATTTGTATTTAAAGATAAGGAGTGATTAAGAATGTTATATGGAAGAAAAAATAAATTAGGTGATAATTATGAGACACCGATATTTGGGACAACAGAATCTGGCTCTAGTATACCGAAAGATGAATTAGGGAAAGATTCTATTGCTCCAAATGTAGCTTATCAATTAATAAAAGATGAGTTAATGAATGAAGGTAATGCAAGATTAAATTTATGTACATTCTGCCAAACATATATGGAAGATGAAGCAACTAAGCTTATGTCAGAAACATTAGAAAAAAATGCTATAGATAAGTCAGAGTATCCTCAAACAACAGAAATGGAAAATAGATGTGTAAGCATGATAGCAAACTTATGGAATGCACCAGAAGATATGAACTACATAGGAACATCAACAGTAGGATCATCAGAAGCTTGTATGCTTGGTGGTATGGCTATGAAGTTCAGATGGAGAAACAGAGCAGAAAAATTAGGAATGGATGTTACAGGTAGAAAACCGAACTTAGTAGTATCTTCAGGATTCCAAGTTTGTTGGGAAAAATTCTGTGTATACTGGGATATAGAAATGCGTTTAGTACCAATGGACGAAGAACACATGAGTTTAAATATAGATAAAGTATTAGATTATGTAGATGATTACACAATAGGGGTAGTAGCTTTACAAGGTATAACATATACAGGAAAATTTGATGATATAAAAGCACTAGATGCTTTATTAGAAGAATACAATAAAACAGCTAAAATAAGTGTACCAATACATGTTGATGGTGCATCAGGAGGATTATTTACTCCATTTATAGATCCAGATATGGAATGGGACTTTAGATTAAAAAATGTAGTATCAATAAGTACATCAGGACATAAATATGGTTTAGTATATCCAGGTATAGGTTGGGTAATCTGGAAAGATGAAGAATACTTACCAAAAGAATTAATATTTGAAGTAAGCTATTTAGGTGGATCAATGCCAACAATGGCTATAAACTTCTCAAGATCAGCAAGTCAAGTTATAGGTCAATATTATAACTTCTTAAGACTTGGATTTGAAGGATATAGACAAATACATCAACGTACAAAAGATGTAGCTATGTATTTATCAGATGAAATAGAAAAAACAGGATTATTTAAAATATATAATAATGGAGAAAACTTACCAATAGTATGCTATAGATTAGTAGATAATGCTAATGTTGAGTGGACATTATATGATTTAGCAGATAGATTAGCAATGAAAGGATGGCAAATACCAGCATATCCATTACCAATAAACTTACAAGATACAATAATACAACGTATAGTATGTAGAGCAGACCTAAGTCGTGACATGGCAGAGCTATTTATAAGAGACTTAAAAATGGCTATAGAAGATTTAAATAATGCAAATGTAATAGTACATGCTAAAGAAGAAAAGAAAACATACGGATTCACTCATTAAAATAGAGTTAAATGTTTTAAAAGCAACTGGTGCTAGGTTATTTGTGCCAGTTGCTTTTTTACGCTTAAGGAATTTATGGTTAACGAATATGTGCGGATAACTTATATAGTATAGGTATACCCGTGTCTTGTTGAAAGTAAAAAATGACATTTTGAGCAACTTTTTAATCTATTAAGTTTTGGAGGAAATATAAATGAATTATTATATTAGTGTTTTATTCAGAGCTATACCACTAATTATGGGAGCTATATGCCTAGGATATGGATTTTATGTTAAAGATTTAGGTCAAGCAATGGGTTCAGATTTTGTAGTAGCAGGTCATGTATTAATATACTTGACAGCAATTTGTATAGCACTGTTCACAACTGCTGCAACTATAATAAGACAGCTTATAAATAAATACAATCAATTTTATAAAATAGCTTTACCTACGTTAGGATATTTGTCTGGAATATTTACTATTATTTCTGGAATTGTATTATGGCAAATAGGTATGGATAACCCCCCATATTTTGTTTCAGGAAATGTAGTATTTGGATTAGGGTTAATAACATGTTGTGTATCTACTGTTGCAACAGCATCAACAAAATTTATGTTAATACCTAAAAATAGTGCTAATTTAAAAGAAGGAGAAAAACAAGAAGAAGGATTTAATGAGAGTACAGAAAAAATATTAATTTCAGTACCTGTATTATGTACTTTAATAGGTTTTTTAAGAGGAGTATATTTATTATTTACATCTACATCAAATGATCACTTTGTAGCGGGACATGTACTTGTAGGGATATCATTAGTTTGTGCTAGTTTAATAATGTTAGTAGTTAGTATAGTTAAACAAATTCAAAATACTTTTACAGAAAAAGAGCGTTATAAATGGTCTATAACTGTTTTTATTTTAGGAACAATAGATATATTATGGGGAATTTGTATACTCATAATAGCGAGAAATCCTGCATGGATAGCTCCAGGATATGTTTTAATTGGATTAGGAATAGTATGTTATAGCATATTGAGTAAAGTTTTGCTATTAGGCATGGTGTGGAGAAAATCAAATCCATTATCAAAAAGAGTACCATTGATACCAGTGTTTACAGCGCTTACTTGTTTATTTATAGGTGCATTTCTATTTGAAGCAGAGATATTCAATATATCTTATTTTATACCTGCTAGAGTAATGATAGGGTTAGGTGCCATATGCTTTACTTTGTTCTCGATAGTATCAATATTAGAAAGTGGAACGTCGAGTTCAAAATAATGTAAAAAGTGTAAAAAAATGTTTAGATTTCAAATTAATAGGTATATATATAATATAACAAAAAACAAAGGAAAACTTAGTAAAACTAAGAAAAAGCTAGTAAAGTTTATTTTGAATAATAGAAAAAAATAAAAATGATTCTGTATGCTATAAAAAAGTTTTAAAAGTTGTTCTTTTGTTAAAAATAGATAAATATATGTACTCAATTGTATGAAGGAGGTTTTTGAAATGTTATATGGAAGAAAAAATAAATTAGGTGATAGTTATGAGACACCAATATTTGGGACAACAGAATCTGGCTCTAGTATACCAAAAGATGAATTAGGGAAAGATTCTATTGCTCCAAATGTAGCTTATCAATTAATAAAAGATGAGTTAATGAATGAAGGTAATGCAAGATTAAATCTATGTACATTCTGCCAAACATATATGGAAGATGAAGCAACTAAACTTATGGCAGAAACATTAGAGAAAAATGCTATAGATAAATCAGAGTATCCTCAAACAACAGAAATGGAAAATAGATGTGTAAGCATGATAGCAAACTTATGGAATGCACCAGAAGATATGAATTATATAGGAACATCAACAGTAGGATCATCAGAAGCTTGTATGCTTGGTGGTATGGCTATGAAGTTCAGATGGAGAAATAGAGCAGAGAAGTTAGGTATGGATGTTACAAGTAGAAAACCGAACTTAGTAGTATCTTCAGGATTCCAAGTTTGTTGGGAAAAATTCTGTGTATATTGGGATATAGAAATGCGTTTAGTACCAATGGATGAAGAACATATGAGTTTAAATATAGATAAAGTATTAGATTATGTAGATGATTACACAATAGGGGTAGTAGCTTTACAAGGTATAACATATACAGGAAAATTTGATGACATAAAAGCACTAGATGCTTTATTAGAAGAATACAATAAAACAGCTAAAATAAGTGTGCCAATACATGTTGATGGTGCATCAGGAGGATTATTTACTCCATTTATAGATCCAGATATGGAATGGGACTTTAGATTAAAAAATGTAGTATCAATAAGTACATCAGGACATAAATATGGTTTAGTATATCCAGGTATAGGCTGGGTAATATGGAAAGATGAAGAATACTTACCAAAAGAATTAATATTTGAAGTAAGCTACTTAGGTGGAAAAATGCCAACAATGGCTATAAACTTCTCAAGATCAGCAAGTCAAGTTATAGGTCAATATTATAACTTCTTAAGACTTGGATTTGAAGGATATAGACAAATACATCAACGTACAAAAGACGTAGCTATGTATTTATCAGATGAAATAGAAAAAACAGGATTATTTAAAATATATAATAATGGAGAAAACTTACCAATAGTATGCTATAGATTAGTAGATAATGCTAATGTTGAGTGGACATTATATGATTTAGCAGATAGATTAGCAATGAAAGGATGGCAAATACCAGCATATCCATTACCAATAAACTTACAAGACACAATAATACAACGTATAGTATGTAGAGCAGACTTAAGTCATGATATGGCAGAATTATTTATAAGAGATTTAAAAACAGCTATAAATGATTTAAATAATGCAAATGTATTGGTTCACGGTAAAGAACAAGAAAAGAAAACATATGGATTTACTCACTAGAAATTAGCCTCAAAGCAAGTTATAACTTTAAAAGTCTTAAGACTATCTTAAAAGTCTTAAGACTTTTTTTATTTCTACAAAAGAAAGGTGTGATTTTAAACTTGCATATTGAAAAAATAGTGCAATTTATTTTGCAAAAATTGTTTAATGAGTTACCAAGGGGGTATAAATACATCGTACAAAAGACAATGATTAATTATTATAGGCCTAGACATAATTTATATTGTAAAAATTAAATATACTAGGAGACGATTGACATGAAAGACGGACAAGCATCTAAAAGGAATTCGCTTAGTTTATTTGCATTCTTTGCAATGACAGCATCTATGGTTATGACGGTTTATGAGTATCCAACATTTGCGACTTCAGGATTTAGTTTAGTATTTTTCCTTTTACTAGGAGGTATTTTATGGTTCTTACCGGTTGCATTGTGTGCAGCAGAGATGGCTACAGTTGACGGATGGCAAGAAGGTGGAATATTCTCATGGGTAGGAAATACACTTGGAGAGAGATATGGTTTCGCAGCGATATTTTTCCAATGGTTCCAAATAACAGTTGGATTTGTAACAATGATTTATTTTATATTAGGATGTGTATCATACATATTTAACTGGGAAGCATTAAATACAGTTCCACTTATAAAATTCATAGGAGTTTTAGTTATATTTTGGGGATTAACATTCTCACAATTAGGAGGTACTAAAAACACAGCTAAAATAGCAAAAGCTGGATTTATATTTGGAATAGCAATACCTGCAATTATATTATTTGGATTATCAATAGCTTATATAGTTCAAGGTAACCCTTTAGATGTAAAAATAGGAGCTAAATATTTTGTACCTGATTTTACAAAGGTTAATACATTAGTTGTATTTGTTTCATTTATACTTGCTTACATGGGAGTTGAGGCATCTGCATCACATGTAACTGAGTTAGAAGATGCAAAAAAGAACTATCCATTAGCTATGATTATATTAGTTGTACTAGCAATAATATTAAACACAATAGGTGGATTAACAGTAGCAGCTGTAATACCACAAAGTGATTTAAGTTTAAGTTCTGGGGTTGTTGAAACATTTAAAGTTTTAATACTTCATTTTGCACCACATGCAACATGGCTTGTAAAATTAATAGCTATATTGTTAGCATTAGGAGTAATGGGCGAAGTTAGTGCATGGGTTGTAGGACCTTCAAGAGGTATGTATATAGCAGCACAAAAAGGAATATTACCTGAATCACTATCAAAAACAAATGAACATGATGTTCCAGTTAACTTAGTGCTAGTTCAAGGTGTAATAGTTACAATATGGGCAGCAGTTCTTACATTCGGTGGTGGAGGAAATAATGTATCATTCCTTACAGCTATATCATTAACAGTGGTTATATACTTAGTTGGATATTTATTATTCTTTGTTGGGTATTTTACATTAATACTAAAAAAAGGAGACTTAAAACGTTCTTATCAAGTACCAGGAGGAAAGGTGTTTAAGTTAATAGTTGCAACATGTGGTTTTGTAACTTCAGTGTTTGCATTAATAATATCATTTTTCCCACCAAGTCAGTTAAGTGGTAATAGTGAACATCAATATTTAACAATATTAAGTGTAAGTTTTATAGTTACAGTATTAATACCATTTGTAATATATTCAATTACATCTAAAAAAAGAGATGTTAAAGAAGTAGATCAAAAACAAGCAGCATAATATAAGACTATTATAAAAATAATCATATAATAGATAATCAGTGCATAATAGGGAGGATTTTTAAGATGTTATTCAAAAAGCAAGATAATTATAGTACACCAGTGTTTGGGACAATAGAGTCTGGCTCTAATATACCTAAAGATGTGATAGGGAAAGATCCTATTGCTCCAAACATAGCGTATAGATTAATAAAAGATGAGTTAATGAATGAAGGTAATGCAAGACTTAACTTAGCGACATTCTGCCAAACATATATGGAAGAAGAAGCAACTAAACTTATGTCGGAAACATTAGAAAAAAATGCGATAGATAAGTCTGAATACCCACAAACAACAGAAATGGAAAATAGATGTGTTGATATGATAGCAAACTTATGGAATGCACCAAAAGGTATGAGCTATATAGGAACATCAACAGTAGGTTCATCGGAAGCATGTATGCTTGGTGGTATGGCAATGAAATTTAGATGGAGAAATAGAGCAGAAAAATTAGGAATGGATGTTACAGGTAGAAAACCAAACCTAGTAGTATCTTCAGGATTCCAAGTTTGTTGGGAAAAATTCTGTGTATATTGGGATATAGAAATGCGTACAGTACCAATGGATGAAGATCACATGAGTCTAGATATAGATAAAGTATTAGATTATGTAGATGATTATACAATAGGTGTTGTAGCGTTACTTGGTATAACATATACAGGAAAATTTGATGATATAAAAGCATTAGATGCATTAATGGAAGAATATAATAAAACAGCTAAAATAAGTGTACCAATACATGTTGATGCAGCATCAGGTGGATTATTTACACCTTTTATAGACCCAGAACTTGAGTGGGACTTCAGATTAAAAAATGTAGTATCAATAAGTACATCAGGACATAAATATGGATTAGTTTATCCAGGTATAGGTTGGGTAGTATGGAAAGATGAAGAATATCTACCAAAAGAATTAATATTTGAAGTAAGCTATTTAGGTGGATCAATGCCAACAATGGCTATAAACTTCTCAAGATCAGCAAGTCAAGTCATAGGTCAATACTACAATTTCTTAAGACTTGGATTTGAAGGATATAGACAAATACATCAACGTACAAAAGATGTAGCTATGTATTTATCAGATGAAATAGAAAAAACAGGATTATTTAAAATATATAATAATGGAGAAAATTTACCAATAGTATGTTATAGATTAAAAAATGAAGATGAAGTTCAATGGACATTATATGATTTAGCAGATAGATTAGCAATGAAAGGATGGCAAATACCAGCTTATCCATTACCAGAAAACTTACAAGATACAATAATACAACGTATAGTATGTAGAGCTGATTTAAGTCATGATATGGGTGAATTATTTATAAGAGATTTAAAAACAGCTATAGATGATTTAAATAATGCAAATGTATTAGTACATGGTAAAAAACAAGAAAATAAAAGATATGGATTTACTCATTAATAAATAAAAAGAACTACCTTTGAAGGTAGTTCTTTTTATTATACTTTATACACTGAAAGCCCATAAGTTTTTAGCTTCTTTAAGGAATACATCTACATCCCATGTTTGATTACTTCTTTTTATACTATCAGAATCATTCACTTTTATTTTTCCATCAGGAGTAACTCCTGTCAACACGATGTAATGACCTTCTGTTGTAAAGTGACCAGGACCCATAGTTACTATAATAGGATGCCCTTGTTCAAGTGTAGATATAATACTTGCCTCGCTTAAAGGAATCACCTTACTTTTTAGACCTAATTGTCTTGCTCCTTCAGTCATAAGGCTCCAAGCAGTACCAACACCTTCTACTAAATAACCATTTTCTTTACTGAAATTTTCTACATATCTAGGACTTATATTTGTATTTCCTGTAAGCCCTACGGTAACCATTGATAGAGCTGTTGGTCCACAACCATTTATAGCGAAAAAGTCAGGCCCGTATTTATCATAACCCCATCTTTTATCCCACTGCATAAATAATGGAATTTCCCCTTTTTTATATTCACTTTTTACTGATATTGCAGTAGAAGTTTCAATATCTTTGTGATTAGGATAGTCAGCTACATATTCTATTGTTTCAGGCTTCTTAGAAGCCATCTCTAAAAGTTCATAAGGATATTGATCTATATTTTTTAATATATCATATACTCTAGGATACGAAGGAGCTAACTTAACTAATTTCTTTATTACAGGGTCTTGAGATTCAACTATTTCCTTAGACAATTGAATTTCTTTTTGAGTTACTTCGTTAGTAGAGTTTGAAAATGCATTAGATATTTCTTTATATCCTATAAATATACCTAGTGATAATACTACAGGTATAACAATGTACATAACTTTATTCTTATTAACTACTTTTTTCTTTACATGATGCTTGCCTTTGTTGTAAGCCACTTTAATATTCCCCTTTACTTTTATTTTATTTAACATATTAATTATACAACTTTAATTACAATACAATATAACAAAAATGTAACAAAACAGTAAAATATAAATAAAAAGAGAAATTATTGGCGAAAATAGTTATTTGTTTTAAAACTTAGGAGGTGTAACTGAAAATATAACTTTACTTGTATTATTAAAGTTATTTATCCACTTATGATTCATATTAGGTAATATCCTAATACTATCACCATTATTTAATGTTATTACTTCGTTATCTAAATATAAATCAACGCACCCCTCAAGTACTGTAGCTACTTCTTCACCTTCATGGCACATTAATTCATTTGAAGTTGAGCAACCTGAAGGAAGTTCTAACATCATACATTGGATAACTCCATTTGAAGAGGGTGATAAAAGCTCATAAGACAAGTTATTGTTTTCTGGAAAAGTCAGTTTAACTCTTTTATCCTTTCTTATGATTAAGCTATCACTAATTTTATCTTCTTTAAAAAAATTGTACATAGGAATATCTAATCCTTTGGCTATAAGTTTTAGAGTATTTATAGAAGGGTTTGATATGCCTCTCTCTATTTGACTAAGTAATGAGGATGTAACTCCTATTTTTTGAGCTAAATCTTTTATTGATAAATTTTGTTTATTTCTATACTCAGCTATTTTATTACCTATATTTATATCGTACATAAATACCTCCAAATATATTTAATATTTAAATTATAACAATACAGATTAAAATTTCAAGAGACATATATATTAAAATTAAAAATGATTTAATTTATATACCATTAAATTAAGTATTTATTAATAAAATATTGATTCATACTATGAAAATATGATATATATTAAATATAAATTAATAAAAATGGTTAAAATTAATAAATACTTAATAAAAGGGGAAAGATAATGAAACTAAATGAACTTCAAACGCCTAATTTCATATTAAATTTAGATGTATTAGAAAAAAATTTAAAGCATGTACAAGATCTTTGTAACAAAAATGATAAAAACCTATGGCCAATGACTAAAACACATAAGTCAACTAGGTTAGCTAAAATGCAAGTTGAATATGGTGCTAAGGGTCTGTTAGTAGGAACAGTAGATGAAGCAGAAGCATTTATAAATGAAGGGGTAGAGAATATAACATTTCCATATACTATATCTAATGTAAATAATATAAAAAGAATTATAGAATTATCAAAAAAAGCAAGAATAATAATTAGTTTTGACAATATAGAATCAGCTAAAATATGGGATAAAGAATTAAATAATCAGAATATAAAATTAGAATATTTTATACTAATAAATTCAGGGCTTAATAGATTAGGCGTAAAACCTGAGGAATGTGTAAAATTGTCAAAAGAGCTAAGTAATTTAACAAATTTAAAATTAATTGGAATAAGTACGCATCCAGGCCATGTTTATGGAGTAAAATCACCTGAAGAAGTAAAGTTAGTATCAAATCAAGAGGTGCAAGTTATGGAGATTGCAAAAAAATATCTAACTGAAGCGGGATTCGAAGTGAAGTATGTTGCCACAGGGAGCACGCCTACATTCTTTGATGTAGTAAGTGAAAATCTATTTGATATATTAAGACCAGGAAACTATCCTTTTTATGATAATATACAGTTATCATTAGGTATATGCAAAGAAGAAGATTGTGCACTTACAGCATTAGGAACTATAATATCTAAACCAAATGATAAATTATTTATAGTAGATGTGGGAAGCAAGTGTTTAGGGTTAGATAAAGGTGCACATGGAAGTTCTTTAATAACTGGATTTGGAAAAGTTAAAGGTCATGATGAACTGAATATAATTGGATTATCTGAAGAGGTTGGAAAGATTGAAATACTAGGAGATACAAATTTAAATATTGGTGATAAGGTAGAAATAATACCTAACCATTCATGCTCTTGTGCTAATATGACAAGCTATATTATAGGATATAGGGGAGAGGATATTGAGGAAATTATAGAAATAGATGTTAGAGGTAATTCAAATAAACCAATGATATAAATACTAAAAAGCATATTAACTTTTAAAAGTTAATATGCTTTTTAGTATTTATAAATAAAGTATATTAACCAACTATAATAAATATAGACTTTAAGATGTAAATTTATTGAAATGGCTAGATTATCATAGCAAGTAGAGATATATTTTGGTATTATATATACTATATGTCGAAATATGTAAATAAATGTGAAAAGTTGTTACGAAATTGTAAGGAAAAATAATATACAAAGGCATAAAATTTAGGAGTATAATATTAGTTGTTTCAATGGAAGGAAATAAATAATATCTAAGGAAGAAGTGACATTGATGAGGAAGATTTCAGGTATTAAAGTTCTAAGATTAATATCAATATGTGCAGTAATATTAGGACTAATTATCTTAGCTAGATATATCTACAAATCTCATTATGAAAAGTCGTACATAAGCACTGATAAAGGTATAGCTAAGATTAAAGAGCTTGAGAATGAAAGTATTACAAAAATAAGAGAAGATATAGAACAAAATGGGCAAGACAATGAGAAAGTAAATAATGAACAAAATGAAGACATAGATTTTAATAAAGTATTTGAAGATTCCGTTATAATGGGAGATTCAAGAGGTGAGGGACTAACTGAATATGGAGTGCTAAGTTCATCATCAGTAGTAGCTTATAAGGGAAGAACTGTTATAAAAGCTAAAGATGATATTTCGACTGTTGTAGGACTTGCTCCAAGCAAAGTTTTTATGACATATGGTATGAATGATTTAGAGCTATTTAAAAACTCAAATGATTTTATAAAAAAATATAAAGAGCTTATAGTAGATGTAAAGAAAAAGCTACCTGCTACAAAAATTTATGTAACCTCAATAATTCCTACTAATCAGAAGGCTGTAAATAGTCATCCAGAATTTAAAAATGTAGATAAGTTTAATGAAGCTATAAAAGGTATGTGTAAAGAATTAAATGTAGAGTTTATAGATGTTAGTGGAGCTATGAATAGTAATGATTTGTATGCACCAGATGGGATACACTTTAAACCAGATTTTTATGAAGGATACTTAAAGATTATAAAGGATAAGGCTAATTTATAGATAGGAGGAACAATTGTGAGAGGAATTAAAAAATCCGTACTATTAATGAGTTTTTTATTAACTATGTTTATAGTAAGTGGATGTGGTGTAAATGAAGATAAAGATTTAAATAAAGTAGTTAGTGATATAAGTAGTAAAGTTGATTTGAGTAATATGAAAGAAGGAGATAGCAAGGCTCTTAAAAGATTTTTTGGATTAAACTCTAATCAATTTGATGATTTTGTATTATATATTCCAAAATCAACAATGGATGTAGAAGAAATGTTAATAGTAAAAGTAAAAGATAAATCTCAAGTTACAGGGTTAGAAGATGCAATAGATAGTAGGGTTAATAAACAAATTGAGAGTTTTAGTGGATATGGACCTAAGCAAGTTGCGCTACTTCAAGATTATGAAGTGAAAAATAAAGGTAACTATGTATTTTATACAGTATCAAAAGATGTAGATAGTATAACTGATGCTTTTAAAGAAAGTATTAAGAATTAAGAGGGAGAGGTAAAGCAAATGGTTTTTAGTAGCATAATATTTTTATTCACTTTTTTACCTATAACTTTAATTCTATATTATATGTCTCCACGAAAGTTAAAAAATGTAATGCTTCTTTTTATAAGTTTAATTTTTTATGCTTGGGGAGAACCGATATATGTACTTCTTATGATATTTACAACCATATTTGATTATATAATAGGGTTGCTAATTAATAATAACAGAAGTGATAAAAGGAAAATAAAAAATATATTTATATTTGGAGTTATTGTAAATTTAGGAATACTAGGATTTTTTAAATACTATGGATTTTTAGTTGAAAATATAAATGCTATATTTTCAATTAACATTGGATATGAACAATTACCTCTACCAATAGGTATATCATTTTATACATTCCAGACACTGTCTTATATAATAGATGTTTATTTAGGTAAAGTAAAAGTACAAAAAAATCTAATATCATTTGGATTATACGTTACAATGTTTCCTCAATTAGTGGCAGGACCAATTGTAAGATATGTAGATATAGACTATCAGTTAAAACACAGAAGACATAGTGTGAATAAATTTGGAGAAGGGGTAGAGCGATTTATACAAGGGCTTGCAAAGAAGGTATTGCTTGCAAATAATATAGGGATGATATTTACAAGTATTCAACAATATGATGTAAATGAAATATCAGTATTAACTGCTTGGCTTGCAATAGCTGCGTATACACTACAGTTATATTTTGATTTTAGTGGGTATTCAGATATGGCAATAGGACTTGGTAAAATGTTTGGATTTGATTTTATAGAAAACTTTAACTACCCATATATATCAAAAAGTATTACTGAATTCTGGAGAAGATGGCATATATCATTGGGTAGTTGGTTTAGAGAATATGTATATATACCTTTAGGAGGAAATAGATGTAGCCAAATAGTTCAATTTAGAAATCTTTTTGTAGTATGGTTTTTAACTGGACTTTGGCATGGAGCAGATTGGAATTTTATATTGTGGGGATTATATTACGGGCTAATTCTAGCAATTGAAAAATTCTTCTTAAAAAATATATTACAGTCATTACCAAACTTTATGCAACACATATATACTATGGTTTTAGTGATGGTAGGGTGGACATTCTTTGGAATTGATAGCATTCAAAAATCACTAGATTATTTAAAAGTAATGTTTTTATTAAATGGAAATCCAATAATAGATTCTACATTTATGTATTACTTATTTACAAATCTAATCCTCTTAATAATTTTAATTTTATGTTCAACACCTGTAGTTCATAAAGTATTTAATAAAATAGTATTAAAAGGAAAGATGAAGGGTGTAACATTAGCTATATCAGTTCAATTTATACTATTATTTGTAAGCATAGCATACTTGGTAAATGAAACTTATAATCCGTTTTTATACTTTAGATTTTAAAAGAGGTGAGAGAATTGAAAGTTACTAATAGAAATTCAAGAAAATACAAGAGTGTATATGTAAAATGTATGGCTTTTATGTTTCTAATAACTATCTTCTTATTTGTAGGGCTTAACCTCATAACTAAAGATAAAGAGTTTTCGGATAATGAAAATAGAATGTTACAACAAAAACCAAGATTTACATTTGATAGATTGTTTGAAGGAAGATATACTAAAAAATATGAAAAATACAAAGTTGATCAAATTGTAGGTAGAGATAGTTTTATAAAGATTAAAACAAAAGTAGATTCTTTGTTAGGTAAAAATATGGAAAATGGGATTTATAAAGGCGAAGATGGTTATTTAATAGAAAACTTTGAAAAGCCAAATCAAGAGTATTTAAAAGAAAATATAGATGCTATAAATAGATTTGCCAATAAACATGGTAATATACAACAGTATATGCTTATAGCACCTAATTCAGTTAATATATTATCTGATAAGCTACCTAAATTTGCACCAACATATGATCAAAATAAATATTTAAAAGAACTAGATAAAGATATAGATTCTAAGGTTAAGTTTATAGATGTGAGCAATGATTTAAGAAAGCATAAAGATGAATATATATACTATAAAACAGACCACCACTGGACTACAACAGGAGCGTATTATGCATTTTTAGACTTTGCTAATAAAGCAGGACTAAAAGTTGATAGTAATAGTTATGACAAGTACAGGGTATCAAATGATTTTTATGGAACATTATATTCAAAGAGTGGATACAAAGTCGAGCCAGATAAGGTGGATATATATACCCCTAAAGATAAAAATGATGAGGTAATAGTAGAATATAAGGAAGAGAAAAAGAAATCACCTACTATATATAATAGTGAAGCTCTAAATAAAAAAGACAAATACGAAGTATTTTTAGGTGGAAACCATCCTCTAGTGGATATAAAGACTACTAGTACCAGTGATAAAACTTTACTTCTTATAAAGGATTCTTATGCGAATAGTTTTGTACAGTTTTTAACACCATATTATAAGGAAATAATAATGGTAGATCCGAGATATTATTATGAAGATATAGAAAAATTAATAAAAGAAAAAGATGTAACAGATATGCTTTATCTATATAATGCAAATACATTTTTTAATGATTCATCATTAGCACCGGTATTAAATAATATTTAAAAAAATATTATAAAAAGTGATTATAAAAAAATAAAAATTTTTTTTGAAAAAGAAACTGTCCTCCAACATTAGGAGTGGGGCGGTTTCTTTTAAATTTTCAGTTACAAACATATGTTTTTAGGGTATTAATCAACTTGAATATATACCATATATAGTATAGAATGGACTATGTGATTACTACATATGGTATAAAATTTTGTTAGTCTATACAATATAAATTTATAAAAGTCAATGCTTTTGTAGAATAAAATTCAATTAATTTAAGCTGTATTAGACAAAAGGAGAGATTTATGGATAAGCAATTAAATATCATCAAGAGGGACGGAAGTATGGTAGTCTTTAATAAGGCTAAAATTGAGAACGCAATACTAAAAGCAATGAAATATGGAAGTGGGATATATGAAGAAGATATAGCTAAAGATATAGCTAATGAAATAGAAATTAAGTGTGGTGAAAACCCACTTTCACCTACAACTGTTAATCAAGTCGAAGACATGGTTTATGAAAAGCTAATAAATCATAAGCATGAATTAACAGCAAAGGCATATGAAGGATATAGAGCGGTTCAATCTTTCAAAAGAGAAGTTAATACTACCGATGAAAGTATAATAGGTCTTTTAGATAATAGCAATGAAGATGTTATGAATGAGAATTCTAATAAAAATGGATTACTAGCATCAACTCAAAGAGATTTAATAGCAGGAGAAGTGTCTAAAGATATAGCAAGAAGAAAATTAATTCCAGCTCATATAGCTCATGCACATGATGAAGGTGTACTTCATTATCATGATATGGATTATGCTATTCAACCAATTCATAACTGTATGCTTATAAATTTAGAAGATATGTTAAACAATGGAACTGTAATAAGCAATAAATTAGTAGAGTCACCTAAGTCATTTACAACAGCATGTACAGTAACAACACAAATAATTGCTCAAATAGCTAGTGGACAATATGGTGGAAACTCTATAACTATAAAACATATAGCACCATTTTTAAGAGTTTCTTATGATAAGTACTATAATAAATATAAAGAAAAGTATGTAGAAGAAATAGCTAAGGATTTAGCAGAAGATAGAATGATGGAAGAGCTTAAGAGTGGAATACAAACAATAAGATATCAACTATCTACATTATATACAAGTAATGGACAATCTCCTTTTTCAACTATATATTTAGAAGTTGAAGAAGGACATGAATACGAAAGAGAGATGGCGTTAATTTGTGAAGAAATGATACGTCAAAGATTAGAAGGTATGAAAAACTACAAGGGACAAGAAGTTGGAGAAGAATTCCCTAAGTTAGTATATCTATTAGATGAACACAACTGTTTAGAAGGTGGTAAGTATGATTACATCACTAAATTAGCGGCAGAGTGTAGCACTAGAAGATTAGTTCCAGATTATCAAAGTGCTAAAATAATGAGAAAGAATTATGAAGGGAATACATTCCCGCCTATGGGATGCCGTAGTCATTTATCTCCATGGAAAGATGAAAATGGAAATTATAAATGGTACGGAAGATTTAACCAAGGTGTTATATCTCTTAACTTAGTTCAAGTTGCATTAACTGCAAACAAAGATATGGATAAGTTTTGGGAAGTATTAGATGAAAGATTAGATCTTTGTAGAGAAGCTCTAATGGTTAGACATAATTTATTAAAAGGTGTAATTTCAGATGTATCACCTATACATTGGCAACATGGTGGTATAGCAAGACTTAAAAAAGGAGAAAAAATAGATTCATTATTAGAAGATGGCTATTCAACTCTTTCTTTAGGTTATGTTGGTGTGTATGAAATGACTCAAGCTATGCTTGGAGTTAGCCACACGACAAAAGAAGGCGAACAATTTGCACTTGACGTTATGCATCATTTAAATAATACTTGTCAAAAGTGGAAAGATGAAACAGGATTAGGATTTGGATTATATGGAACTCCTGGAGAAAGTTTAACTTCAAGATTCTGTAGAATAGATAAGCAAAAGTTCGGAGAAATTAAAAATGTAACTGATAGAATGTATTATACTAACTCATATCACGTTCATGTTAGTGAAGAAATAGATGCTTTTGAAAAACTTAAATTTGAAAGCCAATTCCATGATATTAGTTTAGGGGGATGTATAAGTTATATAGAAGTTCCAGATATGAGTAAGAACTTACCAGCTGTAGAACAAATAATAAATTATATATACCATAATATACAATATGCAGAAATAAATACAAAACCAGATATCTGTTATACTTGTGGATATACTGGCGAAATAAAACTAGATAAAGATTTAGAATGGTACTGCCCAAATTGCGGTAATAGAGATAAAAATGAAATGCAGGTTATGAGAAGAACTTGTGGATATATAGGAGCAAACATGTGGGGCAAAGGTCGTACTCAAGAAATAGGAGAAAGAGTACTACATCTATAAGTTTGGAGTGGTAAAAGTGAGATTTTCTAAGATAAAAGATAATGATATAGCAAATGGATTAGGAATAACAATGTCTTTTTGGACACAAGGATGTCCGCATCATTGTAAAGGGTGTTTTAACAAAGAGACGTGGGACTATAATAGTGGCAAAGAGTTCACTGATAAGGATTTAAATTATATTTTGACAAATATAAATAAGAATAATATAAAGAGAGATCTTTCTATATTAGGAGGAGAACCTCTATGTCCTGAAAATATTGAAGGTGTAATAAATTTATGTAAAGAATTTAAACGCAATTATCCAGAAAAAATTATATATTTATGGACAGGTTATAATATAGAAAACTTTAATAATACTCAAAAAGAAATATTAAATTATATAGATATATTAGTTGATGGTAAATTTGAAGAAGAAAATAAAAACTTATCAATAAAATTAAGAGGATCTTCAAATCAAAGAGTAATAGATGTAAAACAATACTTAGAAAATGATACTGTAATACTATATAAATTAAGTTAAATCTTGATTTTAAGACTAGTCTGATGTTTACTAAAAGCATTAGGCTAGTTTTTTATGTATGAAAGTAATAGATTTTTATATTTTTTTATTTATTATAAAATAAGTAAATATATTCGGAGGTGATAATATGGAGCAAAATATATTAGGAACAGAGAAAATATCAAAGTTATTTATTAAATTTTCTATGCCTGCGGTAATTTCCATGGTTATAGCTGGTGCGCAAACTATGATAGATGGAATGTTTGTTGGTAATTTTGTAGGACCAAATGCACTTGCGAGTATCAATATAGTTCAGCCTTTTATGCAACTTATAATAGGGTCGACTATGATAATTTGTATAGGGTGTATAAGTTTTATTGGTAGAAAACTAGGAGAAGGTAAAATAAAAGAAGCTCAAGATATATTTAGAACAGCATTTATATGTACATTTATAGTATCTACATTAATTTTAATATTAGGTGTATGTTTTAGTAAGGAAATAGCTGATATATTGGGAGCGAATGAAGTATTATTAGAAGGGGTATCAACATATACAAAATCAATAGCCTTATTTGCACCGATAATGTCTTTAATGTATTTATTCGGATTTACAGACAGATTGATAGGAAAACCAGAGCTGTATTTAAAAGGGATGATACTTAGTGTTATTATAAATGTAAGTTTAGATTTTATATTTGTAAAAGAGTTACAGTTAGGCATACAAGGAGCTGCATATGCTACAGGATTAGCTTATGTAGGAGGGTTAATTATAGTTTCTGTACCTATGTTAAACAAGAAGAATATTGTAAATTTATTTAAAGGTAATTTTGATAAAAAAGTAATTATACCCATGGTATACAATGGATCTTCAGAAGGTGTAACATCTATAGCTACAGCAACTACTGCATATATATTCAATATAACATTTATGAATATAGCGGGAGAAGCTGGGGTTGCGGCATTTACGACTATAAACTATATAGGTCAATTTGGAACTTTGGTTATGTTTGGAATATCAGATGGTATAGGACCTATAATAAGTTACAATTATGGAGATGAAAATTATGAAAGGCTAAACAATACTTTGAAACTTGCTTTAAAAGTAAATTTAATAGTAGGAGTTATATTATTTATTACATTATATCTGTTTGGAAGAGAACTAATATCTTTATTTGCAAGAGAAAATGTAGATATAGTTAATTTAGCTGTAAGTGGATCAAGAATTTATGCGTTTTCATTTATACTAAATGGATTTAATATAATAAACTCTGGATATTTCACATCTATAGGAAAAGCAAAAGAGTCTATAGTAATAGCAGCTAGTAGAGGTATTGTATTTATTATATCAGGAATAATTATACTTCCTATGTTAATAGGTATAAACGGAGTATGGCTTACTGTGCCATTTGCAGAATGTATAACACTAGTTATAGGTATGTATATGTTAAAAAGAAATAATGAAGAGTTTGAAAATAAATTAGTAAAACAAGAAATATAATAAAGGAACTATTAGTGATTACTAATAGTTTTTTTACGCAATTAATGAAAATGATATTTATTTTCATTTACAAAAATATATTTCTATGTTATACTTATTTCAGATAGAGAAATCACTGAGATTCTCTACGGATTGGTGATGTACCTAGAATTCTGAAGCTTTTAAGCACGCTAATTATATTTTAAAGTGAAATGACCGTTACTTAAAAATATAGCGAAGTATTTAGAAATTTTATTGCCAAATTATTTACACTCATAACTTAATCTAAAATATTAATAAACTTCTTCAAAAAAGTCACGATGTGTTCGTGACTTTTTTATTGATAATGAAAGTCATTTACAACGATTGAAAAATATGATATAGTATAAACAGGCTTAAAGTTATCGCGGCAAATTTCTGATTTTATAGGAGATGATAATTATGGCAAAAATGATGGGACCTAGATTTAAACAATGTAGAAGACTAGGACTAAATGTATGTGGACATCCTAAAGCGATGGACAGAGCGGCTAGAGGTACTTCTAGAGCAGATAAAAAACTTTCACCTTATGGATTGCAATTACTTGAAAAACAAAGATTAAGAGCTTATTATGGAGTTTTAGAAAAACAATTTTCAAACTATGTAAAAAAAGCTGTTAAATCTAATGATGAAACAGGTACTGTTTTAGTTCAATTGCTAGAGTGTAGACTTGATAACCTGGTTTATAGATTGGGATTAGCAAGTTCTATAAGACAAGCACGTCAAATGGTTGTGCACGGTCATATCTTAGTAAATGGTAAGAAAGTAGATAGACCTTCTTATGGAGTATCAGTAGGCGAAGTTATATCGTTAAGAGAAAAATCTCAAAAGAATACTATGTTTAAAGAAAGTTTTGAAATGAATGCTACTAGCCAATATCCATACTTAAGTAAGGATATGGATAATTTTTCAGGTGTTCTTACAAAAATTCCTGAAAGAAATGAAGTTCCAATAGAAATAAATGATATTTTAGTTGTAGAATATTATTCTAAGCTTAAGTAAAAAGTAAATAGAATTATTATTAATTTACTTTTGAAGTGTAGACGATTTTACGTCTACACTTTTTAGTTTTTGTATTTACTACATTAAGTTTTCTATAAAATAAAAATAGAAATATTAAATCAATAGAAATATTTAAAGTTAAATTATTTGGAACTTACTATAGAAATTATCGATAGTAAGTATAGAAAAGCGAATTTAAAATATCTATTATATAGGCAAATCATAGGAGTATGATGCTAACTTTATAGGATATTTACACAGATTTATACAATTTAATGTAAGATTAATCTTACATTACTTATAGATATTATCTATAAGTGATTTAGAATTTGAAATATTCCAAATAATACCAATATACAAAAATTATTTGATGGTATAACCTAGTATGTACATATAAACAAGCAAAGCCTTTAACTTTGCCAAAAGTATAAGGAGGACAACATGAATTACACATTTTTTTCAGAATTTCTTATGGTAACTAATGTATTAACTGTGTTATCAATAGGAATCTTAGTAGGACTATTTTTTATAGTTAAAAAACTAAGCAAAAAACTAAACTTTACTAAATTGATGATAGCATCAATAGTAATGGGGGTTGGATTAGGATTATTAATTCAATTCATAGCAGGATTTCCAGGTGATCCTACAAAAGTAACTTGGTTGACTGAGGTATCTAAATGGTATGGACTATTTGGGTATGGTTTTATGGATTTATTAAAAATGCTAGTAGTGCCTTTAGTATTTGTATCTATTGTAAGAGTAATAATGAACTTAAAAGATGGCGAAAACTTAGGCAAATTAACAGCAAGAACAGTATTTATGCTGTTAGGTACTACAGCAATCGCTGCAACTATAGGAATAATAGTAGGGAATTTATTTAACTTAGGTGTTGGGCAAGAAGTTATAAATCATACTGGAGAAATAAGAGAGGTAACACCTATAGTAGATACATTAAGAGGGTTATTACCTTCAAATCCTGTGAATGCTATGGCACAAGCTAATGTAGTAGCAATAGTTATATTTGCAGCATTTATAGGAATCGCAATAAAAAGACTTAGTAAAAAACATGCGGATACTATAAAACCTTTTGTTGATTTAGTTGAAGCATTTTATAAAATAATAATAAGTGTTTCTATAACAGTTATAAAATTAATGCCTTATGCTGTAGTTGCATTAATGGCAACTTCGATAATTGATAGAGGTATAACTTCTATATTAGATGTCTTAGATTTTATAATAGCATTATATGTAAGTGTTGCTATAATGTTTGTTATACATCTAATAATAATAGCTATTAATGGGGTAAATCCTATAAAATATTTAAAAAATGCATCAAAACCACTTATATTAGCATTTACGTCAAGATCTAGTTTAGGAACTTTACCTGTAACGATAGAAACTCTAACAGATAATTTAAAAGTAGATCAGGGGATATCTAGTTTCGTAGGAAGCTTAGGGGCTAATATGGGTATGAATGGATGTGCAGGTATATATCCAGCATTAATGGCTGTAACTGTTGCAAATATGTCAGGAACACCTATGAATTTTAGCTTTTACGTTATGCTATTAATAGTAATAACTATAAGTTCTTTAGGAATTGCTGGAATACCAGGGACTGCTACTATGTCTGTTTCAGTAGTTATATCAGGTATGGGAATGGGGGCATATTTCCCATTACTAGGAGGTATAATTGCTATAGATCCGATATTAGATATGGGGCGTACTATGCTTAATGTCAACGGAAGTATGGCATCAACTATAGCGGTTGCTAATTCTTTTGATGAGATAGATAAAGATTCAATAAAATAAGTTTAAATAGAAAATAAAATTTACAAATTAATAATAGTATTACAAAGATAGAGAGAGCGAATAATAAAAAATTATTCGCTCTCTTTCTGTTTTTATAAAAATATTTATTTAATATATAGAGAATGTATAAAATTAAATTTTGAAAAAACATTGACAACACTTCTTAATAAATATATAATTAACTCAACAAAAAAAGATTTTATAAAATTGAATTTTATAAAATTGAAAAGAGAGATGAGATGTTTTACAAATTTTCTGCAATAAACATACGAGGAAAAGAAATTAGTATGAATGAGTACAAAGATAAAGTTGTATTAGTTGTAAATACGGCTAGTAAATGTGGATTGACTCCTCAGTTTAAAGAACTAGAGGAATTATATCAAGATTTAAATAATCAAGGTTTTGAAATTTTAGGGTTTCCATGTGGGCAATTTAAAAATCAAGAACTAGAAAACAGTGATGAAATAAACAACTTTTGTCAGATAAACTACGGAGTTACATTTACTATATTTGAAAAGATAGATGTAAATGGAGAAAATGCTCATCCATTATATAAGTATTTAAAAAGTGAAGCTAAAGGTTTCTTAAAAAGTGATATAAAGTGGAATTTTACTAAGTTTTTAATAGATAAAAATGGAAATGTAGTTAAGCGATATGCGCCTACTACTTTACCAAAAAAAATAAAAAAAGATATAGAAGAATTAATTAAATAGATAAATATACAAAATAAAGGAGAAATAATATGAAAGTTAAAGCATTAGAATTTTATAAAAATGGATTTATGAAAGAAGTATTTGCATTTGGAGGATCTATGGATAAAGAACTTATAGATATGAATAAAACATATCCTGCAAGTTTACAAAATTATTTAATAGATACAGGAGAAGAAATTATATTGGTTGATACAGGGCTACCAAAAGAAATGAAAGAACCAGAAAGAAAACCGGATGAAATGTTATATACAGGAGAAAAAATAGCTGACTTTGAAATGGCACTATCAAATATAGGGTATAAGGTAGAAGATATAGATAAAGTATTAGTAACACATAAGCATCCAGATCATACTGGTGAATTGAGATTATTTAAAAATGCAAAAATTTATATATCCGAAATAGAAGCTGATTCAATGGGATTGAAGGGGGATAATATACAAAGAGTTAAATTTGAAAGTGGAAAATATGAAAACTTCGATAAGAGTGAAGAAATAGTAGAAAATATATACATGGTACCTGCACCAGGACATACTAAAGGGAATTCAATTATATTGGTTAAAAATGAAAACTTACACTATATGATACATGGAGATGTAACTTATACAGACAAGGCTTTAATAGATAATCATCTATCTGTAGTTATGGAAGATAAAGATGCAGCTAAAGAAACTTTAAATAAGGTAAGAGAATTTATAAAGCAAAACAATACTGTATACTTATCAACTCATTCACAAGAAAGTATAGATTCATTAAAAGATAAAAAGATTATAAAATTATAGTTTAAAAGTATTGTTTAAATTTTAATAATGCGATAATATCCTAATAGGTGTAAGTAAATAAGTAGATAGATATATAAAATATAGATGAGACATTATATTAGGAGGCGTTATGAACGAGAGCAATTTGAAACTAGATAAACAGTTGTGTTTTAGGCTATATGCCACTTCGAGAGAAATAATAAAAAGGTATAAACCTATATTAGATGAATATAATATAACTTATACTCAATATCTTACTATGATGGTAATGTGGGAAGAAGAAAAAATAAGTGTTAAAGGAATAGGAAAAAAATTGCATTTAGATTCTGGAACATTAACACCGCTTATCAAAAAATTAGAAAAGATGGAGTTAGTAAAAAAATATAGAGATCCAAAAGATGATAGAGTAGTTATTGTTGAATTAACAGACAAAGGAAGAGCGTTAAAAGAAGAAATGGAAGAAGTTCCAATGAAGGCTTTTTGTTCTTTAGGAATAGAAAAAGAAAGAGCTTTAAAATTAAAGGAAGAATTAGATTACGTTTTAAATATATTAGATTAATAACTATAATAAAAAATACTATACTCGTTATAACGAGTATAGTATTTTTTATTATAGTTTAGTTCTAATAGATTTATCTGAAATATATAAAATAGCAAATCCAACTAATGCAGTTGCTAGAGATATAATTATATTCATATCAACTGAAAAATTGAATACATAAGAGCATGCATTATCTAAAGCATGGAATAAGATACATAGCCAAATACTGTTAGTTTGTATATATATAAATGTTAAAACAAATGATGAAGCTATACAACTTAAAGCAAATGGAATAAAGTTTGTATCTTGTTGAGGAGAACCAACTATAAACCATAATGGTAGATGCCAAAATGACCATATAACACCTATAATTAAAGAACTTTTTATAAGCGAATATTTTTCCAATAATTTAGGAAGTAAAAAACCTCTCCAACCGATCTCTTCTAAACCTCCACCTAAAATCATAACTGGAGTAATCCAACTTAAAAATATTAGTGGAGAATTTAACATTGCTTGTGTAGTATCGAAAAAATTTATTACGAAATAAGGTACTGTCCATAAAATTAAAGCAGTTATTATAACGTACATATATTCTTTAAAACTTCTTTTTAAATTTATACAACTTTTTAAAAAATTCTTAAAATCTGACTTAGAATAAAATTTTTTAGTTACTAATATACCGGCTATAGCGGGGGAGTATCCAGATAAACCATAAAATATCATAAATATAGGAGAACCATATTTTAATATACCTAACTGTGTAAGAGGAATAGTTACACTAAAAGCGATAGTACAAATAACTATAATTGTTAAGAAAAAATATTTGAGATCTTTGCTTATACTCATTTTAAAACCTCCAAGTCTATAAAGAGTATGAAATATATTGTAATAATATCAATATATACATAAGAAGACAATGCTAAACAAATATATTTAAATTTATAAAAGATTAAATATATTAAAAAGATATTAACTCTAAATAATACGAAGTACAGTTGACAAATAAAATAAACAATACTACAGTATTTGTGGGTGGTATTTTAATTAAACTGCACCAATAAAAGTTTTAACTTATATTTTATTATTAGGATAGCTCATATCTTTTAGAATGAGACTGATTAGTATCACACTCTAATGGAGGTGATAACTATAAAAATTGGATTTATAGGAGCGGGAAAAGTAGGTTTTTCCCTAGGAAAATACTTAAAAGAAAATAACGAAAATGTAGTAGGGTATTATAGCAAAAGAGAGCATTCTTCTAAAGAAGCTTCAACTTTTACTGATACCAAACAATATAAAGATTTAAGCAAATTAGTAGAAAAATGTGATATTATACTAATCACTACTCCTGATTCACAGATAAAGTCTGTATGGGAGAATCTAAAAAGCTTTCCTATTAATAATAAAATAATATGTCATTGTAGTGGAGCGATTTCTTCACTCGTCTTTTCGGATATAAAAAACTATGGAGCACATGGTTATTCTATTCACCCAATATTAGCAATTTCAGATAAATATAATTCTTATAAAAATCTTTCTAAAGCATTTATAACAATTGAAGGTGATGAAAAATATATAAGTTACATAAAAAACTTATTTGAATCATTTGGAAATAACGTAGGTATTATTTCTAAATTTGATAAAGTGTTATATCACCAATCTTGTGTAAGTGTAAGTAATTTAATGATTCCATTAGTACACAACAGTATACAAAATTTAAATTTATGTGGTTTTACAGATGAAGATGCTATTAAAGCGTTATATCCATTAATAGAATTAAACTTAAAAAATATAAAAGAGCAAGGAACTATTAAAAGCTTAACTGGGCCTATTGAAAGAGGGGACTTAAATACTATAAAAAATCATTGTGATGCTTTAGATGAGGATGAAAGAATTTTATATAAAGTTTTATCTATGAATTTATTGAAATTAGCTAAACAAAAAAATGAATTTAGGGATTATGAAAAAATTCAAAAATATTTGGAGGAATAAGAATGAAAAATACTATTATAAGTTTTAAAAACGCTAAAGCAAACAAAGAAAAGTTAACAATGCTTACAGCGTATGATTATTCAACGGCTAAACTAATAGATAGTTGTGGGATAAATGGCATATTGGTTGGAGATTCATTGGGAATGGTTTGTTTAGGATATGAAGACACATTATCCGTTACAATGGAAGATATGATTCATCATACAAAAGCAGTTTCTAGAGGTGTTGAAAGCACTTTAGTTGTAGCTGATATGCCATTTATGTCTTATCAAACTTCTGTATATGATGCTGTAGTAAATGCAGGTAGACTTATAAAGGAAGGAAGAGCACATGCTATAAAACTAGAAGGTGGACTAGAGGTATATGAGCAAATTAAAGCTATTGTTAACTCTTCTATACCAGTAATGGGGCATATAGGATTAACCCCTCAGTCTGTAAATGCTTTTGGAGGGTTTAAAGTTCAAGGTAAAAGTGAAGAAGCTGCAAAAAGACTTATAGAAGATGCTTTAGCGGTAGAAAAAGCAGGTGCATTTGCTATAGTTTTAGAAGGAGTTCCATCTAAACTTGCTACTGTAATTACAGAAAAAGTGAATATACCGACGATAGGGATTGGAGCAGGTAAAGATTGCGATGGGCAGATACTTGTATATCAAGATATGTTAGGTATGTTTAGTGACTTCACACCAAAATTTGTGAAGAAATATGAAAGTTTAGGAATTAAAATGAAGGATGCATTTAAAAATTATATAGATGAAGTAAAAAGAGGAGATTTTCCAACTGAGGAACATGGATTTAAAATTGACGATAATATTATAGAAAAGTTATATTAAGGGAGTTTGATATATGAAAATCATAAAAAATATAGATGAAATGAAGACTCATGTTAAAGCTTGGAAAAATGAAGGTCTAAGTATAGGGCTTGTACCAACTATGGGTTATTTACATGATGGACATGAAAGTCTTATAAGAAAATCAAAAAATCAAAATGATAAAGTAGTAGTAAGTATATTTGTAAATCCTACTCAGTTTGGAGAAAATGAAGATTTATCGACATATCCAAGAGATATTGGAAGAGATAGTGAGATTTGTGAAAATCTAAATGTTGATATAGTATTTACACCCAGTTCAGAAGAAATATATGGTGAACGCTTTTCTACATTTATAGAAGTAAAAGATTTATCCAAAGAACTATGTGGAAAAAGTAGACCTATACATTTTAGAGGGGTTTGTACAATAGTTAATAAATTATTTAATATAATAACTCCAGATAAAGCATATTTTGGAGAAAAGGATGCACAGCAACTAGCTATAATTAAGAGAATGGTGAAAGATTTAAATATAGATATTGATATAATAGGGTGTCCTATAGTTAGAGAAGCAGATGGATTAGCCAAAAGTTCTAGAAATTCATACTTAACAGAAAAAGAGAGAATAGCTGCTAGAATTTTAAATGAATCTTTAAAAGAAGCTAAAGATATGATTTTAAGTGGAGAGCTAAGTAGTGAATATATAATACATTGTATTTCAAATAAAATTAAGGCAGAACCACTAGCAAAAATAGATTATATAAATATAGTTAATGGTGAATCTATGGAACCTGTAAATATAGTAGAAAATAATACTCTTATTGCTATTGCAGTATTTATAGGAAACACTAGGCTAATAGACAATTTTACATATAGTTCAAATAAAAAGGAGAATATATTATGCTACTAAGTATGTTGAAAGGAAAAATTCATAGAGCAACAGTTACTCAAGCTGAATTAGATTATGTAGGAAGTATAACTATAGATGAAGAATTAATGGAATCAGCAGGGATATTAGAATATGAAAAAGTACATATAGTAGATATTAATAATGGTAATCGATTCGAAACTTACGTAATAGCAGGAGAAAAAGGATCAGGTATTGTTTGCTTGAATGGTGCAGCGGCAAGGTGCGTGCAAGTTAAAGATAAAATAATAATAATGGCATACTGTAATATAGATGAAAACGAAGTAAAAAAACATAAACCTAATGTTGTTTTAGTGGATGAAAATAATAAAGTTGAAAAGATAGCAACTTATGAAAAACATGGGCTACTAGATTAAGCTAAATATTTGTGAGATAAAATAAAAGTATAGAAAAAGAATTTTTAGAAAATTATGAAAATGACATTTAGATGTGATATAATATAATTAAGATATAAAAAAATATTTAGGGGGATTAGGTATATTGTTAAAAGATATCTCAAAGATTATTTTAAACACAGCTATTGTATTTTTCATGGCGTATATATATATGTATTTTAGTGGTAATTTACATGTAGCAAATGAACCTATTTTTAAATTGATAGCTATAACTTTTACGTTCTCCAATGCTATAATAATAGCTCTTCGAATTTTTTATGAAAAAAATAATAATATAGATATAGATATGGATTAAAAGAAAAGGGTACTTTATTAAAAGTATCCTTTTTTATATTTAAGAAATTATATTTACTACAAAATATAGAAATTTTATAATATATAATAGTTATTTAAATTTTTATGCAAATTAATATAGTAATATATTAAAATGATATAATATAAAAATATAATTAATTAAAAAAGTAATTTGTGAGAGGTGTAAAGTATGAAAAATATAGCTGTTATATGTGAAGATATAGATTGTGCGAAAAAATTACAAGAAGAAGCTAATAAATTAGGGTATGAAGTTATATATGAAATTCAAACTAGAGATACTATAGAAAATGAAATTAAGGAACAAGATATAAAGTCATCTGAATGTGTATTATTTTCTTTAAATAGAAGAATAGAAGATATAATAAATATAGAAAGATTTATAGATGTTGAATATTACGAAGTTGAACCAGAGATTGTAATAAATAATGCTAATCAAGTTATAAGTGAGATAATAGAAGACTTAAACAATTAATTTAAATAAAGTCATATATAATATATATATGACTTTTTATTGTATTCTTATAGAAATCTAATTGATGTAGAACTGTTCAATTGGCGTTATAGTATATTATGACAATAAGAAAAATAAAAAAATAAAATTAAATTTTAAAAAAGTGTTGACTTAGAATTAAAATGATAGTATAGTATTACTTGTCCTTAAGAAAAGGGCAAAACGAAAAACACAAAATGAACTTTGAAAATTAAACAGTAGGTTAATTA
>NZ_CAXVJR010000007.1:0-175138 GCF_964259345.1 Paraclostridium bifermentans
CCGCCTACGCACCCTTTACGCCCAGTAATTCCGGATAACGCTAGCCCCCTACGTATTACCGCGGCTGCTGGCACGTAGTTAGCCGGGGCTTCCTCCTCAAGTACCGTCATTATCTTCCTTGAGGACAGAGCTTTACGACCCGAAGGCCTTCATCGCTCACGCGGCGTTGCTGCATCAGGCTTTCGCCCATTGTGCAATATTCCCCACTGCTGCCTCCCGTAGGAGTCTGGACCGTGTCTCAGTTCCAGTGTGGCCGATCACCCTCTCAGGTCGGCTACTGATCGTCGCCTTGGTAAGCCGTTACCTTACCAACTAGCTAATCAGACGCGGGTCCATCCTGTACCGCCGGAGCTTTGATATAAAAGCCATGCGACTTTCATATGTCATCCCGTATTAGCATACCTTTCGGTATGTTATCCGTGTGTACAGGGCAGGTTACCCACGCGTTACTCACCCGTCCGCCGCTCTCTTCCGAAGAAGATCGCTCGACTTGCATGTGTTAGGCACGCCGCCAGCGTTCATCCTGAGCCAGGATCAAACTCTCAAATATAATTTAAAAAGTTGTCCAATTGCTCAGCTAATCATTATCTGAATATCTGGCTTGGTTGTTTGTTGTTTAATTCTTTAAAAAGAATTTTTATAATTAACCTACTGTTTAATTTTCAAAGTTCATTTTGTGTTTTTCGTTTTGCCCTTTTCTTAAGGACAAGTAATACTATACTATCATTTTAATTCTAAGTCAATACTTTTTTAAATTTTTTTTTAATTTTTATTATTATTTCTTTTGCAAATGTAGAATATACATAAATTCCATTATTTTTTAGTACCTCTTGTTATATTGTTGCATTCTAAAAAAGTAGACTAAGGCAAATTCCCCTTAGTCTACTCATTCATTTTTAAATATTAATTAAATATTTCATAATCATTATATAAAGGATATTTATTAGTTAAAGCTATTACTTTCTCTCTAGCTTCTTCATTTTTATTATAAGTCAAACATAAATCTATAGCTTCTGCAATTTCTATCATATCTTCTTCCTTCATACCTCTCGTAGTTACAGCTGGAGTTCCTAATCTTATACCACTAGTCACAAATGCTCCATTAGGATCAAATGGTATAGTATTTTTATTTGCTGTTATATATGCTTCATCTAGTCTTATTTCAGCTTCTTTTCCTGTTATATTTTTATTAGTCAAGTCTAATAGTATTAAATGATTATCTGTACCTTCTGTAACAAGTTTAAAATCTCTTTTTATTAATTCTTCTCCTAACTTCTTAGCATTCTTTACTACCTGATGTTGATATTCTTTGAATTCAGGTTCTAAGGCTTCTTTAAAAGCAACTGCCTTTGAAGCTATTATATGTTCTAATGGTCCACCTTGAGTACCTGGGAATATAGCTTTATCTATAGCCTTTGCGTATTTTTCTTTACAAAGAATTATTCCTCCTCTTGGTCCTCTTAAAGTTTTATGTGTAGTACTTGTTACAAAATCAGCTACGTCACAAGGATTTTGATGAAGTCCAGCAGCTACAAGTCCAGCAATATGAGCCATATCAACCATAAGCATAGCTCCTACTTCATCTGCTATTTCTTTAAACTTTTTAAAATCAATTTCCCTAGGATATGCACTAGCTCCAGCTACTATCAATTTAGGTTTTATTTCATTAGCTTTTTTTCTTATATCTTCATAGTCTATTCTCCCATCTTCAGTACTTACTCCATATTCAGTAAACTCAAAATATTGTCCAGATATATTAGCAGGTGATCCATGTGTTAAATGCCCACCTTGAGATAAGTTCATTCCCATAACTTTATCGCCTGGCTTTAATATAGAAAAATATACTCCCATATTAGCATTAGCCCCAGAGTGTGGTTGAACATTAGCATGTTCTGCATTAAATATTTTTTTCAATCTCTCTATCGCTATCGACTCTATTTCATCTATGTGTTCGCACCCACCATAGTATCTTTTATTTGGATATCCTTCTGCATATTTATTAGTAAGATGGCTACCCATAGTCTCCATAACTGCCATAGATACTATATTTTCTGATGCTATTAATTCTATATTTCTTTGTTGTCTAACTAATTCTCTTTCCATACTTTCATAAATTTCTTTATCAATTTTCTTTAAATTCTCAAACATATTATTCATCCTTCCTTTGTATATAAATATGTACTAATTAAATTTTTCTTACGCTCTTGATATTTATATATTATTTTTATTTGGACAATATACCCATTTTCACAATTTTTTAAATTTATTTTAATATCTAGGCATACTAAATAATGCTATGTATTGTAATCAAATATTTGATATAATCTTTATTATTATATTTATTGTGGAGGTGTAACTTTGGATAGAGATTTAAATGTAGCTCAAGAAAAAAAGAAAAGTATCTTTAGACTTGCACTTTTTGCAGGCGAACTAATGCTTAGAAATGGAGCTGAAACCTATAGAGTTGAGGATACCGTTCTTAGAATTTGCAACTCTAGAGGGTATGATCATGTAAATGTTTTTACCTCTCCTACCGTTATAATCATTTCAGATGAAAGATTTGATGGTATAACTTTTATGAAAACAATTAAGAGTAGAGGTATTAACCTAAATAAACTTGATCTTTTAAATACATTTTCTAGGGAGTTTGTTTCAAATAAAGACTTATCTATAGAAGATGCTATTGCAAAACTTAAAGATATTGAAAAGGTTAAATCTTATAACCAATGGGGGGTTTATATAGGAACAGGACTTGGGTCAGCTTGTTTCTCTGTCTTATTAGGGTGTACCCTTTTAGATTTTGTACTTACATTTATAACTTCTATATTTGCAGTTATAATTTACGATAAAATGTTTGGAATAAGTTCAATTCCTTCATTTGCTACACTTACTTCAGCAATATTTATAGCTATAGTCGGAACCTCATTATCTAGTATAGGCCTTCTTAGCCAGCCTAATACACTTATAGTAGGTTCTATAATGCCTTTACTTCCTGGTGTTTCTCTTATAAAAGGACTAAGAGATTTAATTGCAGGAGATTTAATTTCAGGTGTCGCTAGAGCTTTTGATGCTACATTGACAGCAGTTGCAATTGCTGTTGGAGTAGGTTTTATACTTGAAGTATGGCTTAGATTTGGAGGTGTATTGTAATAATGAGTAGTATGTCACTTTCTCTACATTTTGTATTTAGTTTCTTTTGTACTATAGGTTTTTCAATTTTCTTAAGTGCACCCAAAAGATCACTTCCTTGTGCTGGTCTAATAGGTGCTATAGGATGGGTTTTATATGTGTATTTATTTAGATTAACTAATAACCCTATACTATCAAACTTTGTTCCTGCTGCAATTGTAGGTATATTAAGTGAAGTATCTGCAAGATATTTAAAACAACCAGCTATAGTATTTGTTATACCTGGTATAATACCTTTAGTTCCAGGGCTTGGAATGTATAATACTATGCTTTATTTAGTCCAAGAAAATTATGAGTTAGCCGCTTCTACAGGTGCTACTGCATTTTTAGTAGGTGGTGCAATATCACTTGGAGTATTACTTGTAACTTCTTTTGTTAAAACTATAAATAGAATAAAACTAAATAAGGCTATATCTAGTTTTAATCATGTCATAACAAAAAAAGATTCTGGTTACGAAAATAACATTATGTCTGAAGATGCAAGTATAGATTTAGATGATAATAATAATGATAATGGTGATAATGATAAATAAATAAATATTAAAATAAAAATGAGATAATCACTAATTGGTGATTATCTCATTTTTATTTTAATATTATATATTTATTTGGTTAACTACCTTAGTTATTACTGGAATATATTTTCTACTTTTTCTAAATTCATTATCTTTCTTTTTTATACATACATAAGATAAAGCAGTTAGACAAATACCTACAATTGCACTTATTAACTCTTTATTAAAAGATATATTTATATATTGTAATATGCCATAAGATACAATTGTTCCTCCTAAAAGAGCTACTAATGGTACTATATATACAATAGATGCAGCTTTTACAACATCTACTGCTTCCATATTTACTTCTACATAATCTCCCACTTTTGCTCCAATAGTATTATCCACTTCCACAACTATATCTTTTTTGTCTGTAGATGATGCACACTTTCCACATGATGCACATGCAGAATGTTTCTGCATTTTTATTTTTGCAGTTATATTGTCTACTATTTCTACTACATATCCACGTTGATTCATAATGTCCCCCTATTTAGTAAATTTATTTATCGTCTCCATCAACTCAGAAATTAGTTCTTCTGATTTTTCTACTTCTCCATTTTTTATAGAATTTGATACGCAACCTTTAATGTGATTTTCTAAAATAATATTACCAACTTTATTTATAGCAGATCTTATTGCTGATATTTGAACCAAAATATCAACACAATACCTTTCTTCTTCTACCATTTTTTGTATACCTTTTACTTGTCCCTCTATCCTATTTAATCTTTTTATAAGCAACTCTTTGTCATTGTTGCTAGATAACTTTTTCTCCATATATCAGCCTCTTTTCATTCATATATTATATTATATACTATTTTGGTATAAAAAAATAAATACTGTTGAATTATTCAACAGTATTTATTTATTAATGTACTATTCTTCTTCTTTTTTATCAACTTTTATATTTAATTCCTCTAATTGAGATTCCTCTGCAACTGCAGGTGCATTAGTCATAGGACATACTGCACTTTGGTTTTTAGGGAATGCTATAACATCTTTTATGTTAGTAGTTCCTGCAAGTATCATTATAAGTCTATCTAGTCCAAATGCCATTCCTGCATGTGGAGGAGTTCCATATTTAAATGCATCTAATAAGAATCCAAATTTTTCATGAGCTTCTTCTTCTGTGAACCCTAATGCTTTAAACATTTTTTGTTGTACATCAGCGTTAAATATTCTAACACTTCCGCCTCCAACTTCATATCCATTTATAACCATATCATAAGCCTTAGCTCTTAAAGATGCCTTATCATCACCTTCTAATCTATCTATATCCTCATCTAATGGAGATGTGAATGGGTGATGCTTAGCTATCATTCTTCCAGTTTCTTCATCTTCTTCAAATACCGGGAACTCTGTTACCCATAACATTTTGTAAGTTGAATTATCTAATAAGTCTAATCTTCTAGCAACTTCTAATCTTACTTGTCCTAGCGCATCAAATACTACATTATTTTTATCAGCTACAAATAATAATAAATCTCCTGCTTTAGCATTCATTTTATCTAGTATAGCTGTCATTTCTTCTTCTGTAAAGAACTTAGCTATAGGAGAAGTAACTTCTCTGTTTTCTCCAACTTTCATCCACGCAAGACCTTTAGCTTTATAAGTCTTAGCATGATCTTCTAATTTACCAATTTGTTTCTTACTAAATTCTTCAGCTTTACCTTCTATATTTATACCTCTAACACTCATACCATCTTTAGTAGCATTAGCAAATACTCCAAATCCACAGTTAGCCACAACCTCAGATATATCTGTTAATTCGTATCCAAATCTAGTATCAGGCTTATCTGAACCATATCTGTTCATAGCTTCAGCGTAAGTCATTGTAGGAAGTGGTAATTGCACCTCTACATTTAAAACTTCTTTAAATATTCTTTGTACCATTTTTTCCATTATAGCCATAACATCTGCTTGCTCTACAAACGACATTTCGCAGTCTATTTGCGTGAACTCTGGTTGTCTATCAGCTCTTAAGTCCTCATCTCTGAAACACTTAACTATTTGGAAGTATCTATCCATACCACTTACCATTAATAATTGTTTAAATAATTGTGGAGATTGTGGTAATGCATAAAATTTACCTTCATTAACTCTACTTGGAACTAAGTAATCTCTAGCTCCTTCTGGAGTTGGTTTTATTAAGAATGGTGTTTCTATTTCAAAGAAGTTATTTTCACTTAAGTAGTTTCTAACTATGTTAGCTACTCTACTTCTTAACATTAAATTCTTTTGCATAGAAGGCTTTCTTAAATCTAAGTATCTATATTTAAGTCTTAATTCTTCAGAAACATTATCATCATCTTTTATGTATATAGGTGGTGTTTCTGATTTATTTAGTAATCTTAATTCAGTTGCAAATATCTCTATATCTCCTGTTGGTAAATTAGGGTTTTTAGAAGATCTTTCTGCAACTTTCCCTTTAACTGCTATAACATATTCAGATCCTAACTTTTCAGCTTTTGTAAAAGCCTCTTCATTTACATCTGTATCAAATATTATTTGACATAATCCACTTCTATCTCTTAAGTCAACAAATACTAATCCACCTAAGTTTCTTTTCTTTTGTACCCATCCCATAAGTACAACTTCTTCACCTATGTTACTTTCTCTTAAGTCTCCACAGTAGTGAGTTCTCTTTAATCCATTTAGAGTCTCCATAACTTGCCCTCCATATTATTTTGCTGTTGATTATAATCTATTTTTTAATTCTTTTACTATTTCACTTAGTTTTATAGTTGTTTGCTCTGATGTAGCCATGTCTTTTAACTTAACTTCATCATTAGCTAATTCATCATCACCTATAACTATAGTATATTTTGCATTTAGCTTATCTGAATATTTAAATTGAGCTTTTAAACTCCTATCTAAATGATCCTTATCTGCACTTATGTGATTTTCTCTTAAATCTTTTAATATCTTAAAACTCTTAGTCTGAGCATTTTCTCCTATAGTTGCTATAAATATATCTGTAGCTTTAGGGTTTGGTATTTCTAGATTATTATTTTCAAGAGTTAATAATAATCTTTCAACTCCTAGTGCAAATCCTATACCACTAACACCTTTAGGTCCTCCAAGTTGTTCTACTAGACCATCATATCTTCCACCACCACAAACTGTACTTTGAGCACCTATATCTGTTGATATTATTTCAAAAGCAGTTTTTTTGTAGTAATCAAGACCTCTAACTATAGTTTTATCAACTTTAAAGTTTATACCCATCTCAGTTAAGTACTCTTGAACTTTTGCAAAGTGATCCTTACATTCATCACATAAGTGATCTATCATATATGGTATATCCACTAAGTTTTCTTTACAAACTGGATTTTTACAGTCTATAACTCTCATTGGATTTTTTTCTTTTCTTTCATTACAAGTTTCACAAAGCACATCACTTTTAGCATCTAAGTATGCTTTTAATATTTCATTATACTTTGCTCTACATGTTGGACATCCTACTGAGTTTATACAAGTTTCTAAGTTATTTAATCCAACTTCATTGAAAAACTGTACAGCTAAAGCTATAACTTCTGCATCTATAGAAGGCTTATCACTACCTAAAGTTTCTATTCCAAATTGATGGAATTGTCTTTGTCTCCCTGCTTGTGGTCTTTCATATCTAAAACATGGAGTTTGGTAGAATAATTTAGTCGGCTGAGTATCAGCATACATTTTATTTTCTATGAATGCTCTTACTGCCCCAGCTGTTCCTTCTGGCTTTAAAGTTATACTTCTATTTCCTTTATCTTCAAAAGTATACATTTCTTTTTGAACTACATCTGTAGTTTCTCCAACACCTCTTTGGAATAACTCAGTGTGTTCAAATATAGGAGTTCTTATTTCTTCATATCCAAATAATGCGCAAACTTCTCTAAATTTATTTTCAACATAATTCCACTTATATGCATCTTTTGGAGTTATGTCTTTTGTTCCTCTTGGAGCTTTAGTTAACATTTTTATATACCTCCTTTTCCTTTCTTGATATCATTTCATCAACTCTATCTATGTATTGTTCTACATTTTTAACATTGTCAGTTCTTTCTATTCTATCTTCATCAACATATACATACTTACTTATTGCACCTGCACCTACTGCAAAGTTACTTTGTTTTTCTTCCATTATTTGAATATTATATATACATTCAAATCCTTCTTTTGCATATCCAATATTTTCTAGGTTGCCAAGCATATGTTTTTGTCTATACATATAATATGGATTTAATCCCATATCCTTTGCATATTCCATTGATAAATTTATCATATTTATCATTTCTTCATATCTTGTAAGTTCATATTTATCAAGGTTTTCTTTTAAAGTCGAAGCTCTTTTTATAGCTAAAGTATGTACTGTTAAACTTTCTGGAGAAAGTTCTTTTATCTTCTCTAGTGTATTTTTAACCATATCTACATTCTCATCAACTAAACCTAAGATAATATCCATATTGATATTATCAAATCCTAATTCTCTAGCCATATTAAAACACTCTACTATATCATTAACATTATGATCTCTACCTATTTTTACTAAAGTTTCATCATTCATAGTTTGAGGGTTTATACTTATTCTACTTACATTATGCTTTTTCATAACTTCTAACTTTTCTCTAGTTATAGTATCTGGTCTTCCAGCTTCAACAGTAAATTCTTTTATTTTACTTAAATCTAATTCTTTAAATAAAGATTTAATTAGTTCATCTAACTGACTAGCCTCTAATGCAGTTGGTGTTCCTCCACCTATATATAGAGTTTCTATTTCTTTATTAGTATCTTCTAGTATTTTAGCTAATCCTTGTATTTCTCTTATAAGAGATTTTACATAGTCTTGTCTTAGATGTCCAAATTGCTTCATAGGATTAGCAGGGAATGAGCAGTATACACATCTTGTAGGACAAAACGGTATACTTACATATAAAGATATCTTATTTTTATCTATTGGGTATATAAACACTCTTTCTCTTTTTGCTATATCTAAAGCTAAATCTATTTTTTCATCTTTTATGAAATACTTATCTTTAAGAGTTTGTCTTATTTTCTCGTCACTTAATCCTTGGTCTAACAAATTATGCACTATCTTAACCGGTCTTATTCCAGTTAAAATCCCCCAAGGAACATACGTGTCAAATAGTTCATCTAAAACTTTAAATATACTTCTCTTTATAGTTGTTTTAGTTCTTTTTTTAATTTCTTCACTATTTAAAGATTTTATATCTACAATCTCTTCTTTAGATATTTTCAAATTATCATCTTCATAATATTTTGTTGTACTCTTGATTTCATTGTCAGTTATAATGACTTCATTTATTATATTATTTTTAAATTCATCATTATTATTTTCAAGTCTAAATTGAGTAGTAAATAACTTGCATAATTCTGCAACTTCATACTTGTAGTCATGTCCTTTTAACTCAATACCTAACATTTACACTACTCCTTTTTTATTGATCGTGACAAAGACTCTTATACAAGATATGGATTTGTAGCCTTTTCGATACCCATAGTTGTATTTGGTCCATGTCCAGGATATACAATTATATCATCTTCATAATTTTTTAATCTATTTAACGATTTTTTCATTTGTTTATTATCACCACTAAATAAATCCGTTCTACCCATACTACCTGCAAATAAAGTATCACCTGAGAACATATGATTTCCAATTTTTATACACATACATCCCTTTGTATGCCCTGGTGTATGTATAAATTTAAGTTTTAATCCTCCAAGCATCAGTGTATCTCCATCATTTACATATCTATCTGCATCAAATTCTGTTGCTCCACAATGCATTCTATAACTTAAATTTTTCTTTTTATCTAATAATATTTCTTTTTCATCAGTGTGCGCTATTATTTCTGCATTTGTAGCTTCTTTTAGCTCCGGAACACATCCAATGTGATCTCCGTGTCCATGTGTAAGGATTATATATTTAACATTTATAAAATTATCTTCTACATATCTCATTAAATCCTTTATTTCTCCACCTGGATCTATAACAGCACCTTCTCTTGTATTTTTATCTGCTATTAAATATGTGTTCTCACCAAATAAATGATCTGTAAATTTTTCTATTATCATAATTCAATCCCCCTTAAAAAATTTTTTCTGAATCTATAAGCATTGTAACCGGTCCATCATTTGTTAGCTCTACCATCATATGAGCTCCAAATTTCCCTGTTGATGTAGTTATATTTTGCTTTTTAGCTTTCTCTATAAATTCTTCATAAAGTTTATTTGCTAAGTCAGGCTTTGCTGCATTAGTAAAGTTAGGTCTTCTACCTTTTTTACAATCTCCATATAATG
Source organism: Paraclostridium bifermentans (assembly GCF_964259345.1). GTDB lineage: Bacteria > Bacillota > Clostridia > Peptostreptococcales > Peptostreptococcaceae > Paraclostridium > Paraclostridium bifermentans_B. Next base: position 10,056 of record NZ_CAXVJR010000007.1, read on the forward strand.
TAAATTGCGATACTACTAAGAGTTCACCCTCTATATCCTTAAGTGATAAATTCATTTTTTCATTTTCATCTTCAAAAATTCTTAAGTTTACTATTTTTTCTAATAAATAATCCACTTCGGCACTAGTATCTTCATGAGTTACTCCAAGTAATACTAGTAATCCTTTTTTTACACTTCCAATTGTATTTTCATCTACTGTAACTTTAGATGATGATACTCTCTGAACTACAGCTCTCATCATTGCCTCCTTAATTTATAACTCTATAAATATCTTCTACTCCAGGTATAGCTTTAATTTTTTTCATTAAAAAGTTTAAAGTTTCAATGCTTTCTACTTCTACAAGTAAATTAACATTGACAATATTGTGTTTTCCTTTTCTAGCATTTATTCCATTTAAAGATACTTTTTCCATGACAACTATATGAGTTATATCATTTATTATACCTCTTCTATCATCGGCTTTTATTTGTATCTCTGCTTCAAATTTAGCATTATTAGCTGTTTCCCACGAAACTTCAACTAGTCTATTTCTAAAATATTCATCTTCTAAATTAGAATTAGGACAATCTTTTCTATGAACAGCAACACCTCTACCTTTTGTTATATATCCTATAACCTCGTCTCCAGGAATTGGATTACAACACTTAGCAAATCTAATAAGTATGTTATCTACACCTTTTACTCTTATTCCTTGTGGAGATGATTTTTTTCTTTTTTTAGTAAATTCCTGTTCACCTATATTGTGCTTATTTATATCATCTATAACTTTTGATTCTGCAGATTTTTTTATATAATCCTTCTCATACAGTTCTTTAACTTTAGGAACTACCTGAGATGGCATTATTCCACCATATCCTATAGTAGCTACTAAATCTTCAACTGTTGGTTGGTTAAATTTTCTAGCTATTTGAATCATATATTTTTCAACTATAGAATCCTTAGTAGGAATATCATATTTTTTAAATTCTTTCTCTAATATAGCATTTCCTCGTTCTATATTTTCTTCTCTTCTTTCTTTCTTAAACCATTGTCTTATTTTAGACTTGGCATTAGGAGTTTGTACTATGTTTATCCAGTCTCTACTTGGCCCACTCGAATTTGCTGATGTTAGTATTTCTACTATATTTCCATTTTGTAATTTGTAGTCTAGTGTAACTATTCTTCCGTTAATTTTGGCTCCTACACATTTATTTCCTACATTTGTATGAACTCTGTATGCAAAATCTATCGGAGTAGATCCTGCTGGCAACTCTATTACATCTCCTTTTGGAGTAAATACGTAAACTTGGCTATTAAATACATCGTCTTTTAATGCATCCATAAACTCTTGAGGGTCTTTTAAGTCTTTTTCCCACTCCATCATTTGTCTTAGCCATTGTAATTTTTCTTCTAATTTATCTTTTACGTTATTTTTTCCTTCTTTGTATTTCCAGTGTGCTGCAATACCATATTCAGCTATGTTGTGCATTTCCTTAGTTCTTATCTGTATTTCTACAGGCTCTCCATCTGGACCTACAACTATAGTATGAAGAGATTGATACATATTAGGTTTTGGCATAGCTATATAATCTTTAAATCTTCCAGGAATCGGCTTCCACAAAGTATGTACCATACCTAAAACTGCATAACAATCTTTTACAGAATTTACAATTATTCGAACTGCCATTAAATCGTATATCTCTTCAAAATCCTTATGTTTATTCTTCATCTTTCTATATATACTATAGAAATGTTTAGGTCTTCCATATATATCACACTTTATATTTACCTCTTCAACTTTTTCTTTGAGAATGTCTACAATTTTTTCTATATAAGCTTCTCTTTGACTTCTTTTTTTAGCTACTTTTTCTACTAAATCATAGTATCCTTCACTATCAATATATCTAAGTGCAATATCTTCTAATTCCCATTTAACTTTATATATTCCTAATCTACTAGCGATTCCACCATAAATTTCTAATGTTTCAGTCGCTTTAGATTTAGCTTTTTCAGGAGGCATAAACTTTAAAGTTCTCATATTGTGTAATCTATCTGCTAACTTTATAAGTATAACCCTTATATCTTTTGACATTGCCAAAAACATTTTTCTTAAATTTTCAGCTTGTGTCTCTTCTTTTGACTTATACTTTATTTGTCCAAGTTTTGTAACTCCATCAACAAGATCTGCGATTTCTTCCCCAAAATCATTTTTAATATCTTCATAAGTATATTCTGTATCTTCTACGACATCGTGTAATAAACCTGCTGCTATAGTCTGCATATCTAATTCCATATCACAAAGTATATTTGCAACAGCTATCGGATGTATAAAATATGGCTCCCCAGATTTTCTTAATTGGCCATCATGTGCATTTTTCCCATAATAATAAGCCTTTTCAATTAAATCTATATCTCCGTTAGGGGCATATTTCTTTATTTTATCTATTAATTCTTGTAATTGCTTATCTTGCATAATACCACCTATTTTATAGTATAAATTTTGATATATATGAAAATAGTTGGCTTTTTACCAACTATTGAACTTTTCTAATATTTTATAAGTGAGTTTACATGATAGTTAGATAATTTTTCTTTACCATTTAACTCTTCTAATTCTATTAAAAATTGCATCGAAACAACTTCTCCTCCTAGCTTTTCTATAAGCTTAGCAGCAGCTTCCATAGTTCCACCTGTAGCTAATAAGTCATCTACTATAGCAACTCTTTGACCTGGTTTTATTGCATCTTTATGGATTTCTAATGTATCAGTTCCGTATTCTAATCCATATTCATACTTTTCTGTTTCTCCTGGTAATTTACCTGGTTTTCTAACTGGTACAAATCCTATACCCATACCATAAGCTACTGGTGTTCCCATTAAGAATCCTCTAGCTTCTGGTCCAACTATAACATCAACTTGCTTGTCTTTTAGATCTGCTATTATCTCATCTACCGCAAATTTAAATGCTTCTCCATTATTTAATAAAGTTGTTATGTCTTTAAATCCTATACCTGGTTTTGGGAAATCTTTAATCTCTCTTATTGAATCTCTTAAGTTCATCTAAATCCTCCTAATAGCTCTGCTTATATTTATCTTTAAGTTGATTTAACCCTTGTAGTAATTTACTTGATGTTAAATCTATCTTGACACTTGGTCTTGGCATCATTTCCATTATTAAAGTATTATCTTTGTAATTTGCATTAAAGTTAATTAAATCTAACTCTTTAAATACGTTTAACATAGCAAATAACTTAATAGGTGCTATGTTTAATTTCGATTTAATATCTAATATATTAAGTTTAACTTCTTTATACTTAGATATTAATTTATATAAAGTTATAAATTCTTCTCTACTTGGAATTACATTATTTACTATGTTTTGTATATATAATAAATCTTTTTTATCATAATACTTTATAATTTCACATTGATTGTTAGTATATTCATATAAACGCGAATATTCTTCTACATTATATAAATAATCATAAAGAATAATATTATTATATCTTTTTAAATCTATTTTATCAATATAAGGAAGGAATATAAGTTGAACTTTGTCATTTATACCTTCTATTATATTGTAATTTATATCAAATTCATATTCTGTAAGTGATACATCTGATATAGCTCTAAAAAATCCATTTATAGAATTAATAATAATTAAGCTTTTATCATTTATATAATCAAATATATTTATATTTTTACTTCCTTTAGTATCTATATCTTTGTGTATACTTATTTCTTTATTTTCTATGCAGGGTTTCATATTTTCAAACAAACGTATACAATTTATATTTTTACTTGTATCCTTGGGATATGCAAGTCTTATATCCTTTAATAAAAATTGTATTTTCCTATTCCCCATATAATTATTTTCATCTAACTGAAATAAAATATCTACCTTATCTCCTACATCATAATTTTCTGATAAGTAGGCCATATTAAATCCTATACATTCATATATTTTATCCTTTTCTAGATTTAACTTTAAATGGTTTTTTTCTTTTCCTAATCTAAATATTCCTCTTATCTCCATGTCTCTTATGATAAACCTAGGACTTGGATTACTCATTCCAAATGGCTCCAGGCTATGTAATTCTTCTATTAAATTAAAATCAATAGATTTTTCATTTAGTTCAAACTCTACTGAAATATTTTCAATCATATCTTCATCTGTAAGATTGTAATCAGCTATTTCATTAACTCTAGATCTTAATTCTTCTACATTTCCTTCATCCATAGATAATCCTGCAGCTTGTTCATGCCCCCCAAATCTTCCTAATAAATCAGAACATTTGACTAATGTATCAAATATACTAAATCCTTTTATAGATCTAGCCGAACCAGTGGCTTCTCCATCTTCTATAGTTAAAAGTATAGTTGGCTTATAATATTTTTCAGTAAGTTTTGAAGCAACAATACCAATTACACCATGTTGCCAACCCTTATTGGCAATTACTAACACTTTATCATTCATATACCTATCATCATTATTTATTATTTCTTCCGCTTCTTGATACATTTTAGCTTCTATCATTTGTCGCTCATTATTTTTTTCTTCTAATAAATTAGCAATTTCTATAGCTTCTGGTTTTGACTTTGTCGTAAACAATTCAACTCCCAAATACGAATAACCTAACCTTCCAGAAGCATTTATTCTAGGTCCTATAGAAAACCCTACATGAGATGATCCTATTTTATCATTATCTATCCCACATACATTTATAAGCTCTTTTAGTCCTAAGTTTTTACCTTCTTTCATTAGCTTTAATCCATTTTTTACTATTATTCGATTTTCATCTACCAATGGAACTATATCACAAATAGTAGCTAAGGTTACTACCTCTAAGTAATTATACATTGAACTTTTAAACTCTTCTTCTGGGGTAAGTGCTTGTATTAATTTAAATGCTACTCCACATCCACATAACATATCAAATGGATAATTACAATCTTCTTGCTTAGGATTTATAACTGCATATGCATTTGGTACCTGGTCTTGAACTTCATGGTGATCTGTTACTATAACATCTATACCTAATTCATTAGCTATATCTACTTCCTTAACTGAAGTTATTCCGCAGTCTACACTTATTATTAAATCACACCCCTGCTCTTTTAGCAGTCTTATTGCATCTTCATTTATTCCATACCCTTCCTCTAATCTATTAGGAATATAGTATTTCACTGGATATCCTATAGAATCAAAATATATACATAGAATAGACGTTGATGATACTCCATCTACATCATAATCTCCATATATCCATATATTTTGATTATTTTCTATAGCATATTCTATCCTTTCAACTGCTTTTTTTACATCTTTCATTAAAAAAGGATCTCTTAGGTACTCTAATGATGGATTTATAAAAATTTCTGCATCATCTTTATTATTTATACCTCTATTTTTCAGTATTTGTCCTATTTCCGGGGAAATTTTCATTTTTTCGCTCAAATCATACTCTTCTATTATTCCTTTATATTTAAGGTTCCATTTTTTATTAAACATTTAGTTCACCCCCTATTTCTTTATGTACTCAGATCTTATTATCTTTATAACTAGTAATATACCTACTAAAAATGATACTACAAATCCTGAAAAAGCCAGTATCTTAACCCAAAAACTACTATTTACATTTGGAGAAGATATTATTAATGATGATCCAACTAATAAAGCAGCTAGTACCAAACTCAACGATAATTGAGTTGCTAAATCTGTAATTATCTTCTCTAATTTAGAAAATTTGACGTCTTCTATATGGATTTTTATATTATTCTTTTCTATATTTCTAAGTATACCTTTTAATTGTTTTGGTATAACTCTAACATCAGCTATAGCTTCTTGCACTCCTTGTTTTGACTCTTTCAATATATTTTCGGGATTTAGCCTATTTAGATAGTAATATTTCATAAATGATTTTCCTGCAACAGTTATAGAAAAATTAGGATTTAATTCTCTGGCTGTTCCCTCTAATGTTATTAAAGATTTTACTAGTAATACCATCTGAGGAGGCAATGCTACTTTATAATTTCTACAGAACCTAAATACTTCATTTAATATATCTCCCAAATTCAACTTGTCTATAGGAACATCATAGTAATAGTGCATTAAATATAGTAAATCTTGTCTTAATCCACTTACATTTGTATCATAAGATATTACATCTAATTCCATAAGTAAGTATATTATTCTATCTATATTTCTATCTACAGCTGCTAAAGTAATTGAATTAAGTAAATTCAACATTTTTTTATCTATTATTCCTATCATTCCAAAATCAATATAAGCTATACAGTCTTGATTTATAACAAATATATTTCCTGGATGTGGGTCTGCATGAAAAAAGCCATATTCAAATATTTGTTTGAATAAAGATCTAATTCCAATTTCACTAATCTTCTCTGTATCCCATCCAAGTTTTTTCATTTTATTTATATCACTTAATTTGACTCCAACTATTTTCTCTAATACCAAAACTTTTTGAGTTGTATATTCCATAAATACCTTAGGTATATAAACTTCATTACTATCAGAAAATATATTTTGAAACTTTAGGGCATTTGTAGCTTCAAAATTGTAATCCAACTCTCTTAATAGTTGTGTTTCAAAATCTTCTACTATGCCTTCTATATCTACATTTAAATCTTTATTAAAATCTTTAATCGCACCAGCTATTGCCTTTAAAATTTCTATGTCAGATTTAATTGTGTTTTCTATGTTAGGTCTTTGAATTTTTATAATTACACTATCACCAGTTTTTAGCTTAGCTTCATAAACTTGTCCTAAAGAAGCTGCTGCTATAGGCGTATCATTGAATTCTAAGAATACATCATTTATATTCGTATTAAGTTCTTCTTCTAATATATTTATAGCTATATTGGTATCAAATACTTCTACATTATCTCTTAGCTTTACTAGTTCATTTATAATATCTTGGTCTAATAAATCTTTCCTTGTACTTAATATCTGACCTAACTTTACATATGTTGGACCTAGCTCTTCAAAGGCTCTTCTTAACCTTTCTCCAGTTGACATATTTTTTATCTCTGCTGGTGGGTTAGTTATTGGTATTTTATATGCTACACCTTCTATATTAAGTTTTTCTACTACAATACTGAATCCATATTTCAAAAGTATTTGAACTATTTCTTTGTATCTTTTTAAATGCCTATAACTTACTTTCATTTTATACACCTAGCCTTAGTTTAGATAATATTATTTATAAGATAAGAAAGGACAATATAATCAATATTGCCCCTTTCTATAGTCTATTTATAATTATTTGCAGTTTCTACATATTTTAATGCAGAATTAACAAGATTTTGTTTTTCTTCTTCAGTAAGCTCTCTTACAACTTGAGCTGGCGATCCCATTGCAAGTACACCAGATGGTATTTTTTTGTTAGGAGTTACTAAACTACCTGCACCTATTAGAGTGTATTCTCCTATTTCAGCTCCACCTAATATAATAGACCCCATACCTATTAAAGTATTATCTCCTATTTTACATCCATGGATAAGAGCTTTATGCCCTACTGTTACATTGTTTCCTATTATAGTTGGTGAATTGTATTCTATATGAACAACACTTCCATCTTGTATGTTAGTATTTTCACCTATTACTATAGAATTTTCATCTCCTCTTAGAACTACATTGTACCATATATTAGCATTCTTACCTATTTCCACATCACCTATAATATCTGCTGATTCTGCAACAAAAACACTTGGGTCAATTTGAGGTTCTTTTTCTTTATAGCCTCTTATCACTATACCTACTTCCCTTCTATCATTAATCTTGCTTGTATCATTATAGAACATTCAGTACGTTTCTTTTGCATTTCACAACCTAATTCATAAGGTTTCATTACATCTCCATTAAAGTTTACTGCATTTGCATGACATCCGCCTGAGCAATAAAACTTATTCCAACAATTTTGACAATCTTCTTTACTATATACGTGAGCATTTTTGAATGTATCTGTTAACTCTCTAGGAATTATTATTTCTTCATCATTTATGTTAGCAAGTTTATATTCATCTTTTCCAACAAATTGATGACATGGATATATATCTCCATTAGGAGTTATTGATAAGTACTCATTCCCTGCACCACATCCTGTTATTCTTTTTATAACACAAGGTCCTTGGTTTAAGTCTATCATGAAGTGGAAAAATTTAAAATTCTCTCCATTTAATAATCTATCTGAGTATTTAACAGCTAGTTTTTCATACTCATTAAATACAGTTTCCATGTCCTCTTTTCTTAATGCAAATGGATTACTCTCATCATCTACAACCGGTTCTACTGATGTAAGTTCAAATCCTTCATCTGCAAAATGAAGTACGTCTTCTGAGAAGTCTAAATTTTCTCTAGTGAAAGTACCTCTTATATAGTAATATTTATCTTTAGGTCTACTTTCAACTAATTTTTTAAACTTAGGCATTATTATATCGTAACTTCCCTTATCATTTAATGTAGGTCTCATTCTATCATTAACTTCTTTTCTTCCATCTAAGCTTAAAACTACATTATGCATATTCTCGTTTATATATTTTATCTTTTCATCATCTAATAATATACCATTTGTAGTTATTGTAAATCTTATATTTTTATTATTTTCTTTTTCAATACTTCTACCATATTCTACAAGTTGTTTTACTACTTCAAAGTTCATTAGTGGTTCTCCACCAAAGAAGTCTATCTCTAAGTTTCTTCTATTTCCTGAATTAGCTATTAAGTAATCTATTGCTTTTTTACCAACTTCAAAACTCATTATTTCTTTTGCTCCACCAAAATCACCTTGCGCTGCAAAACAGTATTCACACTTTAAATTACAATCATGTGCAACATGTAAACATAAAGCTTTTACAACTTTCTTTCTATCTATAAAGTTTGGATGGTGTTTATATGTATCTTCTGTATATAACAATCCTTCATCTTCTAGTGTTTTTATTTCATTATATGCTTCTCTTACTTGCTCTTCTGTATAATTTTCCTTTAATATTTCTATAACTTCTTCTAAAGTTTTTTCTTTATAGTGGTCTAATAAATTATATGCAACTTCATCTACTACATGTACTGCTCCACCATTTACATCTAAAACTATATTATATCCGTTCATTGAAAACTTATGTATCATACTCATAATCTGTCCTCCTCGTTTGTTCTATCTATATATTATCATATAAATAGGCTTATAGCCTACCTATCTTTTCTCTCCCGTTTTTTAAAGTTTACTCAAAAAAAGCAGCTATGTAAGCTGCCTTTCTTTGTTAAATAATAAATTTATTATCTCTCGCACTCTTGGTTTGCAACTGTACAAGAAGTTTTACAAGCAGATTGACAAGATGTTTGACATTCTCCACATCCACCTTTTGCCGCACTTTCTTTTAAAGTAGCTTTAGATAAAGTTTTTATATGCTTCTTTTCCATTTTAACTACCTCCTATCTTAATAAACCTCTAATGATTATATCATAAAATTTACATATGTGGAAATTTATTTAAAGTTAACCCCTAAAACTCCACCTATTCCTCCTGCTAAAGATGTAAGTATAATTTTATATAAAGTAGTCATTTCAAATACAAATGAATCATTTGCTAAAAATACAACGATCATTAAGCATAATATGTAAAGTAATCCAACTGAAACACCATATAATAACCCTTTTTCTTTTATTTTCATAGATGCATAAAATCCTCCAATAGCAGCAGATATTGTAGTTATTATCGATGTAGCTACTGCTATGCTATTAGCGGACATACTTGTAAATGTAAGCATCAAATTATATATTAGTAGACAAGCTAAGGTTATTATATATGCATATCCTAAACCTTTAAAAATATTATTTGATTTTTCCATAAAAAAACCTCCCCTCTCATATAAAATATATTCAAGGGAAGGTTTTGTAATTACAAATATTATTTATTTTCTTTTGTTTCAGTTGAAGCTATAGCCCATTTTTCAAATGGTACTTTAGTTCTACTTGGTCCTATTTCTAATACAACAACATCTTCTTCAACTTTAGCTACATTAGCTACTATACCACCTATAGTAACAACTTTATCTCCTACATTTAAGCTTTCTCTCATAGATTTAAGTTGTTTATCTTTTTTCTTTTGTGGTCTTATTAAAAAGAAATAAAATATTGCAAAGAATACAACCCACATAAGTATACCTGTTACAGCTTGCATAGTTCCTTGAGGCATATCTCTCACTCCTTTATACATTCATTAAACCCTTAAGTTTTTATTCATAATAATCATTATAACTTAAAACGTTTATAATTCATAGCCATATTTTTGGAAAAATTCTCTTCTAAAGTCTAATAATCTATCTTCCATTATAGCTTGTCTTACCTGTTTCATTAAATCTAATAAGAAATGTAAATTATGAGTAGTTATAAGTCTAGCAGCTAATATTTCATTAGCTTTAACTAAATGTCTTATATATGCTCTTGTGTAGTTTTTACAACAGTAGCAGTCACAATTAGGATCTAATGGTGAAAAATCTCTTGCATATTTTGCATTTCTAACTACAACTTTACCTTCACTTGTCATAGCTGTACCATTTCTAGCTATACGTGTAGGTAATACACAGTCAAACATATCTATTCCTCTTATAACACCCTCTATTAAGTCGTCAGGACTTCCTACACCCATTAGATATCTTGGCTTATTTTCAGGCATTAGAGGCACTGTGTAATCTAAAACTTCATACATAAGTTGTTTAGGTTCTCCAACACTTAATCCTCCAACTGCATATCCTGGTAAATCTAACTCTAATATTTCCTTTGCAGATTGTTCTCTTAAATCCTTATACATTCCACCTTGAATTATACCAAATAATGCTTGATTTTCTGTATTCTTATGTGCTTCTTTACATCTTTTTAACCATCTTGTTGTTCTTTCTAAAGAGTTTTTAACATACTCTCTATCCGCTGGATATGGTGCACATTCATCAAATGCCATCATTATATCTGAACCTAATGCATTTTGTATTTCCATAGCTTTTTCTGGACTTATAAAATGCTTTGATCCATCTATATGAGATCTAAAGTGAACACCTTCTTCAGTTATTTTTCTAAGTGGACCTAGACTAAATACTTGGAATCCTCCACTATCTGTAAGTATTGGTTTATCCCAATTCATAAATTTATGAAGTCCACCTGCTTCTTTAACTAAGTCATGTCCTGGTCTCATGTATAAATGATAAGTATTACTTAATATTATTTGAGATCCTATTTCTTTTAACTCTTCCGGTGTCATTGATTTTACAGTTGCTTGAGTTCCAACTGGCATAAATATTGGAGTTTCTATTACTCCATGTGGAGTGTGTAATCTTCCTAATCTTGCTCCACTTTGCTTACAAGTTTTTATAAGTTCATATCTTATTGCACTCATGATGATTCTCCTTATTTTTATCTATTGTTTATCTTGAAAGTTTAAAGCTTGTTCTAAGTTCCTCTGATGACATTCGCAATCTTCCTCTTCGCAATCTTCATAGTGAATACTAGTAACATTCATTGCGCTATTATCATCTGTAACTAAATATTTTCTTATTGCAAATAATCCAGCTATTGCCATTATCCCTAACAGTAAATCAAACATTCCTTCTGTCTTAGGTAATAATAATAACTTTCTTGCTATTGCATATAATAAAACTTCTATTAACGCCCCTGGAATATGTAGTGATAACATTACTACTAACTCTACCCCTATAACCAATAATAGTATTTGACCTAATAAATCGTTAAATTGGGCATATTGCACAGGTGTTTGATATTCTACAATATATGAATGCCATATCATTCTTAAAACATCAATTGTACCTAAAAATACTGCTAATAATACAACCATTGCTAATAGTGATTCAAATATATACGCTATTTTTAGCGCTAAACTTTTTTCAGCTAGTTTTTTCATATTAGCCCCCTATTATTTTTATTTTATTATCATTGCATCTCCAAAACTAAAGAATCTATATTTTTCTTTAACTGCAGTATTGTATGCATTTAAAACAGCATCTTTTGAAACTAATGCACTTACTAGCATTATTAATGTAGATTCCGGTAAGTGGAAGTTTGTTATCAGTCTGTCTACTATTTTAAATTTATATCCTGGGTATATAAATATATTCGTCCATCCACTTGATTCTAATATTTCTCCATTTTCATTACTTGCTGACTCAACAGTTCTACAACTAGTTGTTCCAACACATATAACTTTATTTCCATTTTTCTTAGCTGTATTTATTTTATCAGCAGCTTCTTTCTCTACCATATAATACTCTGAATGCATTTCATGTTCTAATACATCATCAACTTTCACAGGTCTAAATGTACCTAATCCAACATGTAATGTTACAAATGCAATATCTACACCTTTTTCTTTTATTTTCTCTAAAAGATCTTGAGTAAAGTGTAGCCCCGCTGTTGGTGCAGCAGCAGATCCATTATGTTTTGAATATACAGTTTGATATCTTTCTCTTTCTTCTAATCTTTCTGTTATATATGGAGGTAGTGGCATATTTCCAAGTTCATCTAGAACTTCTTCAAATATACCTTCATAATAAAACTTAACTAATCTTGATCCTTCTTCTGCAAGCCCAACTACTTCACCTATAAGTTTTCCATTTCCAAAAGAGAACTTAGTTCCTACTTTAGCTCTCTTTCCTGGTTTAACTAATGCTTGCCATATATCTTTATCTGTTCTTTTTAATAATAAAAACTCAATTTTACCACCAGTATCAACTTTTTCACCTATAAGTCTTGCCGGTATAACTCTTGTATTATTAAGAACTAAGCAATCCCCTGGATTTAAATAATCTATAACATCTTTAAATATCTTGTGCTCTACTTCACCTGTTTGTCTATCTAAAACCATAAGTCTAGAATTAGATCTATCTTTTAGCGGTGTTTGAGCTATTAATTCTTCTGGTAAATCAAAGTAAAAATCACTAGTTTTCAATTTAAACGTCCTCTCTATATTTTAGTACAGATTACATCATAACAAAAATAATAATATTTTTCTATATTAATGCTGTTTATTCCATATCTTCTTAGTATAACAAATTATTTTTTTGTAGGGTATGGAATATTCAAATGTTCATATGCTAATGGCATTGCTATTCTTCCTCTAGGGCCTCTATTTATAAACCCTAACTGTAATAAATATGGTTCATAAACATCTTCTATTGTATTTCTATCTTCTCCTATAGAGGCTGCTAAAGTATCTAAACCAACTGGACCGCCTCTAAACTTTTCAATAATAGTATTAAGTAATTTTTCATCTACATAATCAAGTCCTAAGCTATCTACTCCTAGCAATTCTAAAGCATCATTTGCTACTTCATCAGTTATATTCCCATCAGCTCTTACTTGAGCATAATCTCTAACTCTCTTTAGCAATCTATTAGCAATTCTTGGTGTACCTCTAGATCTTCTAGCTATTTCTGTAGCTCCTCCAATTTGTATTTCCGCTCCTAATATGCTCGATGATCTAATTACTATTTGTGCTAATTCTTCAACCGTGTAATAATCTAATTTACATATAACTCCAAATCTATCTCTTAAAGGATTTGTTAACATCCCTGCTTTAGTAGTCGCTCCTATCAGTGTAAACTTAGGTAAATCAAGTCTTATACTTCTAGCTGATGGACCTTTTCCTATAATTATATCCAAGCAGTAATCTTCCATAGCTGAGTATAATACTTCTTCTACAGTTCTACTTATTCTATGAACTTCATCTATAAATAAAACATCATTCTCATTTAAATTTGTAAGTATTGCAGCTAAATCTCCTGCTCTTTCTATTGCAGGCCCTGATGTTATTCTAAGGTTAACACCCATTTCACTTGCTATAATAGATGCTAATGTAGTTTTTCCTAAACCTGGAGGTCCATATAATAAAACATGATCCAATTGTTCATTTCTTGCTTTGGCTGCTTCAATAAATATTTTTAAAAGTTCTTTAGCTTTATTTTGTCCTAGATAATCGTCTAGGCTTTTAGGTCTTAAATTATTTTCTATATCTACATCTTCATTTTGCATTGCAGATGTTATTATTCTATTTTCATCTTCAAACATAACATTCCCCCCTATCTAAGAGACTTACTCATTATATAACTTAAAGATTTTTTTATTATATCTTCAGTGTTCATACCTGTTTTTTTACACTTTTCAACTGCTTCTTTAGATTCTTGTGTTGAATATCCTAATGCTATAAGTGCATCTACAGCTTCATCTTTAGAGACAGATATAGGAGATTGAGATAAAAGAGTAGGTTCAAACTCAATATTATTTTTATCTATTTTATCTTTTAGTTCTAATATTATTCTCTCAGCTGTTTTTTTACCTACACCTGGAGCTTTCGACATTTTTGCAACATCTTCACTTACTATATAAGCTCCTATTTGCTTTGGAGTTGCAAAAGATAGTATTCCTAATGCAACTTTAGGTCCTATTTTAGACACTGAGTTTAACATTTCAAACATATTAAGTTCTTCTTTAGTTGCAAAACCACAAAGACTCATATCATCTTCTCTTACTATTAACTTCGTGTATATTTTACACTCATTTCCTATTTTTACATCTGCTAATGTGTTTGAAGATACATTAATTTTATATCCTATATTATTAGCTTCAATTACTAAGCCATCTAAATTTATTTCTTCTATAATTCCTTTTATATAACTATACATATTGCCCCCCTATATTCTTTAGTGTTTTTTCTAGTTTATTCGAATGACAATGACATATTGCAACTGCTAATGCATCTGCAACATCATCTGGTTTAGGAATAGCCTTTAGATTTAAAAATGATTTGACCATTTGTTGTACTTGAGCCTTTTGTGCTCTTCCATATCCTACTACACCTTGCTTTACTTGAAGTGGTGTATATTCATAAACTGGCTTATTATTATGTGCACATGCAAGCATTGTAACACCTCTAGCTTGAGCAACTGTAATAGCTGTTTTAACATTTTTATTGAAAAACAGTTCCTCTATTCCAACCTCATCTATATTGTAATTTTTAATAAGCATGTCTATGCCTTTGTATACAAGCTCTAACCTTTTTAATATATCCATATGAGCAGGTGTAGTTACTGCTCCATAATCAATAACTCTAAATTTATTATTTTTATATTCTATAATACCGTAACCCACTATTGCAATTCCTGGGTCTATGCCTAAAATAATCATATTTTAAATAACTCCTTCTAAGAAACTTACGTTCTGTATTAATATATAATACCACATTTCTTAGTAAACTATAAAGAGATGAAAAGTTTCCTTTCCACCTCTTTTATAATTTAGCCTCTTTTAAGTTTTTAATTATTAACTTCCAAAATCCTCTAAATTAGAGTATATTTCATCTTGAGTTTCAGCTACTATACCTGTTTTTACTTTATCTTGTACTTTTTTAGGTAGCGATTGTGTTTCTATTTGAGTATTTTCTAGTAATTCTCTATTCCCATTTTCATCATATTTACAAACTATTATAATGCCTTCACTATCCTCTATTGTAAATTGATTAGCTTTCTTAGGATCATTAAAGCTATACTCTTCTAACAAAGTTATTTCATATTTATCTAATTTTTTTATTGTTCTGCTGGGATATTTGTCACTTAGATATTTTGTTATTTCATCTTTAGATTTACCTAAAAGTTCACTTGGTACTGTTCCTATCATAGTAGGAGCTTCTTTACTAGGTGTGCCATCTTCATTTACTTTTTCTACCCAAATTTCACAATCTTTGCTTAAATTAAATGCATTTTTTGTTACTTCTTCTTTCTCTTGTTCCTTTTGCAATTCTACATTATTTTCTTTAGAAACATCTTCATCTGATGTTTTAAAGCCTACATAAATTCCTCCAGCGAGAACTACTATGCCTATTGCTATAATAATTGGTATTCGCCAAGGAAATTCTTTTTTCTTTTCGAACATTAAAAACAACCTCCTTATAACGGTTATTTTTTCCAATTATATTTTTTTCATACATATTCTAATTTTATTTGTTTATTATTTAAAATTATTTTTATCTAATCGTTCCATTTATTGAACATTTTTCATAAGATAGTCTATAAACCTAAAAAAGGAGATGATTTTTTGAATATAGATGCTAATTTATTATCAAGACTTGAATTTATAGAGTTCAAACAACAAGTCCTTTTATTAAAACAACCTAATCACAGAGTAAATGTTTTTGCAAATTTATCATTAATAGATTTCTTAAATATAAAAGAATATGTAAAAAAATTTGAAGGTACAATGTTAGAATGTGAAGCTTATTGTTTTAAAGATTTCGAATTAGGATTATATGAAATTTGTCCATTGATAAAAACTTATCCAGGAAGTTCTATATTGATAGCTAGAATATTGATGAGTTTAGAAAACTATGATTTACTATTTTCATCTAATAATTAAATGTTTATAGCAATATAATGGATTCATTAATCTATTTATATTGCTTATTTTTTACGCTTAAGGAGTTTATGATTAACGGATATCTGTAAATAGGTTATAAAGTATAATCACACCAACATCTTGCTGAAAGTAAAAAAAGTTTTTGAACAACGGATGAAGTCATTTACGATATAAACAAAGTGAATTTTTTATTTTACATATATATTTTTTTTTAGGAAATACTTTTAATAGATTACTATTAAAGGAGGTTTATTATGGGTAAGATAAATTGTAATGTATGTAATTGTTCTCATAATAATAAAAATATTTGTTATGCAAATAGAATAGATGTTCAAGGTGTAGAAGCTAAGACTATAGAACACACTGCTTGTGCTTCATTCTTAGAAAGTTTTGTATATAGTGATTTAACTAACAATACAAATGACAATGGACCTTGTTCTTGTGTATGCTGCAAGGTAAATACATGTACTTATAATACTAATAATTTATGTACGTTAGACATTATCAATGTTTCTTCAGATACAAAAAGACCTAATATGTATTCTGAAACAAGCTGTGCTAGTTTTAAATGTAAATAAAAAAAGGAGATACTTTTTAGGTATCTCCTTTTTTATTATTCTTCTATTTCCCAGTTATGAGCTATAGATTGTACATCATCATCATCTTCTAACATATCAACTAATCTGTTCATGAACTTTAATTGTTCTTCTTCAGTTAATTTAGTTGTTGTTTGAGGTAATAATTTTACTTCTGCAGATATAAAAGTATATCCTTTAGCTTCTAATTCATCTCTAACTGCTTGGAAATCTTCTGGTGTAGTTACTACTTCAAATCCGTCCTCTTCAACTATTAAATCTTCTGCTCCAGCTTCTAAAGCAGTTTCCATTAATTCGTCTTCTGATACTTCATCTGTTGCTTCTATTAATATTTGTCCTTTTCTATCGAACATAAAAGATACACATCCGCTAGTACCTAAGTTTCCACCGTTTTTATCAAAGTAATATCTAACGTTTCCTGCTGTTCTGTTTTTGTTATCAGTTAATGTTTCTACTATAACTGCAACTCCACCTGGTCCGTATCCTTCATAAACTATAGTTTCGAAGTTTTCATTAGCTCCACCACCAGCACCTTTAGCTACAGCTCTATCTATATTATCATTAGGCATATTATCCGCTTTAGCTTTATCTATAGCTGTTTTTAAAGCTGCATTGTATTCTGGGTTTCCTCCACCCTCTTTAGCTGCAACTGCTATTGCTCTAGCATGCTTTGTAAATATTTTTGCTCTTTTAGCATCTTGTTTACCTTTTTTGTTAATTATGTTTCCTATACGTCCCATAATTCCACTCCTTGCTATGTAAATTATTTTATCTAAATAAAATTGCGTTATGCTTATATAGGTATTGTTAATACGAAATATAAATTAATATAAATTAATATTAATTTATACTATATACACACCGTAATTTTAGCACAAAACTCTAATTTAGTAAATTAGAACTTAGGAGGAGCTGCTGCAGTATGTCTTTTATGCTCACTTATCCTGTGTAATCTTGCTATTATTTCTTGATCCTTTTGAGGAACCTTATCTAATTCTCCTTTTACAACAGAATCTATCATATCATAAGTAGTTCCCATCTCATTTTCATCAGTTTGTCCTTCCCAAAGTCCAGCAGATGGTGCTTTATTTATTATATCTTTGTGAACCCCTAGCTCCTTAGCCCATTCATAAACCTCTCTTTTTGTTAGATTTGCCAATGGAACTAAATCCACTCCTCCATCACCGTATTTTGTAAAATATCCAGTGTGAATTTCAGCTGCATTATCTGTTCCCACAACTAAGTATCCCATATTATTAGCAACAGTATATACTGTACTCATTCTTACTCTTGCTCTTAAATTTGCATCACTCATTCTATCATTTTCTTGATTATATAAGTTTTTATTTTTTAATCCATCTGTAACTTTTCTATATATACCTTCTTGTTCTTCTGTTAAATCTAGATCTAAATATGTTATATCACATCCCTCAATAACCTTAAGTGCATCTAGTCTATCTTGAGGGTTACTTTTTATACTCATAATTACTCCCATTGAATTTTCTGGAAAAGCTTTTTTTATCAAATATGCAACTACTGCAGAGTCTATTCCACCCGATACCCCAACGATAAGTCCTTTAGTATTTGACTCCTTAACTTTTTCTCTTAACCAATCTACTGTTTTACTTATTTTTATATTTATATCTTTCATCTCGACCGCTCCTCCTTACATTTTTTGGATAACCCAATTATATCAGATATTTTTATTTTAATTAAATATAATTTATGCTTTATGTGAAAAATAATTCAAGAAGGTGATTATTATGAACAAAAAATATTTTAACTTTAATATTAAGAACTCTTTTATAGGTTCTATGACCGGATTTATAAATGGAGTTTTCGGTTCTGGGGGTGGAACTCTATTAGTTCCTATATTAAATAATATATTAAAAGTTGAGGAGCATAAATCTCATGCTACAGCTCTAGCTATAATAGTATTTTTAACTACTGCCAGTTCTGTTGTATATGTATCTAAAGGTACTTATGACTTAACAATTACATTTAAAGTTGCTTTAGGTAGTGTTATAGGTGGTGTTATTGGAGCTAAAATTTTATGTAAATTAACTAGCAGATTCTTAAGAATTTCATTTGGTCTAATTATGATTATAGCTGCATTAAGGATGGTGTTTTAATGTTATTTGTTATATTAGGATTTTTTGCTGGAATTATAGGTGGTATGGGGATGGGTGGTGGAACAATTCTTATTCCTGCTCTCATATTACTATTAAATGTAGATCCTAAAATAGCTCAGAGTGTAAATTTATTATCTTCTGTTCCTATGACTATATTTGCTTTAATAGTTCACATAAAAAATAAAAATGTTATATTAAATTTAGTTATACCTATTGCCACTTTTGGTATATTAGGAGCTGTATTAGGATCCTTAATCGCTAATTATATTTCTTCAGAGATGCTAAGAAAAGTTTTTGGTGTATTTTTACTCATTGTTGGTGTTATGGAAATTAAAAATGGAATCTTTAATCCTAATTCCGGAAAATGTAAAAAATAAAAAGAAGACTCAATTATATTTTTCATAAAAATTGAGTCTTCTTTTTATTTAAAGAATTACTTGTCCATCTTTTTCCGATAAATAAAACTCTTCTCCTAAAGTAATATTAGCAGTTGCACTAGTTATATTAGTTATTTTTTCTATAAGATTGTCCATTTCATTTTTTCTAGAGTATACAATTATTTCTACATTATCCTCATAAATAGTATCTTTTATAAAGTATCCCATATTCATTATTTCATTTTGTACTTTTCCAAGTTGATTATAATCTATCTTTATTTTAATTTCTTGATACATAACTTTTTCTATTATTTTAGCTGATTCAAGACCTATTTTCGCTCCTTTAGTATAAGCTCTTACTAGACCTCCAGCGCCTAATTTAACTCCACCAAAATATCTTGTAACAACAACTACTACATCTCTTAAATCTTCCTTTTTTATAACTTCCAAGGTAGGTATGCCCGCTGTTCCTTGAGGCTCTCCATCATCACTGTATCTTTGTATATTCATACTTTTACCCACAGTATAAGCCCAAACATTATGTGTTGCATCTTTATGTTTTTTCTTTATTTCATTTATAAATTCAACAGCTTCTTCTTCCGTTTTTATAGGTTTTGCATATCCAATGAACGTAGATTTTTCTATTATAATCTCGTCCATCCCAAATTCATGTAACGTTTTATACATATATGTCCTCCTAAACTTATTTATATACTAATTATATTCATAAAAATAGAACAAGGCAAATTCCTTGTTCTATCTTTTCTAAATTAATAGATATTAAACTTCTAAATTATGCTTTTTAAAATCTTTATACTTTCTGTAGGAAATATCCACAAGAGATTTTTCTCTATTATGAGTTAACATATCTATAGCATCCTTAACTTTGAAAAAGCCAGCCTCTACAATATTTTCATCATTTATGTTATATACCGTATTATTCGTTTCCATTATATACCACATAATAGCATTACATACTTTCTGCTGTCTACTTTTCGAATAGAATTCATACATTGTATCTCCTGCCATATCTAGTACTTTAGCCTCAACCTCTACTTCTTCTTTTACTTTTATTGGAGCTGCTTCACTCGGGATATCACTATCACTTATTTTACCTTTAGGTATAGTCCATTCTCCCTTATCATTTTTTATTATTAATACTTTGTTTGCATAAAACACTATGCCCCCTGCACAACGTCTTAATATCATATTAAACGCCTCCTACTTAACTATATTTTCACACCAAGCTATGGAGCTACATTTATAAGTAATTTCTTTTGTTAATCCATTATATGTGAATTTTTTTATGTTTATGTTATATAATTAAGTAGTTTTTTCTAAAGCATCTATAGCTTCATCGTATGCTCGTATGACATACGGTTTTTCATCTATTTTTTTAAATCTAAGTCTTTTTATCATTTTTAAACTATTAGAGTTTCCAACTTTAGATAATGCTTTAGCACAATATTGTCTTGTTTGAGCATTTGAATCATATAGTCCTCTTTGAAAATAATCACGACTTTCGGTTGAGGAAATTTTTCTAAGTGCAGAGTATGTTATACGTCTAACATCTGAGTGTCTATGTGTGGTTAATGGATGTAAAATCCCTAAAAATCTATCATCATTTAATTCTCCAGTTGCCCAAATCAATATCATAAGATCTTCAGCATTTTTTTCTACAAGAATTCTTTTATACAATTTCCTTTTGAACTCCAATAATCTTTCATCATTTAATGTGTTCATAAATTCAAGTCTTTGGTCTTTATTTTTTTCTAAGAATTTATCAAGTATATCTTTTGATAACTCTAATTGGTTTCTTAATAATGATTTTATTTCCATTTTAGCTTTTATTAAATGTTCATTTACTTCTTGTATTTCAATATTTCTTATTTTCCCTATTTGAGATACTGTCTTAGATTCCTTGTATAGAAGATATGTTATAAAATAGTCTTCTAAGTTCTCTATATTCTCCCAAGATATATTCATTTTTCTACCTACTCATTTATTATATAGTTTTTATATATATTATAATCTTCATCATCTAAGCTTACATTTAATTCTATTCCATTTTCTACATATTCAAACTTCTCAACATTATATTTATTTTTTAGTTTACTAAATATATCACCTTTATCATATGGTAATAATAAATCTACATTATGAGTATCTTCCATAACAGCTTCTTGTATCATATCTATAAGTTTATCCATATTTATGCCTTTTTTAGCTGATATGTAAACTGTATTTTCTTGATTTTTTGGATATATATCTAATTCTAGTCTATCTATTTTATTATACGCCATTATTGTTTTTTTATCTTCAGCATCTAATTCTTTTAATACCTTTTTAGTAGTATTTTCTTGAATTTCAAAACTTTCATTTGTAGCATCTACAACATGAACTATTAAATCAGCATAGTGAACTTCTTCTAAAGTAGCCTTAAATGCTTCTACTAAGTCATGAGGAAGTTTACTTACAAATCCAACTGTATCTACAACTAAAAATTCTTTTTTATTAGGTAGTAATGCTTTTCTAAGCGTTACATCTAATGTTGCAAACAGCATGTCTTTTGATAAAACTTCTTTTTCTTCACTATAATCTTTATGAGTTTTTATAAGTTCATTAAGTAGTGTAGATTTACCTGCATTTGTATATCCTACTAATGCTACTATAGGCATATTAGATTTTAATCTTTGAGCTCTTTGAGTTTCTCTATTTTTTTTAACTTCTCTAAGCTCTTTTCTTATATCTGCCATCTTATTTAATATATGTCTTTTATCTACTTCTAACTTTTGTTCTCCTGGTCCTCTTGTTCCTATACCTGCTCCAGTTCTACTCATTTCTCCACCCATACCGTATAGTCTTGGTAATCTATATTTTAATTGGGCCAATTCAACTTGTAATTTACCCTCTTTGCTTAATGCCCTTTGTGCAAATATATCAAGTATTAGTGTAGTTCTATCTATTACTTTTCTTTGAACTAATTCTTCTATATTTCTTATTTGAGCTCCTGATAATTCATCGTTAAATACAACAACTGTAGCATCTAAAGACTCACAATATGCTCTTATTTCTTCTACCTTCCCTTTTCCTATGTAAAATGCTGCTTCTCTTGCAGGTCTATTTTGTATTATACTACCTACTACTTCTGCACCAGCTGCTTTAGCAAGTTCCTTTAATTCTTCCATAGATTCATTAATATCTATATCATCAACTTTTTTTATATTAGTAGTTATATTAAGTCCTACTAATAATGCTCTTTCTACGATTTTTTCCATTGTAACACCTCATTTAATGTACTTTTTTTTATTATACCACTCCTATAAATTTTTAGTATAATTATATTAAAGCTCTAAATATTTTAGGAGGTATAATTATGTCTGAAAACTATAAGTTTTTTAGTAATGATAAATGTGAATATTTTCCTTGTCATAAAGTAAGTAACCCTGAAAATTTTAATTGTCTATTTTGTTATTGTCCCTTATATGCATTAAAAGAAGATTGTGGAGGAAATTTTAAATATACCGAAAATGGCATTAAAGATTGTTCTAATTGTTTAGTTCCTCATAACAAAAATAGCCATGACTATATAATGACTAAAATAGGCGATATCATTAACTTAGGCAAAAAATTATAATATTTATTTATAAATTAAAAGGAGTAGAATTCTACTCCTTTTTTATTAATAATTTATATATAAATATACATATAATACTAAATATAAGTATTAAACTTAATATTAATATTCCAGCGTGAAGAAAAAATTCTGCTGGAAGAATGTTTATAACTGGATCAATACTTGGATCAAATATCCAATAATCATTATCAAATAATATTTCATGGAATATTCTAAAACTAACTTCAAAATTCATTATAATTGGAATCATCAAAAACAATGGGATTGAAATTAGAGCTATTCCTATATGCTTTAATATTTTAATATTTTTCTTTTTTATACATATAAATATACCTATTATAGAAATTATTCCAGTTATAAGATTTATGAGTTTTATATTTTGAAATATTTCTCTAACTTCCTCAAAATGAATTTCACCTTCTGTTGAAGATTTCAATGTAGGTAATTTAAAATCAAGTTCTCTATTACTTGTATTATATTCAATTAAATAGTCATAATTAAGCTTTATATCTTCCTTTGTCATATTACTGATTTTTGGTATGTTTAAATAGTCAATATCAAAATAATATAATGTTTTACATTTCACTGTAAAGATAACAATTGAAGTAATTATAAATAAGCTTATTGACAGTGAAATTATAAATTTCAAAATTTTACTCATAGTTATCCCCTATAGTTTTTTTATACAATTTTAGTTGTAAAATCTTCTATATTCCATACATCATCAACTATATCCATATAGAACTCTGGTTCATGTGATACTAGTAAAACAGTTCCTTTAAACTCTCTTATAGCCTTTTTAAGTTCATCTTTAGCTTCTACATCTAAATGGTTTGTAGGCTCATCAAGAACTAAGAAATTAATCTTTTTTAACATTAGCTTACATAGTCTTACTTTAGCAGCTTCTCCTCCACTTAGTACTCTCATTTGACTAGTTATATGGTCATTTGTAAGCCCACATTTTGATAATGCTTGTCTTACTTCAAAATTAGTAAGTCCTGGATATTCAGCCCATACTTCATCCATAGGAGTATTACTATTTTCTCTTGAACTTTCTTGTTCAAAATAACCAACTTCTAAGTAATCTCCTAATTCAACTTTACCATCAAATGGTTTTATTATACCTAAAAGAGTTTTTAATAAAGTTGATTTACCTATACCATTCATACCTCTTAAAGCTATCTTTTGATTTCTCTCTAAAGTAAAGTTAAGTGGCTTAGTTAAAGCTTCATCATAACCTAACACAAGGTCTTCTGTAGTAAATACAAATCTGCTTGATGCTCTTGATTCCATAAAGTTAAATGTTGGCTTTATTTTTTCTTTAGGTCTTTCTAATATTTCCATTTTGTCAAGTTTCTTTTGTCTACTATTTGCCATACCTCTTGTTGCAACTCTAGCTTTATTTCTAGCAACAAAGTCTTCTAATTTTTTTCTTTCTTCAACTTGTTTTTCATAAGCACTTTCTTCTTGTCTTTTCTTTATATCTCTAAGTCTTTCAAACTCATCATAGTTTCCTTTATATCTGTTAAGTTCCCCATTTTCCATATGATAAATTACATTACATGTATCATTTATAAATGGTATATCATGTGATACTAATATAAAACTATTTTCATAATTTTGTAAATATCTAGTTAACCACTCTATATGCTCTACATCTAAGTAGTTAGTTGGCTCATCTAGTATTAATATTACAGGATTTTCTAATAATAATTTTGTAAGTAAAACTTTAGTTCTTTGTCCACCACTTAAGTCAGTTACATCTTTGTCTAAACCTATTTCACCAAGACCTAATCCATTAGCTACCTCTTGGATTTTTGCATCTATCATATAGAATCCACTATTTTCTAATATAGTTTGTATTTCAGCAGTACCTTCCATTAGCTTAGCCATTTCATCTTCATCAGCTTCACCCATTTTATCATACATTCCTATCATTTCTTGTTCTAGGTCAAACATTGGCTTAAAAGCATCTCTAAGTACTTCTCTTATTGATTTTCCTTTTGTTAATACTGTATGTTGATCTAAGTATCCTACAGTTACTCTAGATGACCATTTTATATTACCTGCATCAGGCATAAGTTTTTTTGTTATTATATTTAAAAATGTAGATTTTCCTTCTCCATTAGCACCTATAAGAGCTATATGCTCACCTTTTCTAAGTCTAAATGACACGTTCTCAAGTATAGTTCTTCCACCAAATCCATGGCTAACATTTTCAACTACTAGCATCTAAACACCTCTTCATTATTTTATTATCTATACCATAATATCTTCTTTCTTTAATCAAATCAAGTAATACAAATAATTTCATATAATATTTAATAATGAATAAAAGCTCTCTTTTAATAAAAGAGAGCTTTTATTCATTATTAAATATTTCTTCAAAAAACATTAACATAAATCCAGCCGATGTTTTTTGTGCTAATGGTAAACACTTAGTTCCTAGCATATAAAATTTATTTTTTAAACTTGTTACATTTTTATACATATTATCATAATTTATTGCATGTGTAGAATTGTAAACCACATATTCTTCAACTGTATTTTTTCTTACTAAACCCTGTTTTACTGTCAATCTAGGTATTCTCATATAATTATTTTTTATATATACTTCAAACTGTCTATGATTATCTAGTAACTTTCCTTTTGCATGTTGTGGAATTGTCATATCTTGAACTATGTGGCATGCTACTCCAAAGTAAAAAAGCCCTAGTTCAAACTTATCTAAGTTAAAAAATTTTACAGCTTTATTATAATATTTTGTAGCTACAGTTAATGCATTTTCCTCATAACCAAACTTACCTCTTTTTAAATTAGGATTATAAAAATGATGGTAACTTTTAAAATCTTGATCAGCCCATATTAACCCTTTATTAATTTGAGGTAAATAACTTTTAAAAAAATTAGCTTCCCTTACATATCCTTCATTTTTTAATATTTCAATAGCGTTAGCTTGTATAAATACATGAACTTCACAATCAGTATTTATAATACTTTTTTTTACAGGATTTACAACTTTAAAAGTTCCCGTTAAAGCTTTTCCATAAGCATTTTCTAGTTTTTTTCTCATAATAATCACCTAATAGTTGTATTTACAACTTAATTTTAATTTCACTATTACCAATATATTACTTTTTGTATTATTTGTTAACCTCTATATTTATTTTTAATTGTTATTTTCCCTATCTTTTAGGTATATTTCTATACCATCTGCTACACTTTGCATCATTTTTCTTTGATATTCAGGGTTAGACATCATTAAATCTTCATTGTAGTTACTCATAAATCCCATTTCTATTAAAACCACAGGTACTTTTGACCAATTAAATCCTGTTAAATCTCCTCTTTCAAATATTCCATTTACTTTTATATTCATTCTTTCTAATTCATTTTTTATTAAATCAGCACATTTATTGCTTGATTCATAGATTGTGCTAGTATACTTACCATCCTTTTGAGGAACAAGTATACTAGCTCCAGTTTTAGATGAATTGTCTAAGCTATCTGCATGAATCCTTACTACCATATCTGATTTTTTTTCATTTCCAAATATAGCTCTTTCGGAATTACTAATATTAACATTATGACTTTCTCTAGTCATAACAACATTGTACCCTTTACCTTCTAATATATTTTTTAAAACTATAGATGCTTCTAAGTTTAATTTATACTCCGGCTTTTTAGTTGCTACTCCAGTTGTTCCAGATGATACTCTAGCTTTTTTTGAACTTGCCCCTGGTCCTATAGGCTCTAAGTTAGAATCTCCTTTTTCTTGGTGTCCTGGGTCTATGCAAATTGTGTAATTCTTATTATCTGAATTACTATCCTTATCTTTATTTATAAAATTAGTTGATTTATATAAATTAACTATTGGATTAGATGTTCCTATAAATATAATGCCTATTGCTATAATACCCATAACTAATATTTTATAATTTTTCATTGTTTTTCTCCTTCCTATTTTTGTCTATATATAATTTAAACAACACCCTTAATTTTTATGTACGTTTATATAAAAAGCCGTTAATTTATTTTATAGTTGTGAGTACTTAGTTTCTCTCATATATATTTATTAAAGCTTTAATTCTTTGGAGGTTAAAATGCCTAAAGTTCGTAAACATAAAGCAATCCATAGAAGTAATAATAAAAAATCTAGGTTATGTTACTTTGGATATGTAGATTATTTAGTTCTTGCATCTACACTAGCTGTAGCTATATCAGAAGAAGTAAGCTCAACCGATTTGAGTATCCTATCTACTTTTTTTGCTGTACTATCAGATGAGTTGGCTCTAATAGAATCGGTTAAGGATTGTTCAGAATCCACCGATTCTGATAATGATGATTCTTTTGTATTTCCTACACCCGTTCCTAGTACATCTTCTTCTCGCAACAAACCAAAAGTCAAAAAAATTAAAAAAATTAAAAAACAAAAAAAAAGATAAAATGGTATTAATTAATATCATTTTATTTTTTTGAAAAGTATGGTTTTATTGTGTCTGTTTTCTATGGATTAAAATTTTTATCCTGCACAATCTATTATTAAAGAAGCACCATTTAATATCATCATGAATTTGTCAGAAAGAAGGTGTTTTAGTGAAATTAAGAAACTGTATTGTATTATCTTTGTTTCTGTATTTTTTCTCAATAGGATTTATTTATGCAGAAACAAATCCATATTTTAAAGATAAATACTTAATACCAATAGGAAATGTAACTCAAATTGATGCTGAACTTCAATCTTTAATGGTTAAAAATACTTTTGAAAATTCTCCTTTTAAAGTGGGAGATTCCTTAGTATCTATAAATAGTAATAAAATAAATACTTATGCAGATTTTTCAAATTTATTGAATAACCTAAGTCCAAATAGTTCTTTAACAGTAAATATATTAAGACATAATGAAAATTTAAATTTAATAGTGAAAAAAGAAATATTAGAAAAAACCAATTTTAATAATATTGTTTCTGGATTTGCAACTTTAACTTACATCGATCCCCAAACTAACAACTTTGGAGCCGTTGCTCATCCTATAAGTGTAGGATCTAATAAAAATTTATATATTAGAAATGGTTATTTATCATCTACCTCTAATCTAATAATAGATAAGTCATATAGAGGTTCTGTTGGATGTATAAATGCTCAAAAAGATGAATTTATAGGAAATTTCAATAAAAATACTGATTTTGGAATAAAAGGTAATATTCACAAAATAGACTTATCTAAATTTAAAAAATATAAAGTTGCAAATTTAGATGAGGTTAAAACAGGTAAAGCTTCAATACTTTTACAAACATCTAATAATTCATCTAAGGAATATGAAATAAAAATATTAAATGTAAAAAATCAGAAAAATCCAGAGTCAAAAACTTTTAAAATAGAAATTGTAGATAAAGAATTGTTAAAAATCACCGGTGGGATAGTTCAAGGAATGAGTGGTACTCCTATAATACAAAATAATAAAATAATCGGTGCAATATCTCATGCAGTTGAAAATAACCCAGCTATAGGGTATGGAGTGTATATAGGATGGATGTTAGAGGGAGAATAAGCTCCCTCTTTATTTTAATTCATCTGTACTTATATCTGGTATTACATTCATCATATCTTTTTCAGGTACATTTACATAACTTTGTGGAACATCTCCTACAATTATAGTTTCACATATAGGTATTTGAGTTTTTACTTCTTTTGTAGATGTTGTAAGTGGAACTACAACTTTCACTTCAGTTTTAGCTTTCAAGTAAATTCTATGTCTAGTTTGATTTATTCCTGATGATTCAAAGTCTGTTCCAAAATCTACATATACATTTCCAATTGGTTCTATAGAAACTTTAATTTTTGGTCCATATTTTGCTAGTAATGGACTCCCCAAAGCTGTTCCTATTGGTATATATGTTGATGTAGTTTTTATTTTTTTCATTTCATCTTGTATTTCTAAAGCTACTTCAGAAGCTATTTCATTCATCAGTACTGAATTCGCTTGCATCATAGTTATTTTTCCATTTTCGCCTGTTTTTACGCTAATCAAATCTTCATACTTTATATTATTATCTACTACATTTGATACAGCTTTATTTATAGATTTATTCGCTAGCTCTTCTGCTTTTGTCTCAGCTATTAAAGTAATAGTAGGTCTAAGTTTATTATCTATATATATAAAACTACCTATAAGCGTTGATATTATAAATATTATTAAGAAAATTAATATATTTTTTTTTATAATATCTTTTCTTTTTTGAATTAGTATTTTTTTCATGTAAAAGCCCCCCTTAACATTTTATGTAAGGAGGGCTTGTATTTAATTATTTAATTATTAATTTTGCAAATTTTCTTTTTCCTACTTGAATTGTATCGCCATCTTTTATAGCAACCTTATCAGCTTCTAACTTCTCTCCATTAAGTTTTATTCCACCTTGCTTTAATAATCTTCTAGCTTCACTTGTAGATGGTGATAATTTTAATGTAGCTACTAACTTAGGTATAAAGAATAATCCATCTTCAGAATCTTCTAAAGATATTTCCATCTCTTGTATATCTTCTGGCATATTTCTTTTTTGGAATACAGATTTAAAATATTGTTCTGCTTCTTCTGCCTTTTCTTCTCCATGGTATAATCTTACTACTTCTTTAGCTAATTTCATCTTTAAATCTCTTGGATTTACTTTATCTTGCTCCATATCATTTTTCATAGCTTCAATTGAATCTGGATGCTCATCTGTAACTAGTTCAAAATATCTTATTATTAATTCATCTGGTATAGACATAGTCTTTCCATACATATCATTTGGAGCTTCACTTATTCCTATATAGTTTCCAAGTGACTTACTCATCTTTTTAACCCCATCAGTTCCTTCTATTATAGGCATTAATAAAGCAACTTGTGGCTCTTGATCGTACTCTTTTTGAAGAGTTCTACCCATTAATATATTAAACTTTTGGTCTGTTCCACCCATTTCTATATCAGCTTTTATAGCTACTGAGTCATATCCTTGCATTAATGGATAGAAAAATTCATGTATTGATATTGATTGATTAGATGCAAATCTCTTTTTAAAATCATCTCTTTCTAACATTCTTGCAACAGTATATTTAGATGCTAAGTTTGCAACATCCATAAAGTTCATAGATTGAAGCCATTCGCTGTTAAACTTAACTATCGTCTTATCTCTATCTAATATTTTAAATATTTGTTCTTGGTAAGTCTTAGCATTTTCTAAAACCTGTTCATGTGATAATTGTTTTCTAACTGCTGATTTTCCAGTTGGATCTCCTATCATTCCTGTAGCATCACCTATTATTATTACTACTTGATGTCCTAAATCTTGAAATGCTTTCATTTTTCTTAAAACTACTGTATGTCCTAAATGGATATCTGGAGCAGAAGGGTCTAACCCTAACTTTACTGTTAATGGTTTATTTTCTTTTGCAGACTTTTCTAGTTTCTTAACGATATCTTCTTCAGATATTATTTCAGCTGCACCCTTTTTAATTATTTTGACTTGTTCATTTATTTCGATCATATGTACACCTCACACATATTTTTTTGATACTTAGTTAAAAATAATTAATATTTTATCATAGTTATATTCTAAATTCAATCAAACCAAACTATACAATGTAAATTAATTACATAATATTCATTTTTATCTATAAAATACAAAATTATTCTTAATTATGATATAATATATTCTTAATATAAGGAGGTTAATAGCATGGGAAATGTTAACAATGACAAAAATAAAATCCGTAGAAAAAAAATTAGTTCCTCTAGTTCTAAGCCTGCTCCCTCGTCGAAAAAGACAGTCAAAAGTAGCAATAAAAAAAGTACTAGCAGGTCTAATAAAAAAGATAAATTTAAAGTATTAAGAGCTATAGGAGTAACACTTTTAGTTGTACTAGTTTTAGGTGTGGCTGCCTCAACAGCATTAGTTTTTGTAGCATTAAAAGATGTACAACCTATAACTAAAGCTTTACTAGACAAAAAAGTTAATACAGTAACTGAACTTCTATATTCTGATGGAACCTTAATGGGTAATCCTCCAACAGACAATAAAAAAGTGCCTATATCTATAGAAGATATGCCAGTCCATCTTCAACATGCACTTGTATCTATAGAAGATGAGAGATTCTATGAACATAAAGGTGTAGATTTTAAAGGACTTGCAAGAGCTGCTGTAGCAAATTTATTTACATCATCTTCTCCTGGTGGAAGTACTATACCTATGCAGGTATCTAAAAACTTATTAACTTCTAAGGAAGTTTCTGTCGTTCGTAAAATTAAAGATATCTATTATGCATTAGAAATGGATAAAGAACTATCTAAAGAAGAAATACTAGAGCTTTATTTAAATAGTGCTTACTTCGGTAGAGGAGCTATAGGTGTTGAAGCTGCTGCCAATACTTATTTTGACAAGCATGCAAAAGATCTTTCAGTTGCAGAATCAGCTATGATTGTTGGTATAACTCAAAACCCAAATAAATATTCAGCATATAATACTGCTAAATTAACAGGAAATGAAACTAAAGAAGATCTTGAAGGTAAATTAAAGTTTTATGCAAATACACAAAATGATAACTTTGATGATCCATCTCAAGTTGAATTAGAAATGATAGACAAGATTCATGCATGGGGTCTTTTACCTGATCCTGATTATTATAGTCAACTAAAATCTGGAGCTATGGTTTGCAGAAAAGTTGAATTAAATCCAGAAGCTAAAAAAAGACAAGAGACAGTTTTAATGAAGATGTTAGAACTTGGTTACTTAACTCAAGAAGAACATGATAAAGCTGTTGCTGAGAAAATAAATATTAAATTACCTAAACCAACTAAAAAACCAGCTTCAACAGTTGAGGACCTTATAGAAGAAGACGTTATAAACAGTCTTATAGCCCAAGGTTATACTGATTCAGAAGCTAATAGTTTATATTTTAATGGTGGTTTAAAAATACGTACTACAATTGATAAAAATATGCAAGGTAACCTAGAAACTGAGTTTAATAATAGAGAAAACTTCCCTGGTACTATAGAAGGTTCTGATGGAATACCTCAACCACAAGCTGCAATGGTTGTTTTAGATTATAGAACAGGTCAAGTCAAAGCTCTAATTGGAGGAAGAGAGATAAAAGCTAGAAAAGTCTTAAATCGTGCTACTTCTCCACATCAACCAGGTTCTACAATAAAACCACTATCTGTTTATACTCCAGCTATAGATAATGGTCTTAATCAAGCGGATACATTTAGTGATGTACCTGGCGGTTACAAATTTGCTCAAAATAACAAATGGGATCCAAATACAACTACAGCTGGAACAGGTAGTATGACAATGCGTAAAGCTTTAGCATATTCTTCAAACTCAATTGCTATCAAAGTTGCCGAAACTCTTGGTGACTCATATGAGGAATGTGTAGATGTAATGCTTGATTATCTAAAGAACTTTGGATTATCAGACTTAAAAGATGGTCCTGGTGGAGAAGATAGAACATTCCCATCACTTACATTAGGTGGTATGACAAAAGGAGCTTCTCCTCTTGATATGGCTGCAGCTTATGGTACTTTAGCAAATGGAGGTACTTATGTTGAACCTATTACATTTACTACTGTAGAATCTTCTGACGGTCAAACACTTATACAAAATACGCCTGAA
Source organism: Paraclostridium bifermentans (assembly GCF_964259345.1). Lineage (GTDB taxonomy): Bacteria > Bacillota > Clostridia > Peptostreptococcales > Peptostreptococcaceae > Paraclostridium > Paraclostridium bifermentans_B. The sequence goes on from NZ_CAXVJR010000007.1 coordinate 42,856, forward strand.
GAGCATAAAGTGGTAGATGCAGATGTTGCATATGTTCTTACAGATATGATGCAAGCTGTTATAACAGAAGGTATAGGTGGAGCTGCTAGCATTGGTGATATGCCTGTTGCTGGTAAAACAGGAACTACAAATGGAAATAAAGATGCTTGGTTTGTAGGATACACACCTTATTATGTTGGATCAACTTATATAGGTGATGACTATAGAGTAGATCCAGATACTAAAGCTACTATACCTCGTAGAGGTGTTGTTAAAGGAAGTTCTACTTCAGCTAAGTTATGGGCTAAGGTAATGAAAAAAGTTCATGAAGACCTAAAGCCTACAGACTTTAAAAGACCTAGTGGTATAGAGTTCTATAATATAAATTTATTAACTGGTGACATAGTAGGTAAAGGTGCTTATAATTCTGCAACTGCAGCATTTATAAAAGGTCATACACCTAGTAAAAGTTCCTATACTCCTTCTCCAGTTATACCTGAAAAACCAGCTGTAGAAGAGAATAACACAAATACAGAGAATTCAAATACAGAGACTAAACCTCCTGAAAATCCAAATCCAGGAGATAATAACACAGGTACTGACGGAAATACTGGTAATAATACAGGAGATAATAATAATAATACTCAAACTCCTGATTCTGGAAATAATACAGGTGGAAACAATGGTGGAGCAACTACTCCAGATACTGGAACAGGTGGTGGAGGAACAGTTCAGCCTCCAGTAACAACACCTACAAATCCGACTACACCACCTGCTAATAATCAAAATCCAGCTCCGGCAGCATAAAAAAAAAGAACTATATGATAAATCATATAGTTCTTTTTTTTATGGTTTTGCTTTTGGAGTAAATACTACTGCCATAACATATCCAAAAAATATAGCTGCTGCTACACCTCCAGCTGTTGCTGTTATTCCTCCAGTAAATATTCCTATAAATCCATCCTTTTCTATTCCTTTTATAACACCATTATAAAGAGAGTATCCAAAACCTATTATAGGTACTGTAGCACCTGACCCTCCAAAATTTACTATATACTGATAAATACCTAAAAAGCTTAGTACTACTCCACTTGTCACATATGTAACCATTATATATGGAGTTTGAATTTTAAAGTAATCCATCATTATTTGTGCTATTAAGCATATTGTCCCTCCTACAAGAAAGACTTTAAAATATTCTATTAACATAATATATTAACACCTCTTATTCATTAGCTATTATGACCGCATGTGCTATACTTGGTATACTTTCCTTTTGCAATGTACTTGTTGGTGATAATAATGCTCCTGTTGATACTAACATAACTTTATTGAATTTTTTTTCTTTTAACATTTTAAAAATATATCCATTAAAAACTGTAGCTGAACAGCCACATCCACTCCCACCACAATGTACATCTTGTTCTTCTAAATTAAAGATTTCAACTCCACAGTCAGTATACACCTTTGATATATCTAAACCTTTTTCCTTTAATAAATCTATAGTTATTTTCATTCCTAGTTTACCCAAATCACCAGTAGCTATAATATCAAAACTATTTGGATCATCATTGGTATCTTTAAAGTATGAATAAATAGTATCTATTGCTGCTGGTGCCATTGCTGCTCCCATATTATTTGCATCACTTATACCCTCATCTATAACTTTTCCTATTGTTACATATTTTACCTTAGGACCATTTCCTTTACTAGAAAGTAAAGAACATCCGGCACCAGTAACTGTCCATTGTGCAGTCATAGGTTTTTGATTTCCTAATTCTAAAGGAAATCTAAATTGTCTTTCTGCTGTACAATAATGACTAGAAGCACTAGCTACTACTAAATCTGCAAATCCTCCATCTACTATCATAGATGACATACATAAAGATTGAGCCATAGTTGAACAAGCTCCATAAATCCCTAAAAAAGGTATCTTCAATGATCTAGCTGCAAATGAAGTTGATAATAATTGATTTAATAAATCTCCTCCTACCATATAATTTATATCATCTATAGATTTATTAGATTTTTCTATAGCTTTTTTTACAACAGTCTCAACCATTTTACTTTCTGCAAATTCCCAGCTCTTTTCACCAAATAAATCGTCTTCTATTTTTATGTCAAAGTACTCACTTAGTGGACCTTCAGCTTCTTTAGGTCCTACTATAGAAGCTGTTTCCAGTATTACTGGTCCATTTTCTAATTTAACAGTTCTACTTCCTATTCTTTTCTTAGCCAACTAATTCTCCTCCCTTACTTAACTAAATTTACTACATAATATATAAATCCACACAAAATAGAAGATCCTATTCCATATACTAATACAGGCCCTGCAATTTTAAATAAATTAGCTCCAACACCTAATACATATCCTTCTCTCTTGTATTCCATAGCAGGAGATACTATAGAGTTTGCAAATCCAGTTATAGGTATGATTGAACCTGCTCCTGCTCTTTTTCCAATTAAATCATATACACCTATTCCAGTTAAAAAAGCACCTATAAATATTAAAGTCATTGATGTAGCACCTGCTGCTTTTATCTTATCTAGACCAAAGTTCATGTAAATATCATTTATAGCTTGCCCAATACAACATATTATTCCTCCAACAATAAATGCTAAGGTGTAGTTCTTTGCATATTTTGGCTTTGGACTAATCTCATCAACATATTTTTTGTAGTCTTTATCCATTTAATTACCTCCTATATAAATAATCTCTATAGTGTTATTATTTTACAAAACAAAAAAAATAAACCCTTAATTTAAAGGGTTTATCCTATATATGTTTTTAATTTTGAAAGAACTTTCTTCTCTATTCTGGATACCTGAACTTGAGATATATTTAATAGTTCTCCTATTTCACTTTGAGTTTTATCTTCAAAGTATCTAAGCATTATTATTTGTCTTTCTCTTTTTTCTAGTTTTCCTAATACCTCTTTTAGTAATAAATTATCTATAACTTTTTCTTCTTCATCTTCTCCCTTTAAGCTGATTTTATCAATCAAACATATAGGAGATCCTTCTTCTTCATGTATAACTCCATGCAAATATTCTACAGAGAAGTTTGATTCTAAAGCCATAACTAACTCTTCTTTGTCAACTCCTACAACTTTAGCTAGTTCATCTATAGTAGGCTCTCTTCCTAATTTTTTTGTTAAAATCTCAGTTTGGGTTTTAGCTTTAATTGCAACTTGTTTTAATGATCTCGATACCTTTATCATTCCGTCATCTCTTAGATATCTTTTTATCTCTCCTAAAATCATAGGTACCGCATATGTAGAAAATTTTACATTGAATTTTGGATCAAATTTATAAATAGATTTTATTAATCCTATAGATCCTAATTGAAATAAATCATCTCTTTCATATCCTATATTTAAAAATTTAGATACCACACTTCTTACTAATCCTAAATTACTTTCTATTAGTATTTCTTTTGCTCTTTCATCTCCATTTTGTACAAGTTGTATTAATTTTAAAGTCTCTTCATGGCTAAGCAATCCCTTTCTTTCTTCCTTATTGGTAGTTATCCCCATAACAAAACCTCTATTCTATATTAGACGAATCTATTTTCTTTTTCATGATGACCTTAGTTCCTTCTCCTTTTATAGAAGTTACCTCTATGTTGTCCATAAAACTTTCCATAACTGTAAATCCCATACCAGATCTTTCTAACTCTGGTTTAGAAGTATATAAAGGTTGCATCGCCATATTTAAATCTTCTATTCCATTTCCAAAATCTTCAACTGTAATTATTATTGTTTTATCATCTATTTCACATCTTATATGAACAAATTTGTTTTCATCCTCATCATACCCATGTATTATCGAGTTTGTTACAGCTTCAGATACAGCTGTTTTTATATCAGCAATTTCATCTAATGTTGGATCTAATTTAGATGCAAACGATGCAACAATTACTCTCGCAAAACTCTCATTTTCTGATTTAGCTGAAAACTTAACTTCCATAATATTATTCATTTGTTACCCCTCCTAAAAAAGAACTTATAGCGTCTTCATAAGTGTTATGTATACCTATGATTTTATTCATTCCTGATAATTCGAAAATCTTTTTTACTCTTGGATTTATATTTATTACTGCAACCTTTCCACCTTCGCTAGATATTTTTTTATATCTTCCTATAACAACACCTATACCCGATGAATCCATAAAATTCATATTTTTAAAATCAAAGACTATATTTTTCACTTGCTTTTCTTGTATTACATAGTCTATTTCTTCTCTAACTTCATTAGCTATATGATGGTCTAACTCTCTAGTTAAAAGCTCTATTTTTAAGTTTTTATTTTCTAATGAATAATTTATCATTTAGTTTCCCTCCCTACATTTTTAAAAATGATACTTTTTATTCAATTCTATAAATTAAATTATTATCCTTCAATGAAATTCAAATACTTTTGTTTTCTTGTATCAAAAAACTGTTTAAATAAATATTATGTACTATACTAAATTTACCTTGGAGGGATAATAATGGATTTTATCGACAACAAAGTATCAAACCGACTTGGAGGTCCTTCTTTTTTTGAAAATAATAATAAACTGTATAAGTTTGAGAAAATAAAAAAAATAACTCGTGAAGTTAAATCTAAACATCCAAATAAGAAACTAATTGATATGGGTGTAGGTGAACCTGATAAAATGGCTAATATGTCTATTGTTGATATATTAGCCATAGAGGCCCGCAAACCTGAAAATAGATTTTATGCAGATAATGGAATAGCTGAGTTCCAAGAAGCTGCTTGTAGATATTTATATAATATCTATGGATTAAATAATATTTCTGTTAAAAATATAATCCATGGAATTGGATCTAAGCCTATATTAGCAATGCTTCCTATTTGCTTTATAAATCCTGGCGATATATGTCTTATGCCTAGCCCAGCTTATCAGGTTTTAGGAACATATTCAAAATTCCTAGGTGGAGATATTTATAATATGCCATTATGCGAAGAAAATAATTTTTATCCTGATTTAGATAGTATTCCTATTGAAATAAAAAAACGTGCTAAATTACTTTATTTGAATTACCCAAATAACCCAACTGGTCAAGTTGCTACTAAAGAATTTTATGAATATGCAGTTAAATTCGCTAAAGAAAATGATGTATTAATAATCTCAGACCTTGCGTATGGAGCATTAACTTATGGTGATTACACACCCCTTAGTATTTTGAGCATAGATGGAGCTATGGATGTTTGTCTAGAGATACATTCACTTTCTAAATCATTTAATATGACAGGATGGAGATTAGCTTTTGTAGTAGGATCTGAAAAAGCTATAAATGTTTATTCTACAGTTAAGGGACATACTGACTCTGGCCAATTCAGAGCAATTCAAAAAGCTGGGGCTTATGCTCTTGATAACTATAGCTTGATATTAGAAAATAAGGAACGATATTTAAGACGTTTCAAACTATTAGTAAATGTCTTAAATGAAATTGGATTTGATGCCAAAATGCCTAAAGGTGGATTTTATTCATATGTTAAAAGTCCTATAGGTATAAAAAATGGACTTAAATTTGAAAATGCTGAACAAGCTAGCCTTTATATACTTTCAAATGCATTAGTATCTACAGTTCCATGGGATGATTGTGGAAGCTTTTTAAGATTTTCAGTTACCTATGATGCAAATTCAATTTCTGAAGAAATCCAAGTAATGCAAGATTTAAAACAAAGATTATTATCTTTAAACTTAGAGTTTTAATAACTTAAAAAGGGATTCCTGAATTAGGAGTCCCTTTAGTTTATCTATAAATCACTTTCTTTTATCATCTTTTTTATTTCATAAACTGCAGCTTCTATGAGCCTGTCTATTTCTTCTTCATTTAATTTACCATTCGTAACTTGTATAAGTTTGTCTACTGCTAACTTTTTCTTTTCTTCACCTATTAAGGTTCCTTGAGTTTGTTCAATGCTCATTACTATAGTTTTTGCTATTGAATAATATTCTTTTAACTTTGTAGTTCCTATAGCTCTTTTTAAATAACCTACTAAATATCCTCCAACTATTGTAATAACTAAACTAACTATACTTAGTAGTAACTCAATTACAGTTTCAGACATAAAAACACCTCCTTTTGAATGTCTATTATAATTTATTCAAAAGGAGGTGAACTTGTACCTAATTTATGCTCTTTTTCTTCTATTGTTAGCTTTTTCTATATTAACTTTATTTCCTTTTATCTTTATGTTCTTCATTTTATCAAGAACTTTTCTAGCATGCTTTTTCGGAACCTCTACAAATGTATACTTATCGTATATATCTATTGTTCCTACTAATTTACCAGGTATACCAACTTCTCCAGCTATAGCTCCAACTATATCTCTAGCTTGAACTCTTTGCTTTCTTCCTACGTTTATAAATAGTCTAGTCATACCAGATTCAGCACCTGTATCATGCTTTTCTTCTATTATTTCTTCCTTAGCTTCATCACCTAAAGCTAATTTTATTAATGCTGCTGCTATATCTAAAGTATCATAATCTTCTTCTTTACAGAAGTTTTCTAACCACTGTACTTGCTTAGTTAAATGACCTTCTTCTATAGTAGATTTTACTTGTTCAAAGAATGCATTAACTTTCTTTTCTTCTACATCTGCTATAGATGGTATATCATGCTTTTCTAACTTTGATTTAGTGTATCTCTCTATATCTTTCATCTTTCTCTTTTCTTTTCCGAATACAAAAGAGAATGATATTCCATTTCTACCAGCTCTACCAGTTCTACCGATTCTGTGTACATAATACTCTTCATCTTGTGGTAAATCATAGTTAAATACAGCCTCAACATCATCTACATCTATTCCTCTAGCTGCAACATCTGTAGCAACTAGTATATCTATAGTACCACTTCTGAACTTATCCATTACTATATCTCTTTGAGTTTGCTTTAAATCCCCATGTAATGCATCTGCAAAGTATCCTCTAGCTTGTAAGTCACTAACTAATTCGTCTGCCCCTCTTTTTGTATTAGTAAATACTACTGAAAGTTTTGGATTATATACATCTACTAATCTACATAAAACTTCTAATTTATTTGCTGACTTAGTTTCTATATAGTATTGTTTTATATTTGGAACAGTAAGCTCTTTTCTAGCTATTTTAACATGCTCTGGATCATTTTGGTATTTTTTTGTTAAGTCTAATATTCCTTTTGCCATAGTAGCTGAGAAGAAAGTAGTTTGTCTATTTTCTGGAGTTTTATTTAAAATCATTTCTATATCTTCTCTGAACCCCATATCTAACATTTCATCCGCTTCATCTAATATAACCATTTTTACATTATCAAGTTTTAAAGTTTTACGATTTATATGATCTATGACACGTCCTGGTGTTCCTATAACTATTTGTACTCCACCCTTTAAAGATCTTATTTGTCTGTCTATAGGTTGTCCTCCATATACAGGTAAAGCTTTTATTCCGTGCATGTACTTACCTATTTTTCTTATTTCACTTGAAACTTGTATTGCTAATTCTCTTGTTGGACATAATACCACAGCTTGTAGACTCTTGTCTTCTTGGTCTACCATCTCTAATATTGGTATACTAAATGCTGCAGTTTTTCCCGTACCAGTTTGAGCTTGTCCTATAACATCTACCCCTGTTATTATTTTTGGTATTGCTTGTGCTTGTATTGGAGATGGCTCTTCAAACCCCATTTCTAATACAGCTTTTTTTATATTTTCATTTATTGGTAAATCATCGAATTTAACTATATTCATATATTATTTCCTTTCCGTAATCAATTTATTTAACTTCATCAATTATATATTTATTTTAGATATTATGCAATTAATATTTTATCCTCATTACAAATAAGGTATTCATTACAAATAAAAAAAAGGTGTAGTTTTATACACCTTTTTTCTAAATATATGTAAAGTATAAAGTTGTTATATAACATATATATGTAGCTAGCATAGCAATCCCTTGCCATCTAAAAATTTTTTGCTTAATAAATGTAGGAATTATTAATATTAATAAAAGTAATATCATAAATGGAAAGTCAATCATTGATGTTTGTTTAAGTATTGGGATGTCATTTATAAAAGCTGAAAATGCAATTACCGAAACAATATTTAATATATTTGCACCTAATATATTACCTACAGATATAGCATTATGATTTTTTCTTATGGCAGTCAAGCAAGATACTAATTCTGGTAAAGATGTTCCTAAAGCTATTACAGTTAAACTTATTACAGATTGTGGCACTCCTATGAATTGCGCAATCTTTATTCCATTGTTAACTAAAAATCTAGATCCAATAACCATCATTGATATTCCTAATATAAAATACATGGTTGTTTTAACCCATTCTTTAGAACTATAACTACTATTTAATTTTGATTTTCTACTAGTTTTTGTATTTGACTTGGGTATACTCTTATAATTATTTATCATATATATACCTAAAAGTATTATAAGTACCATGGAATCCACTCTATTTATACTCCTATCAAATCCTAGAGCAATTAAAACTGTTACTGATAATAATAATAATATAGCTTTTGAGTTAAAACTAGATTTACTTACCTTAAATGGTTTTATCATTGCTACCAGCCCTAATGCTAATCCTGTGTTACATATTATAGATCCTATTGCATTTCCTAAACTCATAGTAGTATGTCCCTCAATAGATGCAAATAAAGAAACTGTTAATTCTGGAAATGTAGTTGCTAGACTAACTATAGTTGCACCTAGAACAATCTCTGGTATATTAGTTTTTTTAGCCACAGAGATAGTCGATTCAATAAAAATATCGGCTCCTTTAGTAATTAATATAAACCCCAGTAAAAATAAAATTATTGTACTTATCATTTTTTCACCCCCATATAAATAGATATTCAATAATTTTATTTTTATATGTATTTTTAATATTAAAATTATTTTTAAAATTATTGTTTATTACTCATTTTATAGGGTAATATATTAATATACAAAAGATGTCAAAAAAAATCAGCATTACTCAAAATGTTGTATACAAAATACTAATTCTGTGTTATGATTATATTGTTTAAAAAATATCTAGCTAGATTTTATTTTATAAATATAAATTTAAATTGAACACACAAAACTTAAGGAGGCTATCAACATGAATGCATGGCAAGGATTCAAAACTGGTAGATGGACTAAAGAAATAAACGTTAGAGAGTTCATACAATTAAACTACACTCCATATGAAGGAAATGATTCTTTCTTAGCTGGAGCTACAGAAAACACTAAAAAATTATGGGAAGAAGCTATGGCTCTTTTCAAACAAGAAAGAGATAACGGAGGAACATTAGACGTTGATACTAAAACTGTATCTATGATAAATGCTTACGCTCCTGGATACTTAGATAAAGAAATAGAAACAATAGTTGGTTTCCAAACTGATGCTCCTTTAAAAAGAGCTGTTATGCCATTCGGTGGTATAAAAATGGTTGAAAACTCTTGTAAAGCTTACGGATACGAGTGTGATCCTGAAATAAGCGAAATATTCACTAAATACAGAAAAACTCATAACCAAGGTGTATTCGATGCTTACACTGCTGAAATGAGAGCTGTTAGAAAATCTGGTATAGTAACTGGACTTCCAGATGCTTACGGAAGAGGTAGAATAATAGGAGACTACAGAAGAGTTGCTTTATACGGAGTTGATGCTTTAATAGCTGATAAAAACGTACAAAAAGATTCTTTAGACGTTTCTACAATGGATGAAAATGTTATAAGAGCTAGAGAAGAAATAGCTGATCAAATAAAAGCTTTAAATGAATTAAAAGCTATGGCTGCTACTTACGGATTTGATATATCTAAACCAGCTACTAACTCAAGAGAAGCTGTTCAATGGTTATACTTCGGATACTTAGGAGCTATAAAAGATCAAAACGGAGCTGCAATGTCATTAGGTAGAACTTCTACTTTCTTAGATATATACTTCGAAAGAGATTTAGCTGCTGGAACTATAACTGAAGAAGAAGTTCAAGAAATAATGGACCACTTCGTTATGAAGTTAAGAATGGTTAAATTCTTAAGAACTCCTGAATACAACGATTTATTCTCTGGAGACCCAACTTGGGTAACTGAGTCTATAGGTGGTATGGGAATAGATGGTAGAACATTAGTTACTAAGAACTCATTCAGAATGTTAAATACTTTATATACTCTTGGACCATCTCCAGAGCCAAACTTAACAGTATTATGGTCTACTAAATTACCTCAAGCATTCAAAAACTTCTGCTCTAAGGTATCAATAGATACAAGTTCTGTTCAATATGAGAACGATGATTTAATGAGACCTTACTGGGGAGATGACTACGGTATAGCTTGTTGTGTATCTGCAATGAGAATAGGTAAGCAAATGCAATTCTTCGGAGCTAGAGTTAACTTAGCTAAGACTTTATTATACGCTATAAACGGTGGTGTTGATGAGAAGTCAGGAGTTCAAGTTGGACCTAGATTCGAACCAATAACTTCTGAGTACTTAGACTACGACGAGGTTATGGCTAAGTTTGAACCATTCACTGATTGGTTAGCTAACTTATACGTAAATACATTAAATATAATCCATTACATGCATGATAAGTACTCTTATGAAGCATTAGAAATGGCTTTACATGATAGAGATATATTCAGAACTATGGCTTGTGGTATAGCTGGTTTATCAGTATGTGCTGACTCATTATCTGCTATAAAATATGCTAAAGTTAAAACTATAAGAAACGAAGAAGGCGTAGCTGTTGACTTCGAAATCGAAGGAGACTACCCACAATTTGGTAACAACGATGATAGAGTTGACCAAATAGCTTGTGACTTAGTTGAAAACTTCATGAATAAAATAAGAAAGAACAAAACTTACAGAGATTCTTATCATACTCAATCAATATTAACAATAACTTCTAACGTTGTTTACGGTAAGAAGACTGGTAACACTCCTGATGGAAGAAAAGCTGGAGAGCCATTCGCTCCTGGTGCTAACCCAATGCACGGAAGAGATAATAGTGGTGCATTAGCTTCATTATCATCAGTTGCTAAATTACCATACGAGCATTCTCAAGATGGTATATCTAATACTTTCTCTATAGTACCAGGTGCTTTAGGAAAAGATATGGATGAGAGAATAAACAACTTATCATCAATGATGGATGGATACTTCTCTCAAAATGCTCATCACTTAAACGTTAACGTATTTGATAGAGCTACTTTAGAAGATGCTATGGAGCATCCAGAGAAATACCCTCAATTAACTATAAGAGTTTCAGGATACGCTGTAAACTTCATCAAGTTAACTAGAGAGCAACAAATGGACGTTATAAACAGAACATTCCACGGAAAAATGTGCTAATTTATAACTAGATAATTTGTAAACATATTATAAACAATCAATCATCAAAGTATATTACGAGTGCAAACCTCATCAGTTTGCACTCTTTTTTTAGAAATTATTACATTAAATCCCTTTTAAATAGACAATATAAGTTTAATACCTTATAATAAGGGTATTAAGTATAATGTATACATTTAATTGATAAATATAATTTTAATATAAATAATTCATAATTAATGAGGTGGATAAAATGATAAAAGGTAGAGTTCATTCAATAGAAACATTCGGTACTGTAGATGGTCCTGGTATAAGATTTATATTATTTATGCAAGGATGTCCATTAAGATGTAAGTACTGTCATAATAGAGATACTTGGGATGTAAAAGGTGGTAAAGAATATACTGTAGATGAGATAATGACAGAAGTAAATAAATACGCTCCTTACATGAAGTTTTCAGGCGGTGGATTAACTGTATCTGGTGGTGAAGCTACTCTTCAACCAGAGTTTTTAAAAGAGCTATTTAAAAAAGCTAAAAAAGATGGTGTTCACACATGTTTAGATACTTCAGGGTTTGTTAATATAGAAACTATAGATCCTGTACTTGATTATACAGATTTAGTTTTACTTGATTTAAAACATATGGATAATAATAAAGCTAAAGATTTAACAGGTGTAGGTATAGAAAAAACTTTAGAACTTGCAAAGCATTTAAGCGATAGAAATATACCAGTTTGGATAAGACATGTTCTTGTTCCAGGATATACTGATGACAGAGAAAACCTTGAATCATTAGGTAAATTTGTATCAACTTTAAAAAATGTTGATAGAGTTGAACTATTACCTTATCATACTTTAGGAGTTCATAAATGGGAAAACATGGGGTTTGATTATGAGTTAAAAAATGTTCCTGATGCAACTAAAGAAGATGTTGCTAAAGCCGCTGAAGTTTTAGCTGAATATGGAGTTAAAGTTCATACTAAATAGATAAGCTTCGCTCATATCGCCAACGACTTCGTCCGTTGCTCAAAAATGTACTTTTTTACTTTCAGCAAATTGTTGATATAACTATACTCTATAAGTTATTAACAGATATTCGTTAATCATAAATTCCTTAAGCGTAAAAAAAGTCGTAGAATTTTCTACGACTTTTTTATTTATTAAAATTCAAATACTTCAACTTCCATATTGTCTATAGCATCTTGTATTAACTTCTCAACATCTAATTTAGATTCAGACTTCTCTATTCTATCTAATTTAGGTTTAGTTACAGGATTCTTTGGTGAGAATACTGTACAACAATCTTCCTCTGGTATTACTGATGTTTCAAATGTTCCTATAGTTTGAGCTATTTTTATTATCTCTGATTTATCCATAGCTATTAATGGTCTAAATACTGGTAAGCTTATAGATGCATTTGTACAAGTTAATCCTTGTATTGTTTGAGATGCAACTTGTCCTATACTTTCTCCTGTTACTAAAGCATCACAGAATCTCATCTCTCCTACTCTTTGCGCTATTCTCATCATAAATCTTCTAGATATTATAGTCATTTCTTCTTCTTTACAAGATACGCCTATAGCCTTTTGTATTTCTAATATATTAACTTTATGAAGTCTAACTTTACCACAGTACTTAGCTAATATTTGAGCTAAATCTCTAACCTTTTCTTGTGACTTTTCACTAGTAAATGGATAACTATGGAAGTGAACCGCTTCTATTTCAACTCCTCTTTTAGCAACCATCCAAGATGCAACAGGACTATCTATTCCACCTGATAATAAAGACATTGCTCTACCATTAGTTCCAACTGGTAAACCTCCATACCCTGGTACAGTATCACTATATACCATTACATGATTTTGTCTATATTCACAGTGTATAGTAGTTTCTGGGTTTCTTACATCAACCTTTATTCTATCTTTTACATTAAATACTAAGAATCCAGCTATATCTTTACTCATCTCTTGAGATGTTAACTCTAAGCTCTTGTCACCTCTTCTAGATGTAACTTTAAACGACTTAGATCCTGATTCTATTTTTTCTTCTAATAGTTTTAATGCTAATTCTTTTAATTTATCATAGTCCTTCTCTGCTCTTATACCAGGACAAACTCCAACCACTCCAAATACTTTCTTTATTTCTTCTAGTACTTCTTCATAATCTTCCGCAAACTCACCTAAATCTACATATATTCTTCCGTACTCTTTATATACATTAAATTTTCCTATAGGAGATAACATACTTTTTATATTTTTTATAAGTTTGTTCTCAAATATATATCTATTTTTACCTTTTACACCTATTTCTCCGTACTTTACTATTGCTATATTATACAAATTTATCACCTCTTAATTATCTTCTTTTTATTATCATTCTAAGTTCTTCTACAGATTTTCTAATTATTTCAAAAGCTTCATTTATCTCTTCTTCTGTTGTCATATCAGATAAACTAAATCTTATAGCCCCATCTATTTCTTCTGGAGTTAATCCTATCGCATTTAAAACATGGCTTCCTTTTTTCTTTGATGAGCATGCTGAGCCTGTAGAAACAAATATTCCTTGCTGAGCTAAGTGATGTAATAAAACTTCACCTCTTACTCCTCTAAATGATATATTTAATATATGACAAACTCCATCTTCTGGAGAATTTACTTTTATATCATCTATATTTTCTACTATATAGTCTTTTAATTTATTTTTTAATTTATTTATTTTTTCTATTTTCGCATTTAAATCTGATGTAATTATTTCAACAGCTTCTCCTAGACCATATATACCAGCAACATTTTCAGTTCCTGATCTTATTCCGATTTCTTGTCCACCACCAGTTAGCATAGGTTTTATCTTATTGCTATCTTTTATATACATAAATCCTATACCTTTTGGTCCGTGTAGTTTATGTCCACTCACACTCATAAAATCTATATTATATCTAGATGGTCTAAAGTTTATCTTTGCAAATGATTGAACTGCATCTACATGTAAATATATTTTTTCATTTAATGTAGTTAGATACTTCCCTATTTCTTTTATAGGTTGTACACTTCCTATTTCATTATTTACATGCATTATACTAATTAATATAGTATTGTCTTTTATAGCTTTTTTAACGTCGTCTATTTCTACTATACCTTTATTATTTACATCTAGGTAAGTTACTTCAAATCCTTGTTCTTCTAAATCTTCCATCGTTCTTAAAACTGATGGATGTTCTATCTTAGTTGTTATTATATGATTTTTTCTTTTTTTATTAACATTTGCAATACCTCTTATTATAGTATTGTTTGCTTCTGTTCCTCCTGATGTAAATATTATTTCTTTATCTTTACATCCTATACTTTTAGCTATTGCTTGCCTTATCTTTTTTATGTTTTTTTCAACTTCTACGCCCTTTTTATGCACAGCTGAAGGGTTTGCATAGTCTATAGTAAGTGCATATACCATTTTATCTACAACTTCTTTATATGGTTTAGTTGTGGCACTATTATCTAAGTATATATCCATACTATTACACCAACTTTCTTTTTATATTAATATTATTTATTTTATTGTCCCAATTAACTATATAAATTATCATATGAATTTAGTGAAACTTTTACTATTATACCACTATTTACTCCTTTTTTATATAGAAAAGCAACTATAATTCGCTAGTTACTGCAGTATATACACTTTTTTATACATTATATATAAACTAATCGAAATTTTTTAATTTTTTTATTAAAAAATATTGATTTTTATGTCGAATATTGTTATTATATATTTATGGTTATCCCCCTGATAACCTTAATTAAAATCTCTATTCCCAATACCCCTTTTAAATGAATATACTACATTCATTTAAATCCTACTTCTTAACGGAAAAGAAGTAGGTTTTTTTATGTTTAAAATAATTTTTAAAATTTTAATTAAATATATTTTCAAAAACTATTGATTTTTCTGTCGAATATTGTTATTATATATACATGGTTATCCCCCTGATAACCTTAATTAAAATCTCTATTCCCAATACCCCTTTTGAACGGATAGACTTTATATCCAATATTAAGTTAACATCGGAAGTTAGCTTAATGTAAAAAAAAGAGCTTCCCCAAGCTCTTTTTTTTATGTTTATTTCTACATTTATTCCACTTTTTTTGATATAATTTTCTATGTACTATAATAAAATTTAGGGGGTCGATCCTATGAATAACAAGAAAAAAGTTGCTATAGTGTTTACAGGCGGTACTATTTCTATGACTGTAGACGAAAAAATAGGCGCTGCTATACCATCTTTATCTGGTGAGCAAATAATGTCTATGGTAACTAACATAGATAAAGTTGCTGATATACAAGTATATAACTTCGATGAAATCCCTGGGCCTCATATGACTCCAGAAAAAATGTTAAGTCTAAGAAATTATATAAATGATATACTTTCAGATGATAGCATTTCAGGTGTTGTTGTCACTCATGGAACTGATAGTTTAGAAGAAACTGCTTACTTCTTAGATTTAACATTAGATACACCTAAACCTGTAATAGTTACAGGTGCTATGAGAAGTAGTGATGAACTTGGATATGACGGACCTAGCAACCTTGCAGGTGCTGTTTGTACGGCAATTTCTGATGAAGCCTATAACAAAGGTGTTTTAGTTGTTTTAAGTAATGAAGTTTTATTGGCATCTGAAGCTACTAAAACTAATACACTTACATTAAATACATTTAAGTCTTTAACTTGTGGACCTTTAGGTATAATAGATTGCGACAAGCTTGTTTTATCAAGAAATATAGTTGATAGACAGACAATAGTTGTAGATAAAGTTGAATCTGATGTAGCTCTTATAAAATCAGGTGTTGGCATGGATGAATCTTTTATAGAGTTTGCAGCTGATAAAGGTTGTAAAGGAATAATTATAGAAGCAATGGGTAGAGGTAATATACCTCCTGGTATGCTTAAAGGTGTAGAGTATGCTAGAAGTAAAAATATACCTGTCGTAATAGCTTCAAGATGTCATTCTGGTAGAGTTTTCGATAGTTATGGTTATTTAGGTTCAGGTAGAGATTTAAGAAATTTAGGATGTATATTTGCAGGAGAATTACCAGGTCAAAAAGCTAGAATTAAATTAATAGTTGCTTTGGGTAAAACTACTTATGAAAATGAATTAAAAGATATATTCGAAAAAGGAATATATTATTAAATATAATAAAGAGGTATATAGATACAAAGTTTTAACTTTGTATCTATATACCTCTATTTTATTTTATTTATAATTTCATTCTTAAAACATATAGAATAATCTAATTCTTTAGTCCCAGATTTAAATTTTACTTCTATCATCTTTCCATCTTTTCCTATTATAGTTCCTTCTCCAAATTTCTTGTGCTCTATCCTATCCCCTATTTTTACCGAGTTTAAATCTTCTTTAGTTGGTGATTTAATATCATCTAAAAATCTTGATTGAAATACTCTTTTTCCATACTTATTTTTTGGTGAGCTTATATAAACTTCATCTTGTGCTCTTGTTATTCCAACATATAATAATCTTCTTTCCTCTTCTATAGCAGATTGTCTTTTTTCTTCATCATCTATATCATAAGATTTTTCATGAGGTATAGTTCCCTCGTTTGCTCCTATTATATATACATATGGGAATTCCAGTCCCTTCGCACTATGCATAGTTGTAAAAATTACACCTTCTGAGTTTTTATTTTTTCTATTTTCTACTATCTCACTTTTTACTTTTTCTATATGTTCCAAGTATTCATTTATAGTTTTAAAATTAGTAGAAGAGCTTTCTAATTCATTTAAAATTTCTACTAATCCATTTGGCTTTATCTTTCTATTACTACAATAATCCAGTACATATCTATCATAATCTAAACTAGTTCTTATATAAGATATAGCATTTTTAGGAGATAGAGATTTTAAATAGCTTAAGTCTATTTCCAAATCATTTAAAGTTTTTATTTGTTTAGGATGCAATCCACCTTTATTGATTAATGCCCCTATAAAATCTCTGTCTTCACTAGCTAACTTTATACAATCTTTAGATATATATCTAAAAGGCTTATTTATAATTCTTATCCAATCTTCATTTAATGTAATATCTATTCCTAATCTTAAATATGCTAATAAATCCTTAGCTACCCAGTGGTCATATATAGTAACAATAGAATCTCTAACTACAAAAGGTATATGCATGTCCATAAATACATCAACTAATGCTCTTGATTGTATATTAGTTCTGTATATAACTGCGAAATCATCATAATTTACACAATTATCTTCACATTTATTTAATATATCTTTAGCTATAAATTTAGCTTCCTCTTCTGCATCTTCTGTTTTTATGTATTTTACAATTCCATTTTCTTCTCTATCACACTTTATTGTTTTTTCATATCTATTTTTATTATTTTTTATAAGCTTATTAGCAATATCCGTAATACCTTTTTTAGATCTATAGTTTACATCTAGTACATATTTTTTACTATTTTTAAAGTATTGTTCAAACTCTAATAAAAAGTCTGGTCTAGAACCTCTAAATCCATATATACTTTGATCTTCATCTCCTACAACAAATATATTATTACTAGGACTTGAAATTAATTTTATAACCTCAAATTGAACTTTATTTATATCTTGAAACTCATCAACCAATATATATCTATATGCGTTTCTTATTCTCTCTAATATCCTTTTATTGTTTTTAAGTAAATAATAAGTCTTTATAAGCATATCATCAAAATCTATTTTATTTAGATTTTCTTTATACTCTTCATACATAGTATATGTTTTATTAAACTCGTCTTTACTTAATATTTCTGAGTTAAAGTCCATCTTATCCATTAATTCATTTTTCACATAAGATATCTCATTTATTACACTTAATATAGTATCATCATCTTCTGCATTTTCTACATTTAGGTTCTTTAATATCCCCTTTATAGCAAACTTCTTATTTTTTTCATCTAATATACAATCTAATTCATACTTTTCAAAAAATCTTAAAATCCTAAAAAATACAGAGTGAAAAGTTCCATAATTAACACTATTTAGCCTAGTATCATGACTCAAGCTAAGTGCTCTATTTTTCATTTCCATTGCAGATGCTTTTGTAAAACTTATTGCCAAAATATTTTTCGGATTTATATTATTATTAATTACCATATTTAAAATCCTATATGTTATTACTCTAGTCTTTCCTGAACCAGGACCTGCTAAAACCATACACGGTCCATCTATGTGCATAACTGCACTTTTTTGATTTTCATTTAATTTATTTATATCTATCATTTATTTATCACCTTGAACTATATTTATATTATTTTATAATTAATATTATATATCATATTTTTAAAAAGGAGTAACCATATGCAAGTTATTACTAAAACTTTAGATAAACTAATCGATATACCCAATAATCACTTTGTCTTTGATATAGAAACAACAGGACTCAATTCAAAGTATTGTAAGGTTATTTTAATTGGAATATTATATAACTTTGAAAATAAAACAATAATAAAGCAATATTTCGCTTCATCTGAAGAAGATGAAAAAGAATTGCTTTTATCCTTTGTTAAAGATATTAATAATTTTGATTATCATATAAGCTTTAATGGAATTTCATTTGATATTCCTTTTCTAAATTCTAGATTTAAAAAACATGAAATAGATTTTTATATAGATAAATCTAAAGATATTGATATTTTAAGAATTGTAAAACCTCACAAAGAAAAACTCTCTTTATCTGATTGTAAACTAAAAACATTAGAAAGATACATTGGAATACAAAGAGAGGACACTATCTCAGGAAAAGAAAGTGTAAAATTATACAAAGAGTTCACTTTAAACAAAGACCCTTTCATAAAAGAAAAAATTTTATTACATAATTATGAAGATATATATTACCTAGCTAAGCTATTAAAGATTAATTACATACTAGATGAAAAATTAGATTATATAAATATTTCAGTAAACAACTTAGATTATAAAATTTTAATTAGTAAATATAAGTTATCTAAGTCAAAACTTAATTTAATTTTTACATCCAATTTTGATTTCAACTTAGATATAAATATCTTCAATGAAAATTATAGTATACGCTCAAGTGGAGCTACTTTATATATCGATATCGATATTGACTATGCTGTCGACAATAACAATAATAAAATATATTTTTACCATTTGGGTAAAGCAATTCCATTGAAAGTAAATGACAATTTTATTAACGATAATATTTTAGCTTTATCCAAATATATCTTATCTAAAGAATTTAAATAAAAAAAGACTGTTGATAAAATCAACAGTCTTTTAAACTGGCGGAGAAGGAGGGATTCGAACCCTCGCACCGGTTAACCCAGCCTAATCCCTTAGCAGGGGATCCTCTTGAGCCACTTGAGTACTTCTCCGTATTAATTGTTTCTACAATTAAATTATATAATTTTAATGTACATATGTCAATATTTTTATTTATTTTATTTTGAATTTTATTAAAGCTAAGAAGTTTTTAATTTCTTAGCTTTCTATTTATTTATATTACATATGTTTCTTAGCCTCTAACAAGCTTTCATTAGCTTTTCTTAAATACTCTATAGCTTGCTCTATATTATTAGCAGTTTCTTCTTTTCCCATTTCTCTAGCTTTATCTACCCATTCTCTAAAACCTTCTTCATGAGATTCATTGTGATTTACCCAGTGAACAAGTAGTATATTTAGAGTCTTTTCATCTTTATTTTCTGCTACAGCTGCACCTGAATGTCCACAACAATCATGTTCATGGTCATGATCATGTCCATGATGATTTCTTATACTAGTTTTATTAAAAATCATAGTAAATCCCCCTTATTTTATATTAAATTCTTTCTTTATTACCTTTACAGCATCTTTTATCAATAAAGATAGAGGCTTACCTTCTAAACCTACCATCTCTACATCTTCTGGCATTATCGGTAAAAGTATCTTTAATGCTTCACTCCCTGAAATAGCTTCACTTATTTTAGATGTCACTTCTCCCATCATAGAGTTAGGTATAACTACAGATACTGGAGCTACTACTATACTTGCTTTTTTTGATGATACCATTATAGCATTTTCTCCTGTAGCTCCCTTATTAGCATGTGCCTTCATCATAGCACTTGTTGCTATTGAGTTTGTTCCTAGTGCGTATATTTCTATATATGATGGTAGCTCGTCTCTAAGAACTGATACAACCTGCGCTCCTATTCCGCCTCCCATTCCATCTACAACTGCTATTACCATATTTTCTTCCCCTTAATTACATTCTTATGTAAATTTTATTTTAATTTATACAGACTCTTTGATTATTATTTTATGATCCATTAGTCTTATTTCTTTTATTTCTCCATCTATTATTTTTTGCTCTCCTAGTAAATCTGTTAAATATACCTTTCCCTCATATGGATCTACACTAACAACATTATCCATAACTCTTTCAAGATTATTATTTTTTAAAACATAAGCTGCTGATTCACACATAGCTTAATTCCCCCTTAATCTTTTATTTAATCAAAAAAAAGATTCCTCCGAGGCATTTCAAACCCTCAAAGAAATCTTCATGATTTCAAATAACTCTATATATTTTGAGTATAGCACCAAATTTTGTAAAAAGTCAATTGATTTAACTATATAAATTATCTTTTGTTATTATATTCATAAGATGAATATTTTTCATATAATTTATTTGCTAAATCCAATTCATATTGACTTAGTTCTCCTTCTACAAAATCAACCTTAAATACATCTTTCATTCCACAAACTATAGATTTTTCTAAACTATTAATATCTATCTTCTTTCCAATTTCATTTTCTATACCACTAGCTTTACTAAGTGTAAATCTCTTAGCTCTTTCTTTGACTTCTTCATTTTTTGTTTTTATAACTTCATACAAATCATCAATATTAAAATCTAAAACTATTGATCCATGTTGTAAAATAACACCATCATTTCTATGTTGTGCACTTCCAACAATTTTTTTACTATTTATAGTTATTTCATAAGAAGCATGTGCATTAAAGCATGCTGCTGATAACTTTTCTCTCGTTATTCTTTCACCTTTACTTAATTCGTCAACTTTTATATTTGCTAACTCTAATCCTTTTGCAATACCTTCGCTTATAAATTTATATGATGTGTTTATACTCTTATCCATTAACTCATTATCTTCACCTACAATTATTGAATAAGTCAACTCATTTTGATGTAATACAGCCCTTCCACCTGTTGCTCTTCTTACACAATCTATTCCTAACCTTTTACACTTATCTAGGTCTACTTCTTTTTCTAAATTTTGAAAATACCCTATTGTTAAACAATGTGGATTCCAAGTGTAAAATCTAAGAGTAGGCTTTGATTTACCTTTTTTATAAGATATCATAATAGCCTCATCTATAGCCATGTTCATTGCTCCATCATAAGCTTTATTATTTATTAATCTCCACTCTTGCATATTTACATATCCCCTATTTTTAAATTTATTTCTTTTATCCCCAAATTTATTTCATCTTCATTCAATTTTCTAGAATAATTATAAATCGTATGCCCTGGCCTTTCATTGTAATAAGGTCTATTACAGTTTTTACACCCTTTTATTTCAAATGGATATCCCTTTAATATATCAGCTTTTATATGTTCATCTATAATTATATTTTCTAAATATCCATTTTCATTTAATTTAAAATAGTCTTTACAATATCCTTTGTCTATCATATACGTCATTAATTGAACTCTTCTATAACTTTCTATATCTGGTTGTTCTATGTCTTCCATCCTTGTTCCTTTTATAGGTGTAAAAGCAAATAAACTAACAGTTATATTATGTCTTTTTAAATAACTATACAGTTCAAATATATCTTGATGTGTTTCTCCTAATCCAACTATTATATGCGTACTTATAGTATTAGGATATTTATCTCCTAATTTAGTTATAAACTCAACTTTATCTTCATAACTATTGCCTTTTATATTTTCATATAATTCTTTATTTGCAGCATCTATCGCTATTCCTATTTTTTCTATTCCATAACTTAAAAATTCATCTACTGATTCTTCACTTTCTAACTTTGCAGATAAAGATATAGGAATATCTATATCTCTTTTAATATAATCAATAAATTCTTTTACTTCTTTATGAGCTTCTAAGCTATACATAGATTGAATACATATTCGCTTTATATTGTTACCTTTATATTCTTTAAACGCCTCTAGGACTTCTTCTTTTTCGAATTTAGGCCATAATACCCTAGATAGTTTATCTTTTCTACTACTGCTTTCCATAGATTGAGAACAGAATGCACAGTTATTATTACAATTATTACCTATTAGTATATAAGCAGTTGTTGGAGCTATGTCACTTTTACCATTTTTTATTCCTAGTTCTATTGCTGTTCCAATTGATAATCTAATCATAATACACAACACTCCCTACTTTCTAAAATATTTAACTGTAATGAGTTTACTAATTCTCTGCATTCTTTTGATGGCAATACAATATTATTTACACCACACTTTACAGCAAGCTTATCTAAAGAGTTTCTATATTCACCTCTAGGTCTCATACACCCTAAATTTATTTTTGTTTTTGGAAGTCTTATTCTAGCATCACATATAACATCTATGACTTCTTCAATTTTAGGTGGCTCAACAAATTCATACTCAGTGTTTTTCGTAGGTATCAATACTATAAAAGTTAATTGCTCTGGCTGATTTTTCTCTAAGTAATCAATAATTTCATATTCTCCTTTTATTTCTCCACCCTTTAGTCCTATGCATATATGTGGTGCTACTTTTGTGTATTTTTGTATAGTCTCATATACTTTTATATACTCTTCTCTTTTTTTATTCATCTTATATACTTCTTTTATAGTATCTTCGTCAAATATCAAGTCAAAAGATACATAATCTAAGTATTTTCCTATCTCTTTTAATTTATATCCATCCATAAGCCCAATATGCGAATTTAATTTATATCCATCTTTTTTAAGTTCTATTAATTTATCTATTTGCTTTTCAATAGGTACATCTCCATCAGAGTTGCATCCTCCACTCAGTAAAATACTAGTTATATTTCTTGTTTTAGCTTTTTCTTTATATTCGATTATAGGTGTCATATTTTTTAAGTATTGACCATTACAGTGTGCACATCCTAAACTACACTCAGTATTAGTTACACTTACAGCTAAAGTTTGATTAGGGTATGAAAAAACTATGTCATCTCCAAAATTTTCTAGCTTTATTTTATATGCTAAATCTATTTTTTCATCTAAATTCATATCTTTACTCTCCTAATAATTCTTTTACAGTTGGAAATTGCTCTATATTTGTATGTGGTAAAAAGCATGCTGATACAAATTCATCCATATACGTAGGGTATACACTTAATTCTACATAGGTCATTTGATTTGCAATTTCTTCTAATTTTTCTTTAGCTCCATCACTTATAAGAGTTAAATATGAACCAATTAAAGAACTATTTCCTATATATTTAAATTTTTCTCTATCTATATCTGGAAGTAAACCAATCATAATTGAATTTTCTATATTTAAGCTATTTCCTATTCCGCCCGCTATTAACACTTTATCAATTATACTAAAATCCATTCCTAAACTTTCTATAAGAGTTGCAGCTCCTGAATATATAGCTCCTTTAGCTCTTATAAAATTATCTATATCAACTTCATTTACAGTTATATCATTTTCGATATTGTACTCATCCTTAAAAGCTAAAACATACTCGCCGATATCATGCTCATTAAATCTAATTCTCTCACTATTTAAATCTCTATTAATTTTTCCTCTTCTATCAATTATTCCACTTAAAATCATTTTGCAGATTAAATCTATAATTCCAGATCCACATATTCCTACAGGTTTATTATCACCTATAATTTTTAAATCTGGCATCAAGTTCTCTTTGTTTATGTCGACTTTTTCTATCGCTCCCTTTGAAGCTCTCATTCCACAACTTATACCCCCACCTTCAAATGCAGGACCAGCAGAACATGCACAAGTCATCATGTAGTCTTGATTCCCAAATACAATTTCTCCGTTTGTTCCTAAATCTATAAAAAGTATATTTTCTTCACTAGTCCATATACCTGATGATAAAACTCCTGCGGTTATATCTCCCCCAACATAACTTGCTACTGATGGAGCCAAGTAAACTGCTCCATTAGGATTAATATTTATTCCAATTTCTTTAGCTTTAATATTAGGAGATTTTATAAAAGGTGGTATATATGGCTCTTGTCTTAGAAAATCAGTATATACACCTAAAAATAAACTACTCATAGTTGTATTTCCTGCTGCAACAAACGTAACTATATTATTTTTATCTATATTATTTTTAATATAAATTTTATCTAATAACTTATTTATAGTGTCTTCAACTATAGATTTCCTTAAAATTTCTAATCCATCTTTTTTAGTAGAATATATTATTCTATTTATAACATCTGCACCATATTTTATCTGAGCGTTTCCAGATGAAGCTTTATCTATAATATTATTTGTATTTAAATCTACCAAACATGCTACTACTGATGTAGTACCTATATCTACACATATTCCATAAATTTCATTTTCTGTATTGTTAGAATTTATATCAAATACATATATTTTTTCTTTTTCTATCATGTAGGTTATAGTAACATTAAAATTATTTTTTCTAAGCTCTACAGGTGCTTTTCTTAAAACTTCTAAACTAAATTCTATATAAGTGCTGCCTATATTATTTCTAATATATCTTTCTAACCTATCTATATCACTTATATTGTCATCTAAATTAGGCTCATCTAATTCAAGATACTTCTTGTATATATTTTTATCAAATCTAAGATTATTTTCTCTTACTTTAGTAACTGCTTCTTCAAATATATTATCATCTTTATTTTTATTACTTCCCTCTATTTTCATATCATTAATAGATGTATCCATATTTGAAGGAATCTCAATATCTATATCTTCAATAACACTACTTGCACATGATAATATATACCCTTGACTAATCTCTTCTTTGCTTATATGTACATTTACCTTAGATTCTACCTTTCCTTTTGTTAACTTTACCTTACATTTTCCACAAACCATATTTCCATTACAAGGTGCATCTATAAATATATTGTTTTCTCTTATTATATCTAGTAGATTATCTCCTGCTTTGCATGTAATTTCTTTATTATGGGATAAAACATTAACTCTAACCATAAGATTTCCCCCTTATATAATAACCTTTCCTATAACAATATAAATTCTATATAAAACATAAAATTTCCTTGATTTTTGTCATATCATTAATAAATAATTATAAAAATTTCACTTCATAAGTTATCTAAATATTTGTTAATCATAGTTCCTTAAGCGTAAAAAAACTGCCCTAAGATGAATATTATTTGATTCCTCTTAAGGCAGTTTTATTTATTCTACTCTAAACTAGACTCATATCCATCTGAAGTTAATAATTCTTCAAGTTCATCTAAATCAGATATTTTTACTTTTATTATCCACGCTTCATATGCATCATCATTTATAGCTTCTGGTTCATCTTCTAATAATTCATTTATTTCAACAACTTCACCAGATATAGGAGCTATTAAGTCTGATGCTACTTTTGAAGATTCTACAACTCCAAAGTCTTCACCTTTAGTTATTTCATCTTCTACTTCAGGCATTTCAACAAATAATATCTCACCTAATTGGTCTTGTGCAAAATCTGTTATTCCTATATACGCATACTCGCCTTCTATTTTAGCCCATGTATGCTCTTTACAATATTTTAAGCTTGGTATAACTTTCATTTTTCCACTCCTTAGAATTTACTTAAATTACATTACACATTCCATATTTAAAGCTGGATGACCTTTTTCTTCAAGGTATGCTAACACTCCCTCTGAGTCACTTGCTATAGTTTCATCACATATCATATCTGTGAAGTTTTCTATACCATGTAATTCTTGCATAGTAGCATTCAACTTATCTGCTACATAGTCTTTTAATTCTTTTGGCATCCATACTATTCTTGATGGTCCACCCTCTGCATAAGCAAATTTCTTAGAAGATATGAACTGTCTTCCATGACCCATAAATCCTGGAGT
Source organism: Paraclostridium bifermentans (assembly GCF_964259345.1). Taxonomy (GTDB): domain Bacteria; phylum Bacillota; class Clostridia; order Peptostreptococcales; family Peptostreptococcaceae; genus Paraclostridium; species Paraclostridium bifermentans_B. The sequence continues at coordinate 69,257 of NZ_CAXVJR010000007.1, forward strand.
TTGAACTCCTCCACCTGTCATAGATGCAAGTTCTCCAAATGTCATTCCAACAGGAGTCATACCCGCAAATTCTCTATTAACTATAACAAATCCATTAGCTTCTGGCATTATACCGCATATACATTCGAAGCATCCACAAGAAGTCATTGGATCTTCTAATATAGAGTACAATGTAACACTTTCAACAGCTCCTTGAGATATATTAGCTACCTCTTCATTTACTGATTGCCATATACCTTTTAAGTCATCTAAGCATTCACCTTTTACTATAGGTTGACATGGACCTGTTTTATCTAATTCTTTTGTTGCTTTAGCATCTAACCAACTAACAGCTCCACAAAGTCCTAATCTTTCTGGTGTTACAACACAAACATGTGCTGGTGCAAATGATTGACATAAATTACAAGTGTAGAATTCTTCAACACTTTCATCTACTAATGATGCTAATCTTTCATCTCTAGCAGTATATCTAGGAATAGCATACTCTTCTTTTAATTTAGCTACTTCCTCTGCATCAGTGATTAAAGTTACTTGGCACTTATCAACAACTGATTCAAACTCATCTAGCATTTTAGCATATATAACTTCTCCTATATGGTTTAATCTAAATCCTTTTTCTACTGCATCTTTAGATATTCTAACCCAAGTTATATCTCTTTGGCCAACATGCATTATACCTTCTATATAATTTAAGAAATAATGTAGTCTTCTTTCTAAAACTGGTTCAAAGTCTTCTTGCATATTTTTACCAGCTATATCAACTAAAACTGCAAGAGGTAATCTTACAACTCCATTTTCAACTTCTACTTCATCTATGTCTTTACCAATTATTTCTATCTTATGGTCTTCAACCTCAGATAATTCTTTCTTTCTAACTAACTCCCAAGCTTCTGTTTTATTTCCACCAAACTCAGCATACATATCGTTCTTTCTTATTCTTTCACCTTCAAATGCTGCTGCAAAAGATACAGGTATTGGGATTTCAGTTATTTTTATTTTTATATTTCTAGCTTCTAAAGAAGTAGCTACAAATTTATCATAATCCTTTTGAGTTAATAAGTTCATTGGAACTTCTAATACATCTTGATCAGTTATAACTGGGAATCCTAAAGCTATAGCTCCAGCTCCACAAGATACAACTAAATCACTTAATGGTCCAAATGCATTTACAAATGCTGGAACTCTCTTCGCAGTATATTCTAGTAATCCATTTAAATCTCCTGGTGTTAATCCACCGAATATTAATGCAGCTCTTATTGCAACTGATACAACGTGTATAACACTTGTTACATCATATCCTAAAGGTATAACTCTTAGTTCAAGACCCATTTTAACTCCAGCTTCTATAGCTTGATCTATTACCTTTCCAACTAAGAATGTTAATAATCCTTTAGATTGATAATCCTTTATAACTTTAGCTGCTGTTTCTGCATCTGGACATTCTCCAAGAACAACAGCAACTCCTGGTATATCTCCTGTAACTAGTGGAACTCCTAATGATCTTATTATTGGGTCTGTTATATGACCTGCACAAGGCTCACTATATGGACTTTCCATTGTAGAATATTTTATTGCTTCTATAACCTCTGCAGATAAAGCAGTAGCTAATCCTGAATTAAATACATGCTCTAATAAATGAGTTTTATTTATTAGACTTTCAATTATTTCTAATGCAGCTTCTAAATCTCCTAGATTATTTATTTTCTTTCCTGTTGCAGCATATATACATGGTAATGAATATGCTGTATCTGGGAATCCAACACTATGTTCTCTTCCATTTTTTTCTATAGCTTCATTAAGTAATCCTTTTGCAGCTTGTAGAGCTTGCTCAGATCCATTAAAAACAGTACTGTACAAATTTTTCACTCTATTTCCCCCTTATTAAAAAAATATATCTATTTATACGTTATATGCAAATCCACCATCATTTAATTCTAAATAAGAGTCTGCATATAAACTTGAATTTCTTATTATATCGCAAGATTTTATCATTCTCATTAATTCTTCATCACATGGATTTACTATAGCTGAACTAAATCCATTAGCCATTGCCATTGCTACAAATGCACTATCTAATATTGGTCTTATATTTTTAGGGCATCCATTTGATACATTAGATAACCCTCCTGTAGTTAATAATCCCATCTCTGTCATCATTCTTATAGCTTCTAGAACTTCCATTTGCTTATCTTGCATTCCTTTTATAACTAAGCATAATGGATCAAACAACATATCTTCTGGCTCTAATCCTGCCATTAATCCTCTTTCTAACATTTCTTGACAGTATGCCATACGTTCATCATTATCTCTTGGTATACCTTCTTTAGCACATAATGCTATTACCCTAGCTTCATATTCTCCAGCTAAATCTATAAGTTCTATTCTTCCACCTGCATCAGCAGAGTTTATTATAGGTTTTCCATGTTCTCTATTGTAAACTTTAAGACCTGCTTCTATTGCTTTTCTATTCGCAGTATCTAGTGCTAAAGGCACGTTATTGAACTCTGACTGAAGAAGTTGAACGCCCCAAGTCATTACATCTTCTCCATCTCTTTCTGATGGCCCTATATTAAAATCTATATAATGAGCCCCAGCATCTAATTGTTCCTTAGCTCTTTTTAATATTGGAGCAGGATCTCTTTCTTCTAAAGCTTTTCTTATTGATGGAGATATACAATGTATTCTCTCCCCTATAACTATAAATTTTTCCATGCACTTCATCCCCTTATTTAAATTTTCAAATTCTTTAAGCCATAACCTCTTCTTTACTAGCTTTGTATTCTCTTAAGAATTTAGGTAATTCCATTGACTCTTCTGTTCCTATAACTACATTCCATCCTGGTAAATTATCTTCTATATCACCTTTTAAAACAGCTACTTTTCCAGGTATTATTAAATCTCTATTTTTAGTTTTTTCAGCAACTCCACTTTCTTTTATAAAGTTTGCTATTGAACTTCCTCCAAATTTTCCAGCTGCCCAAGCAGTTAAAACTGAGTATCCTCCAGCATCTGGTATAGCTAGCCAAACAGGAACTTTAGATCTTTCTATCTCTCCTGCTATTATGAAATATGTTAATGCAAAGTCAACAGTAACTAAAACCGGCGAATTTTCATCTGGATTATTTATAGGATATAACTTAGTTTCAACTCTCATTGGTCTTTGTGGGTCTGTGTAAATATTTTGTCTAAGTGCAAATAATGGTAAAGCTTTAGCATAATCTATATCATCTAAAACTATTATAGATCCATATTTTATTGTAAATATTGAAGATATAGCTACTTCCATCATAGAATCTTCTTTAGATAATTTATTTGCAAATATTATTGAAGGATATCCAAAAGTTCTATCTTGCTCTTTTAATGATATTCTTCTAACTTGAACTGTATTAGTAAATGTATCTTTTATTGTATCTCCTGTAGTATCTAATAATAACTCTTTGTATCCTAATGATTGTATAGCTTCTACAGTAGCATATAGTTCTTCTAAATTAGATGCACTTACTCCTAGTACTAACTTATCAGATTTAACTACCTCTACCATTTCTTTATAATTTTCTTTGTTTGCTCCATATACTACTGGATTTTCTCCTTTTAATAGTTCTACTGCTTCTTTAGCAATTTGAGCATCATCACAAATTATCATATAAGCTAATGATAGATTACTTTCTTTAACTTTATTTATTAAGTTTATATATGCTTCTTTATTTGATGAATATCTTAAAGCTGCTATTTCTACTTTCATTTCTTCACCTATTCTTATGTAGTTAACAGCCTTTATATTCTCTAATTTTTTATTTACTTCTTCTTCACTCATGCAGTCACAAAATTCTACTGCAAATCTATTTCTATTTACTAAAGTTTTTTCATGTCTAAATAGTACAGTTTCTCCACCTAAATCATATTGTGATTCTCCTGCGCCTATTTTTAATGTTTTCATAAGAGGTGCAGTAGCTTCTGATAATTTATCTAATGCTTCTTGTGACATATGAGGACATTTTTCTATTTCACAAGCCCCTGATGCAACCTTCATACAGAATGCCATACAAGTTGGAAATCCACAATCTTTACAGTTTTTCTTTGGTGTTAATTTAAATATATCTAAAGCTTTTAAAGCCATTTTATTTTCCCCCTAACCTTTAACTTATTAAGCTAATTCGCTAACTAAAGTTTTTATAGTTTCAACAGATTTTGGATGACGAAGTACTACTGCATTAGCTCCTCCTGCCAGTGCACTTGCAGCAGTTGAAACCTCCATAGATATCCCTCTAGCTTCTTGGCATCCCCAAGCAGGTTCATCTTCAATACTAGCTACTGATTCTTTAACATTCCAAGATTCAAAAGAAACAGGTGTTACTATAGGCATTTGTAAAGTTTTATCATTTTGGCTAAGCGCTGCAAGTCTAATTCTATCCATAGTAGATGCAACATACTCATATCCATAACCTACAGCAGAGCATCCAACATTCATTACAATATTTTCTGGTTTAACACCTAATTGTGTTAATAATACATTTAATTGTTTTGCTAAGTTTATATCAACAGAAGACTCTGCTCCAACTTTATGGTTATATGCCATACTTGCTGCAGCCCCAACGCCTTTATAGTTTTCTTCTGTAGCTGACATGAACAAGCAATTATGCCCATCTGTAACTTGTGCAACTTTTTCAAAAACCTTGGCATCCTTTTCAAAATTTCCTGTTCCTGCTATAACTATAGGTAAAGATATACTTGAAGCTATATCTTTAGCTACTTGAGCACATTCTTCTGGAGTTTTATCTAGACCATTGGGATCTGCTCCTTCTAGCTTTAAGCATATAAAATCAGGTTTTATGTTTTCTTCTATATACTTAGCCCATTTCACACTATCATCAGCTACATCTTTGTATATTTCTTTCATTCCTTCAGTCCAATGATCAGGGTATACATCTAACATTTCTACCCCAACTTTTTGAGTATTTTGTTGATTTCCATCAAAGTTATAAAAAGGAAGTATATTTTCTCCGCCTATTTTTATAGAACTTTCTCCTAAACCTATTTCAACCTCTGATATCTTACCAGAGTACTTTTGAACAGACATCTTAAATGCCATTTTATTTTCCCCCTTAGCCTAATTTAATTCCAATTTAGATATAATATCCTTAATAGCTATTCTTGCTTTAGAATCTTCAGGTAGCTTTACTAATGGCGTTCCTGAAGAATCATATTCATATATCATGTCATCTAAAGGTACTACCCCTAAAAGGTCTAATTTATGTTTTTCTATTTCTTCTTTTATTCCATCATTTAATACACCATTTGGAACTTTATTTACAATAAGCTGCATATCTGAAACATTTAGTTTTAGTTCCGTTGCTAAGTCCCTTATTCTTGCAACAGCTTGAATACTACGTCTTGAACAATCACTTACTAATAGCAATTTATCTATATGTTTCGTAGTCTTTCTACTTAAATGTTCCATTCCAGCTTCATTATCTATTACTAAATAATCATAGCTGTCAGAAAGTTTATCAGTCTGCTCTCTTAATATTCCATTTACATAGCAGTAACAACCTTCACCTTCTGACCTTCCCATAACTATTAGATCATATCCTGGTCCTTCAGCTACAGATGTGTTTAATCGATACTGCAGGTACTGAGCTTTAGTCATACCTCCTGGAAAAGCATTCCCTTGTTTTTCTCTTTGATTTATTTCTTCTCTTATTTGACCCAATGTTACGTCTATATCTAACCCTAATACTTCATTTATATTAGCATTAGCATCTGCATCTACTACTAATATCGGTCCTTTATTATCGTTTACTAAGCAGTCAATTAAAAGCCCTGTAAGACTTGTCTTACCAGTTCCACCTTTACCTGCTACCGCAATATTAAATCCCATAAGATTTCCCCCTTTGTTTGTCTAAACAGGACTTTTATCCTGTTTATGCTTTTGCTAATTTTGGAGCTGCATGAACACACTCCCCATGAACATCATGTAAAGCTTCCATTATTCCTTCTGATAATGTAGGATGTGCATGTATAACATCTCCTACTTGTTCTACTGTCAATCCTAAATGAACAGCTAATGATAACTCTGTTAATAAATCTGTTGCGTGAGGTCCTACTATAGATGCGCCTATTATTTTGTCTTCTTTATCTGATAATATCTTGATGAATCCTTGGAATTGTCCCATAGCCTGAGCTTTACCTAATGCTCTAAAATCGAATTGTCCTATATTATATTCTATACCATTTTCTTGAAGCTCTTTTTCAGTTTTACCTACTCCTGCAACTTCTGGTTCAGTATATACACATCTTGGAACTGCTGCGTAATTTACAGTTTTTGAATTGCCACAAACAGCATTTTGAGCTGCTGTTATTCCCTCTTTGGATGCTACATGTGCTAAGAATGGTGTATTTATTAGATCCCCAATAGCATATATACCTTCTATATTTGTTTCTAAATTTTCATTTACTACTATTTTACCTCTATCTAATTCTATTCCTATATCTTCTACTCCCGAATTTTCAAGATAAGGTTTTCTTCCTATCGATAATAAAGCTTTTTCAGCTTTAACTTGCTTTCCATTAGATAGAGTTGCTATAACTTCATTGTCAACTATTTCACATTTTTCGATGCGAATACCTGTCATTACCTTAATTTTATCCTTTTTAAACTGTCTTTGCAACTGTTTAGCTACATCTTTGTCCTCAAGTGGAAGTAATTGGTCAAACATCTCAACTATAGTAACTTCTGTTCCTAAAGTTTTGAAGAATTGCCCAAATTCACAACCTATAACTCCTCCACCTACTATAAGTAAAGATTTAGGAACTTCTTTTAAATTTAAAGCCTCATCACTTGTTATAATAGTATCTCCATCATATGGAAACATCGGTAGTATAACTGGTTGTGATCCGTTTGCTAATATAATTTTATCAGCTTCTACAACTTCTATACTTCCATCATCTTTCTTTACTTCTATCTTATTATTTTCTATAAGTTTTCCAAATCCATTTACTAATTTTATTCCTCTTTTATCAAATAAAAACTCAATTCCACTAATTAATTGATTAACAATTTTATTCTTTCTAGCCATTATATCTTCGAAGTTAGCTTCTACATTACCCTCTATATTAATCCCAAAATTTTTAGCTTCTTTTATAGATGAAATCAATGATGATGATGCTAGTAATGCTTTTGTTGGTATACATCCTACGTTTAAGCAAGTTCCTCCAACTCTTCTTTTTTCTATAACTGTAACATCAGCACCAAGCATAGCGGCTTTTATAGCAGCTACATATCCTCCTGGTCCTCCGCCTATTACTGCTACTCTCATTTCATAATCCCCCTATGATATTTTATATATTTGCTGCATCTAATATAGCAGGTACATTTTCCTCTGCACCAATTGCCATTATATGCACTCCATCACATAAATCTTCATCTCTTAATTGTTGAATTAATTCTCCTGCTATCTTTATACCTTCACTTGCCCAATTTTCTTTTCCTACCGATCTTAACCTTTCGATAAGTTCATCTGGAACATATATTCCTGGAACATTAGCATTCATAAACTTAGCCATTCCTGGAGATTTTAATGGTATTATTCCTGCTAAAACCTTTGTATTCATATCTTTTGTATGTTTTCTAAACTCTCTCATTGTATCTATATCATATACAGCTTGTGTTTGGAAAAACTTAGCTCCAGCATTTATTTTCTTTTGCATTTTTAATAATTGAATTTCAATAGGCGTGTATCTTGGGGTTACGGATGCTCCTAAATAAAAATTAGGTGATCCTTTTAATTGATTGCCTACCATATCTGTTCCTTCTGATAACTTCTGTGCTGTTTTTAATATTCCAACACAATCTAGGTCAAATACAGGCTTTGCTTGAGGATGATCTCCTACTACGGTGTGGTCTCCTGTTAATGCTAGCATATTTTCTATTCCAAAAACTCCAGCAGATAATAGTTCTCCTTGTATTGCAATTCTATTTCTATCTCTTCCAGTTACTTGAAGTACTGGCTCTAATCCTTCATCTCTTAATAACTTACATGTAGTAAGCGATGTTGTTCTCATTACAGCAGATTGAAAATCTGTTACATTTACAGCATGAACTCTCCCTTTAACAGCTTTAGCACACTCTATTAAATGTGATAAATCAGTTCCTTTAGGAGGTGCCATTTCCGCAGTTACTGCAAACTTGCCATTATCTAAGGCGTCTTTTAACAAGCTCATTTTTTTATCCCCCTTAACCTCTAAAAAAATATCTAAGCATTAGCCATTGCTTCTTTTTTCTTTAAGCTTAAACTTCTAGGATTACATGCCTTTGAGTAATCTTTTGGTTCTTTAATTTCCAATAGATTTTCTAATTGATCTATAGATTTTAATCTATCATATATAAGAACCCAAGCACAGTCATTTTCAGGATTAACTTCGCACTTTCCATCTCTTGCTCCACCGCAAGCTCCATTTAATAAACCTTTAGCACACATTGTTACTGGACATATACCTCCAGTCCATGCTAATTCACATTCTCCACATGCTTTACATGCTTCTTCGAACTCTCCTACTCTTTTTACTTCACCTATGAATAAAGTATTATTAGCTGGATATACAGGCTTATTTTTTATATTTTTTACAATAGTTTGTGTTCCATCTCCACAGGCTAAAGATAATATAGCATCAGCTTCTTTGATTTCACTTTTTAATGATTTTAAGTCTTTCTTTGATTTTAAAAGATTACATGCTGGATCTAGTAGTTGATATCCTAGCACTTCTTTTCCTTCTATTTCTAACTTTTCTTTCATTTTTAAAACTTCTTCTTCTCCACCACTTTTACACGTAGCTGCACATTGATTACATCCTATTAAGATAATCTTCTTATCATCTTTAATGTAACCTAAAATCTCTTCAAATGGCTTATTTTCAGAAATTATCATCTCTATTCCCCCTTGAAAATCTCCATTTATTATTTTTTTATTTATTATTTTGTAACTTACAAGCTTTTACTACATGACTTGCTAGTATAGATGTAGTTACTGATCCAACTCCTCCTGGTACAGGAGTTATCATAGAAACTTTTTCTAATAAATTTTCTGTATCAACATCTCCACATAAATTGCCATTATTATCAACATTTATACCTACATCTATAACTACAGCACCATCTTTTACATAATTAGCTGTAACCATTTTAGCTTTTCCTACTGCAGCTACAACTATGTCTGCTTTTGATGATATCTCTGGTAAATTTTTAGTTCTTGAATGACATATAGTCACTGTTGCATTTTCATTTAATAAAAGCATTGATACTGGCTTTCCAACTACCATTGATCTCCCTAAAACAGCTATATTAGCTCCAGATAAACCTATATCATAGTGCTTTAATATTTCTACAACTGCTGTAGGTGTACATGGTGGAAATCCACTTTTATCATTTTCTACTATTTTAGCTGTGTTTATCGGATTAAAACAATCTACATCTTTTTTAGGATCTATATGGTATTTTATTTCATCCTCGTTTAAATGTTTAGGAAGCGGTCTAAATGCTAATATCCCATTAACTTTTTTATCATCATTCAGCTTATGTATTACATTTATATATTCTTCTTGACTTATATTTTCAGGTAATTCTACAACTTCTGTTTCTATACCTATAGTCTGGCATCTTTTTAATGCTCCTCTTTCATATGCTAAATCATCTGGTCTAGAACCTACTCTTACTACAGCTAATTTAGGATTTATTCCTTCTTTAACTAAATTATTAACTTCATTTATAAGTTCTTGACTTATTTTATCAGCTACTGGTTTTCCTTTTATTATTTGTCCTTTAGTTGTTGTATTGTTCATTTTTATGCCCCCTATAATATTAAACTTAAAAATTATAATTTTATTATTTGCTTAATGCTATTTCTACTTTTTTATAAACTTCATCACAAGTTTTAACTCCATCTTCTACAAGGTTATTAACCTCATTTCTAACTTTGTTTACATACTCTTCATCTTTTATTGAGTTTATATTTATAATAACATTTAATTGCCCACTTAATATGGCAGCTCTTAAACATTGTACACCAACACCAACATCACTTATTGCTAGTCTTGATCCTTTATCTACTAAATCTTCATGTAGTTTTATAGCCTCATAACATACCTTAACTATTTTTATAGGCACTTCACATGCTGTTTTAAGTGCACTTTCCATAGTTTCAGCTTTTATTTTCTTTTCTTCCTCTGTAGAGCTTGGAAGTCCATATGCTTTTGATAAAGGTAAAAAGCATTCTGCATCTTCATCTATCATATTTATTAAATCTTTTTCTAACTCTCTTGCTTTTTCTAGTATAGATTTTACACTTTCTTCATACTCAGCATATTTTTTCTTTCCAATAGTTAAGTTACACACCATACTTCCTAAAGCTATTCCTATAGCTCCAGTTAAAGCTGCTGCACCTCCACCACCTGGAACTGCTGATTTTGAAGCTAATACATCAACAAAATCTACACATGTTTTTTCAGATATTCTCATTCACTTTCCTCCATATATATCACATGTTTATTATATTAAATATTATTAATTGAAAGTAGCGAAGTTGTAAATATAGTTGCTGACGTAGCACTTAAAGTACATCTTTTTAGTACTTTGTGCGAAGGAAGCAACTATATTTATAACGAGCGCCCCCATGATTAACTATTTATTAGAATAAACCTGATATTACACCATTTTCGTCTACATCTATTCTTTCAGCTGCTGGAACTTTTGGAAGTCCTGGCATTTTCATTATTTCTCCAGTTAAGGCAACTATAAATCCAGCACCAGCTGAAACTGTTAATTGTCTTACTGTTATTCTAAATCCAGTAGGTCTTCCCAGTTTTGTTTGGTCATCAGTTAAAGAGTATTGAGTTTTAGCCATACATATTGGTAACTTGCTAAATCCTAAGCTCTCTAATGTAGCTATTTCTTTTTCAGCTGCTGGAGTAAAGTCTACTCCATCTGCTCCATATATCTTAGTAGCTATTGCTTCTATTTTTTCTTTAATAGATAAATCATCTTCATAACAGAATCTGAAGTCATTTTCTTCTTCCTCTATTAATCTTATAACTTCTTTAGCTACTTCTATTCCACCTTCTCCACCTTTAGCCCATACTTCAGAAAGTGCAACATTAACACCTAACTCTTTACATTTTTCTTCAACTAATTTAAGTTCAGCTTCAGTATCTAGTGGGAATCTATTTATAGCTACAACTGCTGGTAATCCGTATACTTTCGTTATATTCTCAACATGCTTTAATAAGTTAGGTAAACCTGCTTCTAAAGCTTCTAGATTTTCTTCGTTTAGCTTATCTTTAGGTACTCCACCATTATATTTTAATGCTCTAACAGTAGCTACTATTATAACTGCATCTGGTTTTAAATCTGCCATTCTACATTTTATATCTAAGAATTTTTCAGCACCTAAATCAGCACCAAATCCTGCTTCTGTTACAACATAGTCAGCAAAATGCATTGCCATTTTTGTAGCTATAACAGAGTTACATCCATGTGCTATATTTGCAAAAGGTCCTCCATGAACAAATGATGGTGTTCCTTCTAATGTTTGAACTAAGTTTGGTTTTAATGCATCTTTTAATAAAGCTGCCATAGCTCCATTTGCATTTAGTTGTTTAGCAGTTACAGGATCTCCATTATATGTGTATCCTACTATTATATTACCTAATCTTTCTTTTAAATCCATTATGTCATTTGCTAAACAAAATGCTGCCATTATTTCAGATGCAACAGTTATATCAAATCCATCTTCTCTAGGTACTCCATGTGCTCTTCCACCTAATCCATCAGTTATATTTCTTAACTGTCTATCATTCATGTCAACACATCTTCTCCAAGTTATTCTTCTTGGGTCTATTCCTAATGAGTTTCCTTGGTGTATATGATTATCAAGCATAGCCGCTAATAAGTTATTAGCTGCCCCTATAGCATGGAAGTCTCCTGTAAAATGTAAATTTATATCTTCCATAGGTATAACTTGTGCATATCCTCCACCAGCAGCTCCTCCTTTAACCCCAAATACAGGACCTAATGATGGTTCTCTTAATGCAACTAATACATTTTTATCTAATTTAGAAAATGCATCTGCTACCCCTATAGTAGTTGTTGTTTTTCCCTCTCCTGCTGGAGTAGGATTTATAGCTGTAGTTAATATTAACTTAGCTTTTTTATTTCCATTACCTTTTTTTAGTAAATTGTAATCTACCTTAGCTTTATATTTTCCATAAAGTTCTACTTCATCATCACTTAAACCTAACTTTTTAGCTATTTCCCTTATATCTTGTGGTTTTGCTTCTTGTGCAATTTCTATATCTGATTTAAATCCCATAACTCAATCTCCTCTCATTTTGTTTTGTAATATCTATTATACTAATATACTACTCATTCGTCATTAATCGATTTTTTATTTCATTTATCTGCATCTTAGTATCTGAACTTACATCGTATGGAGATTTACTTGCTCTATCTGAATCTATTACATCTTGATTGTAGTAAACAAACCCTAGTAATTCTCCATCTTGTAGATTACTAGTTACAAACTCCTCATCTGACTTGTTTCTTATTTTATTACCTACTACAAAAACCTTCTTTACACCTATATCATTACCTAATTTTTTTACTTTTCTATATGTTTGTAAACTTCTCTCTCCTGGTTCAACAACAACTATAAAGGCATCTACTCCTTGTGCAGTACCTCTTCCTAGATGTTCTATTCCAGCTTCCATATCCATTATTACAACATCTTTATTTTGTAAAATTAAATGCGAACATAATCTTTTTAATAAAACATGCTCTGGACATACACATCCACTTCCTCCTGAATCCACAGTTCCAAGAGTCAAAAGTTTTACTCCTTTATGTTCTTTACAAAATTTATCTGGTATATCATCTACCTTCGGATTTAATTTAAACATTTTATTAAAAGTTCCAGTCTCTGATGCCGTTCTTTCTGATACTAAATTTTTCATATCAGATATAGGAACTATATCTTCATATACATCTTTAGGAAATCCTAAAGCCAATCCTAAGTTAGCATCAGGGTCAGCATCTACTGCTACCACTCTATACCCATCATCTGCAAATAATCTTGAAAGCATAGACGAAAAAGTTGTCTTGCCTACTCCACCTTTACCTGTTATAGCTATTTTCATATTCTCCCACCTTTTGTTTGTCTTAAGTTTATAATATTTTACACTAGCTATAGTTGCATACAAAAAAAACTATAGCTAGCTTTCATAAACTAATTTATTTTAAATACTATCTTTTCAAAGTAGTACTCCTAGTTTTACATAAATAATATAAATTTTTAAGCTTCTGCTGGCTCAGCTTCGTTTTCAGCTTTTTTCTGTGCAACTAAATCTTCAAAGTGTACACGTTTCTTTTCTATATCCTCTATTATCATCTTAGCTAATTCTTCTGGATTTTCATTTACTTTAAATGTTGCTCCCATACTATCTTGAAGTGTTTCTGTTAATATTTCTACTGTCTTAGAAGACCCTGATATAGGAGGCATTATTCCTAAATAAGTATCTATTCCTGATCCTACTACATAAGTACCTATTGCAACTGCTTTTTCAGACATCCACTCTGGTGCAACTCCAGCTACAGGTATATCACACATATCCATATCTAAGAATTTAGCAACTTCTGATACTACGTTTAATATACGGCTACAGTCAACACAAGAACCTAAATGTATTACTGGAGGTATATCAACTAATTCACAAACTGTAGCAAGACCTTTACTTGCAAGTTTTCTAGCTTCTTTATTTAATAATCCAAATTTACCTGCTGCTGATGCTCCACATCCTGTTGTTACAACTAATATGTCATTTTTTATTAATTCTTTCATTATAGTTACGTGAGCTTTGTTAGATACAGTTCTTGCATTATTACATCCAACTACACCTACTACCCCTCTTAATACTCCAGATTTTAGACAATCTACTAATGGTTTTAATGTTCCTGGCTTATCTATTTGAGAGTTTACAACTCTATCTAATTGACCAATTATTGCTTGCTCACTAAATCCTACTGTTGTACTTGATTTTAATTCTGGTATATAAACTTTTTCTTTATCTCTATTTTTATAATTAAGTATAGCTTCTCTTACTATTGATTTTGCATTTTCAAGTGCTGTTTCTTCATTAAATTCTATATAAGTTGATCCTGATATTTTAGCTTTTGGAGATGTTGTTATAAATTTAGTGTGATAACATTCAGATACCTTAGCTAATGCAGGGAATATACATTGAACATCAACTATCATAGCTTCAACAGCTCCTGTTACTATAGCTAATTCTTGTTGATGGAAATCTCCTGCAGTTCTTACTCCATGTCTCATCGTTACCTCATTACCTGTACAACACATACCTGCTAAGTTTATACCATCTGATCCAACTTCTTTAGCTAAAGCTACAAGTTCTGGATCTTCAGATGCTAATACTATCATTTCTGATAGTGAAGGCTCGTGTCCATGTAATATTATATTTACTTTATTTTCTTCTAATACCGCTAAGTTTGCTTCTGATTGTCTAACTGTTGGTGTGCCGAATAATATATCACTGAATATAGTTCCTATCATAGATCCTCCCCAGCCATCTGCTAGCGAAGTTCTTAATGATAAATTTATTAAACTATCGATGTCTGCTGTACATCCCATATGAGTTGAATGCATGATTGTCGCTATTTCTCTATCTATTGCTCTTGGTTCTATATCATATTTCTTCCATCTATCTTGTCTTTGATGTGGTGCTCTACTTAAGAAGTTTAATTTGCCATGAGGTTTACCAAACTCCATTAAAGCTATATCTGCAACTTCATGAGCTATATCATATATATCTCTATTTTCTGTTTCTACTTCCCATTCTTTAGCTAAATTTATTAATTTAGCTTCATCCTTTATTGTGTAATTTCCATCCCTACTTGCTAATGCCATTGTATGAGCTATTCCTCTTGCATGGTCTGAATGTGCCGCTGTTCCCCCAGCAACCATTCTTGCATAGTTTCTACCAACTATTACATGCTCATCAGCCCCACATAGTCCTAATGGTGTTTTAGGCGTTATTCTACAAGGTCCTGCTGCACATATTCTACAACAGACCCCTTGAAGCCCAAATCCACATTGTGCTTTCATAGCAAGCTTTCTGTCATACATAGTTTCTACGCCATCTTTTTCAGCCTTTTCTATCAGCTTTTGGCTGTTTAAGTCGATAGTCATCATCTTTTTATCCATACTTCTATCCCCTTTTTATAAAATTTTTAATAGAACTAAGTATGTTTCTGCATCTAAGCTATATATGTTTCTGCATCTAAAATAATTTTATTTACCTAAATTATAGCAATTATGTTCCACACTTTCACTATAATTTAGGTAATTTTTTAACAATTTTTGGATATCCTATTTATTTTTTCTAGATATCAAGGCTCCATAAGCTATTGAATATAGCTTTGACTCATGTGTATCAGCCCTTGATACTAGTACAATTGGAGCCTTTGCACCCATTATAATTCCTGCAGATTTAGCATCTGCTAAATATGTTAAAGTTTTTCCTATTCCATTTCCAACTTCTATGGTAGGTACCAATATTATATCTACTTCTCCAGATACTTCACTTTTAAAGTTTTTTACTTTAGCAGCTTGTGAAGATATTGCTAAATCAAATGCTAATGGACCTTCAACTATAACATCTTCTCCAAATACATTAGACTTACTAGCTTCTTGTAACCTTCTCGCATCTACTGTTGCTTGCATTTTTCCATCTACTTTTTCTTTTGCTGCTAATGCTGCTACTTTTACATTATCAATTTTAAGTGCTTTACATGCTCTTACTGCATTTTCTAATATTTTTTCTTTTTGATCATAGTTAGGACTTATATTCATGCCTCCATCTGTAAGTATAAGAAGTTTATGATATGATGGAACTTCATATACCATAACATGACTTAATAAACTATCTGTTCTTAATCCATAATCTTTATTTAAAACAGCTTTTAGTAATATCGGTGTATCTAAAATACCTTTCATAACAAAGTCAGCTTCATTATTGCTAACTAATTTCACAGCTACTTCTGCACATTCTTCATAGGTGTTAGCTTCAATTATATTAATACCATCTAAACTTAAATTTAATTCTTTAGATATTTCTCTTATTTTGTTAACATCACCAACTAAAATAGGTTCTATTATATTCATATTCATAGCATCTAAAACTGCATGTAAAACTTCCTTATCTTGAGCTGCCGCTACAGCTAGCCTAACTTTTTTATTTAGCTTTAGCTCTTTTATTATGTCTTCTAATTTTTTTATCAATGTAACTCCTCCTTATATTTTTACTTTGGTCAATTTATAAATATGTATATAAAATAGTTAACACCATAATTAATTTAATTTGACATACCGGTACCTACTCCCTTTTTATTTAAGCAAAAAAGCTATAAGGATTTATCCTTATAGCTTTTGATTTATCTATATTTATCTAATTCTCTTAAACATGCTACTGTTACTTCATCTTGTGGGTCTATTTCATAAGCTCTTTCAATATAATAAATTGAATTGTCTAAATCACCATCGTTTAAGTATGCCATTCCTAGATTACATAATATTTCAGGGTCTTCTTTCTTTAATTTTGCTGCTTTTTCAAAATGCTCGATAGCCCCTTTCATATTGTAAGTAGATGCTTCACATAAACCTAATTCAACTAGTGTATCTACTTGATTAGGTCTTATTATAAGTATTTTTTCAAAATATTTTTTAGCTTGTTCAACATCATTCATATTTCTATATGCTAGACCTATCATAAATAAAAGGTTCCACCAGTCTCCATGTTCATCTGCTAGTGGCAATAACTTTTCTAATCCCTCTTCATTTCTTCCTTGGAACACTAAGTTATAACCTTCTTCATATTGTACTTTAAAGTCCATTTTACCTATAATTTCTTGTAACTCTGCACATAAATCATCATCAATTCCTAATTTCATAGCTTCTTCCCAAGTTACTTTACTTTTTATATACTGATTCTGATTATAATAGTGATATCCTAAGTGATAATATGCAAGAGCAAAAGATTCATCTAAGTCTCTTACTTTTTCTAAAGCTTCTATTGCATCTAATAAAAATGCTTCCATTGGTTTTTCATCACCATTTTTTTGGTGTTGCTTAGCTAACTCCTGACAAACTATAGCATAATGATAAAGAGCATCTATATCTTCAGGGTATAAGCTTACACTGCACTTTAAATATATTAAAGCGTCAGTATATTCACCTGCTTCAAAATACTTTCTAGACATATATCCCATATATGATTTTAAATCTAAATCAAGGTTTTCTTCTATTGCCTTAAGAAACTTTTTATATTCATCATTATATTTGAATTTGCTGTCAATTCCCATGATATACATCATTGCATCAGCTATAGACATTGAACTTAATCCATCTTGAGCTGTATTAGTTTTTATACCTTTTACTAATACATCATTTTTTATAGGTACATCTAGTCCTTCTTCCGGAAATTCATACCCTTTTAATTTAAAATCCGCGCTATTTTTTATTCTTAAAAATGCTAACTCTTCAGCTTTTTTTAATATATATTTTTCAACTCTAAACTTCATTTTATTCCTCCTATATCTCTATTGTGTATGATTTAGATTTCTCAAACACCTTTTTGTCATCGTAAACAAATAATATCATAGTTTCATCAGGATTTAAGCATGCATTGATATCTTCTTTTAATTTTAAAATATCGTATTTGAAATTTTCAAAATGTACATATTTAATTATTTGTTTTGCAGGAGTATTCTCAAATCTAGGTATATATTTTAATACATTTTCTTCATTTTGTAAAAATAAATGACATCTATTTTTAAAATCTTCAACTTCAAATTTTTCCATATATCCAGGTAAATTTGAAGTTTTTCCTAAAGATATATAGTCGTATTTTAAAATTTCTTTAAATAGCTCAAAGTTAGTATTTATTTTTTCTTCATAAAAATCTAATAAAATTTTGTATAATTGATTTTTACCTTGTGATGCATTGAAATATCCATTGTCATTGTAGTAAGTTGCAAATGCTTCAAAGAATTTAAACGGACTTTCTTTATAATAATTATGAATTATATATCTCATTGATAAAACAAAATTTTTAGAATTAAAGTACTTCTCAAGTATTTCCTCTATATCCTTTAACTTTAATATTTCATTATAACTTATATATTTATTGTATAAAACTTCATATGGAGGATAATCCTTATATCTAAATTCATGTTCATCAGCTTGATTTCTAATTCCCGTTCCTTTTATCATTTTTAAGAATCCAAGCTGTAAATGCTCTATCCCTAGATTGAATACATCATTAAATGAATTTTCAAAACTACTGTAATCTTCATAGGGAAGTCCTGCAATTAAGTCTAAATGCTGATGTATATTTCTAAATGATGCTATTTTTTGAACTACATATGAAAGTTTAGAAAAATCATCTCTTCTTCCAACAGCTTCTAATACTCTTTCATTAGTTGATTGAACTCCTATTTCAAATTGAAATAATCCTTCTTTGCAATCCTTTAAAAATTCCAGCATATCATCTGTAAGCAAGTGTGCTGTAACTTCAAAATGATAAGTTGTATAATCATTATCATTTTCCATTAAAAATCGCATTATCTCCATAGCAAACTTTTTATTTGCATTAAACGTTCTATCTATAAATTTAATTTGTGATACTCTTGCATCTATAAGAGCTTTTAAATCTTTTTTTACTCTATCTATACTAAAATATCTTAACCCTTGTATTGTCGAAGATAAACAATACTGGCAATTGAATGGACACCCTCTTGATGTCTCATAATAAACTATTCTATTTTCATATTCTGCTTTGTCTAAAGTCTCGTATGGGCTAGGTATTAAGTCTAAGTTTTCTAATAACTTCATTGGTTTATTAGTTATTATTTCATCATTTTTTCTATAAACTATCCCATCAACTTCTTCAACTTTCATATCTCCGTTAAGATATTTTACAAAATCTCTAAAAATAAGTTCTCCTTCTCCATAAAGTATATAATCTACAAAATCATATTTTTTCATAGCTTCTTCACTATCATAAGTTACCTCAGGTCCACCTAATGCGATTTTAACATTTGGATTTACTTTTTTCAGATTATGACAAAGCTTGACTATATCATTTACATTCCATATGTACGTTGAAAATAAAATTAC
Organism: Paraclostridium bifermentans; assembly: GCF_964259345.1. Classification (GTDB taxonomy): domain Bacteria; phylum Bacillota; class Clostridia; order Peptostreptococcales; family Peptostreptococcaceae; genus Paraclostridium; species Paraclostridium bifermentans_B. The sequence continues at coordinate 88,495 of NZ_CAXVJR010000007.1, forward strand.
ATCATAATTATTTGTATATATATCTTTTAATATAAAATCTAATTCATTATTGATTGTATATTCTCTTATATCAGTATCTACACCTTTAATATCTTTTACCATTTGTTTAAGATATCTTATTGCTAAATTTGTATGTATAAATTTTGAATTTAATGTTGTTAAAAGTATTTTCAATTAATTCACCTCTTTTTTTCAATTTTTTTGCCTATAATTATATATATTTTGTTAAAATACTATTATATATGATTTTTATTTCTAACATTATGTATATAAAAAGAAGGTTTTTTTATATTATTGTAGAATTATATGCTATTGTAAATTTTCTCATTAATAAATAACATACGAAAGGGAGTTTTTTATGAAATTGTTCGACAAAGTATCTATTGATGCACTATCTAAAAGAGATTTATTGCTTATTGTAAAAGCATTAGAATATACCTATGAAAACACTAATTTAGAGGATTTCATAGACCTTAGAAATAGCCTTATAAAAGAACTTTGTTTCTTAACAAACACTAAAGAAGAAGTGTTTGTCGAGTACTTAGAATCTGATAATTAAGCTTTTCTAAATTTAAAGTTGTAGCTACCTGATTTTGATACTAATCCAACTGTTAATATGTTGTTTTTAAAATCTTTTGATACAACTTTTATATTATTTAATATAGGGTCAGATTTTATATCACCTATATCTAACCCTATTATATACCTTGGATCAGATTTTATATTATATTCTTTTTTGGATATTTTATATTTTCTAAGTTTTACAATATACTCTGACATAGAATTTATAAAATCTATATTATCTATCTCGTTATTAATTTTAAAATTAAGAATGGATAATATAGTTTTTTTTATGCTATTAATCCCATCTATTGTTACTTCCCTATCCTCTACATATACATCATATATAGCGTTTAATAAGTTTATTATTATATCATTATCTTTATAATCATCTATTTTTAAATCTATGTATCTATCTATAAGTTGGATAATTTGTATCCTTTTCATTTCAAATTTTATTATTTCTGCTTTTTCACCATTATATTTAAATGCAATTATTGAAGACTTAATACTTTGCATTAAATCTACATATTCTATATTTTGATTTTCAATTATAGAATGCATAATAGTATTATACATTAAAGCCGCTAAAATATATTCATTCATAAATTTCTCATTTTTGTTATATAAAATATGATACCTTATAAGGTTTATTACCTCATCTTCACTTTTTTTAATATTTGTATTAGCCAATATAACAGGTAATACTATATTTAAAATATTTACATCTCTTAATTTTTCTCCATAAAACTTATAATACAATAATTCATCTTTTAATCTATTTTTATCTACTTTTACATATCTTTGCGCTATATCATCAATTAAAGATTTAGTATTTATAATAATCATATTTTTTATATATTTATCACTTATACTAAATGCATTTATATATGCTTTTTTTAATAATTCTTCTTTCATAAATACTACCTTCCTAACGCATAAACTATTTTCTAGTTTTATCAATTAATTAACTTAGTATACTTAATTACATACTTATGATATCTATCTAAATTAATCACTTTTAAGTTACTAAAAAAAATAGGCAGCTATTAGCTGCCGTAAATGTAGGGGGGGAGTAGAATATTCAGTATACTCTACTTCCATATATATCTCTTTTGATTGTAACTAGCTCAAGTTATCGAGCTATTTCTTAACTTAATTATACAATAACCGAAATTTAGATGTAAAGTATTATTTTTCGACAAATGTATATTGAGTTTATTACATTCTCTCCGGAGCACTCATTCCTAATAATGCAAGTCCATTCTCTATAGTCTGCTTAGTAGCTGCAACTAAAGCTACCCTAGCTTTCTTAGTTTCTACATCATCTACTAATATAGGATTTTCATGGTAGAACTTATTGAATGCTTGCGCTAAGTCTAATACAAATCTTGTTATTATATGTGGCTCATTTTTTCTTAATGAAGCTAATATACTATTATTAAATGATGCTATTAATTTTAATACTTCTGAACTATCAGCATCTGTTAATAAGTTATAATCTATATCAGAATTTATTTCCATCTCAGCTTTTCTTAAAACTGAGCAACATCTAGCATGTGTATATTGAACGTATGGTCCAGTTTCTCCTTCAAAGCTTAATGTTCTTTCCCAAGAGAAAGTGTAATCTTTGATTCTACTATTTGATAATTCTTGGAATACTACAGCTCCTACTCCAACTTGCTTAGCTATTTCATCAACATTTTTAGCATTAGGATTTTTAGCTAACATTGTCTCTTTTGTCTTTTCTATAGCTTGTCTTAAAACATCTTCTAAAAAGACTACTCTACCTTTTCTTGTAGACATTGTACCTTCTTCTAATGCAACCATTCCAAATGGAGTATGTACCATATCTTTAGCCCACTCAAATCCAACTAACTCTAAAACTTTAAATAATTGTTGGAAATGTAAGCTTTGTTGTGATCCAACTACATATATACATTTTGCAAAGTCATAAGTTTCTTTTCTATATAATGCTGCTGCTAAATCTCTTGTCATATATAATGTAGATCCATCTTTTTTAGTTATTAAAGCTGGTGGCATATTAAATTCTTCTAAATCAACTATGTTAGTTCCTTCAGACTCCTTTAATAACCCTTTATCTTTTATAATATCTATTACTCTATCCATTTTATCTGAATAGAAACTTTCTCCTGCATATGAATCAAATTCTATATCTAATAAATCATATACTCTAGAGAATTCTTTTAAACTTTCATCTCTAAACCATTTCCATAAATCATATGCTTCTTTATCTCCATTTTCCAACTTAGTGAACCAAGCTCTCGCTTCATCTTCCATTTCTGGATGCTTTTCAGCTTCATCATGGAATTGTATGTATAGTTTTAATAATTCAGGTATTGGATTAGCTTCTACAGCTTCTTTACTTCCCCACTTTTTGAAAGCTACTATAAGTTTACCAAATTGAGTTCCATAATCTCCAAGGTGATTTATTCTTACTGTATTATATCCTTGAGAATCATATATTTTATATAAAGAATTTCCTATAACAGTAGTTCTTATATGACCTATATGGAAAGGCTTAGCTATATTAGGAGATGAGAAATCTATTACTACAGTTTTTCCTTCACCTAAGTCACTATGTCCGTAATCCTTACCTTTAGATAAAACATCAGTTATAACATTTTTAGCTAATGCTGACTTATTCACGAAAAAGTTAACATATCCTCCAGCAGGCTCAACTTTTGATATGGCATCATTTATTTCTATAGCCTCTGATAAATCAGCTGCTATCATATTAGGTGCTTTTCTAAATACTTTAGCTAATCTAAAGCAAGGGAAAGCATAGTCTCCCATATCACTATTTGGTGGTATTTCTATTAATCCAACTATTTCTTCTAAAGTTAAATCTTCTATTTTTTCTTTTAAAGATTTAGCTACTTTTATTTTAAAATCTTGCATATTGATACTCCTTCCTTATTCTTATAACACTTTATGATAAAACAAATTATAGTTTTTTTCAAGTATATGTCTATTTTTCCAATTCTTTCTCGCTCATTATTCTAATTCCTTCTTTTTTTAAAAGAGATGCCGTTATCCCCATTCCATATATTTTAATTCCTGTAAAAGTTCCATCATATATTTTATTACTTCCACAAGATGGACTTCCTTCTTTTAAAATAGCTTCTTTGCATCCATATAATTTAGCTATTTTTAAACTTTCATTAGCACCTTTTATAAAATTATTTGTCACATCTATACCTTCTTTATTCATAACCTTATCCTTAGTTATTTCTGATGGTATTCTAGGTGTTGGTAATCCCCCTAGTTGTTCTGGACAGATAACTACAAACTGTTTATCTTTTAAGTAGTCTTTAACACTTTCATGATAGTTATTATCGCCATCATATTTACAGTTTATTCCTAATAAACAAGCTGATACTAATATCATATGTTCATCCCCTTAATTATTTTAAAGTTACTATAGTAACTCCCATACCACCTTCACCATATTGTCCTGGTCTTTGTGATTTTACATGCTTATGTTTTTTTAACATCTCTGTTATTCCTGTCTTTAATACTCCTGTTCCGATTCCATGAATTACAGTTACATTTTCAAGACCTGCTAAACAGGCATCATCAAGATACTTATCCACTTCTTCCCTTGCTTCTTCTAGTGTCATTCCTCTTAAATCAACTTCACTCTTAACTCTTCCTGATTTTGATTTAATTACATTTCTTGTTGCATTTGTAACCGTTGACTTAGCATCTTTTTTAGCTTTTTGTAAAGACTTAAATGGAAGCGTCATTTTCATTATACCAATCTGAACAACAGCTTCTTTTTTCTTATTATCTGCAGAAATTACTGTTCCTTGTTGATTTAAAGTTATAACTCTTACTTCATCTCCTGGATTCAAGTCTTTTATTTCTTTTGAAGATGTTTTTGGTACAATCATACTCTTAACACTTGGTTGCAGTGCTCCCATTGAACTTGATATCTCTTTTCTTAGTTCTTCTATTTTTCTATTTTTTTCTTTAGATATACTTTCTTTTTCTAATTTTCTTAGCTCTTTTATAACTACATCTGTTTCTTCTTTTGCTTGCCTTGTTATTCTAAACGCTTCTTGTCTTGCTTCCTCTAGTAATCTCTCTCTTTGAGCTGATATTTTATCTAACTTTGATTCATATTCTTCTTTTAATTTTTGAATTTCTTTTCTAAGTCTTGTAGCTTCTTCTTTTTCTTCTACAGCCTCTACTCTAGATTTTTCCAGGTTATGAATAACATCTTCTACAGCTATAGTGTCTGAATCTATAAATTCTTTTGCTCTATTTATTACATAATCACTTAATCCTAGCCTCTTTGATATAGCAAATGCGTTTGATTTACCAGGAACTCCAATAAATAGTCTATAAGTAGGTCTTAAATTTTCTAAATCAAACTCTACAGCAGCATTTTCAACACCATCTTTAGTTAATGCATAATGTTTTATTTCACTATAATGTGTTGTCGCTATACATTTAGCTCCTGCCATATTTACATCTTCAAGTATTGCTATTGCAAGTCCTGCACCTTCCACAGGATCTGTTCCTGCACCTAATTCGTCAAATATAACTAATGAGTTTTCTGTAACATCATTTAATATAGAAACTATATTAGTCATATGTGACGAGAACGTAGATAAGCTTTGTTCTATACTTTGCTCATCTCCTATATCTGCAAATACATTATCGTATACACACATACTTGTTCCATAATCTGCAGGAATATGTAATCCACTTTGTGTCATAAGTGCAAATAAACCTACAGTCTTTATTGTTACAGTTTTTCCTCCTGTATTAGGTCCTGTTATAACTAATGTGTGGAAATCTTCACCTAATCGTATATCGTTTCCTACTACAGATTTTTCATCTAATAATGGATGTCTTCCATTTTTGATATTAATATTTTTTGCTTTATTTAATTTAGGTTCTATTCCCTTCATTAATAAAGATAATTTACCTTTTGCAAATGCGAAATCTATTTTTCCTAAAATCTCTTGATTACTTAATATATCATCACTAATCTCTCCTACAAGTGCTGATAGTTCACTTAGTATTCTTTCTATCTCTTCTTTTTCTTTAAGTTTTAATTGTCTAAGTTCATTGTTCATTTCAACTATACTCATAGGTTCTATAAATAGTGTTGCTCCTGATGACGATTGATCATGAACTATACCTGAAACTTGAGATCTATATTCAGATTTTACTGGAACTACAAATCTATCGCCTCTTATTGATATTATTGCATCTTGTAAGTATTTTTGATATGTCGATGAGCTAATTATTCCATTTAATTTAGATCTTATAGATTGATTTTTTTGTATTATTTTTCTTCTTAAACTTCTTAATTCACTAGATGCATTATCAGATATTTCTATTTCGCTAATAATTGCGTTAAATATTTTATCTTCAATATCTCTGTATGTATATAATGCATTAGATAATGATTGTATTATAGGATAATTAAAATCTTCTTCTTCAGATGATGACAATGTAGAATTTAGTATTCTAGCTACTCTAAGAGTATCTGCTATCATAAGTAAGCTTCCAGCATCTATCGATGCCCCTACCTTAGCTCTTTTAACTTTATCTTCTATATCGTGTAAACCTTGTAGGCTTACTCCTCCTCTTTTTATAAGGATAGATTGTGCCTCACTAGTTTCTTCTAACATGTATTTAACTTCTTCATAATCTGAACTAGGCTCTAATTTATTAATGTATCTTAATCCTAAAGAAGATGAAGCCCTTTCTTTTAACAAGGCTATGATCTTATCAAACTCTAAAACTTTTAATGATCTTTTATTCATACTTCCTCCTTAAGTAAATTTTTATGTAAATTTTAAGTGTATTTTATGTAAATTTGTACTATACTATTTATATATTATACATAATCAATGCTATTTTGTGATATATATAATTTAATTTAATTTTTAGCAAGGAGATGTTTTTAATGAACAATGTTTTAAATGATTTACAACCTAGTTTAGTTTTTAAATATTTTGAGGAGATATCTCAAATACCAAGAGGCTCAAAAAATGAAAAAGCTATAAGTGATTATTTACGTAATTTTGGTGAGAACTTAGGTTTAGAAACTATTCAAGATGAAAGTCTAAATATAATAATTAGAAAGCCAGCAACTCCTGGTTATGAAAATGCACCTGGTGTAGTACTTCAAGGTCATATGGATATGGTGTGCGAAAAAAATAAAAGCACTAATCATGACTTCATGAAAGACCCAATAAAGTTAAGAATAGATGGAGATTATGTATATGCAACTGATACAACTTTAGGTGCTGACAATGGTATAGCTGTAGCTATGGGACTTGCAATACTTGCTTCTAATGATGTAGCTCATCCCGCTTTAGAAGTTCTTATAACTGTTGATGAAGAAGCTGGTATGACTGGTGCTATGGCATTAGACGGAAGTTTAGTAAAAGGTAAATATATATTAAACTTAGATTCAGAGGAAGAAGGTTACCTTTTAGTAAGTTGTGCTGGTGGTGTAACTGCTTTATCAACATTACCTGTTGACTTTATAAAACCTGAAACTCCTAGAGATGCTTACTTAGTAGAGGTAAAAGGTTTACTTGGTGGACACTCTGGTATGGATATAATAAAACAAAGAGCTAACGCTAATAAGTTATTAGGAAGATTATTAAACTTATTAGATGTTGATTTTGATTTAGCTAAGGTTGAAGGCGGTTCAAAAAATAACGCTATCCCTCGTGAAGCTGATTGCGTAATAATGGTTAATAATGATCAAAAAGATAAATTCATGGCTTGTATAAAAGAAATCACTAGTACATTTAAGCATGAGTTCCAAACTTCTGATCCAGGATTAGAAATAGTATGCTCTGAAACTGCTACTCCTGAACTAATACTTGACTCTACTTCTAAAAATAGAGTTATAAAAATGCTTAACTTAATGCCTAATGGTATACAAACTATGAGTATGGATATAGAAAACTTAGTTGAAAGTTCTACTAACTTAGGTGTTGTTAGAACTACAGATTCTACAGTTACTTTTGAGTGTGCAGTTAGAAGTTCTGTAAAATCTCTTAAAGAAGATATAACTGAAAGAATGAATCTTTTAGTATCTGAGTTTGGAGGAAGCCTACAGTTAATAAGCGACTATCCAGCTTGGGAGTATACTAAAGATTCAGAATTAGAAAAAATATGTATACAAGCTTATAAAGATCTTACTGGAAAAGAACCTATAATAATGGCTTTACATGCAGGTCTTGAGTGCGGATTATTATTAGATAAAATCCCTAACGCTGAAGCTATATCATTTGGACCTAATATGTATGATGTACATACTCCAAATGAACATTTAAGTATATCTTCTACTGAAAATACTTGGAAATACTTATTAGAAGTATTAAAATCTATGAAATAATAAATAAAGAAACTCCTCTGAAAATCAGAGGAGTTTTTATTTATTTTAATTTATTTACTGGCTTTTCAGCTATAAGTATAATCTGTAATGCTGTTGTAAGTATAGATGTTCTTTTTTTATAAGCCATATACTTACCTTCCCAGATATCACAATATTTTTCTTTAAATCTTTTTAATCCTTTAAAAGAATAGAAATTTTGTCCATGAGAATAAATTTGTGCAGCTAATTTTTCTGATAAGAATGAGTATTTAGACCTACCTACATTAGATAAAGGTGCCATTCCCATATTAAATCTAGCATAACCTTCTTCTTGTCCCCACTTAAATAAGTTTACAAACATAAAGTCCATTATCCCATTGCACGTGTCATGAGAAAACCTCATCAGATCTATCGATAATGTATTTTTATTATCATACATAGGCATTAAGTTACTAAATCCTTTTATTTCATTATCTTTATTTCTAACTACAGCTATAGGTTGTTTGCTCAAATATTCTTTATCAAAGAACCCAATATAGAATCCCTTTTCTACCCTTCCACATAACCATTCATCTGAAACTAATTTTATTTCATTAAAAAATTCATCTGTGAAAGGTGGTTTTACAAGTTCAAAAGTGTAATTTTCTTTTTCAACTCTAGATAATGCATTTCTTACACTTTTCATTTTTCTTCCTTCTAATGTAAACTTAGTCAAATCTACTAATGCATCTTCACCTAGTTTCATAAACTCATATCCTGTTTCATGTAACTCTGGCATCATAGTTTTATCTATTGCTGTAAATACAGGAACATATCCATATAAATCAGCTAATTTATAAAACTCTTGAATAGTTTCAAATACTTTTTCTTTGTTTCCTACAGGATTTCCAAGAATAACTATTTTATTTGCTGATACTTGATATTGTAAAACAACATCTTTAGAGTCATTTATATATACATATTTATCCTTTAAATAAACATAATGTATTAATGGAGATCCTCCAAATTTATCTATTATAGACTTTACAGTTTCTTCACATTCCTCTAGTTTTATTTTCGGGAAAGTCTTGTTTTTATTTATTTTATATAAAATCCAAAGTACAAGTAATGCAATTATAAAGCCACTAATACTGAATCCTAATAGTGATGCTCCATAATGCTTAATAGATTGTATTTTGTAATTTGTAACGGGAAGTTTTCCTATCTTACCACTTAAGTTTGCATATACTGTGTATACATATAATATTAAAAATCCTACTAATAATATTATATCTTGGATGAATACACCCCATCTCATTACAAAACTTTCTCTGTAAAATTCCTTTTTACTCGCCCATATAAGAAGTGCTACTATAACTAAGTAAATAGTTCTGTAATAATATGGATCTTTTATACAAGTTAATACTATAGCCCCAATTATCAACGCTAGTGTCATATTGTAGATTCCTTTGGATTTATAACTCATAACTCTAGACATTGCAATAAGTAGGAATCCAATTATTATAGCTGCTCTTTGCGGAATATGAATTATAGAGAAATATGAAAATTTATTTACAATATAAAATTTCCTAGCTAAATCTGGTGTTGCTTCTGATATTAATAAACTTACTCCTGATAATAATACTAATAAAACAATACCTATATGTGCTATTTTAGATAATACAGTCGTTATTATATCTTTTATATCTTCATCCATATGCTCATAATAGTCTTGTGCATATAGTATAAGCCCTATTGCTAGCGGAACTATATAGTAAGAAACTCTATATAAAAATATAGCTAAAAGTACTTTCTCTGATGGTATTCCTAGAGCTTTCAATCCTAGTATTAATGTTATATCAAAAGATCCTATTCCACCTGGTGCCATACTTACAATAGCGGCTACTATAGCTATTACAAATATAGGTAAAAATTTAGCTATAGGAACTGGTTCTCCCAAAATTCTCATTATATTATATATTAAGAATATCGTAGTTGCCCACTCTAATGCTGATATAATCATTATCTTAACAGCATCTATGGTATCTATCTTTTCTTCATCTGTTGATTTAATATATTTTACTATTAAGTATATTGTTAATATTGGAAAATACGTACTTATTAGTAGCGTCATTATACTTACGAAATCATTCATTCTTAAGCTACTAAAATTTGTTATAACATATACAAAACAAACCATAGAAAAACCTGTTAAATTTAAAGCTACTATTTTAGATATTTCTTTTACTAGTAATTTAGTATCTTTAACATGATCTTTATAAAAATTAGTTTTTAAAGCTATAGCTGTACTTCCTCCGAATCCAGCTATACTAGCTATAGAACTAGCGATCCAAGAATATTTATACAATTGTATATTATTTAATTTTATTCCAACTCTTTTTTTAAGTACAAAATCATAAAAACTTAATGGTAGATATGATACAATACCTAAAATAGCTATGATAATCATATTTGATACAGTTAGCCTATGTGCATATTTTTTAAATATACTCATATTAAAAGATTCGAATACATGTTTAAATTCTTTCATTACTATTAAGAAAATTGCTAAAGCAAAAATTATCTTGGCCCATTTTAGCAACTTATGTTTATTCATACTTTTAAATCCCTCCTTAAACTTCAAAACCTAAAAACAAATTATATTTATAATACAAATTTTTACAAATAAATTACCACAATAATACTATTATACATTACTTATACAATTGTATAAAATTTAATTTATAAAATCCACTTACATAATTGTAATATTATATATACATTTGTAATTTTTTTGTTTTCCATATAAAAATATAGGAGATAAATATAATATATTTATCTCCTATATTTTTATATCTATTCTACACCTTTATAGTAATGCCCAGTTGTAAAATCAATTCTATCTAAGTATTTATATAGTTTTTTAGACGTATTTCCTAATTTAAAATCATTGTCTATAACTTCTAAATATGACTCTATTATACTTCTAATATCTTCTAACTCTTCAAAGGTAAAATCTAATCTAAATATGTTTATTCCTGAATTATTTAATTCACCTAAATCTTCCAATACACAAAGAGATTTTGAGTTATATATACTTGTTCTACAGAACATGTCTTGTGATAACCTATAAACTTCCTCTTTAGAGTCTTTTAACGCATATAAACTTTTATTGCATACTGAGCTTCTCTTATTTTTTTTGCAATCTCTAACTAAAACTCCCATAGGGCAGTATTCACTAATCATTAACGGTGTGTATCCATATGTTACACTCTCTATGTCTATTTCTGTATATTTTAACATTTGTTTAATTTCTGTTAGATTTAATTCTTGTGAAATACATATAGCTTTTGCTCCTTCATTTTCATAATGCTTTATTGTTTCACTATTAAATGAGTTTAAGTAACTATCTATATAAAGTTCATTTTCTTTGAATAAGTTTACACATCCTAAATTACTAGCTTGTACAAATAATTTATCATCTTTTACTATTTTATTAAACATATTATACTCATTATTTCTAAGTATTCGTGGAGTTGAATATATTAATTTAATTTTGCCTTCTGTAATTTTTTTAGCTTCTTCTAAAGAATTTATATCCTCATAGTATATAGCATCTAAATCATACTCCATAGCTACTTTTAATTGCTCTATTGACTTAACTTTTACTCTAAGCTTTATGTCATTATTTCTATTTACTATCTTAGGAATATATTTAACCTCTTTATTCTTGAAACTTCTTCCTTTTATTTTTACTCTTTCTTCATTTAGTTTCTCTATAGCATCTCTTCTTAATTGATTTAATATACTTATAGGTAAACTAATATTTTCATCTATTTCAACATCTATATTATCTAATATATATGATGTATTTCCTAACTTACTTAACTGAGATACAACTTTTTCTTCGCTTAAGGCTACTTTCATAGCTTTCTCTATAATTTTATCACAAGTAACAGAAATCTCATTATTTAAGTTATCTTTTAAAGATAGTATAGGTTCTTTTCCTAAATTTAATTGTATTTTAGCATCTATTGGTATTTTTATATTTTCTATGTCTTCTTCAAAACTTTTTTTAACCGAATTTAAAAGATCACTGTCAGAAGTTTTGTATACTATTTGACCTTTTTTTGCTTCACCAATAAAATCTAGCTCAATAAGCTCTCCGCTTTCACCTCTATCACATATTTGATTATTAGATTTTATAATTCTTCCAATAGTTCCTCCACCTAAATTTATTCCATCACCTTTTTTAAGTGTATTTTCTAACATTATTTTTAATCTTTTAGCTTTTCTATTATAATCTACTACTTTACCTATATATAATCCCACATTATTAGGTCTATTTGAGTTCATTATATCCACTCCAACTTCACCTAATATATATCCCTTGGTAAATTTTCTATTGAATATAGTATATAGATTATTCATTGTATCCTCAGATATATCCATTATCTTATCATCAATGTATTTATCTATAGTTTCTCTGTAACTTCTTATAACTGTACCTACGTATTCAGGTCTTTTCATTCTTCCTTCAATTTTTAATGAGTGAACTCCAGCATCTATTACTCTATCTATTTCTTCTATAGTATTTAAGTCTCTAGGGCTTAATAAATATTCTCCATCTGTAGATATTTTTTCACCTGTATTTATATCTATTAACTCGTATTTTTGTCTACAAGGTTGAGCACATCTTCCTCTATTTCCAGATCTATTTCCTATCATACTACTCATTAAACACTGTCCTGAATAGCATACACATAGTGCTCCATGAACAAATATTTCAATATCAACATTAGTATTTTTACATATATGCTCTATTTCTTCTATATTAAGTTCTCTAGCCAAAACAACTCTATCAAATCCTATATTCTGTAAGTACAATACATCTTCTAGTGAATGTGCAACCATCTGAGTACTAGCATGTAATTCAAAATCTGGAAGCAAGCTTTTTATTAGTTTTGCCATCCCTATATCTTGAAGTATCACTGCATCTATATCTATATCATATAAATACTTTATATAATGTACAAAATCTTCTATTTCATTTTGTTTTATAAGTGTATTTGCTGTTACAAATACTTTTACATTTCTTATATGTGCATATTTAACAGCTTCCTTTAATTCTTCTCTATCAAAGTTATTTGCAGAGGCTCTAGCACTAAATTCTTTTCCACCTAAATAAACTGCATTTGCTCCATTTTGTACGGCTGCCTTTAATGCATCAAAACTACCTACAGGCGCTAGTAATTCTGTCTTCATAATTACCTCCTTAAAGTCATTAAAAACTAAAACCTTCAGGTTATTTTGCCTGAAGGTTTTTTTAATTATTCTATTATTTTAAAAGTTTTCCAGAAGCCTTTATATAATTTAACTCTTGTTCTAACTCAATGTTCTTTAATTGTAAATCATATAATTTATTTTGAAAATCTGATGCTAACTTTTCAGCTATTCCAGTTTTTTCATTTGCTTCTTCTAACATTTTTTTAAGATCTTCTATTTCTTTTTTTAATGGGTTCATTTCTTCTAAGTCATTTGATTTATTTTCTAAATCAGACTTTAACTTATCTATTTCAGCTTGTTTTTTATTAAGCTCTTCAACTTTATTATTAAGGTTCATTTTAACCTTTTTCATTTCCAGTTGAATCTCTTGGTTAGGCTTTTCTGCCTTCTTAGCTAATTCTTCATTTTCTTTTACTAGCTTATCATTTTCTTCTGAACACTCAAATAGTAAGTCTGTAACAGTTAAAGCTGATAATATTGCAACTTGAGATGTACTTAATAATGAGTTTGCTTCAGCTATTCTACTCATTTCTTCATCTACATAATGTGCTATTTTTATCATATAATCTTTTGATTTATCAGATACCATAGGATATTCTGATCCATGTATCTTCACTGTAACCTTGTTCATCCTAACCCCCCCTACATTAGTTTCTTAATTAGTTTGATCTTAAGTTTGCATTTAGTTTTTCACTTAGTTCACTTACTATTTTATCATGAACTTTAGCTACTTCTTCATCAGTTAAAGTTTTATCTTTACTTCTATATGTTATTGAGTATGCTATAGATTTATGTCCTTCTTCTATTTGAGCTCCTTTATAAACATCGAATAATTGATAACTTTCTAATATATCTTCACCATTTGCCTTTATTATATCTTCTATCTGCTTAACAAATACTTCATCTTTAACTAGTAAAGCTATATCTCTAGTAGTAGCTGGATATTTAGGTAATGGATTATAAACTTTCGAATTATCTAAGTTCTCAAATACTAAGTCTACATTTATTTCAGCAATGTAAACTCTTTGATTTAAATTATAATTTTCTAATACATCTGGATGTAATTCTCCAAAAGTACCTACACATATATTATTATACACTAATTTAGCGCATCTTCCAGGGTGGAATGTTAAATTTTCAGTCTCCGGTTCAACTTCATAACCTTTGAATCCAACGTTATTTAATATAGTTTCTACTGAACCTTTTATACTGAAGAAATCTACATCTTTTCCATACATACCTATAGATAATTTCTTTGTTTCTACTGGTAATCCTTCTTGAGGTCTGAATGTATTTCCACACTCAAACGCATATGCTTCTTCAACTTTGTGTGATAAATTTGTAGATATTACATCTATCATATTAGGTATTAGAGTAGTTCTCATAACAGAAGTTTCTTCACCTAGAGGATTTATTATTTTAACAAATTCTCTTTTTTCATCACCTTGTGATAAGTTTATTCTGTCTACTCCTTTAGGGCTTACAAATGAATATGTTAATATTTCATTTAATCCTACTGCTATAGCATTAGATTTTATGTTATCCATAAACTTTTGCTTTTCAGTTTTTACACCTGCTGTAGCATTACCTTCTAAAGTTGCAGATGGTATATTATCATATCCGTATATTCTAGCTATTTCTTCTAATATGTCCGCATCTTCAATTATATCTAATCTAAAACTTGGAACTTCTAATTCTAATTTGTCAGAAGATACTAAGTTACATTTAAACTCTAATCTTTCTAGTATATTTACAAATTGTTCCATAGGTACATTAACACCTAATAATTTGTTTATTCTTTCTGGGTTAGCAACTATTTTTTGAGCTTCTACCTTCGTAGGATAGTTATCTACCATTCCTTTAACAACAGTTCCGCATCCTAACTCTTCAATTAATTGTGCCGCTCTATTTATAGCTACTTCTGGTAAATTAACATCTATACCTTTTTCAAATCTTGAAGATGCCTCACTTCTTAATCCTAATTTTTTAGATGCCGCTCTTACATTTTCCTTAGCAAAGTTAGCTCCCTCTAATAATATAGATGTAGTTGTCTCTGATATTTCAGAATTGGCTCCACCCATTATTCCTGCTAAGTCTAATGTAGTTTCCCCATTTGTTACAACTATCATATCAGATGTTAATTCTCTTTCAACACCATCTAATGTAACAAACTTTTCTCCATCTTCAGCACACTTAACTACCATCTTATTAGTTTTAACCTTATCTAAATCAAATGCATGAAGTGGTTGCCCTTGCTCTAACATAACATAGTTAGTTATATCTACTATATTGTTTATTGGTCTTATTCCAGCTTCTATAAGTCTTCTTTGCATCCAATATGGAGATGGCCCAACTTTAACATCTTTAACAACTCTTGCACAATATCTCTTACATAAGTCTGTTTTTATTTCTACATCAAAGTCTATTTCTTCATCAGATTCAGATACATTTATTTCTGGGTATTTTAAATCTTTTCCTAAAGTTACAGCTGCTTCTCTAGCTATACCTAATATAGATCTACAATCAGGTCTATTTGAAGTTATTTCAAATTCTATTAATGCATCATTTATTCCTAATACTTCTCTTACATCCATTCCTAATTCAAATGAATCTTGATGATCTAGTATATATATTCCATCCTTTTTATGTTCTTCAACATATTGAGAAGGTATTGTTAATTCTTCAGCTCCACAGAACATTCCTTCTGATAAAACTCCTCTTAACTTACCTTTTTTTATTTTAAAGTTTTCAGGTAATACTGCACCTATTCTTGCAACAGGAACATGGTCTCCAACTTTTATGTTTGTAGCATTAGTAACTATTTGAAGTATTTGCCCATCTGCAACCTCAACCTTAGTAACTTTTAATCTATCTGCATCTGGATGTTGCTCTATTTCAAGTATTTTACATACTTCAACTCCATTAGTTTCATTTCCAAAGAATTCTACTTTCTCAACTTTCGACCCAGTCATAGTCATCATATCTGCAAATTCTTTAGTATCTATGTCTATATCAACATAATCTCTAAGCCATTTTAAAGGTACTAACATATTAAATCCTCCTAATTAAAATTGATTTAAAAATCTCATATCATTTTCAAATAATAATCTTATATCATCTATTTCATACTTAAGCATAGTTATTCTATCAAGTCCCATACCGAACGCAAACCCACTATAAACTTCTGGATCTATTCCACAATTTCTAAGTACATTCGGATGAACCATACCTGCACCTAATATTTCTATCCAACCTTCACCTTTACACATTGGACAACCTTCACCATCACACTTGAAACAAGTAACATCTACTTCTGCACTAGGCTCTGTAAATGGGAAGTTATGTGGTCTAAATTTAGTTTTTGTATGTTCTCCAAATAATTTTTTTACAAACATATCTAATGTACCTTTTAATTGAGCCATAGTAACATCTTTCCCAACTACAAGTCCTTCTATTTGATGGAACATTGGTGAATGTGTTGCATCTGGAGCATCAAATCTAAAACATCTACCTGGTGATATTATTTTTATAGGTAACTCTTCATTTTTCATAGTTCTAACTTGAACTGGTGAAGTTTGAGTTCTAAGTAATAATTCATCATTTATATAGAAAGTATCGCTCATATCTCTTGATGGGTGATCTTTTGGTGCATTTAATGCATCAAAGTTATTTGCAACAGTTTCAACTTCTGGTCCCTCTGCTATAGAGAATCCCATTCCTACAAATATATCACTTACTTCATCTATTATTTGAGATATAGGATGTTTTTTTCCTACTTTAAATTCTTTAGCTGGCATAGTTACATCTAGTACTTCTTCAGCTAATTTTCTTTGTTTTTCTATGTTGTGTAATTCTTCTTTTTTATTAGATATAGCATCGTTTATAGCCTCTCTAACTTCGTTAGCAACCTTTCCTATAACAGGTCTTTCTTCAGCTGATAACTTACCCATTTCTTTAAGTATACTTGTTATCTCACCTTTTTTTCCTAAGTACTTAACTCTTAAAGACTCTACTTCATCTATATTTTGCATGTCTTTTATTTCACTTAACGCTGCTTCTTGTAAATTAAGTAATTTTTCTTGCACTATAGTCACCCTTTCATTTTTAATTTTTAAGTATTAAAAAAAGCCCTTCATCCCTATCTAGGGACGAAAGACTATTATTTCGCGGTACCACCCTAGTAGCTTGAATTATTTATATAAATATTCCAAACCACTCGAAAAACTTAACGCGTTTTATAACGTCATAACCTACTATTTTTCAGCTATGCTACTCCAGAGTGAACTTCTTTTAATATCTTAGAAAGTACTTTCAGCCTAGATACTTATCTCTGCACTAAGTTTTATTAAAATACTTTTCTCTTTCATAGTATTTAAATATATATAACTTTTGGTTTTACATTATATCATATATAACATATTTTTTCAATATAGGTCTATTATACCATATATTTTTTAATTTCATACATTAATATTGCAGAACTTATAGCAGCATTTAATGATTCTGCTTTTCCATATATAGGTATTTTAACTAATGTATTTGACTCTTTTATAAGTTCATCATTTACACCATTAGCTTCATTTCCTATAACCAGTGCTGTTTTATAATTATATTCAACTCCATCATAAAAGTTGTCTGTATCTAAATAACTAGATACTATTTCAAAGTTTCTATTTTTCAATTCTTTAACAGCATCATGTTGAGTCATATTTATTATTTTCATATCAAATATAGACCCCATAGTAGATCTTATAACTTTACTGTTATATATATCTACACAACCTTTCAAGTTAATTATTGCATCTACTCCAGCTGCATCCGCAGTTCTAATTATTGTTCCCATATTACCTGGGTCTTGTATTCTATCTAAGATTAATACAAACCTGCAATCTTCACTTAAGATTTCTTCTATTTTTCTTTCTTTAGTTCCAACTACCCCAACTATTCCTTGAGTGTTTTCTGTATCTATAAAATCATTAAATATCTTATTTGTAGTTTTGTATATTTTTATATTTCTAGATTTTAAAACTTCTAGAAACTTTTTATGTTCTTCTTTTATTTCAAAATTTTCATTTATAAATACATATTGTAAGTCAGCATTACAATCAATAGCTTGAGTTACAATTCTAAATCCTTCTATCAAAAATTTAGATTCTTTTATTCTATTTTTACTTTTTAACAAAGATTTTGTTAATTTTACTTTTTCATTATCTTTACTACTTATAGATATTATCATTTTTTATTTTCTCCTAAATGTAAAATCATTATCTGAAGTTATAGTACTTATTTTGCTATTTTGACCTATAACAACTAGTATACTTCCAGATTTTAATTGTTCTTCTGGCGATGGAGTTACATTTATATGTTTACCACATTTTATAGCTAAAACAGTTATTTCGTATTTTGCTCTAAGGTCTAACTCTATTAAAGTTTTTCCTTCCCATTCTTTAGGTGTAACAATTTCGACTATAGAATAGTCTGGATCTAACTCTATATGGTCTAGTATATTATTTGATACTAAATTATGTGCTACTCTAACTCCCATATCTCTCTCTGGAAATACAACTCTATCTGCACCTATTTTATATAAAACTTTTGCTTGTAATTCATCTTTCGCCTTACAAACAATTTGCTCTACACCCATTTCTTTAGCTATTAGTGTAGCCATTATAGAAGCTCTTATATCTGAACCTATTGCAATTATCGCTACATCAAAATTTCCCATTCCTAAAGCTCTTAAAGCCTGCTCATCTGTAACATCAACTATAGCTGCATGAGTTACTTTTTCAGCTATTGATTGTACTGCATCATCACTTTTGTCTATAGCCATTACCTGATGTCCTAATAAATGCATTGTTGTTGCTACTGATGATCCAAATCTTCCACACCCTATAACTATATATTGTTTCATATTTGTTCTCTCCTAATCTTTTATCCTACTATAATTTTACCTTCTGGATATCTTATTACTTGTTTTTTGCCACTGTTTTTAGACATTAATGCAAGGAATATAGTTAAAAGTCCTACTCTTCCCATAAACATATATAACATTATTAAAATTTTACCCACAATTGTTAAATTAGGACTGCCTCCGATGCTTAGTCCTACCGTTGCAAATGCTGACACAACCTCAAATGCAGATTCTATTAAGTCAAATGAATTTTCTGTTAAACTTATCATTACTATACCTATAAGTACAGCTGCCATACCTATAAAAAATACACCTATAGATTTTCTTACTGTAGATAGGCTTACTCTTCTTTCAAATACTTCTATATCTTCTTTTCCAAATAAAAAGCTTCTCACTGAAAGTATGATTGTAGAAAGTGTAGTTACCTTGATTCCACCTCCAGTAGAACATGGAGCTGCTCCTATAAACATTAATAAAATCATCACAAATAAACTACCTTGATGTAATAATGTCAGATCTATAGTATTAAATCCAGCAGTTCTCGTAGTTACTGATTGGAAAAAGGATGATAATAGTTTTCCTTTTAATGAAAGACTACCTAATGTTTTTGGATTAGTGTATTCTACAGCTAATATAAATATCATACCAACTAAAATAAGTACAGCTGTTGATACTAAAACAACTTTGGTATGTATATTAAACTTAGATGGTTTTTTATTTTTCACTACATCTAATATAACAGGGAAACCTATCCCTCCTAGTATTATAAGTCCCGATATTGTAATACTTATAGTTACGTTATTTACATATTTAGTTAAAGACGTAAATGGACCACTAACAGTTCCCATAAGATCAAATCCTGCATTACAAAAAGCTGATATAGCATGGAATATACTATACCATATACCTTTTATTATACCAAACTCAGGTATAAATACAGTTGATAATATTAATGCTCCTATACCTTCTATTGTAAATGTCATTAATAATACATATCTACTAAGTTTTACTAAACCTGATAAATCTATTTGATTTAAAGATTCTTGTATCAGAAGTCTTTCTTTTAGATTTATTCTTTTTTTAGTTATTAGTGCAAATAACGTTGATATTGTCATAAATCCTAACCCTCCAACTTGGATTAGTAAAATTATAACCACTTGCCCAAATGTACTCCAATAAGTAGCTGTATCCACTACTACAAGACCAGTTACACAAACTGCTGATGTAGATGTAAATAAAGCATCTAAAAACGGAATTCTTTCTCCTGTTTGAGTTGCAATTGGTAATGATAATAATATAGCCCCTATTAGTATTACCGTTGCAAATCCAATAACCATTATTTGAGATGGATTTAATCTACTTACTGGCTTTTTTATGCTAGAAATAAATTCTTTCATTTGCTTTATTTCCTCCCTCCATCTTTATATATAAAATTATGTTATTATATTAGCTTATCTCATTGCACTTATATTTATAATAAATTACATTATATACCTTGTGTTTAAATATATCTACACTAATATCAAAATTTATCATGTTTTTAACATTACATTTTTGCATACAAAAAAAACTCTGAGTACTAACTCAGAGTTTTATATAATTAAGCTAATTTTGAATTAGCAACTTCTACTAATTTAGCAAATCCTTGAGGATCGTTTATAGCCATTTCAGATAACATTTTTCTGTTAACTTCAACACCTGCTAATTTTAATCCATTCATGAATCTTGAATAAGACATTCCGTTAGCTCTAGCAGCTGCGTTTATTCTTTGTATCCAAAGTTTTCTGAAATCTCTCTTCTTTAATTTTCTACCAACGTAAGCGTGCTTTAACGCCTTCATAACGAACTCGTTAGCTGGTCTATATAATTTACTTCTTGATCCTCTAAAACCTTTTGCAAGTTTTAATACTTTCTTATGCTTCTTACGAGCGTTCATAGCTTTTTTAACTCTTGCCATCGTCGTAACCTCCTTCGTTTTTCTCTTATTAAATAAATTTTTCTATTTTATATTCGATCTTATAAATATGGTAATAATTGTGCTATTCTTCTAGCATCTCCTTCACTAACCATTCCAGACTTTCTTAATTGCATTTTAGTCTTAGCATCCTTCTTAGTTAGTATATGTCTTCTGAAAGCTTTAGCTCTCTTTAATTTTCCACTTGCAGTCTTTTTGAATCTCTTAGCTGCACCTCTGTGAGTTTTCATTTTAGGCATATTAATATCCTCCTCTCAAATATATATCTATTTTTTTGGATCTATCATTACAACCATGTTATTACCCTCAAATGCCGGGGCTTTAGTTGGTTCACCAAACTCTTTTACTAAGTCTATAAATTTAAGCATTACTTGTTTTCCTAAATCCTTATGACCTAACTCTCTACCTCTAAATCTAAGTTCAACTTTAACTTTGTCTCCTTTTTTAAGGAACTTTATAGCGTTCTTAGCTTTAGTATTTATATCATTTTCTTCTATTCCAGGTCTTAATCTAACTTCTTTAATAGTTACAATTTTTTGCTTTTTCTTAGATTCTTTTTCTTTTCTAGCTTGTTCGTACTTAAACTTACCGAAATCCATTATCTTACATACTGGTGGATTTGCGTTAGGTGATATTTTTACTAAATCTAAGTTCTTATTATTTGCCATCACTTGAGCATCTCTAGCAGACATTATTCCAAGTTGCTCACCAGTTTCTGAGATAACTCTTATTTCTTTATCTCTTATTTGATCATTGATTGCTAATTCCTTACTAATAGTAGGACACCTCCAATTTTATATTAAAAAAGACGAATGATATAATCATCCGCCATATAAGTTATCATAATTAAATAAAACACTTTGAAACATTAACTTATATTTACCTTACTAACTAATTTGTTGTAAGGTGAGAAGCGGACTTCTTCTTGTTTTTTATTACTCTATATACTATATCATCCATATATATATATGTCAATATTTTTTCAAACTTTTATTAATTAATTATCAAATTTATGGTTATACTTTTACTAAGTATTAGTATTTTAATATTAAAATGTAAAAATTTTATAATATTTAATTCAAAAAGAGGCAAATATATCTAGTAACAACAATTTTTATAACTGAGGTGTTTGACTATGAAAATGTTAGATAATTTTTTTAAAAAAATCAATAAACCTGTACCGGCATTCAATCATACTAAATTAGAAAAAGAAACTTCTAATGACAATTCAGATTCAACTAAGCCTAAAACAACTTTTAATGATGTTGCAGGTTTAGAAGAAGTAAAAGAAGAACTTTTTGAAATAGTAGATTTTATGAGAAATCCAGACAAGTATAAAAAGATGGGTGCTAAAATACCTAAAGGAGTATTATTTTACGGTCCTCCTGGTACAGGTAAAACTTTACTTGCCTCAGCAATGGCAGGAGAAACAAATGCATCATTTTTTAATGTAACAGGTTCTGAATTCGTAGAAAAATATGTTGGTGTTGGTGCCAAGAGGGTTAGAACATTATTTGAAAAAGCTAGAAAAGATGCTCCTAGTATAATCTTTATAGATGAGATAGATGCAATTGGAGCAAAAAGACATTTGGAAAGCAACAACGAAAAAGATCAAACTTTAAATCAATTATTAGTAGAAATGGATGGTTTTAATAAAGATTCCAATATACTTATAGTTGGCTCTACAAACAGACTAGATTTATTAGATGACGCTCTCCTTAGACCTGGAAGATTTGATAGACATATTCATATAGGAGATCCTAATTATCATACAAGATTAGAAATTTTAAAAGTTCATACTAAGAATAAACCTATTGATAATTCTGTAGATTTAAACTTATTAGCTAAAAAAACCCATGGATTTAATGGTGCTCACTTAGCTAATATAGCAAATGAGGCTGCGATATTTGCCGTTAGAGATAATAGCGAAATAATAACTAACCTTCATTTCGATAAAGCAATAGAAAGAGTTATAGCAGGGCTCGAATCTAAAAACGCTAAATTAATAGAAAAAGAAAAACGAATTGTATCTTATCACGAAGCTGGACATGCATTGGTCAGCAATACATTAGGTATAAACCCAATACAAAAAATTTCCATAATACCTAGAGGCCAAGCTCTTGGTTATGTTCTTCAACTTCCAGATGAAGATAGATATATTTATACTAAAGATGAGCTTTTAGGTAAGATTAAAATTTTACTTGCAGGTAAAGCTGCTGAAGAAATTATATTTGGGCATAAATCTACTGGAGCTAAAGATGACCTAAAAAAAGTAACAGATATTGCAACCCAAATGGTTTGCGATTATGGAATGAGCAGCCTAGGATCAATGACAATAGATAATAATCAAAAAAATTTCTTATCTAAAAAAATACAACAAGAAACAACTACTATAATAGATAGTTGTTATGAAGAAACATTAAATCTTTTAAATTCTAGCCTTAATGACTTACATTTAGTTTCTCAACATTTATTCGAAAAGGAAACTATGACTCATGAGGAATTAAAAGATATAATAAGAAAAGAATGTGTATAAATAAAAAAGTTAGCCTTAAGGCTAACTTTTTATTTATTATGCTTGTATTACATTAGTTCTCTCTTCTACTTCTTTTAAAACATTAGCTATGAACTCTTCTACTTCTATAGCTCCCATTTCACCATTGTCTCTAGATCTTACTGATACTTTCTTCTCGTTAAGTTCTTTTTCACCAACGATTAACATATAAGGAACTTTTTCAAGTTGAGCTTCTCTTATCTTAT
This sequence comes from Paraclostridium bifermentans, assembly GCF_964259345.1. Taxonomy (GTDB): domain Bacteria; phylum Bacillota; class Clostridia; order Peptostreptococcales; family Peptostreptococcaceae; genus Paraclostridium; species Paraclostridium bifermentans_B. The sequence goes on from NZ_CAXVJR010000007.1 coordinate 112,345, forward strand.
ATCCTATCTTCTCAGCTCTATCATCAAGTTCTACTCTTATACCCTTTTCAAATAATGCCTTTTTAACTTCTTCTGCATAATCTTTAAATCTATCAGATACAAGTAATATTTTAGCTTGAACTGGAGCTATCCAAGTTGGGAATTTACCAGCATAATGCTCGATTAATATACCTATAAATCTTTCTATACTTCCTAATGCAACTCTGTGTATCATAACAGGTCTATGCTTCTCTCCATCTTCACCTATATAATTGATATCAAATCTTTGAGGTAATTGCATATCTAATTGTATAGTTCCACATTGCCAAGTTCTTCCTAAACAGTCTTTTAAGTGGAAGTCTATCTTAGGACCATAGAAAGCTCCATCTCCTTCGTTTATTACATAAGGAAGGTTTAATTCTTCTAGTGCTTCTCTTAATCCATTTTCTGCAGCTTCCCACTCTTCGTCTGTTCCCATTGAATCTTCCGGTCTAGTTGATAATTCTAAATGGTATTCGAATCCAAATGCAGAATATACTTTATCTATTAATGAAACAACACCTTTTATTTCATCTTTTATTTGAGAAGGTAGCATGAATATATGTGCATCATCTTGAGTAAACGCTCTAACTCTCTTAAGCCCGTTTAAAGCTCCAGATAATTCATGTCTGTGAACTCTTCCTAACTCAGCAACTCTCATAGGGAAATCTTTATAAGAATGTTGTTTGAAGTTATAGTATAACATTCCACCAGGACAGTTCATTGGCTTTATAGCAAATTGTTGTTCATCTATATCTACAGTATACATGTTCTCTTTATAGTGATACCAGTGTCCTGAAGTCTCCCATAATTTTTGATTTAATATTATTGGAGTCTCTATTTCAACGTATCCATCTTGTCTGTGTAATTCTCTCCAGAATTTTAATAATTCATTTTTTAATTCCATACCTTTTGGTAAGAATAATGGGAATCCTGGACCTTCTTCTGGTATAAAGAATAACTCTAATTCTCTTCCTAATTTTCTATGATCTCTCTTTTTAGCTTCTTCTATTAAATGTAAGTGAGCTTCTAAATCTTTATTCTTTTCAAATGATGTTCCGTATATTCTTTGTAACATCTTGTTCTTTTCATCCCCTCGCCAATACGCTCCAGTTACATTTTGTAATTTAACAGCCTTAACTTTTTTAGTACTTGGTAAATGAGGACCTCTACATAAATCAGTAAAATCTCCTTGCTTATAGAATGATATTACTTCCCCTTCTGGTAATTCAGATATAAGCTCTACCTTATAAACTTCCCCTTGTTCTTCCATTAACTTTATAGCATCTTCTCTAGTTAATTCAAATCTCTCTATTTCTAAATCTTCTTTAGCTATCTTCTTCATTTCAGCTTCTATTTTCTCTAGATCTTCAGGTGTTAATCTATACTCTAAATCTATATCATAATAGAATCCATTTTCTATACTTGGTCCTATAGCTAACTTAGCTTCTGGATATAATCTCTTTATAGCTTGAGCTAACATATGAGCTGACGTATGTCTAAATACATCCTTACCTTCTGCATCATCAAACTTAAATAAGTTTAATTCACAGTCTTCATTAACTTCAAAATCTAACCCAACAACTTCTCCATTTATAGATGCAGATACTATACTTCTAGCTAAACCTTCACTTATAGACTTTGCTATATCCATAACTGTTGTTCCCTTAGCGTACTCCTTTACAGATCCATCTTTTAAAGTAACTTTTATCATGTTTTTACCTCCTTAAAATTTTTGTATAAAATAAAAAAACTCGGCCCATGAAAATCATGGGACGAGTACTATTCGCGGTTCCACCCAAGTTGGTATGCTTACACATAACCCTCTTGATGACTATAAGGTCGTCAACCGAGTACTTTCACTTCTAAAGCTACTAAACTCCGCTCCAAGGTAGTTTTCAAATAGTCATATCTAGATATACTTTCAGCCGGTGATATATCCTCTCTGTAAAATTGTTTCTATCCTACTTTTCCTCTTCATTGCAATTTTTATTATATTATTTAACATTATAGCAAATCACAATTAATATATCAACTAATTTTTTATATAAATATAGTTATTATTCCTTGAATTATTCCAATCAAGAATCCTAACAGTAATCCTAATAATTCTATATGCTTTAACTCTTTGTCTGCAATACTTAAAATTATTTCTTCTAACTCAATTAAATCTAGTGAATTAACTTTATCTTCAACAATTTCCTGTATATTAACTCTTTCATGTGCTTTTTTTATAATATCATCACTTATCTCATCGATAGAATCTTTAACTTCTTTTTCTATAATTTCATCTATATACCCTTTTATAACAGATTTTATATAACTAGGTATTAATGTAGCTTTTTCATCAATTATAGTGCTAACTTTTTCTTTTATGTAATTTACAGCTTTTTCTTTATCTTCTTCTTTAACTATATTTTTAAGAATATCATCTACTGATACAAACTCATTTTGTATTATTTCCCCTATTTTTAAAGCTATTTCACTTTTTCTCTTAGGTATCAATCCTATTATCTCTATGTTTAAAATTGGTATTTTTATAGGATTTATAGGTCTGAATATAAGCTTTATAGCTAATTTATTAGTTATATAACCTATTATCCCTCCGATAATCCCCATAAGTATTATTATATATATATTGCTCATCTTCTTAATCTCCTTAATATTTTAATAAGAAACAATATATATTTTATACTTTAATATATTTTTTTCAATACATTTATAAATTTTTTAATATAAAATTATTATTTTTAAGATTTATTACTTTCTTCTACCTTCTCTTGAAAAATAGATTTTATAGTTTCTATAACCTCTCTTGATGCGTTTGTTTTTAATGAATCATATATTTGTATATGTTTCGGGCATAAAGATAATAATGTACTTATTAAAAAATCTTCATAGTTTAAATTTTCTTTTATGAACATATTCATAAGTTCCTCATCATTTTCATTTTGGATTATATTATTATATTTATCATATAAAATAAAAGAACTATCTTTCCTTATATACACTTTAAGTGTGTCTATTTTTGAGTCTTGAACTTTTATAAAGTATCTTAATACATTTATAAACTCATCATAATCTTTTTTTATAAGATATTCTTCTAATGCTATATCACAAATATTAGATATATAACTTAGCAAATCTTTCATTCTAAATTTTACAAATCCATCAATATCTATATGGTTATTATTCGATATGTAATTATTTAAATTATAAAATATTGACTCTCTTATTAAAATCTCTTTGTCAGTAAAAATTTCTTTAGATTTTTCATAAATATCATTTTCATTATCTTTGTATATAATTCCGTAAGATTTGTGAACATGTTCTTTTAATATAACCTCTTGAATCAGTTTCATCATCATGTTCGTTAACTCTCTTACTATACCTATTTGAGAACTTACTTGCCCATTATTCACTTTTATTTTTATTTCTATAGTATCTTCATTATAGTTTATAACATTTTCAAATCTAGTAGATTCTATAAATTGATTTACTGCTGTACCATACTTAGGTAATAGACTCAAGCAAATCTCTTTATTATTCATAGTCATCACTCCTTTCTAGTCATAAGAGGAATTATAGAACCTAAATCTAATAGTTTTTCATTACTTAAATTGACTATCTTCTTACCTTTAGATTTAATAAACATATTTATTTTTTCATAATCTGGATGCCTTGATACATCTCCTAAAAACGCAATTTCATTTTTACTTATTAACCCTGTACAACCTCCTATAAATCCATAGTTTAAATCAAACAAATCTATATGCCCCGGAGTAATAAGTAAACAATCAATACCATGTTCTATTACAGAATTATATATACCTTCATCCGAAGTGATTATAGAATTTTCATCAACTACACATATAGAACATTTACTATATCCTTGTTTAATATTTATTTTGATTAATTTTTTATCATTTATGTATTCAAGTATTTTTTTATCAGTATAATCAAAATTATGTATTGCATATTTACCCATTATAACTATATTGTATTGAATATTATAAGGATATTTACTTTTTATATAACTACCCCCTTTTATAACTTCAAATCCTTTTTTAGATAATAAATCCAAATAATATTTATATACATTCGGTGCAACTACAATTTTGCCATTCCCTAAATTGCATACAGTTATATCTGGATGAAATTTTATAGCCCCATAGCACTCATTACATTCTATAGTTTTTATTATTTGTATATTTCTCTTTTTTAATTCCAATTCCATATCGCAAGTAATTCTTTTATCTACCAATGCTAGACATAAATCTTCATTAACTATAAAAGGTTCTTTATTATAATGCGCAATCATATTACCATTCCTTTTTTAATTATTTCCTCCTAATTAAATTATATAAATCATATTAATATTTTATATCTATGTTATAAAATTACAACAAAAAAAGATGATAGCTATAGCTATCACCTTTTTATTATAATTATCTTTCACCTTTTTTATATGGATTTCCAAGCGCTGTCGGAGCCTTAGAAGTTTTTATAAATAACACTAATACTATTAGAGTTATAACATAAGGTATCATAGATAATAAGTTTTCATTTATTCTAAATGGTAATTCTGGATTTCCGAAGAATACAGATAAAGCAGTAGAGAATCCAAATAATAAACAAGCTCCCATAGCTCCTTGTGGTTTCCACTTACCAAATATAACTGCTGCCATAGCTATATACCCTTGTCCTGATATTAATGTAGGTCTAAACGAAGATACTATTGCTAAACTCATAGATGCTCCTCCAAAACCAGCAAGTATACCAGATGCAATTACCGCAATATATCTTACACGAGCTACATTTACTCCAAGAGTATCAGCCGCACCCGGATGTTCTCCAACTGCTCTTATTCTTAAACCTAACTTAGTTTTATATAAAATAAACCATACTAATCCAACAAATATAAATGCTAAAAATACTGTTGCATATGTATTAAATACCGTATTTAATATACTTCCATCAGCAAATAAACCATTTAACGGTCTAGGCATTTTATTTTCCATCGGTATTGTAGGAGTCATAGTTGCTCCATCAAATAATATTTTAGATGTAAATAAAGCTACCCCTGGTGCAAGTAAGTTTATCGCAACCCCTGATATAGTATGATCTGCATTAAAGCTTACAGTAGCTATAGCATGTATTAAAGCAAATAATCCTCCAGCTAATCCGCCAACTAAAAATGCGATCCAAGGATTTCCTACAAGATATCCTGCAGCCGCTCCAGCAAATGCACCTATAGTCATCATACCTTCTAGCCCTATGTTAACTATACCTGAGTTTTCTGATAGTACTCCACCTAACGCAGTAAATATAAGGGGAGTAGAGTACATTAAAGTTGTACTTAAAATTAAAGCTATATCTTCCATTATTCATTTCCCCCTTGCTTTTTCTTATTCATATACTTCATAAATACCATTCTTATAACACTGCTTAACGCTATAAAGTAAACTATAGAACCTATAACTATATTTATTACCTCTGATGGAGCTTGTATAGTTTGCATTTTTGTTCCACCATATTTAAGTGCTCCAAATAATAATCCTGAGAATATAACTCCAATCGGATTACTATTTGCTATAAGCGCAACAGCTATACCATCAAATCCATTACCTTCTGGAGCTGCTAAGACTGTTATATTTTGAGATACACCCATAACTTGTATAGCTCCCGCTATAGCTGCAAGTGCTCCTGCTATAGCCATAGATTTAAATATAGATGAATTTACATTTATTCCTCCATATTCAGCTCCAAATTTATTATATCCAACACCTCTTAGCTCATAACCTAAAGTTGTCTTAGATAATATAAATGCTATTATAAGAACTAAAATTATCGCTATTATTATACCCCAGTTAACCTTTGTCGCCGGTCCTACAAGTCCCGTTAACCAATCTATACTTAAACTTGCACTTTCATTTATCATATGAGATGCTTCACTGTTACCCTCTCTTAACCAAGGTTGCATTATTAAATAGTTGTTTAAGTAAAATGCAATCCAGTTAAGCATTATCGTAGAGATAACTTCATTAACTCCAAACTTAGATTTTAAGAATCCTGCAATTCCTCCCCAACATGCTCCCGCTAATGTAGCTGCAGCTAATGTAAGAGGTATATGAATTATAGCAGGTAATGAAACCCCATATCCTACTAATGTTGCAGTCAAAGCTCCTATAATAAATTGCCCTTCTGCACCTATGTTAAATAATCCTGTCTTAAATGCAAATGCTACAGATAAACCTGTTAATATAAGCGGAGTTGCCTTTATAATTGTCCATGCTATATATTTTGGTTTTCCAATTATACCCTCAATCATTACAGAGTATGCCTCTATTGGGTTAAATCCTGCTATAGTTAAAGCTATAGCTCCCACTAATAATCCAAGCAGTATAGATATAAGAGAGAATACTATAGTATTATTAGCTAAAGACAGTTTCTTTTTAGTCTTAGTATTATTACTCATGCTCACTACCTCCTGCCATCATAAATCCTAATGTGTTTTCATCAGCATCTTTCGCATCTACGATACCAACTATTTCACCTTCATATATTACAGCTATTCTATCTGACACATTCATAACTTCATCAAGTTCTAATGAAACTAAAAGAACTGCATTACCTTCATCTCTTTGAGTTATAAGTGCCTTATGAACGAATTCAATAGCTCCAACATCTAATCCTCTTGTAGGCTGTGTAGCTATTAATAATTGTGGTTCCCCCGTAGATTTTCTATCTACTCTAATATTATCAACTTCTCTACCTATTATTATTTTTTGTTGGTTTCCTCCTGATAAAGCTCTAGCTTTTAAAGTATGATCAGTTGGTCTTACATCAAATTCCTCAATTATCTCATCTGCATGTTTTTCTATTTCGTGTTTATTTAATACTCCAGTTTTAGAAAATCTCGCTTCTTTATATCTTTGAAGAACAGTATTTTCTGCAACTGTAAAATCAAGTATAAGTCCTCTTTTATGTCTATCTTCCGGAATATTTTTTATACCTTTTTTAAATATATTTAAAGGTTTTTGATTTATAACTTCATTTCCATTTATCTTTACACTACCTGAGTCAGCTTTTCTAAGTCCTGTTAGTATTTCAACTAATTCAGATTGTCCATTTCCATCAACTCCAGCTACACCTAGTATCTCACCAGCTCTAACTTCTAATGATAATTTTTTTAGTACTTGAACTTTTCTACTATCCTTAGCACTTAGATTTTCTACAGAAAGTACTACATCTCCTATCTTAGGAGGATTTTTCTCAACCTTAAAGCTAACTTCTCTACCTACCATCATAGCCGCTAGTTCATCTTCTGTTGTATCTGAAACCTTAACTGTTCCTATATATTTACCTCTTCTGATTATTGTACAGTAATCAGCTGCAGCTTTTATTTCTTTTAATTTATGAGTTATTATTATTACTGATTTACCTTCTTTAGTTAAATTCCTTATTATTTGCATAAGTTCATTTATTTCTTGAGGTGTAAGCACTGCAGTAGGTTCATCTAATATTAAGATATCTGCACCTCTATATAAAGCCTTTAATATTTCCACTCTTTGTTGCATCCCTACACTTATATCTTCGATTTTAGCATTTGGGTCAACGTGTAATCCATATTTTTTAGATATATCAGCCACATCTTCTATAGCCTTCTTTATATCTATTACTCCTCCACCTTTTGTAGGCTCTGTTCCTAATATTATATTTTGTGCAACTGTAAATGGTTGAACCAACATAAAATGTTGATGTACCATTCCTATCCCATGAGATATAGCAACATTAGGGTTTGCCATCTCAACTTTTTCCCCATTTATATGTATTTCCCCTGAAGTAGGGTGGTATAATCCATATAATATATTCATTAATGTTGACTTTCCTGCACCATTTTCTCCTAAAAGAGCATGCACTTCTCCTTTGTGTACAGTCAAGCTTATATTATCATTAGCTGTAAAACTTCCAAATTTTTTAGTTATATTTTTCATTTCTACAACTTTTTGACTGTAATCTACATTACTATTAATCATAGTTTACTATAACCCTCCTTATTTGCTAATCGCCAATTTAATTATACTAAAAAATAATCCTTATAACAATTTAAATTTAACAATTAGTAGGTAATATTTTAATTATTTATCACACTTTTTGTTGGTTTTTGTTGTTTTTTGTATTTTTTATCAATTTTATACCGTATTTACTGTATACATTTTTTTCTTAGAAACATTTTCATATGTTAAAAACACTAACATTTTTAATTTTAATGCTATTCAAATTATATTTTATTTTTAGTTATCTTTTTTAATAAGTATGTTTTTCTAAGAATAAAAAAAAGACTAGCCAAGCTAGTCTTTTTTAATCTATTTTTGTGATTCTTCTAATTCAGCTTTTGTAGCTGGTACTTTTATTTCCCCACTCTTTATCTTTTCACCTTGTTGATTAACAAACTCTAATACATCTGGTTGAACATCTTCTTTTGTAGTAGGAGCTATTCCAACACCGTCTTCATTTAATCCGTAAGTTATTACTGTTCCACCTTCAAAATCTCCATCAACTAAACCTTTAACTGTATTGTAAACTCCAACATCAACTCTCTTCATAGCTGAAGTTATTACAGTTTCTGGAGCAACATCATTTTGATCTCTATCAACACCTATAGCTTTCTTTCCTGCTTCTTTAGCAGCCTCTATAACACCATTACCTGTATCTCCTGCAGCATGGAATACTATATCAACTCCATTAGATATCATTTGTTGAGTTATAGATTTTCCTTTAGCTGGATCTGCGAAGTTATTAGCATATTGAACAACTACTTCTGCATCTGGTCTAGCAGCCTTAACACCAGCAGTGTATCCAACCTCGAAAGTCTCTATTAATGGACCTTCCATACCACCAACAAATCCTACTTTTCCAGTTTCTGTCATTTTACCTGCAACTAATCCAACTAAGTATGAAGCTTCTTGAGCATTAAACATTATACTCTCTACATTTTTAGGAGGATTTCCACCGAAGTTAGCATCAACTAATGCAAATTTTTGTTCTGGATAAGCTTTAGCAGCATCACCTATAGCCTTTTCTAATTTAAATCCAACCCCTATTACTAAATCAGCTCCATTATCTACTGCTGTTTCAACGTTAGTAGCATAATCTGATTCTTGTTTAGATTCTATATAGTTAGCCTCTACTCCTAAATCTTTTTCAGCTTTTTCTAGCCCTTCCCATGCACTTTGGTTGAATGATTGATCATTAACTCCACCAACGTCAGTTATCATAGTTACTTTTAACTTGTCATCCCCACCTGCTGCTCCTTCTTTTTCATCAGAAGAACTACATCCAACTAACATCGATCCTGCTAATATAGTCACAAGACCTAAAGATAATAACTTTTTAAACTTCATAATTACCTCCCATGTATACCGATTATAATTTCTTTAAGTTGATTTTACACTATATAGAAATTTTTTTCCATATAATTTTGTAAATTTGTTCACTTTTTTTAATATTTAGTGTATACAATATAAAAAAATAAGAAGATAGGAAATCTTTATCATAATCATAATTAGATTTCTTACCTTCTTTATTGTATACAATATTTTATTTGTTATACACTTTATCTTAAATCTGGATATCCTATTTGGCGTAAAGCTTCAAATAAAACTACAGCTACACAGTTTGATAAATTAAGAGATCTAGCTTTTTCTATATCAACCATAGGTATTCTTATTGCTGTATCTAAATTTTCCATTATTAAACTTTCTGGCAACCCTTTAGTTTCCTTTCCAAAAACTATAAATGAATTCTCTTCATATTCTACATCTGAATGTGTTTTTTTAGCTTTTGTTGTTGAATAAAAGAACTTTGCATCTGGATTTTGTTCTCTAACTTCATCAAAACTATCATAGTATTTTATATCAACTAAATCCCAATAATCTAATCCAGCTCTTTTTAAATGCTTGTCATCCATGCAAAACCCTAAAGGTCTAACTAAGTGCAATTTTGTTCCTGTTGCTGCGCAACTTCTTATTATATTCCCTGTATTTTGTGGTATTTCAGGTTCTACTAAAACTATATTTAAAGACATAAAAATTCCTCCTTAATATTTTATAAAGATAATTATATCAAAAGTTTATATTTCTAAAAACTTGTTTAAATAAAAATAATATAAATCTCTTAAAGTATTTTAAGAAATTTATACTATTTTAATTTAAACTTTATTTAATTTCTTTCTTATCAATGCCTATTAAAAGTATCTTTTCTTTAGGTGGATAATAGCTTTCATTTATAAGTTCTTTTCTTTCTACAATTTCATTATTTTTATATACCCTATAAGTATTTACCTTATATCCATCTCTACCTTTATCTTCTATCTTTCTTTTCCCTAACATTAAATCTTCACTATTTTTTATAATAATACGCTTAGGTATAACTTCTACTAGTTCTGTTTCTATACCTATATTTCTTTTATCTTTATCATTTCCATATATAATAGAAATTAATTTATTTTCTTCTATAAAATGTTTTATTAATATAGGATGATTATAATTATTTCTAAAAACCAAATCTATACTCCCATAAGATACAGTTGCATCTCTTCCCTTATCTATATATCCACTTGGAATGCTATGATTTTTAACTTGTACAATTTCTAAACCAGAATATAATGCAGCGTTATATACAGTACTAGAAACTTGACAAACCCCTCCACCTAAACCTTCTTTCATTTCTCCATTTATTATAACTGGAGCTTCTTTAAATCCTTGTTTCAAACTTCTATCGCCTATAATTTTGTTAAACGAAAATTTTTCTTTTGAGTCTATAATTGTATTGTTAATTTTATCTGCTGCTAATCTAATATTATCCACTCGATTATAATTTTTAGGATTAAACTTAGTTTCATAAATACCTAGTACAGAATTAATCTTACTAAGTTTTTTAAAAGTGTATTTAGGTTCTATATTATAAATAGGTATATTTTCATCAGAATAATCTCTTATATTTATTTTATTATCAATAATACGAATCAATTTATCTTTATCTACATAAATTCCTATTTTTTCTTTACTTACACTAAATTCATTTGTATCTTTATTAACACTAATGGATGCGTTGATTGGATTTGTATTTATATTTTTAGATATATCATCTATATATGAATTTAGTTTTTCTTTATCATAACTAACCTTTAATATAAAATTAAATTTCTCACCAAAACTTAACTTTAATTTACTTTTAATATTATCAATTAAATTTGAGTTTTTATCTAATTTTAGCGCTTCACCTACAATACTATTTATATTATAGTTAAGGTTTATATTTCTTAAGTTTAAGTTATAAGTTTTATCTTTATACTTTAATGTAATTTTACCTTCTCCATAAATATGTTTTTCTATTTTATTTATAGCTTCTTCTTTAGTTAATCCCGACACATCAATATTTTCAATATATATATTTTTGTATATTCGATCATCTTTGCCTAGCGCATAAGATTTACCAATTAATCCAAAACAAATTAATATAACTATTATTAGAAAATATAATCCGTGTCTTTTCAAAGTTAGTCATTCCCTTCTTGATAGTAATCACAATACTTAATCAGTGGACATATTGCACAGTCTGGTTTTCTCGCTTTACACATTCTTCTACCATGAAATATTATTAAATGATGAGCTTGAGACCATCTTTTTTTAGGCAAAACTTTCATAAGTTCAAATTCTGTTTTTTCAGGAGTGTCAGTTTTTACAAATCCAATTCTATTAGATACTCTAAAAACATGAGTATCAACTGCTATTGCGTCAACTCCAAAAGCATTACTTAAAACTACATTAGCAGTTTTTCTACCCACTCCTGGTAATTTTGTTAATTCCTCCATCGTACTAGGTACTTCTCCTCCATATTCAGAACATAATATAACAGATGTTTCTTTTATTTTTTGAGCTTTACTTTTATAAAGCCCACAACTCTTTATTTCTTCTCCTATTTCATCTGTACTTAGTTTTGCAAATGCTTCAGCTGTATTGTATTTCTTGAACAATTCTTCAGTAACTTTATTTACCCTAACATCTGTACATTGTGCTGATAATATAGTTGCAATTAATAACTCAAACGCTGTAGTGTGATTCAATTCACATTTAGCATCTGGATAAGTTTGTTCTAGTATATCTAATATTTCCTTTATATTTTGTCGATTTTTTTTCTTGGCTTTAGCCATCTTTATTCCCCCTATCATATTCATCATATACTAATATATAACAATTTTACGTATACTTTAAACATTTATATAAGCAAATCTTAAAAGGTTGTACTTATTTATATTATTTATCAAAATATAACTTTATATATATATAAGTTTAATTATATATATGTAATTTTTTCTATTAATTGAAAAAGATTGTATCTATAATAGATACAATCTTTTTTACTAATCATTATTTATATCATTGAATTTTTTTAATTTTTTCATAGCTAATTCCTTAACTTCATCAAAAGTTTTTTCAGTTAATATTTCTACAGCTTCTTCTATTCTATTTACCGGATATATATGAAACTTTCCATTTTTTATTGCTTCATTTACTTCTTCAATTAAAACTAAATTTCTCAAATTATTTTTAGGTAGTATAACTCCCTGAGTTCCATCTAAACCTTTCTTTTTACAGGCAAAGTAAAAACCTTCTACTTTTTCCGTTACTCCGCCTACTACTTGTATATCTCCTTTTTGATTTATAGACCCTGTAACTCCAATATTTTGTTTTATAGGTATATCACTTAAAGATGATAATAATGCGTATAGTTCAGCTCCCGATGCACTATCTCCATCTACACCTCCATAATTTTGTTCAAAACAAATATTAGCATTAAGTGACAATGGAAATTCTTGAGCTAAATTTTCTAGTAAAAATCCACTTAAAATCAAAACGCCCTTACTATGAATAGGACCACTCATTTCAACTTCTCTTTCTATATTTACAATTCCATTACTACCTGGTCCAGTAGTAACTGTTATTCTAGATGGTCTCCCAAATGAATATTCGCCCATATTAAGAACAGATAACCCATTTATTACTCCAACTTTAAATCCACTAGTTGATATTAATGTAAACCCTTTTTCTAAAGATTCATCCATTTTCTTTTCTATCTTACTAAATCTTTCTCTTCTTTCTCTTATAGCCTTTAATACATCTTCCTTATCAACAAAATTAGAACCCCTTATATCTGCGTACGCATCTCCTTCTACTAAAATCTCTACTATTTTATTAAATTTAGTAGATAATTTATCTCTATCTCCAGTTATTCTAGTACTATACCTTATGATTTCTTGTACTCCTTCATAAGTAAAATGCTTTAATTTATTCTTATTGCAATAAGATGATATAAACTCGGCTACTCTATCTTCATTAGAACTATCCTTTTTCATTTCATTATCAAAGTCTACAAATATCTTAAAGTATTTATTAAACTCAGCATCATAATGGTACATCAAATTATACATATAGTTACTTCCTATTAAAATCACTTTAATATTAACAGGTATTTTTTCTGGTTTTATAGCCGTTTGTGTATCTAATGTTATTTCTCCTTGTTGTATTGTCTTTTTTAATATATCCCAGGATAAATTATATCGTAATAATTGATCTACGTATAAAATTAAATAACCGCCATTAGCTTTATGAACAGCTCCAGGTAGTAATTTTGTAAAATCAGTTTTTATAGTTCCATTATAATATTCGTATTCTGCTTTACCAAATAAATTTCCTGGACTAGGATTTATTTCTATAATTACAGGAGCAGTAGACTTATCAGCTCCATTATCAACTAATAAATTAACTTTATATCTAGAGAAATGATCTTTGTCATACTTTTCTTTTAAATCTTCTTCATCCATATAAAACAAATATACATACTCTAATATGTCATTTTTTACATTTTCTAAATATGTTTTTACTTTCTCAAATTCACCATACTTCTCTAAAAGATTATCTATATGAGGATCCACTACATATTTTCCAACTTCATACTCCAAATCTAAAAGTGCATCTTTTGCTTCATCTTCTATATCTTTTATTTTATAAGCTACTTGTATAGCCATATTTTCTAATTCTTTTTTTACTTTGTAAAATTCTTCTGAAGATGTATCTACATCTTCATCTTCAGGCATAAATATCATTCCAACTTTGCTACTTTTTAATTTGAACCCTTTTTCTTCCCCATATTTTTTAATCTTTTGAAGCAATGCGTCTTTTTCTATCTCATAATCATCTAATAGTTCATTTTTATTAAGTTCAAAGTCTTCACTTTCAAATGCATCTCTTAATTCATCTAGTAAATTTTCAATTAATTTTTCCATATCTTTTTTGAATAGTTTGCCCATTCCTCTATCTAATGCTATAGCAATTGGCTCTCTACTATTTTCAAAATTATATACATAACACCAATCTTTATGATCATTCTTTTCTTTCGCATAATCTTTTAAAGCATTAAGTACATAAGTTGATTTTCCAGTTCCGCTGTCTCCAGCTACAAATATGTTATAAGCAGGGTTGTTTATCCTTAATCCAAGTTCCATAGCCTTTATTGCATTTTCTTGGCCTATGATCCCATTTAAGCCCTTTAATTCAGAAGTGTTAGAATATCTACTCATATCCATCCCCCTTTCATTCCCTTTTTATATAATATGTTTCTTGAATATTAAATGTTAAGTAAAAAATAAAAAACTTCTAACTATAATTAGTTAAAAGTTTTATTTTTTTAAAATCTCCATATTTCTTTGTATTATTTTTTTCCCTCTCCAACTAAAAGCTTTTTCCTTATATCTTCTTTTAAACTCCTTGTTAGATATATTTAATATTTCATCTTCATCTAAACTATACATAAGATTTTCATAAAATTCTTTTATATTAGTTTTAGATATATTTTTATTGTGAGGACATATATCTTGACATATATCACAACCAAATACTTTATTACTCTTGTTTAATATGTTTATTTCTTCTTCATCTAACTCTTCTTTCTTCTGTGTTATATAAGATAAACACTTCTTAGGATTAAATTCAAAACTCCCAAGTATAGCTCCTCCAGGGCAACTATCTATGCACTTTCCACAGTTAATACATTTTTTTTCATTTTTATCATCTACTTCAAATTTATAATTATTCAATATATAACCTATAAACACATATGACCCATATTTATCAGTTATTATATTATTATTTATGCCATAATACCCAATACCTGATATACTTGCTAAATATCTATCTACTAAAGGTCCATTATCCACAAAAACCATATATTCAAATCCTTCAGTTTTATCACTTATATATTTAGCTATCTCTTCTAATTTTTCTTTTACTACTATATGGTAATCTTTACCATAACAATACTTTGATATATTAGATTTATTATTATCTTCAGTGTAATACGGAAATGCACACACTATGATAGATTCTACATTTTCCATAGTAACTTTTGGATTTATACGTTTTTCTATAACAGTTTCTTCCATCCCAGTAATATAATCTTTATCTATTCTTTTTTTTATAATTTTTTCTAAATCATAGTAAGGACCTATTCCTGCAACTCCTACAGTATCAACGCCTATACTTTTACAAAATTCTTTTAAACTATTTGTGTTCATATTTTTCCCTTTCATTAATTTAATTTTCCCTTTATAATAACTAAAGTATAAAGGATGGTGATATATTTGATAAAATTAGTAATTCCAGGAAGACCCATCAGTAAATCTAATTTTAAATTACACAATGTTCATGGTCAATCATGGATGCCTTCTAAAGGTAAACACTCTAAGTACTTAGCATATGAAAATATGATTGCTGGATATATAAATACTCAATACGAAGGACCCTGCATCGAGGAAGACCTAATTACTGTTATGAAACTATATTTTCCTAATAAAAAAATGGGAGATTTACACAACTATCCTAAAAGTATTTGTGATGGTATAGAAAAAAGCGGTATTATAAAAAATGATAAACAGTTAAAACCTGTACTTTTATTTGACTTTATAGATAAAGAAAATCCTAGAGTTGAAATCGAACTCTATCCTTTATCCGAGTATAAAGTTGATTATCATATTTCAAAATTATAGATAAGAGGCTGCCTTAATGATAGACAGCCTCTTTAAATGTCTATTTTAGTCTGCAAGCCACCTCTTTTAACATATCTCTAATAGGTAAATCATATGGACATTTTTCTTCACACTTTCCACATCCTATGCAATCTGATGCTTTTTTATCAAAAGTCTTGTATCTATCTATTGCCCACTCTTTTAAATTATATCTAGTATAATACCCTTCCATTAAAAAGTTCATAGGTATATTTATTCCTATAGGACATGGCATACAATATTCGCATCTTCTACAAAATCTATTCCCTAATCTTTTTCTTATTTCTTCTATATCTTTTATATCTTCTTGGCTAAGATTTATATCATTTAATGCTGATACATTTTCTATTACTTGTTCTGCACTATCCATACCAGGTATAACAACATCTACATATTCTTTAGATAATATATATTTTATAGCTAATTTTGCATTGTCTATAGCTCCACCAGCTAATGGCTTCATAACTATTACTCCTATATTCTTTTTATTTGCCTCTTTAAATATTTCATCAGCTTGATCTTCAACTATATTGTATGGAAATTGTATTGTGTCAAATTTACCACTATGAACAGCTTTTTTTATAACATCTACATTATGGCTTGTTATCCCTATATGCTTTATTTTCCCTTGTTTCTTACAATCTAAAAGAGCATTATATGCCATATTATCATTAAATATATTATCATATTCATTTATTTTTACATTATGTAATTGATATAAGTCTATATATTCAGTTTTTAAATTTTTAAGACTTATTTCTACATCATTTATCATATCCTCATATTTTCTAGACATACTTTTTGTAGCTAAAATAAATTTATCTCGCTTTCCATAGATAGCATTTCCTATATACTCCTCACTTATAGTATATCCCCTTGCTGAATCAATAAAATTTATACCTTGTTTTACTAGTTCATCTATAACTATATTAGTTTCTTCCTGACTAATTCTTTGTATTGGTATTCCCCCAAATCCAACTCTACTAATCTCCATATTTGTTTTACCTAAATTTCTCATATAACTCTATCCCCTTTCTAAAATTATATATTACTTAAAAATAAAGACGATATAAATATATCGTCTTTATTTTTATTATATTATATATTAACTTATTGTATTTGTTTTACAATATCTTTTATCATTTTTATTTCTCTCTTATGACCTTCATCTTCTAGTGGTGTTTCTAAGAAAAATGGTAAGTGTTTTAACTTAGGATGAGTCATAAACCTTATAATTGCATCCATTCCTATTTCACCTTCACCTATACATGCATGTCTATCTTTTTTAGCTCCAAAAGGCATCATACTATCATTAAGGTGAACAGCCTTTAATTTATCTAACCCTATAATTCTATCAAATTCATCTATTACATTATCTAAATCGTTTACAATGTCATATCCTGCTGAAAATATATGACATGTATCTAAACATACTCCTAATTTTTCATTATGATCTACTTTATCCATTATTTCTTTTATTTGTTCAAAATTAATTCCTATTTCAGTTCCTTTCCCTGACATAGTCTCTAATAACACAGTTATATTTTCATTTCCTGTTATTGCTTCATTTAATGCAGCTGCGATTTTTTCTATCCCTGTTTCCACACCAGAACCAACGTGGCTACCGGGGTGAAAACACATATATTCAATTCCTATAGAATCCATTCTTTTAATGTCTTCCTTTATAACCATTCTTCCAAATTCATATACTTCTTCTTTAGCACCTGCTAAATTCATAGTATATGGAGCATGTGCTAAAATTGGTCCAAAATTATTTTCTGTTCTTATTTTTTGAAATTTCATTATATCTTTTTCATCAAATGCTTTAGCATTCCCTCCTCTAGGATTCCTGCTAAAAAATTGAAATGTATTTGCACCTATATCTACAGCTGTTTGTGCAGCTTTTGCAAATCCTTTTGATATCGATATATGCGGTCCTATTACTATCACTAAATTTCCTCCTAAATTCGTTTTGTCTATTATTTTAATATACCCAAAAAAATAAGTATCAACAATTTTGTTGATACTTTATGCTCTACATTTTACTTCTGATGGTATTGTTATTAAAGATAAATCATATTTCGTGTCCGATTCGTCATTTTTTCTATTTAAAATAATATCATTTATCTTCGAATCTACCGTCTCCAATAATTCTTTAATTTCATCTTTACTTAAAGTTATTTGATTATAATTAGTTATATTTTCATCATCTAGTGTATTTCTTTCAATAGCATCATAAAAAGAATCACTCATATTTTCAAACTTTGATATACATATATCCCCAATATCTGTACTTTCTAAGTCATTATTAAAATTCAAAGCTTTTTTACCTATTACAATATGTTTTGCTCTAGGGTAATAATATTTCTCCACTATTCCAGACTTTACTTTTTCTTCTACTAAGTCTAAAACTCCTACTTTATATAAAGTTTTTATATGATAGTTTATTTTTGCATGAGGTTCATCTAATAATTGGGACAATTGCTTTGCTGATAATGGAGTTGCCTTGAATGCATTTAATATATCTATTCTCCTTGGATGTGCTATAGCTTTTATACACTCTAAATCTCTTAGTACTAATACTTCTTTCATTCCCCCACCACCCATAAAAATATTTAATTATATAAATAATTATATATTATTAGGTGGTAATTGTCAAAAAATTCTCTATTTTAGAATATATTTATTTTATATTTTTCACTCAAGTTTTGTAATATTTTTATACCAGCTATACTATTGCCTTTTTTATCAAGCGCAGGTCCATATATACCTATTCCCATCTTTTTAGGTACAGATGCCATTATACCTCCACCAACTCCTGATTTTGCAGGAATACCTACTTTTATTGCAAATTCACCTGATGCATCATACATTCCACAAGTTACCATAAATGTTTTAACTATTCTAGATATTCTTTCATCTATAAGTCTTTCTCCCGTTTCTATATCTAATCCATATGATGCTAAATTAACACCCATTCTAGCTAAGTCTATACAATCTATTTCTATAGAACATTGTTTAAAGTACAAGTCTAATACTTCCTCTACATCACCTTCTATAAATCCATCATTCTTTAATAAATATGCCATTGCTCTATTTCTATCGCCTGTAGCTTTTTCCGATTCATATACATCATAATTTATTTGTAAATTATCATTTTTAGCTAACTTCCTAAAGAAATTCAACATTTTTTCTTCTTTTTCTTTAAGGTCTTTACCCTTTATCATAGAAGTTGTAACTATTGCTCCTGCATTTATCATTGGATTGCACGGTTTTTTTGTATTATTAGTTTCTAATTTCATTATCGAGTTAAACGGATCTCCACTAGGCTCCATTCCCACCTTAGAGAATACATATTCCCAATCATTTTCACTAAGAACTAAAGCTAGCACTATGGGCTTTGATATACTTTGTATAGTGAATTTTTTATCATAATTCCCAGCTTTATGAACAACATTATTCATATCTATCATACATATTCCTAAGTCATCCTGTCTAGCTTTCTTTAATTCTGGTATGTAACTTGCCACATGTCCATAGTTAGTATATTTTCTATTGTCTTCAAGTATTTGTTCTAATACGTTTTCCATACGCATTCCTCCTTATTTATGTTATACGATATATTGCTGTAATAAATATAATACAAAAAATCCTGGGGGTATGTCAACTTCCCAGGATTTCAACCTTAATCTACAATTCTACTTCCACCTATAAACTCTCTAATTATAGATGTTGGTGGTATATCTAACTCATCATCTAATGCCACAAAATATTGTAAAAATTTAAGAATTCTATTAGCTTCTATAAACGCCTCGTTATCTTCTTTTATTTCTTCTAATAAAGGCTTTGCATATTTTTTAAGCACCGCTAATTCATATAAACACGCTGAGTTAAACATTATATCTGCTTCTTCTTGATAAGGGAATATATTTTTTTCTTCTCCTCTTCTCACAGACCCCCAGTTTAATATAGTCTTTTCAGCACTATACCCTCTAAAATTATAATCTCTTACCATCCTTCTAATTAATCTTAAATCAGTAGTAGGTATTCTATTATGATTATCTAAGTTTATTTGAGTAAGAACACTTATATATATCTTAAATTTATCTTTATCATCGATACTTTTAGTTAACATTGGATTTAAAGCATGTATACCTTCTAGTATAATAGGTTGATCTTTATCTATCTTTAAAGTCTTTCCACTAAACTCTCTTTTTCCTGTTTTAAAGTTAAACTTAGGAAGTTTTATTTCTTCTCCATTAAGTAATTTTTCTAAATCACTATTAAATAGTTCTAAATCTATAGCATATATAGATTCAAAGTCATAATTTCCAAACTCATCTAAAGGAGTATCTTCTCTATCAACAAAATAATCATCTAAAGATATTGGCACTGGGTTTAGATTATCAACTTTAAGTTGTATAGATAGTCTATGTGCAAAACTAGTTTTTCCAGATGAAGATGGTGCGGCTATTAATATTACTCTCTTATTATTATCCTTTATCATATCTGCTATTTGAGATATTTTTTTTTCATGTAATGCTTCTACTATACTAATTATTTCACCATATTTTCCATCTGTTATAGCTTTATTAAGACTTATAACTTTATCTACTCCTATAAGTTCTGACCAAGTTTCCGACTCTTTATATATATTAGATAGTTTTGGTTGCGGTATAAATTCTTGTACTGTATTTTTATCAAACTTACTAGGTCCTAATATAACTACTCCTGATTGCCATTTCTTAATATCAAAAACAGTTACACATCCTGTAGATGGCAACATATATCCATAAAAGTGATTTATATGATTTTCACATTTATATATCTTTACATCATCATATTCTTTATACTTTAATAATTCAGCTTTTATAGTCCTATTATTTTCATTAAAAATTCTTATTCCATTTTCTTTGTTTGTAACTATCTTTTCTATTTCTAAGTTTTTATCTATAATATCCTTAATCTTAGATTTTATTTCATCAACTTCAGTATCAGTGAATTCTTTTTTTCGCCCAGCAAATTCACAGTACAGTCCATTAGATAACGAGTGTTCTATCGTTACATCATACTGAGGATATATTTCTTCACATGCTTTTATAAAAATTAAAGCTAGTGTTCGAGTATAAACTCTCATTCCATCAGCATTTGTAGTATCTATAAATTCAATCTCACAATCTTTGTCTATTTTTGTACTTAAATCTTTTAATTTATTATTTATTTTTCCTAAAGTTATTATTCCTTTATAATTTTCATTTAAATCTTTAGCTATATTCTCTAAAGTAACTTCTTTTTTATATTCATATGACCTGTTTTTAACTTTTACATTATACATCAAGCATCCTCCTGCATTATAACTTTTATGTTTATAAATTTAGAACGATTTATTTTACATAAATCGTTCTAATATTTCGATAGATTCATTTATATATTTATACCCCACTTCTAATATTATAAAATTAGGATTTAAATTTAATATTTCTTCTATCTTATTTAATTCTATTTTTCCATTACCTATTCCTATGTGAGAATCTTCTTTCCCATCATTATCACTTAGATGCACTATACCAATATTATTTCTTAATTTTGAAACAAAATCACCTTTACTTATTAACTCATGTCCTGTGTCATAACAAAATTTCACTTTATTTGTATTACTAAATATATATTCAAACTCATCTGGCATTGTTCCTATATTACATAGATCTCCACCTTTTGTATACGTATTCTCTATAAATATAGCCTTACTACATTCTAGTGTTTGTATGAAATTTATAGTATTATCCAAATACTTTTTTTTGTTATTTTCAAATCTATTTTTCATTACATATCCTACATGCATATTAAAATACTTTATATCAATGCAAGTCAGGCTTTGATCCATATTTTCTATGAATGAAGCCCATGATTTTCTTATGTATTCTATATTTTCACATGTGTTAAGTTCCATAGGTAAGTGAATACCTATACTTATATCATATTTTAAAAATTCATTAGAAAATTTCATTATTTTATTACATTCATATAAATTATCAATACCAATTTCTATATGTTTTATTAAGTCATTGTTTTTACAGATTAAAATAGCTTCTTCCAATTCATGGGTTAATGCAGATATTCCAATTTTCATATTTATACCTCTACGAAACTTTTCCTATCTTATTAAATGGATATAATCTAACCATAACTTTTCCCATTATATCATTTTCATTTACTATTCCTACCTCTGAATCCCTACTATCCATACTATTTTCTCTGTTATCTCCCATGGCAAATACATAACCCTCAGGAATAACCATATCTATATCACCTTCTGTTTTTTCACCATGTACGTATTTCTCATCTTGAAGCTTTCCATTTAAATATACTTTATCATCAGTTATCTTTATATGATCTCCAGGAAGCGCTATAACTCTCTTTACCAAATCTTTTTCTTTTCCATTAGGTTGTAGTAAATCAGTCTTAAAAACTATTATATCTCCTCTTTTAGGTTCTTTATGATTGTATGCAACTCTATTTATTATTAAATAATCTTTTTCTTCTAAAGTAGGATACATAGATGACCCTTGTACTAATGTTGGTCTCACAAAGTGAGTTATAACAAGTGCTATAACTAGTGATGTAACTATTATCTTAGCCCACTCTATCATTTCCTTTTTAATGTTTTTGCTCAAATTCATCATCTCCTCCATATTCTACATATCTAGATAAAAGCTCTATGATTATATCATTTATATGTTCATACTTCTTAGTATTAACTCCTAAGTCTAGAAGCTCACAAGCTTTTATTAAATCATGAACAACTTCCATTGGGCTTCCGTAAATATCTTCTATATCTTCTTTACTTACACCTCTAAACCCATGTCCTACCGGGCTTTCATTTCTTAATTTTATTAAATTTTCAAGTCTTTCTCCATTTAGTATTTCTAAAACCTTGTCCATTCTTTTAGTTTTCTTTAAATATCTCTTTATATATTGAGTTACACCATGTATTAAATTACCATTATATATATTATACTTCTTTTTAAGTGTATATAGTATATTTTTCTTAGATACCATATGCCCATGCATTGATACTTTATATTTTTTATCTTCTTTGCTATTTACAAATATATATTTAAATAAAGCTTCTTTTAATCTATATAATCTTCCTAAAAAATCTATATATTCTTCATTAACTATTTGAATTTTTATATTTTCAATTAGCTCAGACAGTATATCTTCTGGATCTCCATTATTTAGGTTTTCTAAATTTGTTATGAGGTTTTTTATTTCTTTTCTTTCTAACATAGATTCGCTTAATTCTTTGATAATCTTTAATGAAGTTTTAAAATCAAAATTAGTAGCATACTTACACGATTTTAATAACTTATATAAATCTCCACTTTCTATTCCTGCCTCTATTAATATATCTAAAACTCCGTCATAATCGTAACGTTGTAAAAATTTACATATAACTAATTCCTGACTTTTATTTATATAACTCATATAATCACTCCTGCCAATTTATTTTTTCCTTTTTCTTAATCTAATAAATCTTTTTCTAGCGTAATCAGTATATTGGTCTAATTTATCTAAACTTATTTTCCATAAATATACTAAGTAAATAATAAATACTACAGTAGCCCCTCTAGTTTTAATCATTAATATAAAATCAAAAACTCCATGTAAAAATATAGGAATCAATATCATTTTTAATATATATTTATATCTATTCTCTTCTTGATTGAACTTATACATAGATAAATAATATCCCATAGTTATTGCAAACATAATATGAGCAGGTATAGAGATTATAGCTCTAGTTAATCCAATTTCAAATATGTTTAAATATACTTCATAAAAAATATATATAATATTTTCAATTGTAGCAAATCCCAATGTTATAAATATGCTATATACAATTCCATCTAGCTTTTCTGTATAATATTTACTTTTCAGACAGTAGGCTATTAAAATACTAGCTTTTAATATTTCTTCTGTAAATGCTGCAACTATAAATGCAATATAAGCTATATTTAAATACTTATTAGAAATATCTACTTTCATTAATATATCTTCTATCGCTATAGCCGGTATACTTACTAATGTTCCTAAAATAAATAAATTTATTAAATATCTTATAGGTTCCTTTTCATATTTATCTTTAAGATATATCCATATTAAAAAAGCTATACTTGGCGATATAGATATAATTAATAAATCTAATCTCATTTATCCATTACCTTTCTGTTTAATTATTTTCTTTATTATATTATTTCCAAATATCTTAACAAAATAATCTTATTCTTCATACTATGTATTGATAGCACCATTTTTATAAGAAAGGAGTTTTTTTATGCAAGATGGGTTTCTAACTGTTAGCGTAGTAGATTCAACAAATAATTATCCAATTGTAGATGCTACCGTTAATATCTATTCAGTTGGATCTGATAACAAAGTTTCTAAAACTATTTATCAAAATTTAAAAACTAATATCTCTGGTCAAGTGGTAGGTTTAAATTTAGAAGCTCCAGATTTAATTTATTCTCAACAACCTAGCGATGTACGACCTTACAGCCAGTATGTTGTTGAAGTTATAAAAGATGGATACGAGACAATTTTAATAAATGGAACTCAAATTTTAGCAACAGTTCTAGCTCAGCAGAACATTTTGATGTTTCCTAAGAAAAGAGGCAGACGTTCTTATTCTAGACAAAATGAAGTTGTAATAGATATAGGAGAACATACTTTATGGGGAACATATCCTCCCAAAATTCCAGAAAGTGACTTAAAACCTATACCTCCTCCAACTGGATTTGTTGTTTTAGATAATCCTGTAGTTCCAGAGTTTGTGGTTGTTCATGATGGACTCCCTGAAAATAAAGGCGCAAAAGATTATTGGGTGTATTTTAAGGACTATATAAAAAATGTTGCTTCCTCTGAAATTTACTCAACATGGCCTAAAGAAACTATATTAGCAAATGTTATAGCTATAATATCATTCACTTTAAATAGAGTATTTACTGAGTGGTATAGAAGTAAAGGTTATAGTTTTACAATAACCTCAACTACTGTATTTGATCATAAATATATACATGAAAGAAATATATTCGATACTATAAGTATATCTGTAGATGAAGTATTTAATACTTTTATAAAAAGACCCCCTACTGCTAGGCAACCACTTTTAGCTCAATACTGTGATGGTGTAAAAACTCAATGCCCTGGACAAATGACTCAATGGGGAAGTAAGAATTTAGGTGATCAAGGCCTTAGTTATGAAGAAATAATTCGATCTTTCTATGGAGAAAATGTGGTTTTTGAAAAAGCACCTATTGTGAGCGGTGTACCTGTTTCTTTTCCTGGTGAAATTCTTCAAACTGGCTCAAAAGGAAAAGATGTTAGAACTATTCAGAACCAATTAAACGCTATATCAAAAGCTTATCCTGCGATTCCTAAAGTTAAAGAAGATGGTATATATAATGAAGCTACCGCTAACTCTGTAAAGGAATTTCAAAAAATATTTGGTCTTCCTGAGTCTGGCATAGTGGATTTTAAAACTTGGTATGAAATATCTAGAGTTTATGTAGCAGTTACTAAAATAGCTTCTTTAAATCCTACAATTTAATAAATATTTAAATAGTGTAGTAAGATTTACTACACTATTTAAATATGTCTATATACTTTGAATTTACTATATGGCTAATTTCATTTATATCTATTTTAAATTCCGGAATACCAGCTACAAAAGGTGCTATTTCATACAAATCATAATATATAACCAACTTATTATCTTCTATAAAAAATTTTTGATTATCAGATATTTCTTTAAAACTATACATATCTTCTTTATTTTCTTTTATTTGCTTTAGTATTATGTCGTTTATAACTTTTTTGTAATCTATATTTTCTTTAAATAAATCTTTTAGTTTTAAATTTTTTCCATTTTCCATAAATATATTATATGATTCATTTTCATAAAACCCATGAGCTCCACCACTATATTGATAATAACTAACTAAAATACTTAACATATTATCACTATTTTTTTTAACTTTGAAATCTACATTATATATATATGGATTCTCATATCCTTCAGGAGTATTTTTCAAATATGCTTTTGCATCTTGTTCAACTTTATTATAAGCGCTCATTATATCATTTTTTATCATATTATTTATGGATTTTTCTATATCTTTATTTTCAGTTATAATTATAGGTATGTTAACTATACTATTTATATATTTTGTATCATTCGTTATAGTTTGTAAATCTATATGCGCTACTATAGGAGTAGTATCTACTTCTTTAATTTTTTTCTTAAATGCAGTCACTGGTATTTTAAATTCATATATCTCTTTTCTATCACTAATTTGATATGGATTGAAATAAACTCCTATGCCTTCATCAGTTATATAGTAATTAGTATATTTATTTATATTTATTTTTTCTTTTTCTATATCCAAACCATCTCTATCTATCTTATTCAAAATATAATTTTCTAATATATATTTATAATCCTCATTATTTTTCAAAAAATTATCTAAATATATTCTTTGTCCAGTTTTCAAATCAAATATATAACTATCCTTAATTCTTTCATACTTTTTATCATTTATATACATATCCTTGTATATTATAATATTTAAAATATTTTTATCTTCAAATACCATATGATAGTTTATAGATATATCTGAGTAATTATTTTTAGATATATCTTTTTCTTGTTTCTTCAAATTTACAAATTGATTTATATTTCTTCTTATATATGTATTTATATATCGTTCTACACTAGTATCTTCATAATTTATTACAGGCATATTTATAGAAAATTTAATTCCTTTATAATCTATATCACTCTTTTCATTATTTATTTTTATATTTTTAAAACCATTAATTATATGCGTTTTTATATTATCTATAAAAATATCATCATTGTATATATAATTTATATAAGTTATACCAATCAGTACACATGCAATATATAACGTATATATATTTCTTTTTTTACGAATCATATCACATATTCCTCCTAACATCATATATATAATATTTTCTTACTATAATTAAGAAATTATTATATATATTTAATAGAAATATATTCATATTAATCCATAAAAAGAAAATTTAACTTTATTTGATTCATTATATGAAAAAAAGCCTTAAAGTAATATTACTTTAAGGCTTTTTAAATCTATCTTCCTAAGATTTTATTTATTTGTTGTTTATATGCATCAGCTTTTGCTCCATATATAACTTGTATTCCTTTTCCAACTTCCATTACTCCAACTGCACCTAAAGCTTTGAATTTATCTTTATCCACTTTAGATGTGTCTTTAACTTCTACTCTTAATCTAGTTATACATGCATCTACTGAAACTATATTTTCTTCTCCACCTAATGCAGCTAATACATATGGTGCATTTTCTTCTATTTCACTATTTGCTGATTTACCTTTACCTGCTTGGTAGTCAGCTTTTGTATATAATTTAGTTTCTTCTTCATTTTCATCTCTACCTGGAGTTTTTAAGTTAAACTTAAGTATTAAGAACTTAAATAAGAAGTAGTAAACTACTGCATATACAAGTCCAACCATTACAGCTTTTAACCAGTTAGTTGGTACTCCTGCTCCTGCTGGAAGTATACCAAATAATGAGAAGTCTATAAATCCTCCTGAGAATGTCATTCCTATGAATACATTTAGTAAATCCATTAATAAGAATGATAAACCTGCAAGTACACAGTGTACTGCATATAATACTGGTGCTACGAATAAGAATGTAAATTCTAACGGCTCAGTTATACCAGTTAAGAAAGATGTAACTGCTGCTGATAGTAATAAACTTCCTACAACCTTTTTCTTACTTGGAGCAGCTGTATGATACATAGCTAATGCTGCTGCAGGTAATCCAAACATCATGAATGGGAATTTACCAGCCATAAATCTTGTAGTTCCTGAAACTATCTCTGACATAGTTTGTGGTGAAGCTCCAACTATATCTTGCATACTTCCTAATTGTGCAAAGTATGCATAGTTTGCACCTTGAACAGTTTGCCAAGTTCCATCTATTAAAACATGCCCATCTACGAAAGAACCGAACCAGAATGGTGTATAGAATACATGGTGTAATCCAAATGGTATTAATGCTCTTTCTATTAATCCAAAGAAGAATGTTCCTATTATTCCTGCATTATTAACACCTAGTGCTATATATGCTATTCCATCTTGAACAAAAGGCCATACATATGCAAGTATTCCACCTACAACTGCCATTGCTAAAGATACTACTATAGGAACAAATCTTGATCCTGAGAAGAATCCTATAACTTGTGGTAACTGTATATTGTAATATTTGTTGTGTAAAGTAGCTGTAACTATACCTGTTATAATACCACCAAACACAGACATATTAAGTGTGTATATTCCTAATGTTGTAGTTACATATGTTGCATATTGAGCAGGAGTGCTATCTGGTGTTATAACACCTAGTTGAGTAACTCCTAATCCTAATAATACACTTATAACTTTATTCATTATTAAGAAACCAAATACTGAAGCTAATGCAGAAGTACCTTTGTCTTCTTTAGCAAGTCCTACTGCTGTACCTACTGCAAATAGTAGAGGTAAATTTCCAAATACTATATCTCCTACTCCTTGCATTATTTTTAATATTACAGTAACTGCTGGAATAGATACAAAACCTATAAGTGGTTGATATATAGCTGGTGCATTATCTAATGCCGCTATATTAAGTAAAGCCCCACCTACTCCTAGTAATATACCAGCAACAGGTAATGCAGCAATTGGAAGCATTATCGCTTTACCGATTCTTTGTAAAAATTGAAGCATCTTATAATTCCTCCTTATTTAACTTATTATGTGTAATTAAATTAAATTTAGTTAATATTACGTGCGTTATTACTATGATAAATAAAAAAGAGCTAAAATATTCATATTTTTAGGTACTATAAAAATAGTCCTATAAATAAAATATCTTAGCTCTTGCCTGCTTTACCAGTAACACGCTCATTTGTTTAAATTATGATTTTAGTATACCATGTAAATTATTCCTTGTAAACAGTTTCCCGACTTTTTTCTACATTTTTTTAGTCTTAGACATTAGTCTATCTATGTGTAATGCTATAAATCCTATTTCACTATCATTTAAAGCTATCGAATGATTATCATATAAATAATCACATAACATTTTTGATATATTATATGATTTTTGTAATTTTTCTTTTATATGATCTAGTAACATATTTTCTTCTGAAATACCTTTAATTGATCTATTTATAGCTAGTCTTAAATGTATTATAAGTCTGTTATAATAAATAGAATCTTTACTTATGTTTATATCTAGTTCATTTTCTAAAAAATCTATTGCTTCTTTTATTATCACGGCTTGCTTTGCACTATCTACAACCTTAGTTTTATTTAGTATTCCATTTATATGCATAGTAACAAAAGCTACTTCATCTTCCGTAAGTTTTATATCTAATGAATTGTTTATAAAATCAACTATTTTTTTAGCTAAGTTCCATTCATATTCATACAAAGCTTTTAATTCTGATTTAAATTGATTCTCTAAATATATATCATCATAATATCTTTCTATAGCAAATACTAAGTGATCTAGTAATGCCATATGTGACTTATTGTTTATATCTAATTGTATGCTACTATCTAATGCTGATAAACTTTCCGTAGCTACACCTATGAAACTTGGATTAATGTTATTATATAATTCCTCTAAATTTTTATATCTATCTTCATTTATAACAAATATCTTTTCTATTTTATCTACTTTTGTAAAAATAGAATCAACAGTTGCTTTAAATCCAATTCCACTTCCTACCAAAATGTACTCTTTATTATTGCTTTCTTCAATACATAAAATAACATTATTATTAAAGCTTTTTATAATTCTGTACATATATTCCCTCCTTAGCTATAAATTGTATGAGAGTTTGCTTAAATACTGTTTTCCCTTATATAATATACAATATTTCCTTCTTTTAGTATACCTGTTTATTTGTATTAACTATAAACTTTAAAGAATATTTAAATTTTTTTATAAAATTAGTTTAACTTTAAATCTAATTTAATATTTTATTTTCATTTTTCATTTTTTAGGGTATAATAGGCATTAGATATATACATAACTTTTTAACAATGTTGTTAAAAGTTAATTTTCTTATGGAGGTTTTTAATATGTTAGTTTCAGCTAAAGAAATGTTAAACAAAGCTAGAGAAGGTAAGTATGCTGTTGGTCAATTCAACATAAATAACTTAGAATGGACTAAAGCGATATTACTTACAGCTCAGGAAAACAATTCTCCAGTTATATTAGGGGTATCTGAAGGTGCTGGTAAGTATATGGGAGGATATAAAACTATAGTTGGTATGGTTAATGGTATGTTAGAAGAATTAAACATAACTGTTCCAGTTGCTCTACACTTAGACCACGGTAGTTATGAAGGAGCTTTAAAAGTAATAGAAGCAGGATTCTCTTCTGTTATGTTTGATGGTTCTCACTATTCTATAGAAGAAAATATAGCTAAGACAAAAGAAGTTTTAGAAATAGCTCATGCTAAAGGAATATCTGTAGAAGCTGAAGTAGGTTCTATAGGTGGAGAAGAAGATGGTGTTGTTGGTGCTGGTGAAGTTGCTGACCCTAATGAGTGTAAATTAATAGCTGATTTAGGTGTTGATATGTTAGCTGCTGGTATAGGTAATATACATGGTCAATATCCAGAAAATTGGGCAGGATTAAACTTTGATGCTCTAGAAGCTATAAATAACGCTACAGGGGATATGCCATTAGTTTTACATGGTGGAACTGGTATACCTGCTGAAATGATACAAAAGGCTATATCTTTAGGGGTATCTAAAATAAATGTTAATACTGAGTGTCAATTAGCTTTCGCTGCTGCTACTCGTAAATATATAGAAGATGGAAAAGACTTACAAGGTAAAGGTTTCGACCCTCGTAAAGTTTTAGCTCCAGGATTTGAAGCTATAAAAGCTACAGTTAAAGAAAAAATGGAATTATTCGGTTCTATAAACAAAGCTTAATTAATATATAAAAAGCTATCTCTTAATTGAGATAGCTTTTTTGTATAAATTCAATTTATTATTAATTTTTCTTTTGTATCTTAACTACTGTTTCAACATGAGGAGTGTTAGGGAACATGTCCATTAGCTTAACTTTTTCTACCTCATATCCATATTTCTTAAACTCAACTAAATCTAAAACTAATGTCTTAGGATTGCAAGATATATAAACTATTTCTTTTGAATCAAAATTAGCAATATCTCTTATAGCATCTTTATGAACTCCTGGTCTTGGAGGGTCAACTATTATTATATCTGGTTTAGCTTTTAACTTATTTACAGTTTTAGCAACATCTCCTGCTATAAATTCACAGTTAGTTAGTCCATTTAACTTAGCATTTTTATTAGCTGCATCTACAGCTTCTTCTATTAATTCTATTCCATAAACCTTTTTAGCTTTACCTGCCATAACTTGTCCTATTGTACCTGTTCCACTATATAAGTCAAATACAACCTTATCATTGTGCTCTCCAACAAACTCTCTAGCTATTTTATATAATTCTTCAGCTCCTTTAGTGTTTGTTTGGAAGAATGAGAATGGAGATATTTTAAACTTAAGACCTAATAACTCTTCTTGTATATAATCTCTTCCATGTAAAACCATTAACTCATCGCAGTTAACTGCGTCTGCTAATCCATCATTTATAGTGTGTAATATACTTACTAATTCTGCTTCTAACCCTAATGATAATAACATTTCTTTATACTCTGTCATATCAAAATCTTCTTGAGACGAAGTTACAATGTTTACCATCATTTCATTTGTATTTATACCTTTTCTAACTACAAGGTTTCTTAAATATCCCTTATGGTTCATATTTCTATAGTAAGGAACTTTTTTATCATTAAAATATTCTACTGTAGAAGTTAACACTTTTATAAAGTCATTATCAACTAAGTAGCATCCATCTACTGTTAATATATCTATATGTTTTCCTTTTTTATGAAGACCTAATGTTAAAGGACCATCCTTCATTTCATCTCCAAATGTATACTCCATCTTGTTTCTATATTCTTTTTGCTTAGGACTTCTTTCTATACCTTGAAAATTAAATCCAAATATATCTTGTTCTAAAAATAAATCCATAACTTGTCTTTCTTTTATTTCAACCTGCTTATCATAAGGAACTGATAACATACTACATCCACCACATACGTTAAAATGTTTACATGGTGTTTCTGTTTCTAAAGGTGAATTTTCTAATAGTTCAAGCATCTTAACTTCAGCCTTAGCACTTCTAGCTTTCTTTACTGATGCTCTTACCTTTTGACCTGTTATTCCACCTTTCATATGTATATCTCTTTTTCCTAAACGACTTATAGAGTTTCCTCCAAATTCCATTTTATCTATTTCAAATTCTATGATATCTCTTCTCTTCACGCTTTTATCCTCCGTATTTAAGACTATCTTTGTTCTATAAGCTTTATTTCTTCTTCTGTTAGTTCTCTATATTCACCTAAAGCTAAATTATTATCTAACTTTAATCCTCCCATAGATATTCTTTTTAAATAAGTTACTTTTTTATCTACACTTTCAAACATTCTCTTAACCTGATGGAATTTTCCTTCATGTATTGTAAGTTCTATTTCTGAAATTTCTCCACTTTCAAGTATTACAAGCTCTGCTGGCATAGTTTCATATCCATCATCTAGTACTACTCCACCTTTAAAAGCTTCTATATCTTTTTCTGTTACAACTCCATCTATCTTAGCATAATAAGTTTTAGGCACATGACTCTTTGGAGCTAGTACCCTATGTGCTAATTGTCCATCATTTGTTAATACTAATAATCCTTCTGTATCCTTATCTAATCTTCCAACTGGAAAAGGTTCAAATACTAAAAACTTTGAGTCTATTAAATCAAGTACTATAGGATCATATTTATCAAAAGTCGCAGATATATATCCATCTGGCTTGTTTAACATAATATATACGTACTCTTTGTAATCAATAGTTTCTCCATCAAATACAATAATATCTTTATCTGTATCAACTTGAAGTCCTGGATTATTTTCAATTTTTCCGTTAACTCTAACTAATCCTTTTTTGCAATCTCTCTTAATCTCTGCTCTACTTCCATAACCTAAGTTTGAAAGTACTTTATCTAAACGTTGCTTTTTAGCCATAGATTATCCCTACCTTTTAGAAGTGTTCTCCATTTTCATAGTATTTTTCTTTTTCAAATACTGTAAATGCCAAGTCCATGCTTTCCACATTTAAGTTTTCTCTTATACTATCTGTTATTATTTTTGCTACAGTGTCTTGTACTTCTTGTCCTCTATCAAACCATGCAACTTCTACAAAAGGATATACATCTGCTATTTTACCTTCTCTTATAGCTACTGATTTTATACATTCAATTTCAAAATAATCTCTTGGGCATTTTACTGCATCAACTAATCTATCAACCATGTTTTCACTTATCTTACATATATCATTTTCATTTATTCCTCTTATTTTTATTTGTGGCATATTTGTCATCCTTTCTTTTAATTATTTTTATACTTTATATAAGTATTATTATACTTTTAATTTTTCCTTATTACAATTTATGCTTTTTTACATCATAAAAAAGTCGCTTCGCTCCTGTCGCCAACGACTTCGTCCGTTGCTCAAAATGTCATTTTTTACTTTCTCCAATATATGGGTATACCTATACTCCATAAGTTATCTACACATATTTATTAATCATAAATTTCTTAATCGTAAAAATAGGGCTATCTTAAATATACTTTTAAGACATCCCTACTAAGTACTTTTAACTATAAAACTTAGATGCTCCATTTAATTGTTTTTTAGCTAATATATCAGCTAAACTAGTTAATGATGCTATACCTATCGCTTTAAAACTTATTACAAATACTAATTTAAAATCAGTAAATGTATCATCTATACTATAAACGTTAAAAAAACATCTTATACTATCATCTTTATAGATTTCTCTCAAATCTGACTCTATCTCATCTGTAATATCTTTTACAACCGCTCTTACATCGTCAAATAAAATTTGAATATCATCAAGCTTAGCCTCTTCACCTAATTCTTCTAACAATTCATTTATTTCATCTATTGAAAATATACCATCATCTAATTGACAATCAAAAGCCATAACTTTATCTTCTTTTATATTATTAGATATATCTTGAACGCTAGTAAAATCTTCACGTTTACCTAATATGTCTCTTATATCTTTACTTTTTATATTTAGGGTTTCTTCTTTTTGTTTTAGTTTCACTTCTAACAATTACTTACCTCCCCCTATTTTTAATATTTATTTCATATTAATTATGAATTCTTTTATATCATTCCAATTTTTAACTCTTATTATATTATCATTTATAACATCTTTATTATAGTTATTTTCTATTAATAGTACAGTTAATCCTTCCTCAGCTAATTGGATTGCATTTGTAGGATTATCTTCTATAAATATATTACATTCTAATTCCCTAGCTTTTTTAACTTTGTAATCACTACCTAATAGGTGTACATCTATATCACCTAATTCATTATCTTTTAACCAAGTTTTAGTAATACTTTCAAGTATCTCACTTCTAGCTGTTACAAAATATAGATTATGATTTTCATAAAGTTCTTTTATAATTTCTTTTGCACCTTCCACTACTACAGCTTCACTATATGCATGTATGAAATCTGAGTGAAATGACTTTAATAAATCATCTAGCTCTACTTCATATAATTCTTCTAACTTATGTGTTATACATTCATCCTCTTTTACTTGTTTATTATACATATCATTCAAATACGGAATAAAATGATATGGGTTAGTTATTGTTCCATCTATATCTATACATATATTTAATTTAATCATCTCTACCTCCAAATGTTGCCTCTATATTATACAGTTAAGACATTATAACATATTCAATTATATAAATCAAAATACTACTGTATACTATATGTATATATGCAAAAAAGCTTGTATATATACAAGCTTTTTTTGTTTCACGATAAACATTTTATCTATATTTCTTTTATAATGTCCAAAAACTTTTCTATTTCTATATCTGATAATCGTAAGTATTCTTTTATTTCACTTATATATTTAAGATTTTTACTGTCTATCAAGTCTTCTGCACATTCCATAGCTTTTCCTCTAAGTATATATGCTTTTTGTACACATATTTTTGAAGTTTTCAGCTTTTCAGTATCTTCTTTATTTGAAAGATTTGGAACTTCCATGTTTTCATATATACTAACAACTTCATTACACATATCTTTAGTATAAGAAACATGATCTTTCGCAGTTTTTATTGATTTTAAACTTAAATCTAATTTTTTCATATCAGGCATACATTCTCTCATTGGAATCAATGCTTTTCTTTCTATATCATATATATCCGTTTTAAACTCTTTTATAATTTCTTCATCACTTTTTTTATTTTCCTGTATTTCTTTATTTAAATCTTCTTTAGCCTCTATATTTATAGTTTCTTTTGATATATAAATTTCTTTTTGTTCATGTATTTTTTCATCTTCACGCTTTGATAATTCTTCATGCTTTTCATCAATCGCGAATTTCCTGTTATCTAAAATATGCTCCATTTTATTTAATGTACTTATATATATGTTACTAATTACTATAACACTGGCAACTACCATATACATACTTCCATATATACTAGCTCTCTTAAAATCCTTCTTATTTTTAAATAGAATTACTATAGGTAGTATATATAAAATTAAAATTACTAATGTCCATCTCACATTAACAACTCCTTTACCTAAATTTAGTATATTAGGCTAAATATATCCTATAGTATTTACCATATTCTATTAATTAATCCATAATTTTTATTAAATTAAAATCTACATAGTCACATGATACTAATTTATACTCTACTCCTTCATGAATTCCTTCTAATCCCATTTTGAAAGATTCCTTTCCATGAAGATGTCCATATATAACTTTTTCAACATTATATTGTTCATATATATCTGTAAATATTGATGGTTCCAATTTATCATTAGTGGGAGGGTAATGTGTAATTACTATTGTTTTTTTTAATCCTGCTTTTCTAGCTGCCTCTAATGAAAGTTTTAATCTATGAGCTTCTCTTTTATAAATTTTTTCATCTTCTTCAGTGAACTTAACTTCATTAGGACATATCCATCCTCTTGTTCCACATATAGCATAATCTTTGTAAGAGTAAAAATTATTTTGTAAAAAGCTCATATCATCATAAAGTTTATTAAGTTTAGTTACTGTAGTCCACCAATAATCATGGTTTCCCTTCACATATATCTTTTTTCCTGGTAATTCATGAATAATATTTAAGTCTGCTTCAGCTTCCTTCATATTAATACCCCAAGATGTGTCTCCAACTATTAAAACTGTATCATCTATATTAACTGTGCTTTTCCAATTACTTATTATTCTTTCTTGATGATTTTCCCAGTTATCTCCAAATATATTCATAGGTTTATTAACTGCAGTTGAAAAATGTAAATCTCCTATTGCATATAAACTCATATTAATATCCTTTCTGTCTTATCTATTTAAAAATAAAAAAAGAAGTGAGATTATTACTCTCTTCTTTTTTTATTATACCCTTCTAACAAAGTATCTATCTCTTTTTTTAGAGCTATTATTTCAGTTATATCTCTTTCATTGTCTATTTTATCTAATCTTCTTTGATATAATATAGCTTTGTGAGTTTCACCTAAATCATACAACTCTTGTATCTTTCCTAGTACATCTCTAACTGTTATAGATTTTACTTGATACATAACTTGAGCTTTCATTATATGTTCTCTTATTTCACTCATTTCTTGATCTAGTAAAAATGCCGCATCAGCTGCTCTTCTTAATCTCATAGCTAAATCTTCTGGTATGTAATGTTCATATTTATATTTAAGTGAATGTTCTATAGTAGCCCAAAAATTCATCGCTAATGTTCTAATTTGTATTTCACATAATACTTCTTTATATCCTTGTGCCGTATTTATAGGATACCTTATTATTACATGATAACTTCTATATCCACTATCTTTAAAATTTGCTATATAGTCTTTCTCATAAACTATTTCCATATCATTTCTCGATTTAATAAGTTCTACTATAGTATATATATCCTCAACAAACTGGCACATTATTCTTATTCCAGCTATATCTTCCATATCGTCCAGATCTGAAATATCTAATCTTTTTGCTTTAGATATTATAGATGAGATTTTCTTTGTTCTTCCAGTTACAAATTCAATTGGAGAGTACTCTCCTCTTTTCAAAAACTCTTTTCTTATGTTTTTAAGTTTTACTTTTAGCTCTTCTACAGCGTGTTCATAAGGAACAAGTATCTTATCCCACTTTTCGTATTCCATTATTTCTCACCCTTTATTTTAGTATTTGCCAACTCCTATATTTTAACATAATTTATAATGTTTTTGTACAATAAAGAATATCCCCTTCAAATAGTTCGCATTCTATTTCACCTAATTTTATTAAGTAACTTATAATACCAACTACTGTTGACTTAAAAAAATGATATTCTTTATAGTTATAACTTAATTTGTTGTCAGTTAGTATTGTTTTCAGTATTACTTCTAAAGTTTTAGGATTATTAGTTATATTTCTCACTTGATTTATATATTTATTTACACATAATTTGTGTTTTTTTATTAAATCTAAAGTTTCTTTTTTATTTAGAATATTTCTTCCATGTCCTAGTACTACATAATTAAAATCAATATTTTTTATTAAATCTAAAGTATTTAAATATTCCTCTATATCAAATAAAAATAGTAAATCAAATTTATTTAAAAGCTCGTCTCCTATCAATGCATCGCCTACAAAAAAAACTTTGTCTTCAGTTAGAACTCCTATTGATCCTATCGTATGCCCCTTTAATTCTATTATTTCTATATTCTTATCGTTTATATTTAAAATTCCAGGATTTACTACTTTATCTATTTTCACAGGCTTCATATTTCTATTTATCAATATATTTTCTAATATATTATTAGTATTACCACCCATAATATAGCTTGCAAATAAAATAGGATTATCTATATAAATTTTACTATACTCACTCGACATATTAATTGCCTCTGTATATCTTTCCTTAAATTGATATCCTGCACCATAGTGATCATTATGTTCGTGAGTATTTATTATCCACTTTACTTCTATGCCTTCTTTTTCTAAGTCTCTTATTATATTTCTAGGTCTAACTCCCGGTAATCCTGGATCTATTATTAAAGCACTTTTGTCATTAAATAAATATAATCCTGTGTTAGTTCCGCCTCTTATATAAAAAGAGTTTCCATATACATTTAATAGTCTCATTAGAATCACCTTATAATAATATTTTTTTCAATCTCTTTAATGCTGTATTTCTAATATTTTCATCTTTAGATACCTTTACTTTTATATCATATGCTACTTTTTCATGCAGTAGCGATTCTATAAAGTATTCAACAATCCCTCTATCTTTAAATTCTATATCAATTACTCCACTTGCATATATTTTAGAATCTAATATCATTAATGAATCTGCAAAGCTTAGTCTTTCTTCCTTCTCTAGATATCTTTCATGAGGCTTAAAATCTTCACAATAATTTATTTTATAATTTACCACTTCTTCATTAACTTCTATTCCATATTCATTTTTTATCAAATTAGCATATTCTTTATTTCTTTTGTTTATATTTTTTAAATTGCTATTATAATCATTTTTTGTCCAATGCCCATATATTCTACAATTAAGAGGTCTAACTTCATATATTAAACATCTATTGTCATCATCTTTAAATGGGCATGAATTTTTCTTAACATACTCTAGCATATAATAATCTATAACTTTATCTAAACATCTCTTTCTCAATTCTTCTTTGTTTTGCAAATACCTATATATATTTATAAACTCAACTAAATTTATTCCTACAGATTCCATACAACAACTTCCGCACCCTGTACAATTTCCACTTGGTACAGTACTGTATATTTGATTTAATTCATTAATTAAACTATTTTCTTGTGTAAACTCTATACTTTTCTCTATATCAATCTTTTTTAGGGTAGCCATTATTATTACTCCTTGTTATAATTATTAGGTTAATACAAACAATTATTATAACACATTTTTTTGAAACTTATAGGAGGGCTTTTATATGAATAGATATACTAAAGTTATAAATATGATGGAAAGTTACTATACAAAAGACTACGAAAAAAAGAAAAAGAACGTAACTAAAATTAGAGAAGTAAGAGAGGAAACTGTTAGAAAGTTTTTCTTACAAGGAAATTGCGAGGTTTTAGTTATTCTAGAAGATAGCGACAGAGAAATATTAATAGATGATTTTTCTCCTGAGGAAGATATAAGAAAATACTTAGGTCCTAAGTTTGTAAATAAAAGATAAACTTTATATTCCTCATAATTATTAATTGGAGAAGATTTTTAATTTTTTTACTTTTTGTGTATAAAAAATTTAATAGAGTTAATAATACTAATATATAAACAATATTTAACTCAATCTCCCCCAATTATGAGCTTTCGTTCCCCCGATGAAAGCTCTTTTTTTATTTATAAATAAATTTAAATTGTTTTCTATCTACATTATTTAGGGTATAATATTTTATTAACTAATTTATTAAGGAGTTGTTGCTTATGCTAAAGATAGGAAACTTAAACTTAGATACAGATTTTGACTATAGAATTATTAGAGAAGATGAAAATGATATTGATTTATTTATAGATATTAATTATAGAAGTGTTGATGTAAATTGTGATAAAGACAATTTATTTGCTTCTAGACTTCAATTTCCATTTGTTCGATCTATGATACTTAGATTAAACAAATTAAATAATATTTTAACTGTTCATTTTATGAGAGATATAGATTTGTTTTCTGCATTTGCAAACTTCGAAATCGATTGTACTGATTCTTGTATTAATATTAAAAATCAAAATGAAAAAGTTATATTTGGTAAAGATAAATTATCTATTTAAAACTTGTCCTTTAAATAATAAGGGGGCCTTAATAGGCCCCTTTATTTTTATATCTTTAATCAAAGTATAGTATATAATTTTATAGTAGTCAATTTATTTTTCTGAAAATTCTAATTATTTTTATTTCTTATCTATTTTACCAAAAGCTGTTATATATATTTCTTTTAATTCAGATACTAATGGGTATCTAGGATTAGCTGGTGTACATTGATCATCAAATGCATCTAATGCTAATTTATCAACTGATGCCATGAATTCTTTTTCACTAACTCCACACTCAGCAATTGTTTTTGGTATATTTAGCTCAACTAATAAATTGTTTACTGCATCTATTAAGCTCTTAACACCTTCTTCAGTAGTTGTAGATTTAAGTCCTAAATATTTAGCTATCTCTGCATATTTCTTATCTGCAATAAACTCTTTATATTTAGGGAATGCAGCAAACTTTGTTGGCTTAGTTGCGTTATATTTTATTACATGAGGTAATAATATTGCATTTGATCTACCATGAGGTATATGGAACTCTCCACCTAACTTATGAGCTAATGAGTGATTTATTCCTAAGAATGCATTTGCAAATGCCATACCTGCCATACATGATGCATTATGCATTTTTTCTCTAGCTTCTTTATCGCTACCATCTTTATAAGCTCTTGGAAGATAATCAAATACCATTTGTATAGCTTTTATAGCCAATGCATCTGTATAATCCGTAGCCATAACTGATACGTATGCCTCTACTGCATGAGTTAATACATCTACTCCTGTATCTGCTGTAACTGCTTTTGGAACAGTCATTACAAAATTTGGATCTATTATAGCCACATCAGGTGTTAACTCATAGTCAGCTAAAGGATATTTTATATTATTAACCTTATCTGTAACAACTGCGAAAGATGTTACCTCTGAACCAGTTCCTGAAGTTGTAGGTATAGCTACTAATTTAGCTTGTCTTCCTAATTTAGGGAATTTAAATACTCTTTTTCTAACATCCATAAATCTTAATCTTAAATCATCAAAGTCTATTTCAGGATTTTCATAGAATAACCACATTCCTTTAGCAGCATCCATTGAAGACCCTCCACCTAGCGCTATTATAGTATCTGGCTTAAATTGTCTCATTTTTTCTGCACCATTTAATACTGTATCTACTGATGGATCTGGTTCTACATCTGCAAAAACCTCTATCATAACAGGATTTCTTCTCTTTCTTAAATGGTAAGTTAATTTATCAACATATCCTAGTTGTACCATCATTCTGTCTGTAACTATCATAACTCTATTTGTATCTGCTATTTTTTCTAAATAACTAACTGATCCAAATTCATGGTAAACTCTTTCTGGAATTCTAAACCATTGCATGTTATTTCTTCTCATAGTAACTTTTTTAACATTTATTAAGTTTACCGCTGATACATTGTCTGTTGTTGAGTTATTACCCATAGATCCACATCCTAACGTTAATGATGGCATATTTACATTATATATATCACCTATTGCTCCATGAGTAGAAGGTGCATTTACTAGTAATCTACCTGTTCTAACCTTTTTACCAAATTCTAATATTACATCATCATTGTTTGAGTGTATAACAGCTGAATGTCCTAACCCTCCAAACTCAGTCATTTCTACACATTTTTGTATTCCACCCTTATAGTCTTTAACTTTATAACAAGCTAATACCGGGCTTAATTTTTCTTTAGATAATGGGTAATCATACCCTACCCCTTCAAGTTCTGCGATTAATATTTTTGCATTTTTAGGTGCATTTTTTATTCCTGCCATTTGAGCTATTTTATAAGCGCTTTGCCCAACTATTTCTGCATTTATAGTGCAAGTTTCCTTATTTATAACTAGTCCTTCTAATAATTTCTTTTCTTCTTTATTTACAAAGTAGCAATCATACGCTTTCATTAAGCTTACTACTTCATCATATATTTCTTCATCTATTATAACTGCTTGCTCTGAAGCACATATCATTCCATTGTCAAATGTCTTTGATAATATTAAATCATTTACTGCTTGTTTTACATCAGCAGTTTTTTCTATATAACAAGGTACGTTTCCTGCTCCAACTCCTAATGCTGGTTTCCCAGAAGAGTATGCAGCTTTAACCATACCTGGTCCCCCTGTTGCTAGTATTAATGATACTCCATCATTTTTCATAAGTGCATTTGAAGCTTCTATAGAAGGTTCTTCTATCCATTGAATGCAGTTTTCTGGTGCTCCTGCTTCTATAGCAGCATCTCTTACTATTTTTGCAGCTTCTGCTGAACACTTTTGAGCTGATGGATGGAAGCTAAATATTATTGGATTTCTACTTTTCATTGCTATTATAGATTTAAACATTGTTGTTGAAGTTGGATTTGTAACCGGTGTAACCCCTGCTATAACACCTATAGGTTCTGCTATCAATTTATAATTTTCTTCTTCATTTTCTTCTATAACTCCAACTGTTTTGTTATATTTTATACTATTATAAACATATTCTGTTGCGAATATATTTTTAGTTACCTTATCTTCAAAAACTCCTCTTTGAGTTTCATCAATAGCCATTTGAGCCAATTCTATATGCTTATCAAGCCCCTTTTTTGCCATTTCTTTAACAATCTTATCTACAGCTTCTTGGTCCAGTTTAAGCATTTCTTCTTTTGCCTTATTAGCTTTCTTAACTAGCACATCTACTTTTTCACTTGCTGTTAAGTCTTTCTTTGCATCCATATTTAATACTTTTTTAGCTTCTTTAGTCATTTTAAAATCCTCCC
Organism: Paraclostridium bifermentans; assembly: GCF_964259345.1. Lineage (GTDB taxonomy): Bacteria > Bacillota > Clostridia > Peptostreptococcales > Peptostreptococcaceae > Paraclostridium > Paraclostridium bifermentans_B. The sequence continues at coordinate 155,324 of NZ_CAXVJR010000007.1, forward strand.
AAGATATGATTTATTTATATCAATGTTAGTTATTTAACAATCTTTCTGTTTATATAATATACCTACGTTATTTTTTTGTCAATATATTTTGTTATTTTTTTATCTATTTTTAAATATTTTTTTATATCGTATTTAATATCCTAATTTTAAATAAAAATTCCTATATTTTCATACAAAAAAATGATAATAATTATATTTTTTTAAAAATATAATTATTATCATAAACTTAATCATTGACTAAAATTTATCAAAACGTTTTCATATCCTAAATCTTTTAAACTTTTCTCCAAACTAACTTTTATCCCTTCCTGTATTTCTTTCATAAAACCTTCTTTTATAACCTTTTCTTCATACTCTTTCTTACTATTAGCTAATTCTTCAATTACTTCATTTACTTGAACCTTATTAAATAATGCATTTTTTATATCATAAACATAAATATTATTCTCATCTATATAATGATCTATAATGCTACATTTTGATATATCTACTGTTATAGAATTTCTAGTATTATTTGATATGCTAATATCTTTTGCATTAACTCCACCCTTTATTATTCCATTGTATTTTATAATGAATGATTTTTCTGTAAAAGGGATCTTTATATTTTTAAAGCTTTTATCTTTAGTTATCGTTGTTATATTACTGTAATTATATTTAGATGTTGAAATTTCTACTACTTCTTCTATTGTATTTAATACTTTAGATGTATCTTTTGGTGGCTTTTCGGAAAAAATCATTCCTGAGGATATAATTATTCCAGATATAATTCCAAACATTATAAATAATACTATGATCTTATTCTTATTATTTTTTTTATATTTTTGTAACAAAATTTAGCCTCCTTTTGATATAATATAAGTTACGATTAAAAGGTTAACAATTTGTAGTTTAAACAAATTAATACATAAATTTTTTCAAATATGAAAGGAGATTTTATAATGACTTTATTAGTTTTCGGTCATAAAAATCCTGATACAGACTCAATCTGTTCAGCAATATCATTAACATACTTAAAAAATCAATTAGGACAAACTGCTAAAGCTTATGCTTTAGGAGAAGTTAGAAAAGAAGCTCAATTCGCTTTAGATTATTTTAAAGTTGATGCTCCAACTGTAATAACTTCTATATCAAATATATGCAATGAAGATACTAACTTATTACTAGAAGGTAAAGCTAAAGTTGTATTAGTTGACCACAATGAATACGGACAAAGTATAGATGGTTTAGAAGATGCAGAATTAGTAGAAGTAGTTGACCATCATAAATTAGGTGGTATGAAAACAGATACTCCTTTATCAATGAGATTAATGCCCGTTGGATGTACTTGTACAATAGTAACTCAAATGTTTAAAGAAAATAATGTTGAAATACCTTATGAGATAGCAGGTCTTTTAATGTCTGCTATATTATCTGATACATTATTATTTAAATCTCCAACAACTACTGAAATGGATAAAAAAGCAGTTGAAGAGTTAAATAGTATAGTAAAATTAGATGTTGAAAAATACGCTATGGATATGTTCAAAGCTGGTACATCTTTAGATGGATTTACTGTTGAAGAAATAGTAAATATGGACTTCAAACCATTCGATATGGAAGGTAAAAAAGTAGGAATAGGGCAAGTATTCACTTTAGATATAGATGCTGTTCTTAATAAGCAAGATGAATTTTTAAGTTATATAAACGGTACTGACTTTGATATGTTATTATTAGCAGTTACTGATATAATAAAAGAAGGTTCTTATTTAATATACAAAGCTGAAGATAAAATAATATCTGATGCATTTAATGTGGAAGCAGCTCAAGGAGTATTCGTTGAAGGTGCTGTTTCAAGAAAGAAACAATTAGTTCCAAACTTAACTGAATCAGTTAAAAAAAATATATAATTAAATAAAACACTGAAAACACAAAAAGAGATTCTTAAATTTTAAGAATCTCTTTTTTATGTTATGCTTTTGAGGTTTTGTAAAAAATTCGCTTCGCTTGAGCCACTGCGTGTGCGAACCACTTCATGTCGCCAACGACTTCGTCCGTTGCTCAAAATGTCCTTTTTTACTTTTACCAAAACATTGGTATGACTATGCTTTATAAGTTATTCACAGATATTTGTTAAGCATAATTTCTTTAGCGTAAAAAATTACATCTTTTCTACGTCAGAGTAATCTTTTCCAAATGTTTCAACAGTAACTTTTTTCATTACTTGTGGAGTTTGAGGCTTATCCATTCTATCAGTTTTAACTGAAGCTATTTCATCTACAACTTCGATTCCCTCTATTATTCTTCCAAATGATGCATATTGTCCATCTAAGTGTGGAGAATTAGCATGCATTAAGAAGAATTGTGATCCAGCAGAGTTTGGAGCCATAGTTCTTGCCATTGATATTACTCCTCTTTCATGCTTTAAATTATTAGTGTGTCCATTTTGAGTGAATTCTCCTTTTATAGAGTATCCTGGTCCACCCATTCCATTTCCATTAGGGCATCCACCTTGTATCATAAATCCAGGTATAACTCTATGGAATGTTACTCCATCATAGTATCCTGATTCTACTAAAGATACAAAGTTTTTAACAGTGTTTGGAGCTATATGTGGATATAACTCAACTTTTATTTGTTTCCCATTTTCCATTTCTATAGTTACTATAGGATTTTTATTTTCCATCGTATGTACTTCCTTTCTTATTAACTTTATATTTCATTTTATATTATATACTAATAATATAAAAAAATCACAAAAATAAGCTACTTAATTTCAGTAGCTTATTTTTCATCTTGTGCATCTAATAATGCAGTTTCTTTATAATCTATATCTAATAACTCTAATATTTGTTTAGCTCTATCTTTTGTAGATCCTGAAACTTCAATATAATTTATATTTTCAGCTTTTAAGAAACTTAATATAGCTTCATCAATTTGAATAGCTATACTTTCATCTTGCCATCTTACTCCATCTTTAACATATCCAAATTCTCTAGGAACATAAATTATCATGTCGTAGTTTTGCATATCTTCTATAGCTAAGCAATATAAATCTTTTAATATTTGTATTTCTTTTTTAGTTCTTTGTCTATCACCTAGCATAAATCTACCATATATGTAAGGTACAAATGTAGCATAATCTGTAAGTGCATAGTCAAAACCTGATAAATCATCTTCTATTTTCTTTTGACCTAAGTATATTCCATATTGTTCAGATATAGTTTCAATCATTCCCTTGTCTCTTAAGTAATCAGTTGAGTATTCTAGTGCATACCCTACATCTAAACCTGCTATTTTCATTTCAACATATAAATGTTGTATTAATGTTGTCTTTCCACATCTAGGTCCACCTAGTACAGCAATTCTTTTAGTTGCCATAATTTATATCAACTCCATATTTTTTATTTCAAAATCAGAACCTTTTTATTATACTAATATTCGACATTTTATTCAATATTTTTAGGATAATTCTATTATTTACAAAGCAATGTCTATATTTTTAGCTATTTCATAACCTTCATTGAATATGGATTTACAAAACTCACCTTCAAAATTTAGAGTTGCATTCTTATCAAATGGAGTTTTTCTTTTAATTACAATTATATTTTCCTCATCATATATAGCCTTCATTTCTTCTGGTATTTCATAATCATGTTTCATACTGATTATTATTATTTTATCCATTTTTTCATCTATTAACGGTTTTATAAGTACATTATTTAATAATCCTCCATCCAACTTATATCCATCGTATAACCCTTCCATTAAATCCTTTCCAAACTGTTCAAATGGCTTTAGCTCTTTTGATGGTCTATAAGGTAGCAATGAACTATATTTTATACACATTAGACCTTCTTCATAACTTAATTTTGAGATATCCACTATTTTTTCTTCCATTTTTGAATCTGAAACCTCTACATAGTTGATATATAAGGGTTTCATTGATTTTGAATTGTTAGTTAGTGTTCTTAATACGTCAATAGCCAAAGAGTTATCCACAGTGTTATCTATTATTTGGACACCGTTTTCACCAATTGTCTGAATATTTATCCACATTTCCTTTAACTTGTTAACATTTTCTGTGAATATAAAATATCCATTTATAGCACCTATAGATGTGCCTGATACAACATCAAATTTTAATCCTTTTTCATATAATCCATATATAACACCTGCTTGAAATGCTCCTTTAGCTCCTCCGCCTGCTAAGCATAATCCTAATTTCATTTAAACCAACTCCTCTTTTATTATATTGTTATTTATTATTGTAAATAATTTTAGGGGGATGTTTAAAAGTTTATAACCTTTTATAACATCCCCCTGATATTTTATAAATTGTTTATTTTATAGTTCATAAAATTTCTTGAATGTCTTGTATATATCCATATGATCTTCAACACATCCTAGTTCTCTTATAGAATGCATTGCAAGTATAGGACTTCCAACATCAACTGAAGGTATGTCTATATGTGTTGATGATATAGGACCTATCGTACTTCCACCTCTTACATCTGATCTATTAACAAACTCTTGGTAGTTAACTCCAGCTTCTTTACATATAGATTTATATACAGCTATAGATTGACTATCACTTGTGTATGCTTGATTTGCATTTATTTTTATAACAGGACCTTTCCCCATAACAGGTCTACTTGTTGGATCATGCTTCTCTGTACAGTTAGGATGAACTGCATGTGCAAGATCCGCAGATATTATAAATGAAGAATATAAACTTCTAAAGAAATCTTCTCTATTTTGACCTAGTGCAATAGATATTCTTTCTAATACATTTATTAACATATTAGAATCAGCACCTTGTTTAGTTGAACTTCCTACTTCTTCATTATCAAATACAGCTACAACATTAACTCCATTTAATGCTTTTGCATCTATAAGAGCATGTAAACTTGCATGTGCCATAGATAAATTATCTAATCTTCCACAAGATATCATTTCTTCATTAGGTCCTATTAACATTCCCTTTTCATATTCATATAAGAATAAGTCAAAATCTATTATTTCATCTATTTTTCTTCCTAATTCATTAGCTACTGTCTTTAATAAGAAATTATCTTTTTCTAAAGTATCATTTAATAGCCCTACTAATGGTAACATATCTTTTTGCTTGTTTAATGCTACTCCCTCATTAACATTTCTATTCATATGTATAGCTAAATTAGGTATTATACATATTGGTTTATTAATGTTAACTAATGTTTCTATAGGTCTTAATGCATTTTCTCCCTTTAAAACAACTCTACCTGCTATAGCTAAAGGTCTATCTAGCCAAGTATTTAATATTGGTCCTCCATAGCACTCTGTGTTCAATTTTAAATAAGTTTTTTCAACTTCCATTTCTGGATTTGGTTTAACTCTAAATGATGGAGAATCTGAATGTGACCCTATTATTCTAAATCCATCTTCTTTTAAGTTGTCAGTATCTACACTAAAAGCTATTATTGCTGATGAGTTTTTAGTCGTATAATACTTTCCTCCTTTTTCTATATTCCAATTATCTCTAGCATCAAGTTTTTTAAATCCATTTAACTTTAATAGTTCTTCGCTTGTTTCAACTGAGTGAAAAGCTGTAGGACTATTGTCTATAAACCCTATTAGATTTCTTGCAAATTCTTTTGAATTCATTTTAAATCCCCCTTAAATATTTAATTTTATAATAAATCTAATGTTGTATATTCTTTATTTATTTTCTTTATCCCTTGGTTATTAAAAGCTATTGTTAAGTCTGATCCTACAGCAGCAACTACAGTTCCAACTCCAAACTTAGGATGATGTACTTTAGATCCAAGTTTTATATCATCAACATTAGATTCAGGTTTACTTTCTTTTATAGTAGCATTAACTTTATTTGCTACACTAGCTTTATTCATAGATTTCATATATTTTTGTTTGTATTTATCTAAAATATTATAGTTAGCTTTAGAATAACTTAATTCATGTTCTTCTTTATTAAGCTTTTCTATACATTCTTCTGGGAGCTCTTCCATAAATCTTGATTGTATAGATGGATTAGTTTTTCCATAAAGAGTTCTCTTTTTAGTAAGAGTCATAAATAGTTCTTTCTTAGCTCTTGTTATACCAACATAACAAAGTCTTCTTTCCTCTTCTATATCTGATTCATTCATAGACCTTACTGCTCTTGATATCGGGAATAATCCCTCTTCCATACCTACTAAATATACAACCGGAAACTCAAGTCCTTTTGATGTATGTATAGTCATAAGAGATACTCTATCATTTTCTTCATCTTCACTTGCTGTAGATGTAAGAGCTACATTAGTTAAAAATGTCTCTAAATCTTTCTCTTCACTACTATTTTCAAATTCTATAGCTATAGATATAAATTCTTTTAAGTTATCTATTCTATCTTGAGCTTCCTCACTTTTATCGTTTTCAAGTTCATCTAAATATCCAGTTACATCAAGAACTTTTTCTATAAGTTTACTTACAGAGTAAGCATCTTTTATTACTCTAAGTGTTCCAACTAAATCTACAAATCCATTTATATTAGACCTAGCTTTTGTAGATATGTCTGAGTTTGTATCTACATCTAAAAGCACTGAGAATATACTTTCTTGTCTTAAACTAGCTCTATCCTCTATCTTTTCTATTGTTCTAAGTCCAATACCTCTTTTAGGAACATTTATTATTCTTTTTAAAGATATATCATCTTGTACATTTTGAAGTACTCTTAAATATGCAACTAAATCTTTTATTTCTTTTCTTTCATAGAACTTTGTACCACCATATATATTGTATGGTATCTGACTTCTATTTAAAGCATCCTCTATAGCACGTGCTTGTGCATTAGCTCTATATAATACTGCAAAGTCTTTAAATGGCTTATTTTCTTTTCTATGAATTCTCCATATATTATCTGCTACAAAGTCAGCTTCTTCCATTTCATCTGCTGTAACCTGTATTTTTATCTTTTCGCCTTCTTTTTGTTCACTCCAAAGTTTCTTTCTTTTTCTTTCTATATTGTTAGATATAACAGTATTTGCAGCATCTAGTATAACTTGTGTTGATCTATAATTTTGCTCTAGTTTTACAACATGAACATCATCATAATCTCTTTCAAACTCAAGTATATTTCTTATATCAGCACCTCTCCACCCATATATACTTTGGTCATCATCTCCAACAACACATATATTTTGGTGTTCTTTTGCTAAAAGCTTTATAAACTCATACTGAGCTTTACTTGTATCTTGGTACTCATCTACCATTATATATCTAAACTTACTTCTATAATAAGCTAGTACACTTTCTTCTGATTTTAATAACTCAACAGTTTTTATTATTAAATCATCAAAGTCTAGTGCACTATTTCTTTTTAATCGATCTTGATATAGTGTGTATACATCTGCAATTTTACTCATTCTTGCATCACTTCTGTGCATATCTTTGTATTCTTTAGGTGTTAATAACTTATCCTTAGCACCTGATATATAACTTATAACTACCTTAGGTTCAAAAGCCTTATCACTTAAATTAAGTTCTTTTAGGCAATCTTTAACTAATGTAACTTGGTCCGAACTATCATATATAACAAAAGATCTATTATATCCAATTCTATTTATATCTTTTCTAAGCATTCTAACGCAGCATGAGTGGAATGTAGTTATCCACATATCTTTTACATCCGAGTCTATAGTTTCTTCTACTCTTTCCTTCATTTCATTTGCTGCTTTATTAGTAAATGTTATTGCTAAAATATTACTAGGATGAACACCTTTATTTTGCATAAGGTGAGCTATTCTAGTTGTTAAAACTCTAGTTTTTCCTGATCCAGCTCCTGCTAATATAAGTACTGGACCTTCTGTTTTTAGTACCGCTTCTTTTTGGGCGGGGTTTAGTGAATCTATATCCATTATTACCTCCTATTTATCGATGTTATATGTATATTTTAATCTATTATTTATATTAATTCAAATTTATTAACCTACATATTAATGATATCCATATTTCAAATCATTTAAAATTTTATTATCTATAATATATAAATTTTTTTTGATTATTTTCATTTCATATTTTATTCATATCTTTAAAGTAAAGTTAAGATATAAATTATATGGAGGTAATTTGATATGAATAAAAATTTTTTAAAAGGTATTTTATCGATATCACTATGTTGTATAATTCCTATATTATTAATTGTTTCACTTCCTATTATAGGTTTTTCTAGTCCTAATGTAGCTTTAACTCTATCTTTTATTGCACCTTTTATTTGTCCTATAATTATGGTTGTTGCATTTCTCTTTTTTAAAAAAGCTTGCTGTGATAAAAATACTAATTCTAATTAAGATAAAAAGCCTTAGATTATATCTAAGGCTTAAAACTAGACTAAGGTATTACTTTTATATTTATATTAATCTAATAAGATTAGGGGCTAATTTATTTGTATTAGGTTTATATCAAAAAAAATCCTAATACTGGGATTAGGATTTTAAATATCTTATTAAAGCATATAAATAAACTTAGTTTATCTAAAATATATGCTGTATAAAATTATATTCTCCCCTCCCGAAGAAATTAATTTATCTATTATAGGCAGGTCTCCTGGCTTAGCTTCGCTTTACTCCTTTTCCTTCCCGTATAAAAATACAGTGGTATTTTAAAAGTTTCATCAGCATAACAGTAGCGGGGGCTGCAGAGGATTCACACCTCTTTCCCTATTAATTTTTATAAAAACCTAAAATAGTTATATTTAATTTTTCATATATTACTATTTTCTATAAAAAAGTATATAATCCTTTATTTTTTATAAATTTTAATAAATATTTATAATTATATATATTTATTCTAGTTATAAATTATTACTAAAATCCAAATTTAATTTTATATACAATGTTTTAGTTCATGCTTATAACAATCTCCATTTAAATGTATGCTATCAATACTTTTTGAACTAACAATATTAACGCCTGTACCTAAAATATCTTTTACTATAATATCCCCTACACTAATTGGAGCCTCTACACAAACTTTATCTAAAACTTTCATAATATCAAACATAAGCTCTTTAGGAATAGATTCATTAGTTTTAACAGGAAGTAAATTTAAGTAAGATCCGCTTAATTTAACAGTAGTTGTTATAACTCTTCTAGGATTAGTAACTTCCTCAACGCCATACTTAGCTCCTCTTTTACATGTATTTCCCTCTACTTTATATTCTCCATCAACTTTGCTGACAACTAAAGAACATCCCATAGGACAAACAGTACAAGTTACATTTCTCATAATTATGCCTCCTCAACACTTACACTTATATTTTCTTTTATATTTTTAAATAGATCTTTACTAATCTTTATATTTTCCATTTCTGAAGGTATCATATGAAGTCTTTTTTTCTCTAAAATAACTTCTTCTCCACTTCTAACTACTAATTTTTTATTTTTATATATTTCTCTTACTCTCATGAATAAGTTAACATCTTCATCACTATTTACATCTATATTTTGAGGAACTACATATATAATTCCATCTCCTGCAACAGTCTTAGCTTCTTGCCCTTTATTTAACTTATCTAAAACATATAGTGCTGCATTTTTACCTGCTATCTTACTTTCTTTAGTAACAAAATCTACTAAGTCATGTACATGAACAACATTACCACAAGCAAATACTCCGTCTATATTAGTAGCCATAGAATTATTTACTATAGGTCCACTAGTTTTTCTATCTAGTTCTACTCCAACTTCAGCACTTAATTCATTTTCTGGTATAAGCCCTACTGATAATAAAACTGTGTCACAGCTTATATATTCTTCTTCACCTTTTATTGGGTTTCTATTTTCATCTAACCTGCAAATAGTAACTCCCTTAACTCTTTCTTTTCCATCTATATGAGTTATTCCAGTACTTAACATTAAAGGTATACCAAAGTCATCTAAGCATTGCACTATATTTCTAGTTAATCCACTTGAATGTGGGTTTATTTCAACTACAGCTTTTACTTTTGCTCCTTCTAATGTCATACGTCTTGCCATTATAAGTCCTATATCTCCAGAACCATATATAACTATTTCTTTACCTACCATATATCCTTCCATATTAGCAAGTCTTTGTGCAGCTCCTGCATTATATACTCCTGCTGGTCTATATCCTGGTATATCTATAGCTCCTCTAGTTCTTTCTCTACATCCCATAGCTAAAACTATAGCATCTGCTTTTATATTTATAATTCCTTCTTCACCTAAAGCTTCTATAGTTTTATCTTCACTTATATTTAAAACCATAGTATCTAGCATGTATTCTATATTTTCTTCTTTTACCATCTCTATAAATTTATGAGCATATTCAGGTCCAGTTAATTCTTCTTTAAATTCGTGTAGTCCGAATCCATTGTGTATACATTGATTAAGTATACCGCCTAGTTCTCTGTCTCTTTCTATTATAAGCACATCTTTTGCACCATTTCTCTTAGCTTCAACTGCCGCTCCTAACCCTGCAGGGCCTCCTCCGATAACTACAACATTATATTTCAACTAACTCACCTCTTAATTCTTTTGATTTTCCTACTACTGTTTTAGAGTTTTTATGGTCTTTTAGTACATCTTCAACATCTATATTAAGTTCTCTTGCTATTATTTCTATTACTTTAGGTCCACAGAACCCACCTTGACATCTTCCCATTCCAGGTCTTACTCTTCTTTTTACTCCATCAACTGTTCTAGCTCCACATAGTGAATTTATCGCGTCTACAATTTCTCCTTCTGTTACACTTTCACATCTACAAACTATTTTTTTATATCTTGGGTCTTTTTTTATTATTTCTTCTTTTTCTTTTGCTGTCATTTTCATAAATGGCTTATTTTTCTTTCTTTTTGCCTTAAAGTTAATTTTTTGATTTAATTCTAATCCTTCTTTTTCAAGAATTTCTACAACGTATTTTGCAACTGCTGGTGCTGATGCTAAACCTGGTGACTCTATTCCTCCAACATTTATAAAGTTTTTACATTTATCTGAAGCAAATATCATGAAATCACCTGTATTTGGTGTCGCTCTAAGACCTGCAAAACTTGTTATAGTTTTTCTAAAATCAATATTCTCTATAGTCTTTCTTGAGTTTTCTGTAATTTCTTTTATGCCTTCTCTTGATGTTGATATATCTTCTTTATCTTCAACTGGTGTAGCATTAGGTCCTACTAATAAGTTTCCATGTACTGTTTGAGTAACTAATACACCTTTTCCTTTTTCACTTGGACATTGGAATAGAACGTGATTTGCTATTTTCCCTTCGCTTTTATCTAATATCTTATATTCACCTTTTCTAGGTATTATAAAGTATTCATCTCCACCTATCATGTTGTTTATTTTATCTGCATAAACTCCAGCTGCATTTATAACATATTTAGCTTTTATATCTTTTTTATTTGCAATCTTTATATTAAAGTGTTCATCTTCTTTTGTTATATCTATAACTTCTGACTCAACTTCTAAGTCTACTCCATTTTCCATAGCATTTTCCATAAGTGCTATATTTAAGTTAAATGGACAAACAATACCTGCACTTTCGCAAAGTAATGCTCCAACTACATTTTTATTTACATTTGGTTCTATTTCAATTACTTGCTCTTTACTTAATATTTTTAAGCCAGTAGCTTTATTTTCTAATCCTCTATCGTATAAACCTTTTACATGATTCATCTCTTCTTCGTTAAATGCTAAAACTAAAGATCCTATTTGTTTAAACTCTACATTTAAATCATCACATAAATCTTTGTATAATCTATTTCCTTCTACATTTAATTTAGCTTTTAAGCTTCCAACTTTAGCATCGTATCCACCATGTACTATAGCACTATTTGATTTAGTAGTTCCTTGACATACCTCAGTTCCCTTTTCTATTACTACAGTTTTCAAATTATATTTTGATAACTCTCTTGCTATAGAGCTACCACTTATACCTGCACCTATTATTGCTATATCATACATAATTCTGCCTCCTTGAAAAAAAATAGAGAGCCCCCCTATACATTGTATAGAAAGGCTCTCTTATCTCTTCGCCATAATATTCTCTTTAAAAATCGTTTTCCTTATTTATATTTCCATTTTATCATACTATTTTTTATTTGTCACTAATTTTTTATGCTTGCTAATTCTTTTTCAAATTCTTCATCTTCTTTAGCCCATAAAAGAGATCTATTTACTGCTTTTTTCCATCCCTTATATAATACAGTTCTTTTTTCTCCACTCATGTTAGGAGTAAATTCTTTTTCTACTGTTACAGATTTTTTTATATCTTCCTTATTTTCATAGAATCCTACAGCAAGACCTGCCAAATATGCTGCCCCTAATGCAGTAGTTTCTAAAACTCTTGGTCTATTTATATTTACATCTAATATATCTGATTGGAATTGCATTAAGAAGTTGTTTGCACTAGCTCCTCCATCTACTTTAAGGTTTTTAAGGCTAAGTCCTGAATCTTCTTGCATAGCATTTAATACATCTTTAACTTGATACGCTATAGATTCAAGTGTAGCACGAACTAAATGAGCTCTATTTGCTCCACGAGTAAGTCCCATTACACATCCTCTAGCGTACATGTCCCAGTAAGGAGCTCCTAATCCTGCAAATGCTGGTACTACATATACCCCATTAGTATCTTTTACACTTTGAGCATAAAATTCACTTTGTTTTGCATCGTATAAGATTCTTAATTCATCTCTTAACCATTGTATAGATGCTCCACCTATAAATATACTTCCCTCAAGTGCATATTCAACTTTTCCATCTACACCCCAAGCTATAGTTGTTAGTAATCCATTTTTAGATTCAACTATATTTTCACCTGTATTCATAAGCATGAAACATCCTGTTCCGTAAGTATTTTTAGCACAACCTTCTTCAAAACAAGTTTGTCCAAATAATGCTGCTTGTTGGTCTCCTGCACATCCTGCTATAGGAATTCTAGCCCCTGCTAACATATACTCATCAGTATGTCCATATATATGACTAGATGGTTTTACTTCTGGTAACATACTCTTTGGTATACCTAGTAATTCTAATATTTCATCATCCCATTTTAACTCTTTTATATTATATAGCATAGTTCTAGCTGCATTTGAGTAGTCAGTTGCATGTACTTTACCTCTTGTTAAGTTCCATATTAACCATGTATCAACTGTTCCAAATAATAATTCTCCATTTTCAGCTTTTTCTCTAGCACCTTCAACATTATCAAGTATCCATTTTATCTTTGTACCTGAGAAGTATGCATCTAAAATTAATCCTGTTTTTTCTTTTATCTTATCTTTATATCCTTTCGCTTCTAGCTCATCACATATTTCAGATGTTCTTCTACATTGCCAAACAATAGCATTGTATACTGGTTTACCTGTATTTTTATCCCAAACAATAGTTGTTTCTCTTTGATTTGTTATTCCGATCCCACAAACTTGCTCTGGCTTTATTCCGTTAGTTTCTAAAACTTCTCTCATTACTCCACTTTGACTTCCCCATATTTCCATAGGGTTATGCTCTACCCATCCTGGCTTTGGATAAAATTGAGTAAATTCTTTTTGTGATGATGCTACTAAATTTCCTTCTTTATCAAATAATATCGCTCTTGAACTTGTAGTTCCTTGGTCTAATGCCATCATATATTTTTTCATAATATAGCCTCCAATAGTTATTTATTTAAAACTAGTTAGTATTTATTTCATATATTTTTTAATTCCTTTATCAAATACAAAACCTGCAAGAATAGCTCCTATTATAGGTCCTACTATAGGTACCCAGAAATACATATTAGGTCCTAATGCTCCACTTCCCCAACCAGCTAAAACAGCAAACATCTTTGGTCCAAAATCTCTTGCTGGATTCATTGCAAATCCTGTTAATATTCCAAAACTCGATCCTATTATTGCTATTGTTATACCTATAAAAACTGGTGCTAAATTTGACATAGGCTTGTTAGAATTTTTTTCTTCACCTACTGCTAATATTACAATTACTAGTAACATAGTTATTAACGTTTCTACTAATAATGCATCAAATGAATTTAGTGCTGAATTTGGATAAGTAGAAAATATAGATGCTGTAGAGATACCATTTGCACTTGCTCTTACTATACCATTTGCACTTTCAAAAGATATAAATAATTTATTAAATAATAGGTAAACTGTTGCAGCACCTGCAAAACATCCTAATACTTGAGATATTATATACGGTATTACTTTATTTTTTGGAAAATCCCTGTGTATCATCATTGCTATTGTTACGGCTGGGTTTATATGAGTTCCTGAAACGGCACCTGTTACATATATAGCTATTGTTACAGCTAATCCCCATATTATACCAATTTCCCACTGAGAAATACTAGCTCCACTTAGTACCATAGATGCTACTGCTCCACATCCTATAAATATTAATATCCATGCTCCAATAAATTCAGAAATACATTCTCCTAACAGAGTCTTCTTCAAATTAAATACCTCCTTTGATATTTTATATGATTAGTCAAATATAGCAAAAAAACAGAGAGCTCCTATAATATTTATAGGGCTCTCTTTTCTCTAGCCAATATTTAATTTAATTAAATGCTATCACGAAAACATTTTCCCGTCAATAAAATACTTTGTTAGATATTTAATAAACTAAATAGTTACAAGTGTTGAAATTACTAATTAATTCCATTTACCACATATCTATATCTGTAGTAGAAATTGCCATAGCTCCTGCTGATAATCCACCTATTATTTCTTCTTTTCTATCAATAAGTCCACCACATATTATAGGTACATTTGGATAAGTTTTATTCATTTTTTTTATTACTTTTTGTATTACACCAGGCATGATTTCTATTGCATCAGGTTTTACTCTTCTTAAACTTTCAATAGCATTCTCAAGTGACATAGAATCTATAAAGAAAAATCTCTGAACAACCTTCAAATCTAATTCTATAGCTCTTTTTACTATATTAGTTTTCGTAGTTATTATTCCGTCTAAATTAAATTCATTTTTCATATAATCTACAGCTATTGGACTTGAAGAAAGTCCTGTTATCATGTCAATATGAACAAATACTTTCTTATTATGTTGATGTAGAAAACTTATTTTTTCTTTTAAGTTAATGATATCTTCATTTAATAAAAATATAATATCTCCATCTGAATTCGCCGCATCATTTAAATGTTCATCACTTTTTATCGCACAAATTATAGGATTTAATTCTAATAAGTCTTTCATATATGCCTCCTCGCTTTTGTTTGCATTTTATTTTAACTTATTTATAATCCAGATAAGATTTTTCATATTATAAAACCTTTTCTTTTTTATTAAATTTATTATATCATTTTTTTAAAACTATATTATAATAAGTTTAATATATATCAAAAAACTTAGTTTTAAATTAATATTAACAAATTAAATTTTGTTATTTTTTTATCATATCTATATATATTTAAGCAAATATTTTTTAATTTATTTATTCTAAATAAAAAAGACCTAACATCAGTAGACTTTTACTACTAATATTAGGTCTTTTTATATTAATTATTATTTTCCAAAGTGTCTGTTTAATAATCCTAAGAATGCTTTACCATGTCTTGCTTCATCTTTACACATTTCATGAACTGTATCATGTATAGCATCTAGTCCTAATTCTTTAGCTTTCTTAGCTAATTTTAATTTTCCATCAGTTGCTCCATACTCTGCTTCTACTCTAGCTTTTAAGTTAGCTTGTGTATCTGCTACTACTACTTCTCCTAATAACTCTGCAAACTTAGCTGCATGCTCTGCTTCTTCAAATGCTATTCTCTTGTATGCTTCTGCTACTTCTGGGAATCCTTCTCTATCTGCTTGACGGCTCATTGCTAAGTACATTCCTACTTCTGTACATTCTCCTACGAAGTTAGCTCTTAATCCTTCTACTACTTCTGGATCTACCCCTTGAGCTACTCCTATTCTATGCTCATCAGCCCAAACCATTTCACCTTTCATTTCTTCGAACTTGTCAGCTCCTACCTTACATACTGGACAAATTTCTGGTGCTGTTTCTCCTTCATGTATATATCCACATACTGTACAAACAAATTTTTTCATATTAAAATCCTCCTAAATTTATATATTATATCTTATTAATTTCAACCTTAATTTTTTAAATATTATTAATCTCTAACTTTCTAGTAATATATATATCCCATGTACATATATATTAAACATTTTAATTTATTTATTAAAATCTAATTATTATTTTTCAAAATGTCTATTTAATAATCCTAAGAACGCTTTACCATGTCTTGCTTCATCTTTACACATTTCATGAACTGTATCATGTATAGCATCTAGTCCTAATTCTTTAGCTTTCTTAGCTAATTTTAATTTTCCATCAGTTGCTCCATACTCTGCTTCTACTCTAGCTTTTAAGTTAGCTTGTGTATCTGCTACTACTACTTCTCCTAATAACTCTGCAAACTTAGCTGCATGCTCTGCTTCTTCAAATGCTATTCTCTTGTATGCTTCTGCTACTTCTGGGAATCCTTCTCTATCCGCTTGACGGCTCATCGCTAAGTACATTCCTACTTCTGTACATTCTCCTACAAAGTTAGCTCTTAATCCTTCTACTACTTCTGGATCTATTCCTTGAGCTACTCCTATTCTGTGCTCATCAGCCCAAACCATTTCACCTTTCATTTCTTCGAACTTGTCAGCTCCTACCTTACATACTGGACAAATTTCTGGTGCTGTTTCTCCTTCATGTATATATCCACATACTGTACAAACAAATTTTTTCATATTAAAATCCTCCCTTTGAACTTCTCTATATTAATTTTAATTTAATTCTTATTTATTATCAACTTGTTATAGTATATATATACCCGATGCATTTTTAATTAAACATAAATTTTTAATTTTTTTAAATTTTAGTTAATACCAAATTTTAAATTAATTTCTGATTATCTTTTTTAGATAAATAGAAACTATATCCGAAAATCTATCTATGTTCTTAATATATACAAAATCTTTACCATATATATATCTTTGTGATTGCAAATCACTTTCACTGCCTGTGAAAACACCTAAAACTAATATACCTTGTTGTCTAGCTCTTCTTATTTCACTAGCAGTGTCTTTTATCCCTACAGTTCCCTTGTATACCTTTTGTGTGTTTATGATGCGCTCTCTATCTTTACCTATTTTTACATCATTAGGTTTTCCATCACTTAAAACTATTAGTATTTTATTTTCTTCTCTTCTCTTCTCTCTAATAATTTATCACAAACAGATTTAATTGCTAGTCCATCTCTATTATTTCCTGCACAAAAATATTCAAATATATTTTCAGTTTCTGATAGTTTATCCTCATAGTCCTTAAACTTTTTTATTATTGTGTAATCCATAAAACTCGAAAAACCCATAACCCTATTTGGTATACCCATCATAGTAAGTGCACAAGCAATTGTATATGCTTGTATAGCAACACTAGCTTGATTTCTAATTTGAGATCCACTTGAGTCTAGTAATATATCAATTACAAATTTTCCTTTTTCATTTTTAATATCTTTATAAAAAATTTTTTTATTATTACTTTTTATCACTCTCCATACTCTATTTGCACAAACTGTTCCATAATCTGGGTATACTCTACTGCTTTCATTTTCTTCTATAAGTACTCTAGATAAACTTTCTTTCAATTTTAATATATTTCTTTTATGTATCTTTACATTATCACTAAACTTTTTTATATTATTTTCTTTTTGCCTAATTACATATTTAACTTTAGCAGTATTTTCACACTTACTTCTTAATACTCCATCTGTAAAATGAACCCTACATCCTTCATGTATCTTTCTACAATTTCTACTTTCTATTTTCTTTACTTCGCTTTTACTTAAATAAGATTTTCCATAGTAGTATTCCATTTTTCTATATATCTTATCTAAACTTTCTTTATCTATATATATGATTCTATCATTAGAGTTAATATTTATATTTTCATTTGCTTCAATACTACCTTCAATTAGCATCTTTGGTGATAATTTATTAATTTCATTTTTTATCATCTCTGATTTATCTTTTTCGTAGAGTTCTTCATACATAAAATCTGAAAATGTACTAATACTTGATTTTATATTTTTTTCTATGTAATTTTCTTTTTCATTCTTGTTTCTATCAACTTCAACTCTAAAAAATTGTAAATAAATTTTATCAATATCATTTAAAATTTCTATAATAGGTTGATTTAAATCAATAGATTTAATACTATTTACAACCTTTAAGCTAACCCCATCTATTACTGGATGTTTTCCCATACCTTCTAACATAAAAACATATTTTATTTTCTGTATTAAATCATCTTTATATATTAACTTTAATTTATCTAAAATATCTTTATATGCTTCTTTCCTTATATCTTTTATACCCGGTCTATCATTTATTAATTTTTCTTCTACAATTTTATTTAAAATAACTTGAACTAATCCTATTATTATTTTTGAATCATATCCTTTACTTATCCTATTACTCAAGTATTTTTCAACTTCATCCCATTTTACATATTTATATCTAGCACCTGACATAATCGCAATATACAGTTCTATATTTTTTGATCCATAGTATTCTTCAGATATAAATATATCTTTATTATAATTTCCTGAAATAGTCCAAGCTAAGTTTTTAACTCTATTCTCAAATTCATAATCATTATATATCCATTCCATAGTTTCACCAGCTATTTATATATTATTTATATTTGGAAATATATCTTTACTTGTCCATTCTTTTGGTATTCTTGTTTTTATAATATCTCCTACTATTTCCTTTTCATATGAATCAAAAGTTTTACCAGTTATGCCCATGTCAATAGCTAATAATGGTCTCAATCCTCTTTTTATTGTTTTTAGAGAAGCGATAATACCTCTTAAATCAATAGGTTTACTTGATATCTCTCCATTTTGAGATTTTAATTGTAAATCTAAAAATATTCCTGCAAATTGACTTAACTTATCAATATCAGCATCTTTAAACTCATTATTTAAAATCAGCATTAATTTTTCTTCTTCTATTTCAGGTATATCTATAACCATAAACCTTGATACTAACGCTTCATTTAATTCTTTTGTACCTGCATATTCATAATTCATAGTTCCTATAAATCTAGTTGCAGGATGTAAATTTATGCATTGATAACCTGGAACATCAATTATTCTTCTATAATCTAGTGCTGAATGCAGAACTGCAATAGCATCATTCTTAGCCATGTTTATTTCATCAAATATTCCAAATCCTCCATGAATCGCACATTCATATACAGAACCTCTTCTTAACTTAACCTCATTGTCTATAAATGTATCAGTTCCTATTAAAGTTGAGCTATCCGTATTTACATGAAATGAAGTATTCCATTTAGGTCGCCCAAATAATTCAGATAAATTATCAGCTAATAAATTTTTTCCTGTTGCTTTTGGACCTGATAACAGTATGTTTTCTCCTTCAAGTATTGCACATATACACATCTCCCATATTTTTTTGCCATAAAAATAATTTTTCGATTGTGAAATTCTATAACTTAATGAACTATCTAATTTATGATACTTTTTAAAATACAGTGCATCTTCTAGCAATTTGGTATTTATGTCTTGTTGTTTTAAAGCCTCTAATATTCCCATATTTATCACGCCTTTACAATATATAATATACACTTTCATTCTAGCACAAAATAATTTTAAAAACATAAAAAGCCTAGAATATACAATTCTAGGCTAAAATAAAAACTTGATTTTCTAAATATAAAAAAGATTACGCGGCTACGTCCTACTCTCCCAGGCAGCTTCCCACCAAGTACCATCGGCGCTAAAGAGCTTAACT
>NZ_CAXVJR010000008.1:0-151154 GCF_964259345.1 Paraclostridium bifermentans
TAATTAACCTACTGTTTAATTTTCAAAGTTCATTTTGTGTTTTTCGTTTTGCCCTTTTCTTAAGGACAAGTAATACTTTATCACCTTTTTAAAATCTCGTCAACACTTTTTTAAAATTTTTTATTTTTATTTTAGAAACTATTAATTCAACTTAATTATTTGTCATAAAAAATAATTTTAAATTTATTCACTTTTCAATAAATATTTTATATATTTAACATAAACTTATTATAAGTGTGATAAAATATTTTAAATAGATATGTATTGGACATAATTAGAATTATAATTATGAATTAAATATTTTATATTATATAAAAGGAGGGATTATATTGGGTACTTATATTAGGGAGCCCGTAAGTGGTTTTACTCATTTAGCTGGAGCTATACTTTCATTTATAGGACTATTAGCTTTAGTTATTAAAACAACAATGACTAGTCCTACCATATTAAATTTAACTGCGGTTATAATTTTTGGGATAAGCATGATCTTGTTATATTCAGCTTCTGCAACTTATCATTTGGTAGTATCCTCTGATAAAGTAATTAAATTTTTAAGAAAACTTGATCATTCAATGATTTTTATATTAATAGCGGGTTCATATACTCCATTCTGCCTAATAGCTTTAAATGGTAAACATGGCCTAGCATTATTTATAGTAATTTCAGGAATTGCTATTGCCGGAGTCTTATTTAAAATGCTTTGGTTTAATTGCCCTAGATGGCTTTCAACCTCTATTTATATAGGTATGGGTTGGATTTCTATATTTATAATAGGGCCTTTATCTAAGGTCATTTCACCTGAGGGAGTATTCTTTTTAGCATTAGGAGGAGTTTTTTATACAATAGGCGGAATAATTTATGGTCTTAAACCTAAATTCTTAAATTTTAAATATGTTAATTTCCATGATATTTTTCATATTTTCGTAATGTTAGGAAGCCTAACTCACTTCTATTGTGTTTTTAAATATGTAATATAAAAAAGAGAACAATTTATAAATTGTTCTCTTTTTTTGCCTAATTATTTTAGTTTATTAAAGTCCTCTATAGTTGGTTCAACTAATTTATTTTTATTCTTATAATGTCTAAATTTACTTAGTTCACTATATATCCTCACTCTTGCTAAGTTTATATCTCCTAAAGGTTTATGGTCTATAACACTATTCCCTGGAGAAAAACTTAAATTTTCACTTAAGTAATTTCTTTTCTTATTTATAAAATTCTGTTTAGGTATAGAAATTTCTCCAATTTTTATAAAAGGAGATTTATTTTCATTCCATTGTACTGATGCATCATTTATTGGCATATCTTTTTCATCATTTCTAATCTGAATTAAAAAATCAAATTTTGCTTCATGATTCATAAGGTGGCTTTGCATATTGTTAGTTAAATAATTGTATTCTAAGCGATTTGGCATCTCACTTTTATAAGTAGATTTTGGTACAACAGAAAATTTAACAACTTTATTCCCATATGCATATGGAGTAGTACTAAAATAACTAACATCTAATGGACTAGTCTGATTTTTTCTATATTTCATTAAGTCTTTTACTATATGTAATTTTTTCTTTTTTATTAATATACACATATAAGCTATAGGATTTTTCTTTTTAACCATATATTTTATAGAATCTCTAAAAAGGCTAAGTGTTCCTATAGGCATAGTAGGAATTGTTAACATTATAAAGTCATTAGTATTTTTTTCGTCATTTTTAAACCTCTTACCTTTAGCTCCTAAAACTTTTATTGACATACCTCTAATATCTTTACTCTTATCACTTTTAACTTTATTTCCTCCACTCGAAAACCTAATTAAACAATTATAGCTTATTCCTGGCTTTATTAAGCTTGTTCTTAATTCTTCATCTAAATTATTATCTACTTTGAAATTTGCCTTTATTAACCCTAAATTTTTAGGATGGGCACCTCTTTTAAACTTACCTCTTTTATAGTCTTTGTCTAACTTATCTTTTAGTATATAAATAATTTCATTTATCATTTTGTCTTTATCTTTAGAATTCAAATCAACACTCTCCATATTATAAATTAATGAATCTACTTATATCTTCTCCATATATATAAATATAAAAACAAAAGGTATGAATAAAATTTTATTCATACCTCTTAATTTAGATTAGTTTCTATCTATTTCATTACTCGCATTGCATTTAATACAGCTAATAAGGCTACTCCTACATCTGCAAATATAGCTTCCCACATTGTAGCCATACCACCTGCTCCTAAAATTAATACTATTATTTTTACTCCCAATGCAAAGAATATATTTTGCCATACTATTTTATTTGTTTTCTTAGCTATTTCAATTGCTTTTACAATATTACTTGGTTCATCTGTCATTAATACTACATCAGATGCTTCAATTGCTGCATCCGATCCCAATCCTCCCATTGCAATTCCTACATCTGCTCTAGCAAGAACTGGGGCATCATTTATTCCATCTCCAACAAAAGCAATTTTTTCTTTATCACTTCTTCCTATATATAGTTCTTCTAACTTTTCCACCTTATCAGTAGGAAGTAAATTAGAATAAACTTTATCTAAGTTCAGCTTAGATGCTATATCATTTGCTACAGCTTGGTTATCACCTGTTAACATAACAGTTTGTTTTATACCTGCATTTTTCAACCCTTGTATAGCTTCTTTTGAGTCTGATTTTATTTGATCAGATATTACAATATATCCTCTATATCTTTTATTAACAGCTATATATATAACCGTACCTATTTCCTTAGCTTTAGAGAAGAATATGTTTTGAGTCATCATTAATTTCTCATTACCTGCCAATATATGTTGTCCTTCATAATCTACCCTTATTCCATGAGCAGCTATTTCCTCATAGTTTTTAATTTTATCTAAATCAATATCACCATCATAGTGATTCATTATAGATTTTGCTATAGGGTGATTTGAGTTAACCTCCGCTATCGCAGCATATCTTAATAATTCATCTTCAGTTATTCCTACAGGTTTTACATAAGTTACATCAAATACACCTTTAGTAAGAGTACCTGTTTTATCAAACACAACTGTATCTACACTTCTTAACGCTTCTAAGTAGCTACTACCTTTGATAAGTATTCCTTGCTTAGATGCATGCCCTATTCCACTAAAGAAACTTAAAGGTATAGAAAGAACTAAAGCACAAGGGCAAGAAACCACTAGGAAAACTAATCCTCTATAAAACCAGTCACTAAACTGTGCTCCTGGTATTAATATAGGAGGAACTATAGCTATTAATAATGCTGAAATTACAACTATAGGCGTATAGTATTTAGAAAACTTAGTTATAAAGTTTTCAGTCTTAGATTTCTTACTACTAGCATTTTCAACTAAATCTAATATTTTTGAAACAGTTGATTCTTCAAATTCTTTATCTACCCTTATAGTTAATACTGCATTTTTATTTATAAACCCTGATAAAACTTCTTCTCCCGCTCCAACTTCTCTAAATAAAGATTCTCCTGTTAAAGCTGATGTGTCTACCATACTAAAACCATCTATTATAGTTCCATCTAAAGGCACTTTTTCTCCAGGTTTAACTACAATTGTATCCCCAACCTCTACATCATAAGGTGAAACTTCCTTAATTTCAGATCCTAATTTTAAATTTGCATAATCAGGTCTTATCTCCATAAGTTCGGCAATTGATTTTCTTGATTTCCCAACTGCTTTACCTTGTAAAAACTCTCCTATTTTATAAAATAGCATAACACCAACTGCTTCTGCTGATTCACCTATTGATAATGCCCCAATAGTAGCTATAGACATTAAGAAATTTTCATCAAATAGTTGACCTTTACCAATATTTTTAAATGCTTTTATTAATACATCTCCACCTACTACAATATACGCTACTATGAATACTATAGTATTTAAGTTTGACTCCATACCTATTGCAGATTCATATATTCCAAAAATATACACTAATGTTCCTATTAAAAGTTTAATTATATCTTTTTTTTCGTTATCTTTAGATTTAGAAGTATCTTGTTTTTCTGTTCTATCAATTTTATTACTTTTAAACTGTATATCTAATCCCGGTTCTGTATCATTAATTATCTTAATAACCTTATCTAAAGTTTCTTTTGAATTAACATTTGATTCTAAGTTAATTGTTAACACCTTGTTGATAAAATTTAAATTTGCACTTTTTACTTCTTCTAACTTATCCACTTTTTCACATATTACCTCTGCACAATGTGCACAATTTAATCCATTTAAAATTAATTCTTTTTTATTAGATTTCAATTTAATTTCTTTGACTTTTATATCTAGCCCTGGTTCTGTATCATTTACTATGTTTATAACTTTTTCTATAACTTCATCCTGATTAAATCCTGATATTATATTTAAACTTAATGTCTTATTTATAAAGTTTAAATTTGCACTTTCTACTTCTTCTAATTTATTAACTTTCTCATTTATAACCTCTGCACAATGTGCACAATTTAATCCATCTAGTATTATTTCTCTTTTTAAAAGAGCTGCTGTACTCATATTATCCCTTCCATTCATTTTAAAATTATTTATTGTAAATCTCTTGTATATGAGCTAACCCACAATTAAATATTTGACTTATATGACTATCATCTAATGAGTAATACACGGTTTTTCCTTCTTTTCTAAATTTAACTAATCTAGCTTGCTTTAATACTCTTAACTGGTGTGATATTGCCGAGTGCGTCATTCCTAATAAATCAGCTATATCACAAACACACATCTCACTTGAAAATAAAGCATATAAAATCTTTATTCTAGTTGTATCTCCAAATACTTTAAATAACTCCGCCAAGTCATATAACGTTTCATCTTCTGGCATTTTTTCTTTAGCTTTGTAAACTAACTCCTCATGCACTTCTTTACAAGTACAATCTTTTATGTCATCTATTTCATATCTCATTGAGATACCTCCTTAGTTTTATATATCCAAACATATGAATAATTGTTCATATATTATATTATAGATTTCTGTCCATGTTTTTGCAACAAATTTATAAATTTATTTTTTAATGCACATAATAAGTAGTTATTTATTATATATATATAATAAAGTGTTTTTAAATTTAAGATACGAAAAGTCTTTAACTTAGGAGGTCGAGTTTATGAATTTTGATAATTACATGAACCCTATGTTTTCTGATATGGATAATAAATATATATATCCTATGCCTTATGTTAACCCAATGATATATATGAACCCTTATATGATGAACTCTATGCCTTGCCAGAATAACAATCAAAAAAGTAATAATGATAATCAAAATGATACGCACCAAAATTCTTATCAAAATAATCCTACGATGTATATGAATCCTTATATGATGAATCCTATGATGGGCAATATAGACCCTAATATGATTATGCAAATGTACATGCAAATGATGCAAATGATGCAAATGTTTGGATGTGCTCCTAATGTTAATCCTATGATGGATAATATGATGATGCAAGAACCTACATCAAATAACTATCCAGATCCAATGAAAGGTATGCCTGGTATGCCTATGATGGGTTGCATGCCTATGATGGGTTGCATGCCTGGTATGCCTAATATAAACATAGAAGAATTCGATGAGGAAGAAATGTAATTTATAGTACGGGGATATTTAAAATATTTTTTATTTTTGTGTATAAACATTCTTATTTAAGTTCATAATATTAATGTATTCCTCATAATATTCCCCCAATATTATAAATACATGAAAAAAGCCATAGCTTAAGCTATGGCTTTTTCACTATTTATTAGACATAACATTTTTTACAATGTGAAGTATATCTGTAGCTATTTCTACATTAGACTTAACACTTTCCTTCGCAACTATAAAATCAGCTGTAGTGTCTGTTATAACCTCTGTTACATCTTTTATATTATCACTTATCTCATTAACATTATCTACTACACCTGGTAGCTTTGTTACAGTTGTAGTTATGTTACTTGAATTATCGTTAATTAGTTTTTTAATATTTTTTAAAAACTCGTTTAAGTTTTTTAGTACTAATATTAAGTACACTATTGCAACGCATCCTAATATCATTAATAATATACTCAATACATTTGGATCTATATACATAATTATAGACCTGCCTCTTCACTTGTTTGAGGTTCTTCTATAGCATTAACCTCTTCAGTTGTATCAATTAGTCCTTTATTAACTTTTTTGCTATCTAAGTACTCTCTTATTTTTTTCTTTGATTCTAAAAAGTTATCTTTTCCTAATGCTAACTTTTCATCAAGGTTACTTTTAGCTTCTTTAGTTTTCTCATTTATTGTATTTGCAACTTCTTTTGATTTTCCTTTTATATCTTCCCTAGTCTCTTTTCCTGATTTTGGAGCTAATAATATTCCACCTAATGCTCCTGCTGTTACACCAGCTGCTATTCCTGCACTAGCTATTTTCATTTTTTTGTTTCTTTCTGCTATTTTTTTAGCTTTTCTTTTTTGTTCTATTTTTTGTGCTAAGTTCATTTTATCTCCTCCAAATTATATTATATTTGTTATTTACCCAAATTCTTTAAATCTTAACATTATTTTACATTAAAATAATGCTAAAATCAAATTTAGTCAAGAAAATCATAAAAATCTTCTGACTCAGACTCTACAAATTCATATAATACATTTTGCTCAAAGAACATTTCTTCATCTATTTTTACATAATCATTAAAGTTACATTGCAAAAGTTTATTTATATATAATCTATCTTTTTCATTATAAGTCGCTACAAAAAGTTTATCATTCATTTGATAATATAATGCAGTTAAATCGTTATTTATAACATACACCTCTTCTTTTACATGATTATTATCAAAATTAAATCTTGTAAATAACGTTCCTAGATCTAAATCGCTTTTAAGTACAAATGGATTTAATTTATAAAATTTATCTACAAATTCATCTTTATCATTTATATCATAAATTGCTATATACTCAGATTTAGATATTTCATCAAAAACTTCAAAATCATATATACTTTCTTTATCCGCAAACATAAGCGAATTTATTCTATATTCATCATTTTCTTGATTTATATGAAATGCTAACTTACAAGTATAATATCCATCACTGTCTTCATATAAAACATCACATATATACATATTTTCATCTTTTTTAGTAACTTTATTTTTAAGTAATGCTCCATTTATATTTGTTATATGCATATTTGATATTTCTTCATTGTTTGAATAATATTTTAAACTGTCCTTATCCCAAGCTATAAATCTCATTGTCATATAATTTATAAACTCTATATCCGTTTCTATTTTTTTACATATTTTAGGATACAATTCAAATATGTTTGCACTTGGTTTGTAATCATCTATAAATTCTATATATTCACTAACTTCCCCTGGTAATTCTTTTTCCCAATATCTAGTTTTATTTCCGTAGTAGTTAACTATACTAAGAGCTTCATCTTTACTTAATTGTATTCTATCTGCTCCTAAACCACCCATTAATCGTTCCTGTTCTCTATTTAACTCTTCATATGAAGCATTCCTCAAACTAATATAATCTGCTATTCCTAAACCTTCTGCATCAATTAAATAATATTGATATAGTATATCATTATTATCTTCCCATCCTATTATAAGCCCCATACTTCCCATTAACCTTGAGTTCGTTATTTTTGCAAAGATGAAATTCATTTTTTAACACCCTTCCTTGATATTTTATGTAAATATATAATAACTTACATGTTTTCAATTTAATTAGTATATATTTAGAATATACCCATTTAGGAATTAATTTTAAATTATTTCTTATATTTTTACAACTCTATGCTAATTTTATAATATAATAGATAAAAGAAAAATCGTATTAATTGAGGTGATATAGTATGAAAAAAATTGCAGCATTTTTCGATATAGACGGTACTCTATATAGAGATTCATTAATGGTTGAACACTTCAAAAAACTTATAAGATATGAAATTATAGATGAAAAAGTATGGCTAGCTAATGCTAGAGACACTTTCGTTAACTGGGATAAACGCCAAGGAAATTATGATGACTATCTGTTTGAAGTATGTGATATTTATGTAGAGTCTTTAAAGGGATTAGACTTATGTTCTATACACTTTACTAGTAATCAAGTTATCAAGTTAAAATCTGATAGAGTTTATAAGTATACTCGTTCTCAAATTAAATGGCATTTAGACCAAGGCCATGTAGTAATATTTATATCTGGAAGTCCTGATTTTTTAGTTTCTAAAATGGCAGAAAAATATAATGCTACAGATTTCACAGGAAGTAAATATGTTTTTGAAGACGGTAAGTTTAATGGAGAAGTTATACCAATGTGGGATTCTGCTAGTAAAAATATAGCAATTAATGAATTTGTTAAAAAATATAACATCGATTTATCTAAGTCTTATGCTTATGGTGATACCAATGGTGATATAAATATGCTTAGAAGAGTTGGAAATCCTATTGCTATAAATCCAACAAAAGAATTACTTAACCAAATAAATAGTGATGAAGATATAAAAGATATATCAAAAATAATCATAGAAAGAAAAGATTTAGTTTATCAACTACCATCAAATGTAGATGTTTTAGACGTATAATTTTTTAGGAGGTATGTATGAATTTAACAAAAGATACAGAATTTATAAAAAGATTAAACCTAGATGTAGAAGCGTTAAGCAAATCTTTATATCTAGAAAATCCAGACCTATGGTTTGATTTTTTAGAAAAATCTTCGGATAAAAATTTTGATGAAATGTCTTTATTCTTCGCAGCTAAACATAATCTTGTATCTATAATAAAATATGCTGTGGAGGTAAATAATTTCGATTTAAACTCTGAGTCTAAAAACAAGGCTTTTCCTTCTGTAAAAAATCATATTTTAAACGCAGCTATTTCAGAGAATTCATCGGATGTTTTGAATTACTTATCTAGCAATACAAATGAATCTATATATTCAAGTGATAACAAAGAAAGTAATTCCAATCATTCTAATTCTATAGATTATACAGGGCCTTTATTTAATTGCCCTCACTGTAATGTAAATATATTTGAATTTGGTTATAATGTATTAATCTCTTCAACTTGTACTTATTCTTCTAAAGATTTTAAAATAATAAGATCTAATCCAAAAGAATTAGATAAAGTTGTTTGTACTAATTGTAATAGAGAAATTGATACTATTACCCCTACAGCTTTAGAAAGAATCACCAATATAGAAAATTGTGTAACTTGTGGAGTTCATCTTCCAACATCAGGTATATTAAAAGAAACAAGCGTAACCTTCGATAAAGAAGACAATATTTTTAAAGATAACAAAACAATTTATTGTTGTAAATCATGTAGAAAACCACTAGAAAACGATCAATTGCAACATTTTAATTTAATATAAACAATAATTTCCCCGGAAATTTTACAAAAAATGAGCTATAAAAAATTTATAGCTCATTTCTATTTAAATTTAATCATTTTTCTTAATTTAGCTTCATAATATTCGATAAAAAGAGTATATATATAATCATAAACTAAAAAAGCAACTTGAAACACTAATATTGTATATATGTTTATAGGTATAAACACGATTGCTTTTAAAATAAAATATACAACCAATATCACTCCATTAGCAAAACATAGTTTCAGTCCTAAATCTATATAAAAAGGTCTATCCCTTTCTATCAAGTATTTAACTAACCCATATACCCCGAATGTAAATACATATAATATCCACTGAGCTTTGTTAGCCAATACTATAAAGCTTAATATAGATGACGCTATATAAAATACAAATCCCAATTTAATTCCATACTCTAGTATTACAATAGATATTAAAAGTGATGCTATTCCCATAAGAAACAATGTATTCATAGGTATAATATTTACTAATAATAAAATTATTATATTTAGAGCTAATAATATACCTGTATACGCTATTTTTTTATTCATATCATCATCCTTAACAACATTCTATAAAGTCACCACCAAAGCATTCACATATACTATCTAAGCACCATAATTTTGTACATGTATCACAGAAGTCATCTCCACAACAGCAAAGATCATCGCAGCAACAACAGCAACAGCATCCATCTAAGTCACTTCTTCTTCTCCTATTATATCTCCTAGCTCTTCTGTCATAATCATCGTAGTTATTATGATATTTTTTTATAGCTTCTTCATATTCCTTATTATCTGGATTTAGTACATTCGCTTTTCTTAAGTAAGCTTCTGCTTGTTCATAGTATCCTATATTTGATGAAGCTATTCCCATCATATAAAACCATTTAGCACTACTTTTGTCAGCTAAAGAGTTTAATACATTATATGCCTGTTTAAATTCTTTGTTTTCCATAAGACTTTGTGCTAAATTTATACCTTCATTGTAAGTCAAATCACTATACATTTGTTTCACACCCTTCATTCAATATATTTTTATATCTAAGATAAACTCCTGAATATATTATATTTTCAATTATACCTATATTTAACTTTATATGTAGATTGTCTATTGCTTGTGCTAAATATCCTAAGCTTATAGATATTAGTTTATCTACCCTTTTACTTAATACATCTTTTTTATCTTTATATTCAATAAATGGATTATACCTTCCTTTTTTGACATCTTTATCTAAATCCTCATAGGCATCTAATACATATATATATTTCCCTATATTAAAACCTACAGTTCTTAAATTATATTCATGCTCATCATTTTTATATGCAAAAATTTCTCCCATTAAATTCCCAAAGGTATTAGACACCTCATCGATATTAGTGCTATTCTCAGATTCTAACCTTTGTAATTCCTCTAATTGTTTCTTTATATAATTAGCTTTTTCTGGGTACTTTTCATAAGCTTTTTTTAGCTTTCCTTTATATATATTATATGCAAATATGTCTTTTATTCCTTTATCATCATTTAAATTATCTTCTAATTTATAATATGTTAACAGTACATTCATACTAGCTGCATACTCAGTTATTTCATTTATTATTCTTGATTTTTTCTTTATTGGATTAGCTATACACACTTCTTGAGTAACAGTAGATTTTGGCCTATACACCGAAGTTAAAAGCAATATTAAAAATGTTATATCATAATTTAATGATAATCTTGATATTTCTCCATGATTTTGCTTTAAATATTTACATAATCCACAATAATATCCTTTATAAGTATCAAATTCTCTAAAGGTTAAATCCATCTTATTTATTCTAACGTATCCAAACATATTTATCCTTTCTAAATATAAATGTATTATGTTTTTTCTTTATATGATATACATTTTTTTCTATTATATCAATCATTATATACCCTTAATTTCAATTATTTCTTGTATCTATTTTAATTATTATTATATTTTATAAATATATACTTATATTATTTCAAATTTGCATATAAAAAAGCTATAGAAGCTTAACTCACACTCCTATAGCTTTTTGAAATCTATTATTTAACTAAATTCTCTGCTAACTTTCCTAGGAAGTCTTGTACATTAGTAACCATTGTTATAACTTCTAAGCTTCCTCTATCTCTTAATTTATTAACTGCAAACTCTGATATATCTATAGTGTAGAAGTTTACAGGTCTAACTTTTCCATCCACAACTCTATATGAAGGAGTCATGTTTCCTACAGCTATTGTATGTAATTGAGTAGCTAAACAAATTACTGTAGTAGCTTTTTTAACATGATTTCTCATAGCATCTTGAGCTTGATAAACATCTCCATAAACTATTGGAAGTGGTCCGTCATCTCTTATAGACCCTCCAAGAACTATAGGTACATTATTTTTCACACAAGCATGTATTATTCCATCTTGTATATTTTCATTTTCTATAAGCTTTTCTATAGAACCTGCTCTTCTAGCTTTATTTAATAAATCTAGGTGATGATAATGTCCATCTTTTATAGATTCTTGAGTATATACATGTTGGCCTAATGCAGTTCCAAATACTCCTGCTTCTAAGTCATGTGTTGCTACTGCATTTCCACCTAAAAATGCATCAACATATCCATTATCAATTAAAGCTGCCATAGAATCTCTTGCACCTTTAGCAAATACTGCTGCTGGTCCTAAAACCCAAACTATGTATCCATTTTCTTTCTCATATTCTAATAATTCATATAAGTTTTCATAATCTCTTGTGTATGATGTTTCTCTTGATCTTCCTGATCTAAACGCAAAAACATCCCCTTTAGCTTCTTCTTCACTTTGGAAACCATTTGGGTATAAATATATTCCATCAGTTGCATTTTCAGTTCTTCCTACAACTACTTTATCTCCTACTTTAAGTCTTCTAAACTCTACAACTTCAATTTTATCTTCATCAGTTATTACAGGTACACAGTCCATTCTAGTTTCTTCTGCTAATACCCATTTTCCATTCACTTTGAAGTATTCTGGATATATAGACATTGCATGATAATTGTCTGGAGCAACGCCATCTTTCTCAACAACTCCATAATTTGCATCTGGAGCATTAACAAATATTTCTTGTGTAAAGTCTGGTTCCCTGTACTCTCTTAATTTAAAAGTCATCTCTAAAACCCTCCATAATAAAATAATTTATCCTTAATTTAACCTCTTTGATATAATTATATCACTATTTCGTGGAATTTTGCTATGGATAACTCTGTTTTAATGAAAACGTTAACGTATTTTCGTTATATTCACCTTGATTAGATTTTTCCAATTCTTCTAATATTACTCCTATAACATCTTTATTTAAAAATAAATTACCATTTAAATTTTCTATTTTTAATTTTCTATTCTTATATTTTTCTTTTATATGTTTTGTTAGTTTATCATCAACTATTATATTATAATTTTTATCAAGATATACTTTAAATAGCCATGTCATTGCGTTACTACTCATACTTGTAACCACATAATCTAGCAGTAAATATATTTCACCATCTTTTTCTATCCTCATAAAATCCGGTGTATTTTCTATTAATTTCTCTATATATTTATCAAACTTACTCAAATTAAACCCTCCTATATATTTATAAGTATTTTAAAACACTTATTATCCTTTGTTTAATCTATTTCTATAAACTCTAGTTTTGACTTCTCTTTACCTAAGTCACATATTTCTAATTTCGCCATAGTTATAGGCAAATTAAATCTTTTAGGACCTACTGACCCTGGATTTATATACCACATATTATCCTTTTTAAAAGAATCTTTCTTGTGCGAATGTCCAAATATAACTATATCAATATCTAAATCAACTAAATCCTCTTTAATAGTTTTTATATCATGGATTAAATAAAATTTAATACCTTTGATATCTATAACTACACTTTCTTTAGTATCCTTAAAATCTATATTTTTATCACAATTACCTTTTACACAAAAAGTATGTCCTATACCCTCTAGTTTATCTATAATTTCTATTTTGCCAATATCTCCTGCATGCAATATTATATTACAATCATTTAAATTTTCTTTTACTTTTTCTCTTAATAATCCATGAGTATCTGAAATTATTCCTATTTTCATACGATTCTCCTTATTATATAAAATTATAGGGGCAATCTCAAAATATTGAGGAGCCCCTATTTTTTACTCTTTGAAATCATATATTAAGTTCAATAAATCTAAGAATATATTAATAAAATCTAAATATAAATTAAAAACATGTATAGATAGGTCTTTACTATCATTTATATTTCCATTTTCAATATCATATTTCACTAAGCTTACATCGTATAATATATACCCACTAAATATAATTATAGATAATATAGAAACTGCCATGTTAAAAATTCCATATCCCATAAAGAAACCTATTATAGTAAGAATTATTAATGCTATCAAGCCTGTAAATAAAACATTTCCTAATCTTAGGTACTTATCACTAGTTTCTTTTTTAGCTATCATAGATAGTACAAAAAATATTAACGCTGTAACTAATAATACATTTATTACTACTTGATTTCCTAAACTGCCTACATACATCTCAAGTATTGGGTACATTAGAATTCCATCTATGAAAGTAAATAGATATACCCAATTCATACTAAATCTAGCTGGAATAATACCTTTTCTAGATACTAAACATAATATTAGAAGACCTATTATAAATATAAATACTATAAAATTAGCTGCTATAGCTATACTTTCAGGTATAAACATCATCCCAAATCCATATCCTACGAAACAAAATAGTATTGATATTGCTAAGTATTTAAATACCGATGACATAGGATTTACCATTGCTTTACTCATTTTAATTCACTTCCTCTTGATATTTGTAAAACCATTATAACCTTTTTATACCCAGTTTTAGTTAATTTATGGTTACAAATTTCAAGTTACTTAAGTAAATCTAAATATTTACCATATCCTTCTTCTTCTATTTTATCTTTAGGTATAAATCTAAGTGCTGCGGAATTTATACAATATCTTAATCCTCCAAATGCTTTTGGCCCATCATCAAATACATGCCCTAAATGAGAATTTGCATTTGTACTTCTAACTTCAGTCCTATACATTCCATTAGAAAAGTCACTTTTTTCTCTTACAACATTTTCATTTACTGGTTTAGTAAAACTCGGCCATCCACACCCTGAATCAAATTTATCTTTTGAAGTAAACAATACTTCTCCACTTACTATGTCTACATATATACCTTCTTCTTTATTATCCCAATATTCATTATTAAAAGCTGGTTCTGTTTTATCATTCTGCGTTACTTCAAATTGAATAGTTGTAAGTTTATTTCTAAGAGACTCTCTATCTTTATTATTTTTATCCCAATGAGTTTTTATGAAATCATATCTTCCTGATCCTTTATAATACATTTCATAATGCATAGGATCTTTTTTGTAATAATCTTGATGATATTCCTCTGCCGCATAAAAAACTTCCGCTGGTAAAATTTTAGTCACTATAGGTTTATAAAATAATTTTCTGTTCTCAAGTTCTTGCTTTGATTTTATTGCTATCTCTTTTTGTTTTTCATCATGATAAAAAATAGCTGTATTGTATCTTGTTCCTCTATCATTAAATTGACCCCCTTCATCAGTTGGATCTATTTGCTTCCAAAATATATCTAATATTTCTTCATAACTTACTAGTTCATCATTATATGTCAATTGAATAGCTTCTACATGTCCTGTAGTTTCTGAACAAACCTCCTCATATGTAGGATTTGCTTTCATTCCACCTGTATATCCCGCTACTATTTTTTCTATGCCTTCATATTTGCTAAAAGGTTTAAACATGCACCAAAAACATCCACCTGCAAAAGTTGCTAATTTTTTCATATATATTCCCTCCTAAATAACCCAAATAATTTAATATAATCTTTATTTATTCCCTATTTTATTAAGCTATAATCGTATATATTCTAAATAAATTTCTTATTACCTTTTAAATTTAGTACTTTTTTATTTGTCTTTTACATTTTTGTTTTTATTGACAAACAATAAATATTTATTTATTATTAGTGTAATAACTAATTGAAAATGAGGTAAATACAATGAAAAACAATTTAACTTCTAAAGTTTTAAATATAACTGTGTTGTTAGGGATAATAATTACATGTATACTTCTCTTAGGAACTCCATTAATATTGTCTGCTTTCTTTAAAAGTAGATATTCTATACTAGATAACAATTTAGTAATTAATACATCTATATGTATATATATTTGTGCAGTTCCATATTTAATAGCATTAGTTAATTTAAAAAAACTATGTGGATTGATAGCTAAAAGCAATCCCTTTTCTGATAAAATAGTTATATCTTTAAAGTATATTTCCATATGTGCATTTAGCGAAATTTTTATTTTTATAGGGTGTGTATGGTATCTGAAAAATTTTATAGATTTCTTTAGATACACATTGTGGATAGGTCCTTTTTTTGCTCTTTCATTTGTAGCTATAACTATAGGATTGCTTGGTTTAGTAGCATCTGAACTATTTAAACTATTTATTGATATAAAAGATGAAAATGATAAGACAATATAGAAAGGAATTTTATTATGCCAATTATCGTTAATTTAGATGTCATGATGGCAAAAAGAAAAATGAGTTCAACTGAACTTTCTGAAAAACTAGGAATTACTATGGCTAACTTATCTATTTTAAAAAATAATAAAGCTAAAGCTGTTAGATTTACTACCCTAGATGCTTTGTGTCGTATACTAGATTGTCAACCCGGTGATATATTAGAATATGTTGAAGATAATGATCCTAGATTAAAATAAGTTAATACCAAATACAAACCACTATAACCTTAAAATGTTAAGTGGTTTTCTATTATAAATATATAGTTTGTAAGTCTCAAAATGTGGTATTATATAATAACGTATAAACTTATTTAACCCTATTTTTGGAGGTGTTATTTTGAACGATAAATATATTATATATTTTATTAGCCGTACTAAAGCTAATATGATTAAATTTATAGAAAATAGGTTAAAAAGTAATGAGTTAAATGACTTAATACCTACTCATGGAAATATACTTACTGCACTTTATGAAAGTGATGGTAGGTTAACTATGAAAGAAATTGCTAAAAAAATTGGTAAAGATAAATCTACAGTTACTGCATTAGTTAATAAGCTAATTAGCTTAGGTTATATAAAAAAAGATAAATGCGATATAGATAAACGAGTTACTTATATTAGTCTCACAGATAAAGCTATTGATATAAAAGATAAGTTTGATTTTATATCATCTCAAGTTAAAGAGACCGCTTATAAAGATTTTACTGAGGAAGAAAAAAAAGAATTTTTAAGGTTGTTAAGAAAGCTAAGCAAAAACTTTAAAGATGCAAATGATAATTTTAAATAAGAGGCTGTCTCAAAATAGACATCCTCTTATTTGTTTTTAATAATAAAATTTTGTAAAGCTCCTATCATTCCACTATTATTTTGATTTTTTGCAAATTTTATTTTTGTATGTTGAAGTATATTGCTTACTACATTGTTTTCTAAATGTTTTTTTAATATAGGGTTTATATATTCTTCTTGTTCCATGATACCCCCACCTAAAATTATAACTTCTGGATTTATTATGTATATTATATTAGCTATGCCTATAGCTAAGTTTTCTATCATTTCATCTATAGCTTTAATACATTCTTCGTCTTTAAATTTAGCTAGTTCAAATATTTCTTCACCAGTTATTTTATAGCCTTTTATTTTAGATACTCTATCTACTAACGAACTAGTTGTTGCCAATTTGCTGAATCTAGAATTCCTTATGTGCATATATCCTAACTCTCCAGCACTATTACTAAACCCATTAATTATTTTATTATTTATGATAATACATCCCCCGATTCCAGTTCCAACCGTTATACATATACTTGATGATGTTCCCTTTGCTTCTCCTACATAATTTTCAGCTATTCCAACACAGTTTACATCATTTTCAACTTCACACTTTATATTAAACCCTTTTTCTATCTCTGACTTAAGTTCTAATCCAGAATAATTAGGTATTAAAGTCGCAGATATTATCTTTCCTGCTTTACTGTCTACTATTCCTGCACTAGAAATACATATCCCACTTATTTCATATTCTATTTTATAGTTATTTATTATATGTTTAATATTATCTAATATGTTTATACCTTTTTTTATAGTAGAAGTCTTATTTTTTGTTATTATTTTATAATCCTCAGTAATTACACTATGCTTTATATATGTTCCCCCTATATCTAAACACACATACTTATTCATTCTAATCCTATCCCCCTAACTTAGTTTTTTAAAATATTTTTTCTTATATACAGCTAAACTAATACTTTATTGATAATTTTAAGTTATTATAATTATATTTTTCTCTATAACTTTTTATATCTAATTTAATTTTAATCATACACCTTCTGTATTCAAATTTTTTCATACTACTTACAAACTTAATATATACAATTTTATTTAATAAAATCACTTTAAATTCACAAAAAGCAAAGTATGTATTTTATATAAAATACATACTTTGCTTTTACTTAAATAGATACTTATACTTTTATACAAATTTTTTATATAAATTTATAAACCCCTATTTACTATGTTTATTTATCTCTCTTTCTAAACGTCTTTCTTTAAATTCCTCAACCTCTATTTTTTTTTGAGCTTTATGTTCTGCTTTAGCTTCCTTTTGAGCTTCTTTATAATTTGCTTTATTTTCTATTTCACTTTCTTTTTTATCATACTCGCAAGATTTTCTTTCTATTTTATTAACTTCTCTTTCTTCTTTTAATATAGCTTTTTCTAATTTATTTTTCTCTTGATTTAAATTACTCATTTTTTATCTCCTATCTATGCTCTTTTGCTTTTTCAATTTCTTTTTTTCTGTTTAATTCATATTTTTCTTCGTTTTGCTTAGCTTTGTAATTGCATTCTTTTCTTTCTATTTTTTCTTTTGTAGATACAAAACTCATTCTATCTCTACTCATTTTTAGAGCACCTCCTATATTTTCATATTATATATATACCCATTTATTTCCTATCAAACATTGTCAAAATAAATATTTATTATTTTTATAGTTGTAAAGAATACTAAATAATTATAATATTATATAAACTAAATTTATGTCATGATGAAAGGGGTACTATTTATGAGTAACAATACTAGAAAATTAGATGAAATACTCGAATTTAATAATGAATTTGTAAAAAATAAAGAATATGAAAAATATAAAACTTCTAAAGATCCAGATAAAAAAATAGTAATTTTATCTTGTATGGACACTAGATTAACAGATTTACTACCTAAAGCAATGAATTTTAAAAATGGAGATGCTAAAATAATAAAAAATGCAGGGGCTTCAGTTTTGCATCCATTTGGTAGTATTATGAGAAGTATTATAGTTGCAATATATGAATTTGGAGTTGATGAAGTATTAGTTGTAGGTCATCATGGATGTGGAATGTGTAACTTAGATACTCAAAAGTTAATAGATAAAATAATAGATAAAGGAGTAGCTGTAGATACTATCGATACTTTATCTAATTCAGGTATCAATGTAAAAAAATGGCTTCATGGATTCGAATCTGTTAATGAATCTATAATAGATAGCGTTAATATGATAAAGAAACATCCCCTTACTCCGGATAATATAATAGTACATGGATTAGTAATTGATCCTGATACAGGTAAAATAGATATAGTTATTAACGGATATAATAAATAAAATATTTTCGTTAGATTTTTTACTATTTACAAATCTATATAATAGGAATATAATTAAATTGTTCAGTATATCTTTAATGTTTGAACATTGTGTGATAGATTACATATCATACTCCTGACTTTGTTTTATTTTATTTGTTTTGTTGAACTAGCTTATATCTCACGTTAAAGATATAAGCATTGTATACTCAATACATAAGTATTGAAAGTATAATAAAAAGAAGGTATTTTATTTAAATAAAATACCTTCTTTTTATTATACTTTTTTATAAACTTGTAGCCTCATAATTTACATTATTTTCATTTATTCTATTACTTTGATTATCATATCCTCTATTACCATAACAACAATCATTATAATTTCCTCTATAACCATCATTTCTAGGTTCCTCATTTTGACTATCTAACCTTTGTATTGAATAGTTATTGTAATTATCTAATGATTTATTCTCATTTGCATAACTTATTGAACTAAATCCGGTAACTAAAATCCCTAATCCTAATGCCCCTATTATTATTTTTTTCATAATACATCCACCTTTCATATAAATTTATATTTTATAAATATAGATTAATATAAAATTGTGAATAAATTATGAAGCCTTAATCTTTAATTGGTATTTCTACTTTAAACTCACTACCTTCCCCAAGTTCACTCTCTACAAATATATTTCCTCCATGAGCATTAACTATCGCTTTACTTATTGTTAATCCTACTCCTATACCCCCAGTTAGCTTACTTCTAGATTTATCTACTCTGTAAAACCTCTCAAAAATATTTTCTAAATCGTCTTTAGGTATACCTATACCATTATCTTTTATAGATATAATAAGCCTGTTTTCTACCTCAAATGAAGTTATATTTATACTTCCATTTTCATTCGTATATCTAATACTATTTGACAATATATTAAAGATAACTTGAGATATTTTATCCTTATCTAAATTTGTACTTATATTTTCTAGATTGTACTCTATATTTATATTTTTATCTAATGCACTGCCTTGTAAATTGAAAATTATATTCTTTATTAATTCTTTAGTATCTGTTTTATCAACTTGTAACTTATCTATTTCCATATCAAATTTTGATAGTTTTCTTAACTGATTTACTAATCCTACTAGTCTTGAAACTTCTTCATTTATACTATTTAATCTTTCAGGTGAAGGTTCCCATATACCATCTATAATAGCTTCTAAATGAGCTTTTACACTAGTTAACGGTGTTCTAAGTTCATGGGCAATATCTATAGTTAGTCTCTTTCTAAGTTCTTCTTGATTATTCAAACTACTAGCTAGATTATTTATTGAATTTATTAAATCATTTACTTCGACTATATTACTTTCATAGTCTATTTTCTTATTGTAATTTCCTGCCTCTATAATTTTAGTTACATCAGATACTTTTTTTATAGGTTTGGAGATTCCTTTGGCTAGTACCAAAGATATAAGTATAACTATAATCATAACTATAGTTCCCACTATTATTATTACTCTATTTATTTCCTTAAGAAAATCTAATTCATTATCCATGTAATAATATGGTCCATAATGCCCAACCTTTAAAAATCCAATTATTTTATTATCTTCATTTTCTATATTAAACAGTTCTTCTTTATAGTCTCCATCCCATTTACTATATCTTTTAATCATATCATCTTTAATATTTTTTAATTTTGAATGACACATATTCCTATCATATTCATTTGCAGACCATATAAGATTTTTATTTCTATCATATACTTCTATAATCATCCCTTTATCTAGATATTTTATACCTAGGCTCTCTATATAATCTTTATTCCATCCTTCATATTGATAAGAGCTATTTATATTTTTTATTAATTTATTTATATCTTCAGTATGTTGCTTGGATATGTAATTAGAAAATTCTCTTTCTACAATTAAATTAACTAATATTCCAATAGTAGTTATTCCTACCAACATAACTAAAGTAAAATA
The DNA here is from genome assembly GCF_964259345.1 of Paraclostridium bifermentans. Classification (GTDB taxonomy): domain Bacteria; phylum Bacillota; class Clostridia; order Peptostreptococcales; family Peptostreptococcaceae; genus Paraclostridium; species Paraclostridium bifermentans_B. Next base: position 21,096 of record NZ_CAXVJR010000008.1, read on the forward strand.
TGTTATTAACTTTTTATTGATACTTATCTTTTTATTTTTATAAATCAATCTTGTACCCTACTCCATAAACAGTTTGAACTATTTGTGGCTTTCTAGTATCTTTTTCTATTTTTTGCCTTAAGTTTTTTATATGTGCATCTATAACTCTATCGATTTTATCATAATGCTCATCCAAAGCATATTCCATAAGTTCTTCTCTAGTAAAAATTCTTTTTGGAGAATTAGCCAAAGTTAATAATATTTTATATTCTGTATTTGTAAGCTCTACTATTTTTTCATACACTATTACTTCTCTTGTTTTAGTATTTATTGTTAATATATCTGATAGATTTATAAAATCATTTTTATCTTTATCTCTATTAGTACGTTTAAGTATCGCTTTTACTCTAAGTATAAGCTCTTTCATGTTAAACGGTTTACAAATATAATCATCACACCCCATGTTAAACCCTTCTATTCTATATTCATCTTCTATTTTTGCAGTAACCATTATAATAGGAACCTCTGATATATCTCTTATTTTTTTACATACTTCTTCTCCACTAATATCAGGAAGCATCAAATCTAATAAAACTACGTCATATATATTTTTGTTAAACATATTTATGGCACTATGTCCATCATAAGCTATCTTCGTATTATATCCTTCCTTATCTAAATATGCTTTTACTACTTCTGCAATCTTTATTTCATCTTCTACTATTAATATATTAAACATCTATTCCTCCTAAATAACTTTATATTATATATAATACAAGTTAATTATAAATTTTTTATGAACTAAAAAATACCCTTTATATTCAAAGGGTATTTTTATAATATAATTTTCGTAATATTTCCTGATTTATCTTCTACAGTTATTATATCTAAGTCTCTATATGTTTTAGATAACCACTTTATTTCTTTCATTGCTTTACTAACTTCTTGAGGCGATAAACTCCCTATAAAGTATTCTTCTCTTTCTTTTGAATATTGCTTATCACTAAGCCAATTTCTAATGAATGTAAAAGCTATAGCATTAGGTATATTACTCATATTTGCTCTTTTGGATTTTATAGATTTTGAAATTATTTTCATTATAATCCTCCTAATTTATAGATAAACTATTATAGTAGATTATATTTTCATTAATTAGTTAATATACATTATAAATAAAAAGAGATGCTAATTTATAAGCATCTCTTTTTGATTAATTTTCTAAAAACATTTTTAAATCATCTTCTACGTTAGTTATTCCACCTATACCAAAGTTTTCAACTAATACTTTAGCTACATTTGGAGATAAGAATGCTGGTAATGTTGGTCCTAGATGTATATTCTTAACTCCTAAGTATAATAGTGATAATAATACTATTACAGCTTTTTGTTCATACCAAGCTATATTAAATGATATTGGTAAATCATTTATATCTTCTAATTCAAATACTTCTTTAAGTTTTAATGCAATAAGTGCTAATGAGTATGAGTCGTTACATTGACCTGCATCTAAAACTCTAGGTATTCCATTTATGTCTCCTAGTGGTAATTTATTATATTTATATTTAGCACATCCTGCTGTTAATATTACCATATCTTGTGGTATTGCTTTAGCAAATTCTGTATAGTAGTCTCTTGATTTAGCTCTACCATCACATCCACCCATTACAAAGAATCTTTTTATAGCACCAGTTTTTATAGCATCTACTATTTTATCTGCAAGTGCAAATACTTGATTATGAGCAAATCCACCTATTATTTCTCCTGTTTCTATTTCTTTAGGTGCTTCACATTTTTTAGCATGTTCTATTATTTTAGTAAAATCTTTATTACCTTCTGAATCAGCTTCTATATGAGTACATCCTGTAAATCCAGCTGCCCCTGTTGTATATACTCTGTCTTTATAGCTATCTTTTGGAGGAACTATACAGTTTGTAGTCATTAATATCGGTCCATTAAAGCTTTCAAATTCTTCTTTTTGTTTCCACCATGCATTTCCATAGTTTCCTACAAAATGATCATATTTTTTAAATGCAGGATAGTAATGTGCAGGTAGCATCTCTGAGTGAGTATATACATCTATACCAGTTCCTTCTGTTTGCTTTAATAATAATTCTAAATCTTTTAAATCGTGTCCTGATATTAATATTGCTGGATTATTTCTAACACCTATATTAACTTTTGTTATTTCTGGATGTCCATAAGTTCCAGTATTAGCACTATCAAGTAGTGCCATTCCATCTACTCCAACTTTTCCAGTTTCTAATGTTAATGCAACTAACTCATCTACTGTTAAATTATCATTTAAAGTTTTTGCTAAAGTACTTTGCATAAATGCATTTATTTCTTCATTATCATATCCTAATGCATTAGCATGCTTCATATAAGCTGACATACCTTTTAATCCATATATTATAAGTTCTCTTAAACTTCTTACATCTTCATTTTCAGTAGCTAAAACACCAACTTTTAATGATTTTTCATCCATTATTACTTTATCATCTGTACTCCATAAAGCTGCTTCTGATAAATCTTCTTTATTATCTAGTTTTGATAATAAATCCTCTTTTATAGCTAAAGTCTTTGCAACTCTTTCATAAAATACTAAATCATCAAAATTTGCATTTGTTATAGTTGTAAATAAATTTAAAGTTATTAAATGGTTTACTTCACTTGAAATTTCTTTATTTTCATTTCTAAGTTTTGTTGTAACTTCTGATAACCCTTTTGTTATATATATTAATAAATCTTGCATCCTAGCTAAATCTGGTGACTTTCCACAAACTCCAAATTTAGTACACCCTGTACATCCCGCTGTTTCTTGACATTGAAAACAAAACATTTTATTTTCCATAATATTCCCTCCAATTTCTTATATCATCTTATGTATTAATTATATATCTATATAAAAAAAAAGAACGTAACCTAAGTTACGTTTTTATGTATTTTCTAATATATCGATAAATATATCTGCTATTTTAGGGTCAAACTGTTTCCCTTTACATCTTTTTATCTCAATTATAGCTTCTTTCTTGCTTTTTATATAATTATACCCATTATCAGTAATCATAGCATCATATGAATCGACTACATTAACAATTCTAGCCATAATAGGAATCTCTTCTCCTTTTAGTCCTAAAGGATACCCCTTCCCATCATATCGTTCATGGTGAGTCAGGACACTTCTAGCAACATGAGATAACTCATTTGATGCTTGTAATATTCTATATCCTTTTTCTGTATGAGTCTTCATAATTTTAAATTCCTCATCAGTTAATTTTCCTTTATTTAATAATATACTATCATTAATACCTATCTTACCTATATCATGAAGTTCTGTAACTAATTCAAGTTCATCTATTTGATCCTTATTAAACCCCAACCTCTTTCCTATGTCAATCGTATACTTCAATAATCTTTGTGTATGGTCTTTAGTTTCTATGTTCTTTTCATGTAAAGACTGAAATAAAGAAAATATTATAGAACTTCTTATTTTATCTTCTTTTAAAAACTTTTGTCGATACAATCTTTCCTCAGCTTCTTTTAAATTTTCATTTATATCTCCATTAACATGATTTTTAACTGAAAATCCTAGTGATATGCTCATTTCAATTAAATTAAATTGGGACTCTTTACATTTTTTAACAATATCATTTATTATTTTTTCACATCTATTTTTATTACAATTCGGTGCAAGAATTACAAATTCGTCTCCTCCCCACCTAAATATAAAATCATTTTTATCAACTACAGATTTAATAACTTCTGTAATTTCTATTAATAATCTATCTCCTTCTAGGTGTCCGAATGTATCATTTACTACTTTAAGTCCATTAACATCTCCCATTATTACACCCATAGGCATATATTCATTTTTATTTAGTTCTTCCTTTTTTTCATCAAAACAAGCTCTATTGTATACCCCTGTTAAGCTATCTGTATAGCTAAGTTTAATTAATTTTTCCTTTAACTCTATCTTTTCGGTAACATCACTGGCTAATCCTACAATTCCCCAAACCTGTCCGTCTTCACTAATTACAGGAACTTTTATAGTCTCTTCTATTTTTAGTTTTCCTTCAGAATCTACTATCCTTCTTTCAGATACCTTTATAGATTTATTATTCATTATATCTATATCTTCTTCTACAAATGTTTTTGCCATATTATAAGGCACTGCTCCACTTTCAAAATCAGTTTTGCCTATCATACTTTCTATTCCCAAGTTTTTGTAATGTTCTTTCCACTTTTTATTATAACCTAGGTATCTGCAATTTTTGTCTTTATAAAATATATAATCCGGTATCGTATCAATTATAGTTCTAAGTATATGTTCTTGCTCTTCTAATTGTCTTTGTTCTTCTTTTCTTTTAGTTATGTCTATTAATATACCTATTACTCCTATTAACTTTTCTTCATCAAAAAAGGGATTTACATAGCATTTTTTTATTTTATTATTAATAGTTAACTCAAAAACTACTAGTTTTTTCGTTTTTATAACTTCATCTATAGCATTATCACATACAGATTTTAACGAGCATTTACTGCATATCTCTTTATAGTTACTTTCTTTTGAAATTGCTTTACACATATTATGAAACTTACTGTTAGCTAATTTAGTTTCTTTATTTAAATCTTTTATCCATACCGGAAAAGGCATATTGTCTATAAGCGGTTTTATACACCTATCTACCATACTTCTTCCCCCTATCTAATCAAATTTCCGTTCTTTTAATTTTTATCTATTACTATATATTATCATATATAAATGCTTATTTCATGCATATAACAACTTAAATTATATACATTATTGTATTCTCAGGAAATATATCATCTATGGATTTTTTAAAGAAATCTTTTACTTGAGATAAATCTTCTTTTGTGTACACATATTTTCCATATCCAAATTGTCCAAATTTAAATTTTCTTACTTCGTCATTCATTGGTAATGTTGTGTCTGGAAATATTTCAAGAATTCTATTCTTTGCCTTTGTTGTATATCTATGTGTTATTATTTCAAATGTTATGTTTGAATTAAAATCTTTAGGTAATTTATTGCGTATACTTATTAATAAATCCTTATAGTCTTCTTCCCAGTTATCATATAAAAATACAGGAGCTATAAGAAACCCTACTTTATAGCCTGACTTTGCTAATTTTATAGCAGCTTCAATCCTCTTATTTGCGCTTGCTGTATAATGTTCGTAAGTATCTATAACTTTTTGAGTATTTAAGCTAAACCTTATCTCCGTATGTCCATTATGTTTTGCATCTATCAATGAATCTATATCACTATATTTAGTAACAAATCTAAACCTAGCATATTCATCTTCTCCAAAAAACTCTATAGATTTTCTTAATGAGTTAGTATATAGTTCTACAGGAATAGGATCTGATGTAGCAGCCCCTTCAAATATGGTTATTTCTGGTTTTCTTTCTTCTATATATTTTTTAGCTTGCTGTAGTATGTCATCTATATTTGCAAATACTCTTACAAATGGTTTATCCCCCAATTGAGTATTTAGATAACAATATTCACACTGTCCCATACACCCAGATACAAGAGGTAGTTGATAGTGTGCCGAGGGTTTACAAGTTTGAAATTTCAAGCTTTTCTTAAGTCCTACAACCATAGTCTTTTTTCCCTCTCTATATTGGCTATACAGATTTTCACCTGGTATATGTTTTTTAATTTGATTTATTGGTGACTCTATGATTATTTCTATGTTCTTAGAATCTTTAACTTTATTATATATATCTCTTCCAGCTTCAGTGTCCAGTACACCTTTTTCAAATATTACTCTTTTAGGTTTAAACATCTTATCCATCCTCTATTTTAGATTTTTTATGTATCTTTATATATTATTTTTTCTTAAATTTTTATATTTATGTTACAAACGTGAATATATATACTTTTTGTTAATATAATTTAATACAGACTTTTAAATTTAAATTTAATTTCTCAGGGGGGAACTTTTAATGATACAAGTATATAGAAGAGATTTAAACGAAAAAAATAAAGAAATAAGAAAATCAGGTTATATATTAGGCTTAATATCCAATCCAACTTCTGGAAGTAATATACCTATAAAAATTCCTAAAACTCCATTTTTAAGATTCATAGAAAGCACTCGTAACAACATTAATGTAGATTTAGTTTTAGATGGTGAAATCAAAAAATGTATTATAACAGAAGTTCAATCAGAACCAGCATTTGAAGGGTATCTTCATATAAACTTTAGATGCAATGAGTAAATTTAATATAAATAAAAGTAGAGGCTAAAATAATTCATAGCCTCTACTTTTATTTATATTAAATACTTACGTACTTATAAATTATATTAATGATTGTTCTTTTCCACATGCTTTACATCTTTGCATTTCAAATGTTTGCAATTCATTGTTTTCATTAACATTTTGATATGTTACTATAGTGTGTTTTCTTTCCTTTTCACAGTTGTTACAAAATACTGATTCTTTTAATTTTCTAGTTTTTAAAACTTCCATTTAAATAAACACCCTTTCCTCAATAAATTTACCTTCATAATAGATTATTGAGGTAATCAAGTTAATTTATACAATATTTTATTATATAAATTAATTTATATATAATGCCATTATTATAGTATTATAATATATTCCATCAACATATATATCTCTTTTATGTAGTCCTTCTCTCTCGAAACCAAACTTTTCATATAATGCTATAGCTTTATAATTATCTTCTCTAACTAATAACTCTATTCTCTTTGTAATCTCATTTTCTTTTGCCCAATTTATTATATAATCCATCATTTCACTACCTAATCCAATTCCCCAGTATTTTTTCAGTATACTAATTCCTAAAGTCCCATTATGTTTAGTTCTTTCTTTTTGATTAGAATTTATAGATGCAATACCTGCTATATTATCATCAATAGTCGCAATTATTATAATCGAATTTTCCATTATATTGTTTTTTTCAATATATTCTTGTTCCGCTTCTAAACTTACTTTAAATTCATTTTTCCCAAAAGTTAAAAAGTCACTTTCTCCTCCTATTTCATTTAAATAATCTATCATATTTTTAGCATCTTCTTTATAAGGTTGTCTAAGCGTTACTATTTGATTATTTTTCAATTTTACTTCTTTCATTTAAATATCCCCCTTTAATTTTTCATTTTGATATTAAGTTTCTATTCAATAAAAAAACATGTAGAAGTATTACTTCTACATGTAATGTCTATATCATTCTCATATTGTATATTTTTCTTTTACATCATTAAATCTTATAAATGCACCTAGAAATATAACTGCTGAGGCTAACAATGAAAGCCCTATAACTATATAAAATGTTCCTAAGTATAACTTAGGTATAAAATCTAAGTTTCTAAGTGATATCCCAAATGTTATCATAAATGCCATAGTTATAAATCCTTTTAAATCAAAAAATGAAAAAGCACAATGTTTTTCTAAGTCTGAATTAATTATTCTATTAACATTTCTTTTGTATATATTTAAAAAGACTTTAGTAAAGAAAAAGTATGCACCCACTGCCCCAATTATAAAAAACAAATATTCTTTTGATGAATTCTTTATAACATCACCTACGCCTAATGATAAAACTCGATCAGCGGCTATTCCCCAAATAATAGCTGCAAACAAAAATAATGTTCTTTTTGATACTGCTGGTTTTATTTTTTCTGCCAAAGTCATATTTATAACCTCCATACTTTATTATTAGTAGTGATTATATACCCTAAAAATAAGAGCTTAAAATACTTTGCTTTAATTTCTAATTATGTAATTATATACAGCTCCTATTTTTCCAGCTTCATTCAAATGTTTACATGCTTCTATATTCCACTTATTTGATAAACTATCAAATCTACCAATTTCTTTTATAAGTTCTACTGATAATTTATTAAGTTCAAATTTAATGTCATTAATAAATCTTTCTTCGCTACTTATTCCGCCTCCAATAAGTACTTTTTCTGGATCAACAATAAAACCTAAATTATATATACATATAGCAATTCTTCTTATCCAATTTTTATATATATCTATTATTTCTTCATCTTTTCCTTGTATCATATTAAAAACTGAAATGCCATTTAATATCTTATGATTTATACCTTTTTTATTTGCAACTTCCTTTATAAAAGTTATTGTAGAGCTATCACTATTTAATGTTTTAACTTTATATTTATCATAAATATTATCAATAATCATATATCCAAATTCACCAGAAAAATAATTTTTTCCACTAACTAATTTATCATTTATATACAAAGCTCCGCCTATCCCTGTGCCTATAGTAATACATATAAAGTTTTCACATTTTTTAGCATTTCCGCTCCATTTTTCTGCTAATAATGCACAGTTAGCATCATTTTCAACCTCTATATTAATATCTATTTCTTTGCTCAAAATTTCTTTTATGTTTACTTTATCTAATGCTCTTATTGATCCTCCATCTTTTATATATCCATTATTAGGATTTATACATCCCGGTATACTAAATCCTATTCCATCTATATTATATATATCTTCAAACTCTTCAATTATATTTTTAATAATCTTTATAAGTTTTGTTAGGTCATATTTAGGTGTTTTTATATTTTGAATACCTTTTTTTATTTCAATACCATATTCATTATATAATCCATACTTTATAGAAGTACCACCAATGTCAATTCCTAAGTAATTACTCAATATCTTCCCCTCCTTGAAACTATTTTTCTATTATCAATTCTATCATAAATACATAATAATTTTATGTTTCTAATTGACTTATATTAATCAATTTTAATTAGATAATAATTTTTATTTTCGTTAAAAATCTTACTTTTTATTGTATACTGTTATTAATAAAAGAATTTTGTCGAAGGGAAGTTTAAATATTATGAGAGATTTTAAACTAAAAAACCAATTTATAATTTCAACCTATATAGTGGTATTAGCTTTTTTACTATTAAATATAAAATCTGTTTTGAGTATATTTAGTCAATTATTTTCAGTAACTAAACCATTTATAATAGGTATTGCTATTGCATTTTTAATAAATATACCTATGAAGTTTTTTGAACGAAAGATTATAACTCCACTATTAAAAAAATCTAAACTTAATAACATAAAAACTATAGCAAGACTACTTTCTTTACTAACTACACTAATTATACTAACTATATTTATTAGTTTATTTGTAAATTTTGTAGTTCCTCAATTAGTTAAAAGTACATCTAGTTTAGTAAGTGGTGTTCCTAATTATATAGATTCTTTTGAATCTTATGCATCAACATATTTTTCGCATATAAAAATTCCAAATACCATGCATTCAAGTATTTTATCTAGTATGGAGAAAATATCTAATTTCGTAGTTAAGTTTGCAAATTACTTTATTTCAAATATACTAGGCATTACATTCGGTATAACTTCTGCAATAACAAATTTTGTTATTGGATTTGTAATAGCTATATATATACTTTTAAGCAAAGAAAAACTTCTACTTCAATGTAAAAAGTTTGCTTATGCTTTTTTTAATAAAGATACAGCAAAAAAACTTATAGATATATCTCATTTAGTTGAATTTAAATTTTCTAGATTTATAGCTGGTCAATGTACAGATGGAGTTATCTTAGGTAGTTTATGTTTTATAGGTATGAGTATATTTAAAATGCCTTATGCACTTCTTGTAAGTACAATAATTGCAGTTGCTGATTTAATACCTATATTTGGTACATTTATAGGAACTGCTATTGCTGCTTTTATTATATTTATGGTTAAGCCTATAACAGCTCTTTATTTTGTAATTATGATTATTGTCATTCAACAAATTGAAGGGAATTTAGTTTATCCATTCGTAGTTGGAAATTCTATAGGTTTATCATCATTTTGGATACTAGTTCCTATATTTATAGGCTCTTCTACATTTGGCGTGCTAGGAATTTTAATAGGAGTTCCACTTTTCAGTGTTATATATACACTGTTATCTAAATATATAAATAAAAAATTAAGAGAAAAAAATATTAACATATCTTAATAAAAAAATGGCTAATTTGTAAAATTAGCCATTTTTTCTAAAATATATCCTTCGTATTTCCTTCTTTAGTTATTATTCCTTTATCTATTATGATAACTTTTGTTGATAAATCTATAGCATCTTCCTTATCATGAGTTACAAATATAGATGTTATATTCGCTTTTCTTAAAATTTCTTTTAAATCTGTTCTTATTTTTGATTTTAAGTTTGCATCTAGATTACTAAATGGTTCGTCTAGCAGTAATATAGATGGTTTTGGAGCTAAAGCTCTAGCTATAGCTATACGTTGTTGCTGTCCTCCACTTAACTCATGTGGATATTTATTTTTATATTCAGTTAAGTTTACTAGTTCTAACATTTCAATCATACGTTTCTCTTTTTCATTCTTTTTTAAACCTTTTAATCCAAACATTATATTTTTTTCTACTGTCATATGAGGAAATAGAGCATAATCTTGAAATACCATTCCTACTCCTCTATTTTCAGGCTCAATAAATATATTTTTTGAATATATTTCTTTATTATCAATAACTATACTTCCCTTATATGGTTTTTCAAGTCCTGCTAAAATTCTAAGGATAGTACTTTTACCACTACCACTTTCTCCTAATATTCCTACAATATCACCTTGTTCTATATTGATATTTAAATTTGATATGTTATCTATTTTATTATTTTTATACTTAAAATGTAAATTACTAATTTTTAAAAACATTACTTAGTCCTCCTTATCTACTACTTTATATAGAGTAAATATAGCTAAAAAACTTACAAATATTATTATTAAAGATGGTACTGCCGCTTCAAATAGCATTTCGTCATTAGCATATTCAAAAACCTTAGTTGCTAGTGTATGAAAATTAAAAGGTCTAAGTGTAAGTGCTAATGGTAATTCTTTTATTATATCTACAAATACTAATGCAAATCCACTTAGTATAGCAGGTTTTAACATTGGTAAATCAACAAAGAAAAATGTTTTTGTAGTTGTATAACCAAGTGTTCTTGATGCTTCAAAAAATTTATTTCCTATTTTATCAAATCCACCTTCTATAGATTGAAACCCTACTGCTAAAAATCTTATAGTATATGCAAATATAAGCATTACTATGCTCATACTTAAAACCAACGTTGGTGAGTTTGGATTAATTGACCTATAAATAGGACTTAGTAATCTATCTAAGTCAACAAAGAATAATATAACAGTAATAGATACTACAGCTCCAGGTATTGAATATCCTAAAAGAGTTATTTTTGAATATAACTTAGATATAATCCCATTGTTTATTCTTGTATAATTCGCTATTATCAATGCCATCACTATAACTATTAGACTAGATATTATAGATACTAAAATAGAGTTTTTTATAAGTACTATAAATTGTGGACTTAAAATATCTTTGTATGTCATAATTGACCAGCTTACTAATTGCATTGTTGGAATTATAAATCCTAAAGCTAATATTATAAAGCAATATATAAACGCTAAACTTCCATAAAATCTATTTAATTTTTTTCTGGCCAAAGGTCTTATTTTAGTATTTGTGCTACTGTATCTTTTTCTTCCTCTTAAAAACTTTTCACTAGTCATTATTATAAATACTACTATTAATAATATAGATGCTAATCTTATAGCTGAATCTATATCTCCCATATTAAACCAGCTAGAAAAAATAGCTGTAGAAAATGTCGGTATTCCAAAGTATGATACAACTCCATAGTCACTTAAAACTTCTAATACAACAAGTGTAACTCCAGCTATTATAACTCCTCTTGATATCGGTATTACTACCTTTAAAAATACTCCAAGAGAATTTTCACCTAATAATCTAGCATTTTCTATAAGAGAGGCTGATTGTTTTTCCAAATATGATTTTACTACCATATATACATAAGGTAATAAAAATATTGTAAATATAAATATAGTTCCTGGAATAGACATTATATCAAAGTACTTAGGGTCAGGTTGAATTCCTAAATTATTTCTAAAAAATGCCTGTACTACACCTGTGTAACTTAACATTCCTGCATATGTATAAGCAGCTATATATGGCGGTATACTAAGAGGTAATATTAATGCCCATTTAAAAAACTTTCTCATTGGAAAATCATAAGCAGATACTATCCAAGCTAAGCTTGTCCCTATAATCATAGTTAAAATTCCTGTAGCTACTGCAATAATAGTTGTATTTAAAATATAATCCTTTAATAAATATTCCTTTATATGATACCAATTTTCATTAGGTTCTTTAAATAAATGAAGTATTACATCTATGTTAGGAATTAAAATCATTAACATAAAAATAGTGCTTAATCCTAACCATCCATTAATTTTTAATTTTTTCATACTCTCCTCCTTTATATCTAATATTGTTTAATCTATCAAAATCTATATTAAATTTTATATTTATATAATACTTAATATAGACTTTAATAAATAAGGGAGCTTTAAAAGCTCCCTTGATTTTACTTCCATCCTACTTTATTGAATATTTCCATTGCCTGTTTGTTGTACTCTCCAACTTTAGTTAAGTTTATATCTTGTGCTTGGAATTCTCCCCAAGACTTAAGTAACTCACTTGGTTCAACATTAGGATTTGCAGGATATTCCGAGTTTATATCTGTAAATGCTTTTTGAGCTTTTTCTTCTGTCATATATTCTATAAATTTAATTGCATTATCTTTATTTTTAGAATACTTACCTAGTACCACACCACTTACATTTACATGAGTATTTTCTGGGAAGAATACATCTACCTTCTCTACTGCTTTTTTCTCTTCTGGATCTTCTGAGTTTACCATTTTACCTATATAGTATGAATTAACTATTGCAAGTTTCCCTTCTCCCGCAGCTATAGCTTTAACTTGATCTCTATCATTCCCTTGTGGATCTCTTGCAAAGTTATTAACTATTCCTTGAGCCCATTCTTGTGCTGCTTTTTCACCATTTAGCTCTATAAATGAAGCTAACAATGATTGGTTATACGTTGATTCTGAAGATCTCACTAAGATTTCACCTTTCCACTTATCTGAAGTTAAATCTTCATATGTAGATAACTCTTCTGGCTTAACCTTTTCTTTATCATATGCTATTATTCTAGCTCTTTGAGTTAATCCTACCCATTCATTATTTTCTCCCCTTAAGTTTTCAGGTATGTTTTTCTTAACAACTTCCGACTCAATATTTTGAGTTAATCCAGAGTCTACTGCTTGATATAAATTTGCTATATCTGAAGTTACAAATACATCTGCCTGTGTATCTTTACCTTCTCTTTTCATTCTCTCTAATAGTTCAGGTGCTTTGCCTTCTATAACATTAACTTTTATTCCAGTATCTTTTTCAAATTCTTTGTACATTTCTTTATCTGCATCATAATGTCTTGCTGAATAAACATTAACTACTTCTTGTTGATTTTCACTTACTCCTGTATTAGCAGTACATCCAGCTAACATCCCTGCTGAAATAGCAACTACTCCTAATAAAGCCTTGCTTCTTCTTTTTAGTGACATTTTATACCTCCGTCTATTATGTAAATTTAAAATCATTAACCTCTTTTGAAAATAATTATCATTTCTTCTTAATAATAATATCCAGATTCATTTATGTCAAATATTTTTTATAATTTTCTAAATATTTCCATATATATGCAAAATAAAAAACAGAGCTATATATTTTGCTCTGCTTTGTTTTTTAATATCTTTATTTTTAAATTTGTAATAATCTTTTTCGTTAAATCTAAAATTATATCAAGTTCATCAACTCTTAATATAAACATTAATCCTAGATATAATAGTCCTCCTACAAAAACCGCTATAGATAATGGTATAACCGTTAAATTAAATATATTAACTATATTATTATAAACAAATAATACAGCTAAGCTCATTACTACTACTGATATTAGTGATTTTAATAAAGTTTTAATTATTTTATCTTGTCCAAAATATCCAGCTTTTTTATGCAATCCTATAAATAAGCTTATTACACAAATTATAGATGATAAACTTGTTGCAAAAGTTAATCCCACATATCCAAATTTTCTTGAAAAATAGATATCCATAATTATATTCAAGGCTACTGCTACTATTCCGTTTATCATAGGTGTTTTGGTATCTTTTAATGAATAAAATATTTTAGATAATATATCTCTTAAAGAATATGCAATCATTCCTAATGAGTACCCTGATAATGCTAATGCCGTCATTTTTGTAGCTTCTGAATCAAATTTACCACTTTCAAAAAGCATACTTACAATAGGATTAGATAAAATTATAGCTCCTGCTGATATAGGAATTATAAATATAATAATAAGGTTTATACTCTTAGTAATTATACTTACAAATCCCTCTTTATTATCATCTATTAATAGCTCTGATAATTTAGGATATATAACTGATGCCAATGATGCTATAAATATTCCCATTATAAAACCATTTAACTTACTTGCATAACCTAATGCAGCTGCGCTTTCTATCCCAAAATCAGTAGCCATACTTTTATCAACTGCTGCATTAACTTGATTTACAGCAACTCCAATTAAAATAGGAGAGGCTAAAATTAGCATCTTAATTAAATATTCATCTTTTAAATTTATTTTAAATCTATATCTATATCCTTTTTTATATGCAGCTATCAATTGAACTATAAAAGTTGAAATAACACCTATACTAGTTCCTATAACCATAATATATGGACTTGTTTTAACACTTATATACATTGCTATTATTACTATAATATTATATGGAATACTTACAATAGATGGAATTGTAAATTCTCCATTAATATTTAAATATGCAGTCATAATTCCAGCTATTCCAGTGAAAAAGCCACCTATCATAAGTATTTTAGTAAACTTAACAGCTATATCAAATTCACTTCCTTGTAGTCCCATTGCAAATATTTTAACTATAGGCTCCGTGAAAAATATCCCAAACAAAGCAACTATTAAACTAACTATTATTGTTATGTTAAATACATTGTTTAAAAACTCATCTGATCTTTTTATTCCACAATTATTTTTTATCTCATAATGCATAGGTATAAATGTTGTCATTATACAACTACTTATCATTGCAAATGTTATATTTGGTATACTTATAACTGATACATATATACCTCCGTAACCTCCAAGTCCATATAGTGAACCTAACACTATATCTCTCCCAAACCCTAATACCTTACAAACAATACCTAGTATCATAATTAATATGGTATTTTTAGCAACCTTACTCATTTCTCTCTCTCCTTGCAAGTAATTTATATGCTTTAAAATACCACCTTAAGTTTTTAGCTTCAATATAACTTGCACGGTTGGTTGTTTTTATTACACACTTGGTAATGGAATTAATATTTTTACTACAAAAACATCATTATCGTAATTTATATCTATTTCTCCTTCATATTTATAAATAGTTCTTCTTACATTTTCTAGTCCTATACCATGAACCAATTTATCTTCTTTATCTGTAATTATATTTCCATTTTTAGTCTCTATATTATTTGATTTACTATTTTCTACCTTCATAATAAAAAAATTATCATTTATGTATGAGCTCTTTAAAACTATATATTTATTTTTATCTTTTAATTTTTCACTTGCTTCTATTGCATTATCTATTAAATTAGAAAATATTATGCATACATCATTTACTTTTATAAAGTCGCACTTTTTAAATTCTACATATGAATTAAATTCTATATTTTTACTTTCGCATATTTCTTTTTTTTCATTTAAAATTATATCTAAAATCATATTTCCTGTATTGAAAGATGTTTCACACTTTCGTATTTCTGAACTTATTTCTTTTATATATTCATTTAATTTATTACTATCTTCAGATAAGTTTTTTATGCATATCATATGATTTTTCATATCATGATACATGTGTCTAACTCTTTCTTGATTTTCTTTTATTTTAGAATAATATCTATACTCCATATCCATCTTTTCTTTCATAATTTTATTTTCTATATAGATTCTGTTGTCTCTAGTTATTTTTCTAAATAAAATTATCATAAATATATTTGAAAAAACCATTAATATCCCCATAAAGAAAACCGAAAAGTTATTTATTATTTCATTGTGAAATACTTTATTGCTTTTATTTACTAATACTATTCCTAAGCTTAATATATTTACACATATAGGAAAAAATATAGATATGAAGTGTTTTTTATTTATATTATTGTAAGCTTTAAAATATTTATACAACAATGCTGTTGCAATAAATATTAGCACCGAAAACGTCATTATTTCTAAACTTGAAAAGTAACTATAAGCATTAAATGCCTCTATTCCTAATTCACTATTACTTACAAAGATTAAAACTCCCAACGTTTTTAAAACCATTACAGATATCCAAAATACAGATGTAATTATTACAGATTTAAATAAGGTTTCCAAATAGTTAATCTTATAAAATAAAAACCCTGCTCCTATATATATAATTGGTTTTAATATTTTATTTGGAGTTAAACTTAATAATACACATAATGTAAAAGTTAAAAACCTAGTCTTTTTAGATGTTTTTTGTTTACTAAAATAATCTATAAAAATTTTAAAACATAACCATTCTATAGTTAAAATACTTAAATTAGTTATTAAAGCAACAATAGTTCTATTTATTATCATAGTTTATCTCCTAAAAAACTTGTAAATCTTAATTTTAATTCTTTCATTTTATGTCTACTAACTGGTACTTCATAATTATATAATTTAACACTACTCGAATCTATTTTATTTATATGTTCTAAATTTATTAAAAAACTATTATGGCATCTAACAAAGGTTTTGTTTTCTAGTTCTCTCTCTAGTTTATTTATACCTACATTAGATTTATAAGTTTCATTTATTGTGTGTATAATCGTATTTCTTCCTTCAGTTTCTATATATAATATAGAGCTTATAGCTATTTTATTAGTATCTCCTTTATATGTGGTAATCATATAGCTTTTGCTATTTTTTTCAATTTCATTAATACATAAACATAGTTGTTTTTGAAAGTTTTCAAATTCTACTGGTTTTATTAAATATCTATAAGCCCTTACTTCATAACCTTCTTGTACATATTCCCATACTCCAGTTATAAATATAATCTCTACATTTTCATCAAATTCTCTAATTTTCCTAGCAGTATCCATTCCATTTATATTATCCATTTGTATATCTAAAAATATTATATCTACACCTCTAGGGTAATCTTCAAGTATTGCTTCGCCTCTTTCATACTCTATTATTTCATATTCCTTATTAGTATTTTCAGTTAAAGCTTTATTTATATACTCTTTTAGTTTAGTTCTTTGTGAGCTTTCGTCTTCACATATAGCTATTTTAAGCATATATAAACTCCTTTTAGTTTAATTTTTATTAATATATTTTATCATAATAATTTAAAAATAACCTCCTTCCATATTAGTGGCAGGAGGCTATTCTTAAACTATTTCATTTTCAATATAGCTAATTATTTTTTTATCTAAGTTTTTAATTTTTATTAATTCTGATAGATTTTCCGAATAAGTATCTATAACATAATTACAGATGTTCTTATTTCTTTGAAATATACTTTGTTTATATCCTATTGATTGTATTTTTTCTATAGGAATAACCGTTATACTTTTTCTTACACTCCCATTTGATAGCAATATTTTTTCTTCATCTATTCCTATTCCACTGTTTCTATATGTCATGTATCCTAAAATTGTTTGAATAACAATTATCAAAATAAATAAAGATACATATATATTTATACCTATGTTACTTATGGTATCTATATAGCAAATACTCCCTAAAATCAATATAGTACAAATATATCTTCTTATAAAGAACATATGTATATATTTTTTATATGCCCTGTTAATATAACTTTTAAATTCAAATTCTCCTAATATATTACTCACTATTTCTTCTCTCATGTTACTATTTACTATAGGATATAGTAATGATTTTATATTTTCACCATCAGCATTCCCATATCCAATTACACTTACTTCTAGAGTGTATAAACCTAATAATTGGCACATTAAGTTTTGTTTTATTTTTAAAGAGTTAATTTGTTCAACCTTAAAATTAAATTGGCGTTTATTAAACATTCCATACTCTATTAAAATTTTATTACCTTCTCTAACTAATGTGAACTCATAATATTTAATATAATAAGCTATAAAACATATAACTGTTGCTATCAAGTAAATTATAACTATTGATATTATTGAAGCTAAAATTAAAAAGGGAATAGAATATTGGCTTGCAAAGTCCCCTATATAATTCAATTTTTCTCCATATGAATCAATATATTTTTCTAATTGTTCTAAATCAAACAATATATCTAATTTATCAAATACGTACCCTATAGGTATTATCATAATGATTTTGCTCTTAGTTAATGCATATTTAAATATATCTTTACAAGAAATTTCATACTTAAATTCATAAACTTTAGCTTTGTCTTCAATATTGATATTGTCAGTTTTTGGTATATCTATTTTTGATTTGCTAAGTAATATATTCTTAATATTATCTATATCTTCATTCCTAAGAGTAAATTTAAACTCTGAGCTTCCCCCTATATCTATAGCCCCTGTATTTATACGTAATACAGAAACTCCTATCAAAGAATCAATAACACCTCGTTCCGTATCTACTGTACTTATTTTCTCTAAAGGCACCTCTATCTTTTTCTTTGTAAACACTCCACTTTCTACAAATAATATATTATTTTTTATATAAAATATATTATTTTTCCATCCAACTATAGAAACTACTATTATTATAATCCCCAATACTATAGCTATAGGTACAATATATTTTTCTATCCATTTAATAAGTATAAGTAGAAATATTAAATTCGAAAAAATTTCTCTAAATGATTTTGTTATAATAGAAGACCAATGATTTCTAGTTGGACTCATCATATATTTCCACCTTCTTGCTTATCTTCTCTCTTAAATATTCACCTATTTCTTTTGCTTTTTCAATTTCTATGTTAGGTATTGTATGAACACCTCCAGCTGTATGTATATCTATATTTGCCAACTTAAAAAATCGATTTATAATGCCTTCTTTTATAACTATATGTTGAATTCTTACCATAGGTATTATAGTTCTTTCTGTTGAATATATGCCATGTATAAAATCTACTTTATCTTTGTTAATAAAGTACCTCCATTGTTTATATTCTATAATTGGATATATAAATGTATTAATAATTAGTAATAATATTACTAATCCTACTCCTAAATTTATTGCTTCTTCAAACATTAATGTATATTTGAATTTAATATTATAATTCAAATACCATATTCCAATTATTAAAATACCGCCTATAGTAACAGTAGCTATTAATCTAGATATAAACCATGACTTTTTAGCTTTAATACTAAGTTTTCTATATTCCAAAATATGCCCTCCTCTTTTAAATTAATCAATATAAATCTTAGCATAAATTTTGTATTGAAAACTGCTTTTGGATTAAGATATGATTTTACAGGATTAAAATCTGTATTTTATATTTTTATCATATCTCTTTTATCATATATAAAATTAAATCATCATCATTAGCACATTGTGTATATTGTTCTAATTGTTTATTTTGGTACCATACTCCACTTCCATCAAATATATATCCTCTTTTAACATACATTCGTTGAGCTTGCCCATATCCATAGTGCAATCCTACTCCTAAAGATACCTTATTACTTATTTTTTTAGCTAGAATCTCAACTACATCCATTAATTTATTTCCTATTCCATTTTTCTGATATTTTATAAATACATTAAAATCTACGATTTCTGGTATATTTTTATTTGAAAATGGCCCATCTTTAGCTTCAGATATTAATGTAATATACCCAGCTATATCATCATCTACCTGTGCAACAATCACACTTCTTTGCCCTATTTTTTGCTCTTTATAGTAATTGTTTAAAACTTCTATATCTTTATTCCATCCTTGTTCTTTGAAATTTTCTAAAACAGTTTCACAATCACTTTCTCTCATAAATCTTATAGTTAAATTCTGTTCTTTTAATAAAATCATCTATTCCCACCTCACTTTCACAATTTATTATAAATTGTAGTATATAAAATAATAAAAGACTACTTCAATTAGTATTAAGCTATTGCTTTTACTAATCAAAGTAGCCTTTCGTTAAATATAAAATTTATTTAGTGTCTTTAGGTTTATATATTTTAGTCATATAGAAGTAGAATGGAACTGCTATTAATAATCCACCTAATCCCCAAACTATCTTCATTGGGTCGCTCATTCCAGCTTCAACTAATAACCATAAACTAACTAATACTGCAAATACCGGAACAAATGCTCCCCCTGGTATTCTAAATTTAACTTCTTTATCTGCATATTTCTTTCTAAATACTAATACCGCGATACAAGTTGGTATATATTGTATAAATCTAGATATAACACTTATTTGTAATAAAAACTTAAATGATCCTGACCAAGCTATTAAAAGAGTTCCTACAACAGTTATTATTATTGCTATATATGGAGCTCCTTTTTTGTTATTTTTAGCTATACACTTTGGAACTAATCCTTGCTCTGCTAATGCAACTCCTGATCTTGGTGTTAAGAATGATGCTGCTATATTTATACCACCAACAGATATTACAGTTCCTACTGTTATTATATAAACTCCAGTATTACCTATCATAGCTTTAGCTGCATCTGCAACTGGTGTAGCTGCTCCACTTAAATCTGAACCTAATATACCTATACTTATTGCTAATACGAATACATAAACTATAGATACTATTGCCATTACAGTTATTAACGCTTTAGGAACGTTTTCTTTAGGATTTTGCATATCTTTTGCTGCAACTGCTAAAGACTCAAATCCTGTAAATGCATAGAATAATGATATTGCTGCTGCAACGAATGCAGTAGTTGTAGCTTCGCCATCTGGAACTATTACAAATGGTTGGAAGTTATGTCCTTTTATAAAGAATATACCTACTACTATAAAGAATATTAATGGTACTAGTTTTCCAATTGTTATTATATCATTTAAAACTTTAGATGCTTGCACACCCATTATATTTACTATTCCAAGACCTATTAATACTACCCCAATTATAACATTCTTAGTAAATGGCTCTGCTGCTTGTGGCCAAACTGTAGATATAGTTATTGCAAAGAAGTTTGCCATAGCTGCCCAAGCTATCATTCCTATAGCCCATTTCATAAATCCAACTTCAAATCCTACAAACTCACCAAATGCTTCTTTAGCATAAAGGTACGGTCCTCCATTTTCATCAAACCAACTACCTGCTTCAGCAAAACAAAGTGCTATAGATACTGCAAGTACCATACAAAATACTAATACAACTATACTTGCAGGTCCTATCATCTTATAAGCTTCTCCAGGTAATCCAAAGATTCCTGAACCTATAATTGCATTGATACCTAGAAGTACAATACTCCAAAATCCTAATTTTTTGCTATCTCCCATAGTGTCCTCCATAAATTTATTCTATTTTTATTTTTACTTAGTTGCTTCATCTACTAATGCTTTGAATATCTTTTGCATTATAGGATAATCCTTTGTCATCATTTCTGGATGCCATTGTATTCCTACTACAAAGTGATCTCCTTCTTTTTCTATTGCTTCAATTACACCATCTTTTGATAATGCTGAAACTATATATCCATTAGGTATTTTATTAGCTGCTAAGTGATGGAAACTATTTACATGGATTTCTTTTTCTCCTAGTATTTCATATAGTTTTGTTCCTTCTTTTACAATTGCTGTATGTGTAGCTACATTTGATAAATGTTGTTGATTATGTTTTATATAACATCCGTCTATTAGAGATAAATCTTGGTATAAGCTTCCTCCTTCAAATACAGTTATAACTTGCTCTCCTCTACATATCCCTAATATCGGCTTTTTCATTTCTAAAGCAAATTTTAATAGTTTAGAATCATAAGTATCTCTTTTTGGTAATATTCCACCTAGTTTTTGATGTGGTTCTTCTCCCCAGTTTAATGGGCTTACATCATGTCCCCCAGATAATATAAGTGCATCTATATTTGCTACTTGCTCTTTTATTATCTCATCATCATATACCATCGGTATTATATAAGGCACTGCATTACACATAGCTACTGATTGTACATAATCATTGTTTACATATGCTCTTTCATACCCTGGGAACATTCCTCCTTCATCAATTATTAAGCTGCCTGAAATTCCTATTACTGGCTTTTTGTTGCTTCTCATAACTTAATGCACTCCATTCATTAGATAAAATTTATTTCAATTATAAAAAGATTATTAATTTTTAATCTCATTAATTATTTAAAGCAACTCCCATGCCAAAGTAATAATTTTAAATTATATTTTTAAATAATAAATACTTAGGTAAGCTTAAACCCTAGTTATTTCAATACTTCCGATCATTTCACATTTTATGAAAACCTTTCGATTGTTATTTATTTATTTTAAAATAATTCATTGCTAATCAGGCTAAATAGGTTATTTTTATAACCTATTTACCTACCTATTCTAATATTTTAAGAATTTCTAATCCTTTCGTACTTAGCTCACTTCCTTTTCTTCCAGAACTAGATATTATAAGATCAATTCCTTTAAGAACCTCTAATATATGTCTAATCTCTCCCTCTGAAATTAAAGTATTATCTTCTTGAAGGTCTTTTAATATACTACTTCTTCCTGAAGATTTATTTATTACATTGTTATTTCGTATACATTTCATAACCTCAACAGTTTTTTCTATACAAGTTTTATTCCTTAAATATTCTAATTCTTTATTGTAATCTTTTTTTACATTCTTTATATTGTGAGGCAAATCACTTACTAAAACTTCATTGCCCATAGCCATTGTATTTATATACATAGCAACATTTCTCAATTCTCTAATATTCCCTGGCCAATTATAAGCGTTTATTATATCTGTAACATCTTCATTTATTTTTATATCTTTTTCTATAAAATGCTTTAACATCATATTAATATCTTCTTTTCTTTCTCTTAATGGTGGAATGTGTATTGGAAGTACATTTATTCTATAATATAAATCAGCTCTAAATTTTTCCTCTTTTATCATGTTAAGTAAATCTCTATTTGTCGCAGATATTACTCTAACATCTATATCAATTACACTCTCTCCTCCAACTCTCATAACCTGATTTTCTTGTAATACTCTAAGTAGTTTAGTTTGTAAGTATATTGGCATATCCCCTATTTCATCTAAGAATATAGTTCCATTATGAGCTTGTTCAAACAGTCCTTTTTTGCCACCTCTTAATGCTCCTGTAAATGCTCCTTCTTCATAACCAAACAGCTCACTTTCTAATAAATTTTCTGGCATTGCTGCACAATTTATTGCTATGAATGGCTGATTACATCTATTTGATTCATTATGTATAGACTGTGCTAATAACTCTTTACCCGTTCCACTTTCTCCAGTTATTAATACTGTATAATCTGATTTAGCTATTTTTTTAGCTAGTTTTTTCGTATTCTCCATATTATTAGAATTAGTCTTTATATCATCAAATGTATATCTAGCTACCTGCCCTTTTCCTCTAAGCATTTTACTTAAATTTTGTTCTAATTTTTTTATGTATGTTATTTCATGAATACAAAAATATCTACCTATCTCTTTCCCAAAACTATTTATAATATGTTTATTTACAGTTATGTATTTATCTTTAAACTTTACAACTTCATCTTTCGGACTTTTTAATTTAAGAACTTTAACTACTTCATTATCATTTATATCATCAATATTAAGTCCTACAATATCATCTTTAATATCTAAAATATTTTTAATACTTTCATTACAAACCTTTATATTGCCTTCGTTTGATATTAATATCATTCCATTTTTAGATAGACCTATAATTGACTTTAATTCATCATTTTCCACTGTTAAGTTTTTGTAAGCATGATTAACTCCTGAATCAAGACTTATAACTTCTTCAGTATATTTTATTAACCTTTCAGTTATATCTTTATCATCTATATTTAACTTTGTTAATATCTGTATGAAAGTAGATATGTCTATAAATCTATGGCCTATATCAATAACTTCTTCCATGTAACTTGGAACTAACTGGACTTCTCCCGGTGTTACACATACTTTTATGTCTAGATACTCTCTTCCTTTTTCATAAGGAATTAAATTTAAATGATTTACACCTATATGATATAGTGTAGATATTGTTTCTAGTATCGTCTGCTCATTATCATTTACAATTAATACATCTATATCATCTGGTAATGAGAATAATTTATATATATCTTTTTGCTTAACAGTCCTATTTATAGTTATTATTTTCTTACTATCATCTACATAATCTTTTATTTTTATAGACCTTTCTTTAAGCATAACAAGTATTACATCATCTTTTATAACCTGTCCTTTTTCTAAATTATTAAAGAAGTAATTATTAATCTTTACTGTATCTTTAAAAATCATCTTTATATTATTATTTAAAAAAACCTCTAATTTAGACAATCCATCAGTAACTACACCTATAGTTTTCATATTTTTTTCTCCTTAATCTTGCTTCTTATTTTTGAATAAAATTAAATATATTGCATAAATTACATTAGTATTTTTATTATACACAATTTTTAAATTGATTTAATTTAATATATATCTAAAAAAGGGATGACAATTTGTCATCCCTTTTTTAGATATATATTATTTTTTTACTTTCCTACTATCTCATTTAAAGCATCATATGAAAAATCAATTATTTCTGAACAGCTAATTTTATTCTTTTTTAAATCTCTGCATATTTCACTCTCATATTTTTCTCTAACTCTATTCATTAATTCTCTAGAATAAACTCTCGCATCATTAGCTTCAGAGTTACTTTCTCTACCTTTTATATACCCTAATACTAAAACTGCTGCATTTACAGCTCCACAAAGACTTCCAACAGTTATACCTGTTCCCATACCACTGCCTAATGCAACTGGTATATCAGTATTGTGTTCATCATTGTATGATTTAATTATAGCTTCAGCACAAGTGTATCCTTCTTTATGATATTGCGATGGTCTTGTCATTTTTATGTCCTCCAATTTATATTAATTTATATAATATCTATTAATCATTTATGTATTAATCTTATATTAAATATATGCATATTATCTGTGATAATGTTACATATTATAAGCTTCATCTTTGTAAATTATATTGTCTTTTAATCTATTACACAAACCAACCCATGTTTTGTCTTTCATGTCTATTAATTTATTTCTAGTATTAAAATTTATTATACTATTTATCATATCATTTATAGAATTTCCTAACTCTTCTTCATATTTAGGCAATTCATCCTCATATGGAATAGCAATATTTTTCATTTTAGGCAAATCTATATATCTTATTTTTCCAGATGTATTTATTTCTTCACCAATCCATTCACTAACTCCTGGAATATCAGTTGTAATTACATTACATCCACTAGCAAGTGCTTCTATTACAACTAATGGTAATCCTTCGAAAAAAGATGGTAGTATAAATATATGTGTATCTCTAAATATCTCTGCTAATTCAGTTTGTTTTATTTTACCTAAAAATTTTATATCAAATTTACATGAGTTTGCAAGCTTTAATATATTATTATACTCTTCCTTATTGCTTCCATCTCCAATAATATTAATATTTATTAATTCCTTTTTATAATTAACGTTATCCAAAGATCTTATTAAGGACTCTACCCCTTTTAGCTTACATATCTTTCCGGCAAATGTAATATTAATACTTTCATTACCTATTTTTTTGTTAAAAAACATATTTTCATCATATCCGCTACCTAATGGAAATACCTTACTTGGTTTCACATCAAAAATATCTATAATTTCTTTCTTTTGTTCCTCATGTAACGAAAAAATCATATCTAAATTTTTTATATTATTTTTTATATAATCTTTTTCTAAGTTATGACTTTGTATTTGTTTCAAACAAGTTCCATGACATATCCCAACCACAGGAATATCTTTAACTATTTCTCTTACATATGCTGTTAATAAGTATAAATGATGACATATAACTATATCTGGTTTTATTTCATCTATTGCCTTTTTTATTCTATAACTAAAAGCTACTTTTAGTTTATCTATCATATCTAAACTCATTTCTTTATATATAGTACTGTCATATGGCATAATATCACTCATTCCTAATACATTAAATGGTAGTTCATCTGTATTGTAAACTACCGGATAAAATTTTATATTAGGATTAAAACATTCTAGAGTGTCAAACTTATCAATTCCTGCTATTACCCCTTGTTCATATCCTAGTTTTTCAAATCCTTTTATCATTCCACTCATGTAAATTCCACTACCTGTACTATTTGGTTTTTGAGTTATTATATGTAGTATATTCATATCATTCCCCCTGTTAGTCAATTAAAAACTTATGTCTAAGTATACACAAGAAGAGTCATCATTTACTTTAAATCTTGGAAATTTAATTGTTAAGTAATCATTATCTTCAATACTTCTAAGACTATTGTAAATACTCTCTACACCATTTTCTTGAACATTATCTAATAGTTCACTTTCTTTTATTTCATTATATCTATCACTAATACATGAAAATCCATCACTTGTTAACATTAATTTTATATTATCATCTATGTTGATAAATCCACTTATAGAGTTTTTTATCGCTTCTTTTTCAAACTCTAAAATCCAATAACCATTATAAGTATTTTTTTTCAATCTATTATCGATAATAATATCCATAACTTCATCTTTAATTTCTTCAAATGAAAGATTTTTTAAATCAGGCAAACTTTCCATTTTATCGTATACTAATCTATCTAATTTACATAAAGTCTTGTCTTTTAAAATAGTTAATGATTCCTTTTGTTTTAAGTGTAGTGCACAATCTCCTAGTAAAAAATATTCTATTTTATCTTCATAAAACTTCACAGCTGCTATAGAACTAGATGGTCTATCTAAATTGGTTATCTTTTCTTTATCGATAACTTTAAAATATTCTTTGCTTATAAGTTCTATACCTTTTGTCATAACTTCTTTTAAGCTCAATTCACTATCTATATTTTTATGTAAATATGAATTCCACCAATTTACATACCAATTAGCATCACTTTTATTTGAAATTAAGTTTTTTTTGTTAAGTCCTGTAGCTCCATCTAAAACCCAAGCTCCAAATGGGTTAATTCCTATTATATCTTCATTATGCTTTGCACTACCTTTACAACATAAAGTATCAATTATATTAAACTCCATATCCAATCCTCCATGTATGGCATTTCAATATTACCATACTATCCCCAAAAATTTTGTCGAAAAATATATAAATATAATCAAATTTCTTACTATTTTTATTTATTACCCCAAATATTCATCTATATTTAACTTTATTCTATATTTATCGATAAATACCTTTAGGATATTAATAGGTATATTCAATAATATAATTAGAAAGTATTGAACATACCTATTAATATTTAAATAAATAAAAAATTCGCTTCGCTCATGTCGCCAACGACTTCGTCCGTTGCTCAAAAACGTCCTTTTTTACTTTCATCAAAATATTGGTATAACTATACTCTATAAGTTATCAACAAATATTCGTTAATCATAAATTACTTAAGCGTAAAAAATCCGCTTAACTTGAACCACTACATATTTGAATTACTATACGTTAAACATAATTTCTTAAACGTAAAAAAGGAACTGATATTAATTGGTATCAGTTCCTTTTATCTTAATTTTATTTAAAGTAATTAACTCCCGATTCAAATATCTTTTGATCTTTTTTTCCAATGATATTTTTTACTACATTTTCACCTATTCTTTCTGAGTGTCCCATTTTACCAAATACTCTACCATCTAAACTTGTTATACCTTCAACTGCATATGTAGATCCATTTGGATTAAAATCTATATCATAAGTTGCATTACCATCAAAATCTACATATTGTGTAGCTATTTGACCATTTTCTATTAATGATTTCATAACATCTTCACTAGCTACAAATCTTCCTTCTCCATGAGATACTGCTATACTGTGAATATCTCCTACTTCTGTATTGTATAACCAAGGAGATTTATTTGATGATATTCTCGTGTTAACCATCTTAGCTTGGTGTCTTCCTATATTATTATAAGTAAGAGTCGGACAATTTTCATCTATATCTCTTATTTCACCATATGGTACCAACCCTAACTTTATAAGAGCTTGGAATCCATTACATATACCTAGCATTAATCCATCTTTATTAGTTAAAAATTCATTAATAGCTTCTTTTATTTTAGGATTTCTAAATACCGTAGCTATAAATTTACCAGATCCATCTGGCTCATCTCCTGCACTAAATCCACCTGGTAGCATTATTATTTGAGAAGATTTTATTTCTTCTACCATAGTATCTACAGAACTTTCTATATCTCGATAACTTAGGTTCTTAAATACTTTAGTTGAAGTTTTAGCTCCAGCTCTTTCAAATACTCTAGCTGAATCATATTCGCAGTTAGTTCCAGGAAATGCTGGTATAAATACTTTCGGAGTTGCTATACTAATTCCTGATTTAGTGTTTTCTTTATTTGTTATAAAACTTATAGTTTCTATTTTTTCCTTTATTTCTTCAGTTTTAGTAGGGAATATATTTTCTAAAACTCCACAGTAATTTTCATATAAGAAATCTATATCTATTATTTCATCTTTTATAATTATAGATTTATCTTCTATTGTTTTACCTAAAACTTTATAATTATATCCACTTAATCCTTTAAGTATTTCCTCAACTTCTTCTTTATCACTATTTAATTCTAAAATCATATTTCCATAAGATGTATCAAATAATAATTCACTATTTACATTTTCATCTTCAAACTTAAATCCTATTTTATTACCAAAACTCATTTTACTTATTGCTTCACATATTCCTCCATATCCAACTGAATATGCTGAAATTACTTTTTTATCGTTTATAAGTTGTGTAATTTTATTTAAGTTTTTCTTTAGTTCTTCAAAATCAATTACTTTATTTTCACATATCTTTGTTGATAATATAATCACTGTAGAATCAGAATTTTTAAATTCTGGGGATAACACCTGTTTTGCATCCACAGTATCAACAGCAAATGATACCAATGTTGGAGGAACATCTATATCTTTAAAAGTCCCAGACATACTGTCTTTGCCACCTATTGCAGGTATTTGAAGTTTATTTTGTGCGTAATATGCTCCTAGTAATGCGGCAAAAGGTTTCCCCCACTTTAATTCACTTATCCCCAGTTTTTCAAAGTATTCTTGTAATGTAAGTCTTATTGTACTAAAGTTACCCCCAATAGCCACAACTTTACACACAGATTCTACTACAGCATACAAAGCTCCATGAAAAGGACTGTACTTTCCTATCTTTGGATTATATCCGTAAGTCATTATAGTAGAAGTATTTGTTTCACCATTAAGAACAGGTATTTTAGCAACCATTCCTTGAGCAGGAGTTGCTTGATATTTTCCTCCAAAAGGTAGTAAAACAGTATTCCCACCTATTGTTGTGTCAAACTTTTCAACTAAACCTTTTTGTGAGCAAATATTTAAGTCTGTCATTATCTTGATAAATCTATCTTTTAATATTTCTTCTTTATCAATAGCTAATTCTAATTCATTCTCTTTTATTTTGTCATTTAACTTTATATCTTCTATTGCTTTAACATGAACTTTTGTTGATTGCTTAACTCCATTTGTATCTATAAAACTTCTAGACATATCTACTATTGCTTTATTATTCCAAAACATTCTTACTCTATTATTGTCAGTTACATTAGCAACATGAGTAGCTTCTAAGTTTTCATCTCTAGCCATATCTATAAACTTTTCTATATCTTCTTTTTTAACCACTACAGCCATACGCTCTTGAGATTCAGATATTGCTAACTCAGTTCCATCAAGTCCATCATATTTTTTAGGAACTAAATCTAAGTTTATATCTATACTATCTGCAATTTCCCCAATAGCTACACAAACTCCACCAGCTCCAAAGTCATTACATCTTTTTATCATTTGAGCAGCTTCTTTATTTCTAAAGAATCTTTGAATTTTTCTTTCATTTGGAGCATCACCTTTTTGAACTTCTGCACTGCAAGTAAGTAATGATTTTTCACTGTGCTCTTTTGAAGATCCTGTAGCACCTCCACATCCGTCTCTACCAGTCTTTCCTCCAAGTAAGATTACAGCATCTCCACTTTGAGGAACTTCTCTGATTACATTTTCTTTCGGTGAAGCTGCTATTACAGCTCCTATCTCCATCCTTTTTGCAACAAAGTTATCATCATATACTTCTGCAACTTGACCAGTTGTAAGTCCTATTTGATTTCCATATGAACTATATCCGTTTGCTGCTTCTGTTGTTATTTTCTTTTGCATTAACTTTCCTGGTAATGTATCTTCTAATGAGGTTCTAGGGTCTGCACTACCAGTAACTCTCATAGCTTGATACACATAACTTCTACCTGACAATGGGTCTCTTATAGCTCCTCCTAAACATGTAGCAGCTCCTCCAAAAGGTTCTATTTCTGTAGGGTGATTATGTGTTTCATTTTTAAACATAACCAGGTACTCATGTTTTTTACCATCTATATCTACATCAACATTTATACTACAAGCATTTATTTCTTCACTCACATCTAAGTCTTCTAACTTACCACTTTTTCTCAATTCTTTCATAGCTATTGTAGCTATGTCCATTAAGCATATATCTTTTTCTTTGTTACCATATACATTTTTTCTTGAATCCAAATACATATCGTAGGCTTCTTTTACAACATTAGTATACTTTCCTTCTTCTATAACTACATCTTCTATCTTTGTCATGAATGTTGTATGTCTACAATGATCTGACCAGTAAGTATCTAGTACTTTTATTTCTGTTATTGTTGGATTTCTTTTTTCTTCACTTTTAAAATAAGTTTGTATATGCTTTAAATCTTCAAATGTCATAGCAAGACCTATATTGTCCATTAATTTTTTTAAATTTAACTCATCTAAGTCAATAAATTCTTCTAATATCTCTACTGATGTAGGAATATTCATTTCCATTTTTAAAGTATCAGGTTTTTGTAAACTTGCTTCTCTACTATCTACCGGGTTTATGCAATATGACTTAATTTGTTCAAATTCTTTATCTGTTATATCTCCACTTATAACAATAACCTTCGCTGTATTTATAATAGGTCTCATTCCTTGATTAACTATTTGAATACATTGAGCTGCCCAATCTCCTCTTTGGTCGTATTGACCAGGTAAATATTCAATAGCAAATACTTTATCTTCTTCATTTACTTTTAATTCTTCTTTGTATACATTGTCTGTATTGGCCTCTGAAAATATTGTATATACTGCTTTTTCATAAGCTAAATCTTCTATACCCTCAACGTCATATCTATTTAAAATCCTTATGTTTTCAATTGTATTTATGTGTAAACTTTCTTCTAATTCTTTTTTAAGGTGTCTTGCTTCTAAATCAAAACCTGCCTTTTTCTCAACTAAAATTCTTTTTACAGTAGATTTTAAACTAGTAATTCCAGTCATAATGTACCCCCGTTATTAATTTGATAAAATTCCTATATCTGTTCTATAGTGTATACCTTCAAACTTTATTTTTTCTATGTTTTTATATACTTTATTACTTGCTTCTTCTAAGGAAATTCCCTTTGCTGTTATACCTATAACTCTTCCACCATTAGTAACTATGTTTTTATCTAAAAACTTAGTTCCACTATGGAATACCACTATATCTTCATCTATACTTTCTAATCCTGTTATTATTTTTCCCTTTTCATAGTTATAAGGATATCCTCCAGATGTTAACATTACGCATACCGTATGTCTATTATCATAATTTATATCTATTTCCATTAATTTATTATTTAAAATAGACTCTATTATTTTGCTTAAATCTGTCTCTAACCTTAAAAGAACTGATTGAGTTTCAGGGTCTCCAAATCTAACATTATATTCAAGTACTTTAGGTCCTTTATCAGTTATCATAAGTCCAACAAATAAAATCCCTTTATAATCTAAGTTACATTTTTTAAATCCTTCTAAAGTCTTATCTAATATTTCTTTCTTTACGGATTCAGCTAATTCTTCGTCATATACATTACTTGGTGAAAAAGTACCCATACCTCCTGTATTTGGACCTTCTTCATTGTTATATACTTTCTTATGGTCTTTTGCACTTACCATAGGTACTATTGTATTATTATCGACAAATGCTAAAATTGATGTTTCAATACCTTGTAAAAATTCTTCCACTACTATTTTTTCACCAGCATCTCCAAACTTTCTTTCACTCATCATCTCTTTAAGTGTATTTACTGCTTCTTCATTATTTTGTGCTATTACAACACCTTTTCCTGCTGCTAGTCCATCTGCTTTTATAACTACTGGATACCCAAAGCTATCTATTTCTTCTATAGCTTTTTCTAAGTCTGTATATTCTTTATATTTTGCAGTAGGTATGTTATTTTTCATCATAAATTCTTTTGAAAAAGCTTTACTACCTTCAAGTTGAGCACACTTTTTATTTGGACCAAAGATTTTCAAATTACTTTCTTCAAATTTGTCTACAATACCACTTACTAAAGGAACTTCAGGTCCTACTATAGTTAAGTCAATTTCCTTTTCTTTAGCAAAATTTAAAAGACTATCTATGTCACTGTCATTTATATTTATACATTCTGCAACGTTACTTATTCCTGCATTTCCAGGAGCACAGTATATTTTTTCAACATTCTCCTCACTACTTAACTTATAGCATATAGCGTGTTCTCTTCCGCCTCCACCTACAACTAAAATTTTCATATTAATACCCCCTAGTGTTTAAAATGTCTTATTCCTGTAAATACCATTACCATATCATTTTTATTACAAGCATCAATTGAATCTTTATCTTTTATAGACCCACCTGGTTGAACTATACCTTCAATTTTGTACTCACTAGCCAATGTTACACAATCATCAAATGGGAAGAATGCATCTGATGCTAATACTGCACCTTCAAAGTTTTTATCTTTATTATTTTCTAAAGCATTTTTTAATGCCCATATTCTTGAAGTTTGACCACATCCTAAAGCTAAAGTCTGACCATCTTTTACAATAGCTATAGCATTTGATTTCATATTTTTAACAACCTTCATTCCAAACTCCATATCTTTTAGCATATTTTCATTAGCTTCTCTTTTAGTTACATTTTTATATCCATCAGCTATTTTATCGTTTCTATCTTGAACAAGTAACTTTCCATCTAAGTATTTCAAATCAAAGCTTTGTAAGCTATTTTCTATCTTAGCAAGTTTTAATACTCTTAAATTTTTCTTTTGTTTTAATACTTCTAAAGCTTCCTCTGTAAAGTCATACGCTACTACTATTTCTAAGAATATTTCATTTAATTTTTTAGCTGTTTCTACATCAACTGTTGATGTGAATCCTACTATACCACCAAATATTGAAACCTTATCAGCTTCATAACATTTTTCATAGGCTTCAAAACTATTCTTTCCTATTCCTACTCCACATGGATTAGTGTGCTTTATAGCTACACAAGCTACATCTTCACAATCTTTGAATTCTCTCATTATTTCTAAACAACCTTGTAAGTCATTTATATTGTTAAACGAAAGTTCTTTACCATTTAGTTGTTCATAATTTAATATTGGATTTTTTGCATCTGATTGAGAGTAAAGTACAGCCTCTTGATGAGGATTTTCTCCATATCTTAAACTGTCTTCCTTTTGAAATGTCATTGTTAGAGTTTCTGGGAATTTATCTCCTACTTCACCTCTGAAGTAATTTGATATTAATGCGTCATATCTAGCAGTTGTAGCAAATGCTTTATATGCTAATTTTTCTCTATCTTCCATTGATATATTATCATTTTTTAAGTTTTCTAATATAAATTCATAGTCTTTAGTATCAACTACTACTAAAACATCCTTATAATTTTTAGCAGCAGAACGTATCATAGATGGTCCACCTATATCTATATTTTCTATCATTACATCATGAGGTTTATTACTTTTTAAGTTTCCTTCAAAATCATATAAATTTACAACTACCAAGTCTATAGCTCCTATTTTATGTTGATTAACTGTATCTACGTGATTTTTATTATCTCTTTTATAAAGTATTCCTCCATGTATATATGGATTTAATGTTTTAACTCTTCCGTCTAATATCTCTGGAAAGTTTGTAACTTCGTCTATTTGTAATACATTTAAACCTTCTTTTTCAAGAGTCTTAAAAGTATTTCCCGTAGATATTATTTCATATCCAAGTTCATTTAGACCTTTTGCAAATTCTACTACCCCACTTTTATCAGTTACACTTATTAATGCTCTCTTAGTCATTTATAATTACTCCCCTTCCATTAACAATTAATTTATTTTCACAGTATAGTTTTACACTTTCTTTTAAAATCTCATGTTCTACGTTTAACACTTTCTTTGCTAAACTTTCAGGTGTATCATCATTTTTAACTTCTACACATTTTTGTATTATTATAGGTCCTGTATCTGCACCTTCATCTACAAAGTGAACAGTTGCTCCACTTAATTTAACACCATAATCTATAACAGCTTTATGAACTTTCATTCCATAAAATCCTTCTCCACAAAAAGCTGGTATTAATGATGGATGAATATTTATTATTTTATTTCTAAATTCTTCTACAAATAATGGACTTATTATTTTCAAATACCCCGCTAATACAATTAAGTCGATTTCTTCTTTTTTTAATAATTCTATAATCATACTTTCATCATTTTCAAATATCGAGTTAATGTTGTGTTTCTTTGCTCTTTGTAGTCCATATGCATTTTCTTTATTTGAAATAACTAGCTTAATTTTCCCATCTATATAACCTGATTCACATCCATCTATAATGCTTTGTAAATTACTTCCACTTCCTGATATTAAAACAGCAATGTTTAGCATAATTTAACACCTTCATGACTGTTTACAACCTCACCAATTATATATGCTTTTTCATTCTTTTCATTTATATAATTTAATATTTCTTCGCATTTTTCAGACTCTACGATCATTACAAGACCTATTCCCATATTAAAGCTTTTGTGCAATTCAACTTCATCTATAGCATTGAATTTTTCTATCATTTTAAATATAGCTGGCTTCTCCCAAGAATTTTTATTTATGTCTATCCCTAATCCTTTAGGTATTACTCTTGGTATATTTTCTATAACTCCACCACCCGTTATATGTGCTATTGCTTTTAATTCATATTTAGATATTAAATCCATAATAAGTTTTACGTATATCTTTGTAGGAATTAAAAGTGCCTCTCCAAGTGTCATTCCTAAATCTTCTATATAATCAGTCAGTTTGTAGTTATACTCGTCTAAGAAAATTTTTCTTATAAATGAATATCCATTACTATGAATTCCACTTGATGATATTCCTATTAGCTTATCTCCTTCTTTTACATTCTGACCACTTATTATTTTATTTTTATCAGCTATCCCAACTGAAAAACCTGCTAAATCATAATCTTCTTCGCTATACATTCCTGGCATCTCAGCAGTTTCGCCTCCAATAAGTGCACATCCTGCCATTTTGCAACCTTCAACTATACCTGAAACTATATCGTCTATTTTTTCAGGCACTAATTTTCCCGTTGCTATATAATCTAAGAAAAATAATGGTTTAGCTCCTTGGCAAATTAAGTCATTGACACACATTGCAACTAAATCAATTCCTACCGTATCATGAACATCCATCATTTGAGCTAACTTTAATTTAGTTCCAACTCCATCTGTTGATGAAAGAAGTACTGGTTCTTGAAGATTAATAAAATCCTTCAAACTATATAATCCACTAAAATTGCCTAAATCACCTATAACGTTGTTGTCATATGTTCCTTTTATTTTATTTTTTATAAGATCTACAGCTCTATTTCCTTCATCTATATCTACACCTGAATCTCTATAAGTTAACATGACACCAATTCCCCCTCGTCAATTTTTTCAACTGGATATTTTCCATCAAAGCAAGCTTTACAAAAAGTTGCTTTACCTTCAGTCGCTTTTAATGTTCCTTCTATACTTAAAAACTTTAATGTATCACAACCTATATATTCTCTAATTTCTTCTAAATTATATTTTGATGCTATTAAATTCGATCTTTCTGGAGTATCTATACCGTAATAACATGAGTTTGTAACCTCTGGCGATGTTATTCTTAAATGTATTTCTTTTGCTCCTGCATCTTTTAATGACTTAACAATCTGCTTCGAAGTTGTTCCCCTTACTACTGAGTCATCTATCAATACAACTGATTTATTCTTTACCACATTAGATAATGGATTTAATTTTATTTTAACCCCTATCTCTCTTTCTTCTTGAGTAGGCTTTATGAATGTTCTTCCAACATATCTATTTTTCACAAGTCCTTCTGTAAGTTTTATTCCACTAGCATTTGAATACCCTATAGCTCCAGCCCATCCAGAATCTGGAACAGGAACTACTATGTCAGCAGTTATATCCTCATCTTGAGCCAATATTTCTCCACACTTAATTCTAAAATCATATACATTAACATTGTCTATTGTTGCATCATTTCTTGCAAAATATATATGTTCAAATATACAACTAGCCTTTATAGGTTTATAATTTTCTCTATATTGATATGATTTCAATTTGTTGTCTTTTATTACAATAATTTCTCCCGGTTCAACATCTCGTATAACTTCTCCACCCAATATATTTATAGCACAATCCTCTGAAGCTACAATATAAGTATCATCTTTTTTACCTAATAACAAAGGTCTAAAACCATGTGGGTCTCTTACTGCAACAAGTTCATTTTCACTACTTGATATAACTAATGAATATGCACCTTTTATATAATCCATAGTTATTTTTAAACTTTCAACTATATCTCCTTTATAGTATCTAGCTAATATACAAAGTATTGCTTCTGTGTCTGAATCTGATTGAAGCATATAACCTTCTTCTTCTAACATATTTCTTAAATAGTTTGCATTAACAAGGTTTCCATTATGAGCTACTGACAACTGTCTTTTTCTACATCTACCTACTAATGGCTGGCAGTTAGATAAGCTACTTCCTCCTGCCGTTGAGTATCTTACATGACCTATTCCTATATTACCTTTTAATTGTTCTAATTCATTTGACTTAAAAACATCACCTACAAGCCCCATGTCCTTTTTAAAATTTATATTTCCATCATTTAAAACTGCCATTCCACAACTTTCCTGACCTCTATGTTGTATAGAGTATAATGCATAATATAATTCTTTAGATATATCTCTATTTGAGTATATTCCTACTACACCGCACATTTGTATATCCCCCTAATTAATTCTCTATCCTAGAAAGAACTTCTGTATATCCCTCAACTAAATCTCCTAAATCTCTTCTAAATCTGTCTTTATCAAATTTTTCATTTGTATCTACATCCCAAAGTCTACAAGTATCTGGAGA
The DNA here is from genome assembly GCF_964259345.1 of Paraclostridium bifermentans. Lineage (GTDB taxonomy): Bacteria > Bacillota > Clostridia > Peptostreptococcales > Peptostreptococcaceae > Paraclostridium > Paraclostridium bifermentans_B. The sequence goes on from NZ_CAXVJR010000008.1 coordinate 58,592, forward strand.
TATTTCATCCGCTAGTATTATATTTCCATCAGCATCTTTACCAAATTCTAATTTGAAATCTACTAACTTAAAGTTTAATTTTAAGAAGAATTTTTTCATTATTTCATTTATCTTTAAAGCTTCTTGTCTTAAAAATTCTAGTTCTTCTCTAGTAGCAAGCTTCATAGCTACTGCATGATCATTATTTAACATTGGATCCCCATAATCATCATTTTTATAAGATAGTTCAAATATAGGTTCATCTAAAACTATTCCTTCTTCTATTCCATATCTCTTACAAAAAGATCCTGCTGTTATATTTCTTACTATAACTTCAAGTGGCAGTATTTCAACTTTTTTTACTAACATTTCTCTATCTGATAAACCTTTAATAAAATGTGTTTTTATACTTTCTTTTTCTAACATATCAAACATTGCTGTACATATTTTATTATTTAATATACCTTTTGAATTTATTAATGCCTTTTTCTCTCCATTAAAAGCCGTTGCGTCATCTTTGTAATAAACTAAATACTCATTTTCATTTTCTGTGCTAAATATTTGTTTCGCTTTTCCTTCGTATAATAACATCTCAATTACCCCCTTAGATTTTTATCATCTTCTAATACTTTTAATTCCATTTCTTTTCTATAATTTATTAATTTATCTTTTATTACTGGGTATTTTATGCTCATTATTTGTGCTGACATTAAGGCTGCATTTATTCCTGAATCTATAGTTACTGTAGCTACGGGTATTCCTTGTGGCATTTGAACTATCGAAAGAAGTGAATCTAGTCCATCCATTGTAGATGATTTTATTGGTAATCCTATAACTGGCTTTAAAGTATGTGATGCTATTACTCCTGGTAAATGTGCTGCTTTTCCTGCTGCTGCTATTATTACATCTGTATCTTCTTCTATTTCTTTTAAAAATGTCATTAATTGATTGGGTGTCCTATGTGCAGATAATGCTCTTGCCACAACTTCAATCCCGAACATTTCTAAAAGTTCTATACCTTTTTCTAATTTTGGATAATCTGACTTCGAACCCATAACTACTGCTACTTTCATCATAATCCCCCTTATTTTTATGCGTATTTACTACTTTATTTTTTTTATATAGTACATACTATATAACGAACTTTATATTTAAATTGTATATCATTATCCGTATATTATCAACCATATTTTTTATTTTGTTCGTATTTTTTTATTTATAAAAAAATACTCGAATATATTTAATTCAAAATATGTTCAAGCATCTATATTTTTATTAATCAAAATATTTTTTTAATTTTTCACTTATATCAAATCCAAAACCAATCCCAATAATTGCTCCAAATATAACAGCGTACATAACATCTAAAAACCAATATATGATTTTTTTGCTTTTAATAGTCATATTATCATCCCCTCTTATACTTATATTATATACTAATGATTATCTTTATTGTTCATTCATTATATCGGTTATATTCCCTGTATACATATTAACTTCAAACCATCCACTAGTTGCAATATGGGTTTCATCTTCATTAGTAATTACATCATAAGCATGAACTATATAACTATCTCCTGAAATGTTATCTACTTCTATAACACTTGGTATATATGAATTATTACTTGCTAAATAATTTTTTATTAAATTTACAGCATCTTCTTCACTAATTTTTTCTTTATTGTTACTTGCTGAAACTTCTTTTGTATTTTTTTCTGTATAATCATCTTCTGAACTAGCTACACATCCTATTATTAAAAATCCTGAAACCAATATACTACCTATTAGTAAACTATATAATTTCATTTATCCACTTCCTTTTACCATAATATACTAACTAATATGTTTTACAAATAATTCATATTTAATTCAATTTATTTAGTATATTTTAAAATTAATTTAGTTTTTGTAAGTAAAAAAATAACAATTATATAAATTCTAAAAATTACAAAAATGTTCGATTTCGAATTAATCTGTTTTAAATTAATTCATTGTGGTATCTATATAAAATAATTAAAAATAAACTTTATACTTAGGGAGATGAATTAAAGATGAAATCTTTAAAAGGAACTAAAACAGCACAAAATTTAATGAATGCATTTGCAGGGGAATCAATGGCTAAGAACAAATACCAATTCTATGCTAAAATAGCTAGAAAAGAAGGTTTTGCTCAAATAGGAGATATATTTGATGAAACAGCTCATAATGAAGAAATGCATGGTAAAATTTTCTACAGATATTTATTAAATGATTTTACTGGAGAAGATTTACAAGTAACTGGTTCTTATGGAGTAGGAATGTCTAGTACTTTAGAAAACTTAAAAACAGCTGCAAAAGGAGAAAATGAAGAAGATACTCTTTACTTAAAATTTGCTGCTGATGCTAGAGAAGAAGGATTTGAAGAAATATCTGCTTCTTTAACTCATATACACACAATAGAAGCACATCATAGAGATAGATTTTTAAGATTAGCTAAAAATATAGAAGAGGGTACTGTATTTGCTAAACCAGAAGTTCAAGAGTGGGTATGTACAGTTTGTGGATACGTTCATGTAGGAACTGAAGCTCCACAAGTATGTCCAGCTTGTAAACATCCACAAGGATATTATGAAGTTAAAGCTGAAAACTTCTAAAACTAAGTATAAAAAAGTGGTAAGTATATATTTTAATATATACTTACCACTTTTTTATTTATCCGATCTATTATAATAAAACGAACTTTAATATAAATAATATAGAAAGTAGTATTAGCGAGAAGTTAACTTCTTCTTTTTTACCTGTAGCTAACTTTAATACTGTAAATGATATTATCCCGAATATAATACCATCTGCGATACTGTAAGCTAAAGGCATCATTGCAAAAGTTAAAAATGCTGGTATTGCATTTGTAAAATCACTAAAATCTATTTGAAGTAATGAACTTGCCATCATAACCCCAACTAATATAAGTACCGGTGCTGTTGCTTGTGCTGGTATTGCAGTAAATATTGGAGCAAAGAATAATGATAATAAGAATAACACCCCTGTAGTTATTGCAGTTAATCCAGTTCTACCACCTTCACCTATACCAGATGCACTTTCAACATATGCTGTAACTGTTGAAGTTCCAAGTAAAGCCCCTGTTGTAGTCGCTATTGCATCTGAAAACAATGCTTGTTTAGCTTTTGGTAACTTACCTTGTTCATCTAACATATTTCCTTTAGATGCTACACCTACTAAACAACCTACTGTATCAAATAAATCTACGAATAAGAATGTAAATACAACGACTACCATATCTAAACTAAATATTTGATCCATTGGAACTGATAAAGCTTGTAAAAATACTGGTTTTAAAGATGGTACAGATGAAACTATTGCTGAAGGTATTTGAACTAATCCTCCAACTATCCCTATTGCTGTAGTAACTATCATCGCTAATAAAAATGTACCTTTAACATTTTTAGAAAGTAATATTGCCGCTATTACTAATCCTGCTATAGAAAGTAATACTGTTGGATTTTGCATATTACCAAGTTGTAATATTGCTCCCCCACCTTCTACTATACCTGCATTTACTAATCCTATAAAAGCTATAAATAAACCTATACCTGCTGTAACTGCATGCTTTAGAATAGATGGAATACAGTCTATAATTTTTTCTCTTACGTTTGTAACTGTTAGTAATATAAATACAAGTCCCTCGATTAAAACTGCACATAATGCAAATTGCCAACTATAACCCATCTGTAAAACTACTGTATAAGCAAAGAATGCGTTAAGTCCCATACCAGGTGCAAGAGCTATTGGATAATTAGCTAATAATCCCATAACTGTACTGCCTATAAATGCCGCTATAGCAGTTGCTGCAAATACTGCATCTTTATCCATACCAGCATCTCCTAGTATACTAGGATTTACGACTAGTATATAAGCCATAGTCATGAATGTTGTTATTCCTGCTATTATTTCAGTCTTAACATTTGTGTTATGTTCACTAAGTTTAAAAACTCTTTCTAAAATAGATTTATTCCCTTTTGAAGTTTGTGCTATTTGCATACCCTTCCTCCTATTTTTTAAATTTAATTATAATTTCGTTCGTGTTTTATTAACCTTTCATCTTAATTATATTTTATTTAAAATAGTTTTTCAAGTTATTTTACGAATATTTATATATTTTTTATATTTTTCGTTCGATTTTATATTCCTCAGTTTCAAAATTAAAAATAAGCTACCTTAAAAATATTATGATTATTAATCTTAATATCTAAAGGTAGCTTATTATTTATATAAATTTTAATTGTATATTTTATTTTGCTTCTACAAATTCTTCTTTTACTTCATTTTCTTTTATTTCCTCTTCGCTTAAACCTCTATTATATTTTTTAATAAATACAATTAGTAATAAAACTGCTGCTATAAAGTACAATGTACTTGCTATATAATATGCTGTTCCATAACCTGCTTCTGTTTTTAATAAAGAGTATCTAGCATATATACCTGCAAATATACCTACTATAGAATTTGATATAAGTATAAATGAACTATATGCAGGAGCTAAGTTTTTAGGTACAAATGTAAGTGGTAATGATTGTTGTATCGGATTTGATGCATTAGCAAGTCCTGATCTTAGGAATAATACTCCACCTATTATCCAAGCTATATTTCCACCTAGCATAGTTCCATTTGCCATTATTAGCATAAGAGGAATACATAGTATCATAGATGCAGATATAGTTACTATAGAACCTAATTTTTTTTCTAAATATGGCGCTGCCAAGAATCCTAGTACCATAGCTAGTGTTTGTAATGTAATTATTGTTGATACTGTACCTCTACTTATATGTAAGAAGTTATTTAAGTATATTGGGAAGTATGGAGTTATTAAAAGTGCTCCAAATCTTATTATACTAAAAACTACAACCCACATTATTATGTGTTTATTACAGAATAATCTAATATCAAATTTTTTCTCTGATTTTCTAGATGCTATCTCTTCAGCAGTTTCTTGATAATCTTCAACTCTTTCTCTTAAAAAGAATAGACATCCTAGAGCTAGTACTGTAAATATTATAGCTATCCATAAAGCAAATTCGTATGAACTTATATAATAACTCATTTGTTCTGAAGTTAACTTACTTGCATTTTCAGATAATATAGATGCTTTGTCATAACTTATTCCTAAGTACTGACTAAACTTCCATACAACTATTTTACCATTTAAAAATGTTAATATTGATTGACTTATTAAATTGCAATACATTACTCTTGAAAACATTGAAATTCTTTTTTCTTTTGGTGTGTATGATGTGAACATTAGGGGATATATAAAATCGAATAAGCCCGCCCCTACATTAACTAAGATGTTTGCTACAAGAATTACTTTTGCATTACTACTATATATACAAGATAGTAATGCCCCTACCAGTACAATTGGTGCAAATATTATAATTTTCTTGTACCCTAACTTATGAACTAGTAAAAGTGTCATCGCCATTATGAAGGTTCCTATTGATGTGTACATTGGTAAACCTTTTACAACGTCCGGAACTGTTAAATTTAGATATGATATATATGAGTCGTTTGTTATCCCCGTAACAGCACCCATAAATATATAACTTACAATGAATATGGCACAATTATATTTCCATCTTTTGTCCCAACTCTTATCATTGCTAGTAATAAAGCCTACTAATCTTTCTTCCATACAATTCACCCCTTGAGTTGTTTTTTTTAATTATACATTAGTTTTTGGAAAATTTTTCATATTTTTTGTTTACATAATTATGACATTACACAAAAATATATTAAATTTTTTAAATTGTTTTATTTTTAACAACTGTGAGCTTAGTTTTGAAAATATAGAAAATACTGAATTGATATTGAAATTTTAGAATCGATATTAATTATCATTGTATATATTATTTCATTTTAAAACAATAGCGAAAACGTTATTTTAAGTATATTTTTTAAATACTTTATTTCATATAACTTTATTTTTGAAATTTTTATTTTGAGTCAATAAAAGCCTATAGATATAAATTTTATATCTATAGGCTTTTTATATTTTTATAAAAATGCAAATTTCAAAATAAATATTACACTAAGTATTATTAAAGAAAGTTTCGCATCTTCCTTTTTTCCACTAACTAACTTTAGGAATGTATAAGATATTATCCCAAACATTATTCCATCAGCAACACTATATGCTAAAGGCATCATTACAAATGTTATAAATGCCGGTATAGCATCCGTAAAATCATCAAAATTAATTCTAAGTATAGAGCTAGCCATCAAGAAACCTACAAGTATAAGTATAGGTGCTGTCGCTTGTGTTGGTATTGATACAAACAGTGGTGCAAAAAATAATGATATAAAAAATAAAATTCCTGTAACACATGCTGTTAAACCAGTTCTTCCACCAACAGCTATTCCTGATCCACTTTCAACTGTAGTAGCTAAAGTTGATGTTCCTAGTACAGATGATATAGTTGTAGAAACAGACTCTGCTAACAATGCTTTTTTAACATTTGGCATATTTCCATTTTCATCTAATAAATCTGCCTTTTGAGCTATCCCTAATAAAAATCCAATTGAGTCAAACATATTTACAAATAACAGTGTAAGAACTATTACAACCATATCTAAACTAAATATTTGACTTCTACTTACATCAAATACTTTCATAAATACAGGTTGTATAGATGGTGGTAAATCTATAACTCCTGTTGGCATAGGTACTATAGAAAATATCATACCTATTGCAGATGTTATTACTATAGATATTAAAAATGCACCATTTACATTCTTTATAAGTAATGTAGCCGCTATCATTAATCCAATTATTGCAAGTAATACTACTGGTGACTTTATATTTCCTAAAGATATTATAGCTCCACCTTGAGTAACAATCCCTGCATTTACAAGTCCTATAAATGTTATAAATAATCCGATTCCAGCTGTTATTGCATGCTTTAGTACATCTGGCATACACTCTATTATTTTTTCACGGATATTTGTTACTGTTAATAACACAAATATAACACCTTCTATAAACATAGCACATAAGGCAAATTGCCAAGTATATCCCATTCCTAAAACTACAGTATATGTAAAGAATGCATTTATTCCCATACTAGGTGCTAATATTATAGGATAATTAGCTAGAATCCCCATTATAAAACACCCTATACCTGAAGCTATTGCCGTAGCTGTAAATACTGCTCCTTTATCCATACCAGCTTGTCCTAGTATAGTAGGGTTTACAACTAATATATATGCTATCGTCATAAACGTTGTTACACCTGCTAATACTTCTGTTTTTACATTGGTATTATTTTCATTTAACTTAAATGCTTTTTCTAAAAAACTATTATTAATTTTTGCCGTATTTTGCATATTTTCCTCCCTTGCTGATAAATATTACTCTTATTTAAAAGGTATATAAAAAAATAAAAAGCAAATGCTTTTTATTTTTTTATATAATTTATTAATAAAGTGTTCGAATAAACTTATTATTCCCATTCAATAGTTCCAGGAGGTTTACTTGTTATATCGTAAACTACTCTGTTTGCACCATCTACTTCATTAACTATTCTGTTAGATATTTTTTCTAACACATCATATGGCATTTTGAACCAATCAGAAGTCATACCATCTGAAGATGTAACAGCTCTTATACCTACTAAGTAAGCATATGTTCTTTCATCTCCCATAACTCCAACAGTTTTCACATCTGGTAATGTAGCAAAAGCTTGCCATATTTTATCGTATAGGTCAGCTTTCTTAAGTTCTTCCATGTATATAGCATCAGCTTCTCTTAAGATATCACATTTTTCTTTAGTTACTTCACCTATAACTCTTATTCCAAGACCTGGTCCTGGGAATGGATGTCTAAATATTAAATCGTAATCTATTCCAAGTTCTAATCCTATTTTTCTAACTTCATCTTTAAATAACTCTCTTAATGGCTCAACTATTTTAAACTCTATGTCTTCTGGTATTCCACCAACATTATGGTGAGATTTTATTGTAGCAGCTTCTCCATGTCCACTTTCTACAACGTCTGGATATATAGTTCCTTGAGCTAGGAAGTCCATTTTTCCTAATTTATTAGATTCTTCTTCAAATACTCTTATGAATTCTTCACCTATTATCTTTCTCTTAGATTCAGGTTCTGTAACTCCTTTAAGTTTACCTAAGAATCTATCTTCACAGTTAACTCTTATTAAGTTCATATCAAACTTATCTCTAAATATTCTCTCAACATCATTACCTTCATTTTTTCTAAGTAATCCATGGTCAACGAATACACAAGTTAAATTGTCTCCTATAGCTTTATGAACAAGTACAGCTGCAACAGATGAATCAACTCCACCACTTAATGCACAAAGTACTTTTTTATCACCTATAATTTCTTTTAATTCTTTTATTTTTTCTTCTATAAATGAATCTGTTGTCCAATCCCCACTTACCTCACAAACATTATATAAGAAGTTTCTTAAAACTTTATCTCCATCTAAACAATGTTCAACTTCTGGATGGAATTGTACTCCATATAATTTTTTCTCTGGATGATGCATAGCAGCTACTGGACAGTCTGCTGTATATGCTGCAACTTCAAACCCTTCTGGTAAAACATCTATTAAATCAGTGTGACTCATCCAAACTGTGTTTGTTCCAATACCTTCAAATATGTTTGATGCATTATATGTTATAGAAGTTTTTCCATATTCTTTTTCTGCATTAGTTCCTTTTCTTACGTTTCCACCTAATAAATGAGCCATTAATTGAACTCCGTAACATATTCCAAGTATAGGTACACCTATTTCAAATATCTCTTTAGATATTTTTGGTGATTCCTCTAAATATGCACTATTAGGACCTCCTGTAAATATTATTCCCTTTGGATTTTTAGCTTTTATTACTTCTATGTCTGTTGTGTGTGGTAATATCTCACAATATACATTATTTTCTCTAACTCTTCTAGCTATTAATTGGTTATATTGTCCACCAAAATCTATTACTAAAACTAATTCGTGTTGTTTTTTCATATTTTATACCTCCCCTTGAGTGCTGTAATTTGGTGCTTCTTTAGTTATTGTTATATCATGTGGATGACTTTCTTTTAATGATGCAGCTGTTATTTTTATAAATTCCGCATTTTCCATTAAGTCTTTTATTGTAGCTGCTCCACAATATCCCATACCAGCTCTTATTCCACCTATCATTTGGTATACTATATCTTCAGCTTTACCTTTATACGCAACCATTCCTTCAACACCTTCAGGAACTAATTTCTTAGCATCATTTTGGAAGTATCTATCTTTAGATCCTTTTTCCATAGCTCCTATAGATCCCATACCTCTATATGTCTTATATGATCTACCTCTATATAATACAGTTTCTCCTGGACTTTCTTCTGTTCCTGCGAACATAGATCCCATCATACAAATTGATGCTCCTGCTGCTAAAGCCTTCACTATATCTCCAGAGAATTTTATTCCTCCATCAGCTATAACTGGAACTCCGTACTTATGTCCAACTTCTGCACAGTCCATAACTGCCGTTACTTGTGGAACTCCTATTCCTGCAACAACTCTTGTTGTACATATAGATCCAGGTCCTATTCCTACTTTAACACAGTCTGCTCCAGCTTGTATTAAGTCTTCTGTAGCTTTAGCTGTAGCAACATTTCCTGCTATAACTTGTAAATTAGGATACTTTTCTTTAACCATTTTAAGTGCATTTATAACACCCATAGAATGTCCATGTGCACTGTCAAGTACAACAACATCTACGTTAGCCTTTACTAAAGCTTCAACTCTATCCATTAAGTCAGCACTTATTCCAAGAGCTGCTCCACATAGTAATCTACCTTGAGCATCTTTAGCAGAGTTTGGATATTGTATCTTTTTCTCTATATCTTTTATAGTTATTAATCCTTTTAAATGCCCTTCATCATCAACTAGAGGTAATTTCTCTATTTTATGTTGCTTTAATATTTGTTGTGCTTCTACTAAATTAATTCCTTCTTTTGCAGTAACTAGGTTTTCTTTTGTCATAACCTCGTCTACTTTTTTAGTAAAATCATCTTCAAATTTTATATCTCTATTTGTTATTATTCCGATTAATTTATTATTGTCATCTACTATTGGTACACCCGATATCTTATATCTCGCCATTATGTCATCAGCATCTTGTATTGTATGGTCTTTTGATAAATAGAATGGATCTACTATAACCCCACTCTCACTTCTTTTTACTTTATCAACTTCTAAAGCTTGCTCTTCTATTGACATATTTTTGTGAATTATTCCTATTCCACCTTGTCTTGCCATTGAGATTGCCATTTTAGATTCAGTAACAGTATCCATACCTGCACTCATTAATGGTATATTTAACTTTATAGTTTTTGTTAATTGAGTTTGTGTGCTAACATCCTTTGGTAATACCTCTGATCTTTGAGGAACTAAAAGTACATCGTCAAACGTTAACCCTTCTTTTAATATCTTTGCCATATCGGTTGCCCCCTTCATTATTTTCACATTATTTATTATTCTTATATAATCAAGTATTTTTATACTTTATATTCTAAAAAAGTGTACAAAAAAACCTGTATAATAACTTCTTTATATAAGTGAAATTACTATACAGGTTCCCAAAACTCTTTTATTTTATAGCCAACTTATAGGGATTTAAATCAGCCTATAAATTTACTTATTATGATAGAGTTTTGCTATAATAATTTCACTCATAGTCAGGATATTTTCGGTACCCCGGTAGAGACTCTCAGACCATATTTCCGAGTATATATGAGTGATTTTTTATTTGCTATATTGTATACAATTTGTATAAGTTGTTTATTAATTTATCAAATTTTCGAACTTGTGTCAACATTTTTATAGGAATTTATTTTTTATTGAGCAATTTATACTATCATATACGTTTTTTATGGGTAAATTAGCATTTTTAGCTATTATTCTACATTCTTCATATTCTGGTGTAACTTTTATGATTTTATTTTTATAATAACCTATTTTTACAGTAACTTCTCCATATTCACACTCTATTTTCTCAAATTTTCTTGAAAGTATCTCTCGATTATATCTTTGATATCTAATTCCAAATGTACTTGTTTCTATTAATATAATTTCTATAAACTTTTCTAAATGTACTTTTTTGCATAATACAGATAATTTAATAGCAGGTCTGTTCTTTTTCATATATATACTTTCTGTATATACATCTAATGCTCCCTCTTCTATAAGTTTTTCATATAAGTATGAAAAAATTTCAGAAGACATATCATCTATATTAGCATTTATTTCATATATTACTTCCTCTTTTTTTTTATACCCAAAATAGTCCTTAACATATTAGGTATTTCAAATTTTTTATGACCTATTCCATATCCTATTTGATCTACTTCAAATTCTAACACTTCTATGAATTCATCACATAAAGTTTTTACTATTGCTGCTCCTGTAGGAGTTGTACATTCTCCTTTAACAGTGTTTAATTTAACAGGTACTCCCTTTAGTATTTCTATAGTCGCAGGTGCCGGAACTGGCATAATTCCATGATCGCATTTTACAAATCCAGACCCTACAGGTACACAACTTGCATATATTCTATCTATATTTAGCAAATCTATTAAAATAGAGCATCCTACTATATCAACTATAGAGTCTATAGCTCCTACTTCATGAAAATGTATCTTATCTATAGTCGTTCCATGAACCTTAGCCTCTGCTTCTCCTATAGTCATAAATATTTTTTTTGCACGCTCTTTTATATTATCTTTTAAAGTTGAATTATCTATTATTTCAAAAACATCTACTAGGTGTCTATGGGCATGTGCTTCTTTTGCTACAACATTTACAGTGGTTCCAACTATTCCGCTTTCATTTTTAGATTTTATCTCTATATTAAATTCATCTCCTAAATTTAATTTTTCCATTTCTTCTAAAAACATTTCTGTAGGTACCCCTAAGTTAAGTAAACTAGCAATTGTCATATCCCCTGAAATTCCATTTACTATATCAAAATATAAAACTCTTTCCTCTAACATAATTTACTCTCCCATCTTTATATTTGCTTGTCTATTTTAAATTCATTTATTCCATTATTTAAAAGCCATTTACCTTTATATCCTCTTGAATATACTCCTAATTCAAAATGTAACATAGATATACCTAAATCAATTTTTTCATAGCCATGATTTTCTTTAGTATTGTAAACCTTAACTACATTATTTTTATATTCATATCCAACAGGTTTTTTATTAAGTGCTGATGGAGCTTTTAGAGCAAAATATATGCCTTGCTTAATTACATCAGGAGTGTAAGTATTATAGTTAATTAGCATATCTTTATAATCTTTTTTACTCTTATTTAATTTGCATATAAATTTTTCTTTTACTGATTTTTCCTTTTCTGTATAACCTATAGTTATTATGCACCTTAAATCTTCATTTTCGCCTATATCTATATAATTGATACATTCTGATTTGTTATATGTTCCCCCTACCCAGCAAGTTCCAAGTCCCATACTTGTAGCTTCTAATACTACCATCTCTCCATAGTACCCTATTTTTTCATCTAAATTATCTATATCTTTGCCTCCAACTAGTGCTATAAATGAATTAACTCCACTTAAAACCCCATATGAGCTTTTGAATCCTTTGAACGCATCTTTTCCATTTTTTATAAATTGAAAATTAAGACCAGATTCTTCATTTATTTTTTGTATAAGACTATTCATATTCTCTATATCAAAAATACTAATTTCTTTTGCTTTGTAAGTTCTTCTAGAACATCTTTTTTGAATGGCATCAACCCATAGCCTATCAAGCTTCACATCTAACACTCCTTTTCATTTCACACTAGCTATTAGTCTAATTTATTTATTGTAGCAGCTAAATATCCAGCTCCAAATCCATTGTCTATATTAACTACAGATATACCTGAAGCACAGCTATTTAACATCGTTAAAAGAGCTGATAATCCTCCAAAATTAGCACCATAACCTACAGATGTTGGAACTGCTATAACTGGTACATCAACTAATCCTCCTACAACACTAGGTAATGCACCTTCCATTCCTGCCACAACTATTAATACTCTAGCTGATTGAATTATATTCATTTTATTTAATAATCTATGTATTCCTGCTACACCTACATCATATACTCTTTCCACTTCATTGCCTAAAAATTTAGCTGTATAGTAAGCTTCATCTGCTACAGGAATATCAGATGTACCTCCTGTAACAACAACGATTTTTCCTTTACCTACATTTTCTATAGGTTTATTTTGCAACTTTAATATTTTTGAAAGCTCTTCATACTCACAATTAGGATATACTTTCTTAACTTTTTCATAAGTTTCTTTTTTGCATCTAGTTCCTAATATATTAGATCCTTTTTCATTCATCCTTTTTATAATTCCTAATATATGTTCATCACTTTTTCCCTCACAATATATAACTTCTGGATATCCATTTCTTATTTGTCTATGATGGTCAATATTTGCATATCCTATATCTTCATACGGTAAGTTTTTTAATTTATCCATTGCTAAATCTATATCAATATCATCATTTTTAACTTTTTCAAGCAAATCTCTAATATCCATAAGCTACCCCCATTAATATGTGTTTATTTTATAATAATTTTAACATACTGAAGTTTCGTTTTCTAGTAAAGCAATATTATAATTCTTTAAATAAAAATTCCCCTTATCTAATATTACAACAACTTCATTCATTGTTTAAAAATACTTTTTACAATTAAAGTCCAACTATTGATATGCATATCTTTTAAAATGCATCAATAAGCATTTATTTTTTAAGCGTAAAAAAAGACCTTTAAAAGGTCTTATTAACATACTATTCTTGCATATTTAAATTTTTCAATATATCCGCTTTGAAACAATCTATACTTATTCTATCTATAAACTCACCTAATTTTTCTCCCATTTGAGCATGCTCATTATAATATTCTAAAGTTGATTTTACTACTTCATACGCTTCTTTTTCTGAAAGCCCCTTTACTAAAATATCAGCTTGTCTTGGATTAAAACCTGCGCTACCTCCAACTGTTATGAAAAATTTTCCATCTATATCAACTATAACACCTACATCCTTTGAATATACACTTGTACACGCATTTCTACATCCTGCTACACCTATCTTAGTTCTATTTGGCAATGGCATTCCATGTAAATTCTTACTTATTTTCATCCCTATACCTATCGTAGGATATTTTGATCTTTTACAATAATTTGCAGGACACATCTCAACATTTTTTACAGAGTACTGATTTTTTACAGCAGGCTCCATTCCTAATTCATCCCATATATTTTCTAAGTCTTCTTCTCTAAGATTAGTTATAAGAATTCTTTGTCCTGATGTTAATTTCAGAACCCCTTTATATTTTTTTGCAACTTCTGCTATTTTTATAAGAGTTTCTGGAAGTACAAATCCTCCTGGTATATGAGGAGTTATTCCATAAGTTCTTTTTCCATCTTTTATTTTTTGTAAGTTCCCATAATTACCCATGATTTATTACACTCCTAAATTTTTATTTAACGTATTTCATTATTTTATAGTTTATTATACCAGTAATTTCAATTTTTAGACGTAACTTCTGTTACAAATAAAGAAAGATAGATTTTAATTTTTAAAATCTATCTTTCTTTGTACTTAATCTAATTTAATAGTATTTTTTATTTATACTAACTACAATACTTAATGATGATAAAATAAATAGACTTATATAAGGTAATATGTTACTATCTCCTGTTTGTGGTCCATTATGTTTTACTTTATTTTCAGTATTGATTTTTATTTTATTTTCTTCTTTATTATTTGTAGTTTCATTTATTTCTTTAATTTTTATACTATTATTTTCTTCTTTATTTTGTGTAATCATTTCATTTGTATTTGACTTTTTCACAACTTGATTTTCTGAAGTTATTTTAAACTCATATATTTTTGTATCTAACTTATATCCTTTGGGAACTTTAACTTCCTTGTAATAATAGTTTCCATAGTCTAAATTCTCTACTTCAATTTTACCATTTCTATCTGTAGCTAATTCTTCTATAAGTTTTTTATCATCATTATAAACATCTACAGTTATACCTTCTATACCCTTATTATTAGGATTAGATATATAAAGCTCAAAATCTCCATCTATTTCATTATTTTCTACTTTTTTAGTTACTTTTTGATTATTTGTTTTTATTTCAAAATCATATTTATTATTATTTTTAAGGTATCCTTCTAATAATTTTGTTTCTTTGCAATAATAATATCCATATTCTAAATTATTAAATACAACTATACCTTTATCATTTGTAGTTAATTTCGAAATTTCTTTATCATTTTTATCAAATACCGTAAATTCAACACCTTTTAAAGGCTCTTTACTTTCTGAATCTATTTTTGTTATTTCTAAACTTCCTTTTATTTTGTCTTCAGTATTGTTGTTTTTTACAATTTCATTGTCTTCCCTTATAAAAAATGGATGCATACTATCATTTATTATATATCCTATTGGACCTGAAATTTCTTTGTAGTAGTATTGACCATATTCTAAATTACTTAATTCAACTTTTCCAGATTTATCTGTAGTTAATTTTTCTATTATTTGTTTTTCAGAATTATATATTTCAACTCCAATTCCTTCTATACCTTTTTTATTATGATCTAATATATATAGTTGGAATCCTCCTATAATTTTATTATTTTCTATTGTTTTTACTACGATCTGATTTTTTGTTTTTATTTCAAAATCATATTTATTATTATTCTCAACATATCCTTCTAATGATTTTGTTTCTTTATAATAGTAGTTTCCATATTCTAAGTTATTAAACACAACTTTTCCTTCATCATCTGTAGTCAACTTTGAAACCTCTTTGTTATTTTTATCAAACACTGTAAATTCAACACCTTTTAAAGGTTCTTTACTTTCTGAATCTACTTTTGTTATCTCTAGATTTCCTTTTATTTTTTCATTTTCTACTGTTTTTTTAATTACTTCATCGTTGTTTTCAATTTTAACTGGATACATATTATCATTTTCTACATAGCCTTCTATAGTTTTACTTTCTTTATAGTAATATGTTCCGTATACTAAATTTTCAAATACTACTTTCCCTGTTTTATCAGTAGTTTTCTTTTCTATCTCTTTTTTGTCTTTATCTAATAAAGTAAATTCTACTCCTACTAATGGTTTTTTACTCTTTGAATCTATTTTACTTAATTCTAAATCTCCCTTTATTAAGTCTTTAGAATTATTATTTTTTACAACCTGGTTATCTTCTTTTATAGAAAACAACTGCATATTACTATTTATTACATAGCCTTGAGGTACTGAGATTTCTTTATAGTAATAGTTTCCATATTCTAAGTCATCTAATTCAATTACCCCATCTTTACCTGATGTAAATTTACCTATAGGCTCCTTTTTAGAGTTGTATATTTCAACTTCTATGCCTTCTACACCTTTTTTATTATTGTCTAATATAAATAGTTGGAAATAACCTCTGATTTTATCATTTTCAACTACTTTTTCTACTTTTTGATTGTTAGTTTCTATTTCAAATTCATACTTCTTATCATTTATAACATAACCTTCTAAAGCCTTCACTTCTTTAAAATAGTATTTACCGTATTCTATATCATAAATAATAGCTTTACCTTCAGTATTTGTAGTTGCTCTTGATATTTCTTTATTATTTTCATCGAAAATTACAAACTGAACATCTTTTAAAAGTTCTTTACTTATAGAATCAGTTTTTGTTATTTCTAAACTTCCTTTTATTTTGTCATTCTCTACTATTTTTTCTATTACTTCATTATTATTTTTAATCTTAATTGGATACAGATTGTTATTTTCTACATATCCTTCTATACCTTTACTTTCTTTGTAATAGTAATTTCCATATATTAAATTATCAAATACTACCTTACCTTCTTTATCTGTAGTTTTCTTTTCTAACTCATTATTATCTTTATCTAGCAAGGTAAACTCTACTCCTGCTAATGCTTTTTTTGTGTCTGAATCTAACTTAGTTATCTCTAAACTACCCTTTATCATATTATTTTTTATGGTTCTTTTTAATGTAGTGTTGTTTGACTCAATATTAATTGAGTAGTAATTATTGTCTATAACATATTCTTTAGGAACTTTTATTTCTTTGTAATAATAATTTCCATATTCTAAGTTATTAAATACTACTTTTCCTTCATCATCTGTCTTACTCTCTGATATCTCTTTTTTATTCTTGTCAAATAACTTGATATCTGTACCTTCTAGTAAAATACTACTGTTGTTTTTATCTATATTAGTTATTTCTAAATTCCCTCTTATTATAGAATTATCTATTTCAAGCTTTACATCACAGTCTTTACCTATCTTTATAGTAAATTCTTTTTTTTCATTATTAATTATATAACCTTTAGGTGGTTTAGTTTGAACAACTGTATAATCTCCTGGTGGCAACTCTAAACTTCCAATTCCTTTATAGTTAGTACTTATTTGGCCTACCTCTTTATCATTAATATTTTTTATAGTAAATTTAGAATTTGATAAGAATTTATTTTTATCATTTTTATCAATATTTACAATGGTAAATGTATGGTTTAATCTTTCATTTTTTATGCAACCTAAATCTACTGCCGTTCCTAGATCTTCTGGTTTTACTGTAAGTTTTATTTCTTTGCTATCTAATTTGTATCCATCTATGGTTTGTATTTCTTTTATGTAATAATTCCCTGGTTTGTCTATTGGAGATGTTATAATCCCATTTTCATCACTTTCAATGCTTTTTATAAGCTTTTTAGAACTATCTAGTAATTGGAATTTAACATTTTTTAATCCAGTTTTATTTATAGCATCTATTTTAGTTGCTTTAAATCTATAACCTTTTTTAGTATATACCGATCTGGTGTTAACTGATTCAGACCCTACTTTTATTTTAGCTACATTTTCTATAGTCGTTCCTTCTTCTACACCCGTAAAGTCTGTTACTATTTTTATCTGAGATACTTCTCCGTATTTTATATCTTTTTTATCATTTACTATATTTACTGTATTTGTACTTTTATCCACACTTACACTAAATTGTTCAGATGGCTCTACTTTTAGTATTTTAACGTATGGATTAATTTTGTCAGATATTTTTATATTTCCCTTATCAAAGAATCCTTCACTATCAAAAACTATATTGTAGGTAACTGTCTGATCGCCATTTTTATCTACAACTTTTTTGTCTACCTCTTTCCATGCATTTAATGCACCTGGTCCGCTTTGTAATCTAGCTGGGCATACTGTTGTTTGATTTATTCTATCTGCGGTAACTGTTGCTTTGTTATTGTATATTCTGTGTATATCATCTATCCTCAATGTGTAATAAACTTTATACCAATAATTAGTGTCGCCTACATACATATTTATATTTCCATCTTTGTCGACTATCTTACCTTTAAATTTATCTGTTACATTAGTATAATGGTTTTTAACATCTACAGTAACTATTTTCAGTGATCCCGGAACTATACTTGTATCTTCCGGTAACTCATCAAATATATTAACATTTTTAACTTCATGGAAGTTTCTGTTAATATCTATAACATAGTCCACTTGATTTCCTATAGTTTCTACTGCTGGAATAGCATTTCTATTACCTCTATCATCTACTCTATATACTTTATTAACTTTATCTATAATATCATCATTTATATAAGTATCTACTTTAGCTGAGCTCTCTTCTAATTCACTACTTCCATCATATAGTGTAGCTTCATTTAAATATGATGCTTCTTGCTTTATTACTTCACATGAATATCTTACTTCGTATCTAGAATTTATTTTTCCAAAGTAAGCCTTAAATGTTCCATTTTCATACTTTTTAGGTATACTACTTGTTACATCTTGTTTTTTACCATAATTATCAATTATATATACTCTAGCAGTATTTTCTAGAAACTTTAAAGAACTCGGTATTGTATCTTCTAGTTTAGCATCATTTATATTTGCAAATTTTTCATTTACATACAATGTATAATTTAACACCCTTCCTATAGAAGGCTTTTGTATAGTAGTAGTATTCACTGTTTTATATAAATATCTATCTGGTATTTCTATTGGTTTTGGAGGTTCTGGTGGCTTTGGTGGCGGGGGTATGGGTTTTGGATTGACCATAATCTCTTTCTCAGATTTTATTCCCTCTATATCAACTGCTATTTTGCCTTTTGTAGCTACTTTTACATCTTCCGCTTTTGCTACTATCTTTACAAATCCTTGTACAGCATATTTAATTTGATTTCCAAAAGTAGCCTCATATACTATTCCATCTGATGTTTGTGTAGATGTTCCCTTATCTTTAAAATGTTTTTTGGGGAAATCCACCTTTGCGTCTTTTAGTATATTGGGGAGTTTAATAGAAATTTTATCTCCATCTTCAACACTATAATTTGATATCTTATAATTTATAATTATTTTAATATCATTTTCTGAATTTAATACTCCACTACTAGGATTAGTAGTAATACTTAGACTTAAATCTGGAGTATTTGCAAATACAACTAATTGAGGTGAGATAATATTAATTATTAGTGTAAAGATCATCACCATGCTTATAAATGCTAAATTCTTTCTTTTCATAAACTGTCTCCTTTTCTTACATGCATTTATGTTTTTGTTGGTTCATAATGTAATATAATTTTTATTTATTATTTCAGAAAATTTAGTATACATAAATTTCCTCTCACATCAGACAGTTATATGTACGTAAAAAGTATTTTTAACTTTATACTATTTTTAAATTTTTATTTTATTAGTTATTTTATTTATAAATTCAGAATTTTAATACGCATAAAAAAAGAGATTGATTAATTAATTAATCAATCTCTTTTTAATATTTAATTCCCTACATCATTGGGGGCATTCCTCCACCCATTCCAGGCATTGGTTCACTCTCAGGAAGATCTGCTACTGCAGCTTCTGTAGTTAAGAATACTCCTGCTATAGATGCAGCATTTTGTAAAGCACTTCTAGTAACCTTAGTTGGGTCTACTATTCCTTCATCTATCATATTAACGTATTTTTCATTTAAAGCATCAAATCCTATTTCAGCTTCTTCATTTATAACCTTTTGTATTATAACAGCTCCTTCAAGACCTGCATTAGTCGCTATTTGTCTTAATGGCTCTTCTAAAGATCTTCTTATTATTTTAGCTCCAACTTGAAGTTCTCCTTCAAGCTCTTCTATTAATTTATCCACAACTGGTATTACACTAACAAGCGCAGTACCTCCACCAGCAACTATACCTTCTTCTACAGCTGCTCTTGTTGCATTTAATGCATCTTCTATTCTTAATTTTCTTTCTTTCATTTCAACTTCTGTAGCAGCTCCAACTTTTATAACAGCTACTCCACCAGCAAGTTTAGCTAATCTTTCCATTAACTTTTCAGTATCAAACTCAGAAGTAGTTTGCTCTATTTGATTCTTAATTTGAGAAACTCTATCTTCTATAGCTTTTTTATCTCCAGCTCCATCAACTATAGTTGTGTTCTCTTTTGTAACTTTTACAGAACCTGCTCTACCTAACATAGATAAATCAGCATCTTTTAAATCATATCCTAATTCTTCAGATATAACAGTTCCTCCTGTAAGTATAGCTATATCTTCAAGCATAGCTTTTCTTCTATCTCCAAATCCAGGAGCTTTAACAGCTACAACCTCGAAAGTTCCTCTTAATTTATTAACAACTAGTGTAGATAATGCTTCTCCTTCTACATCCTCAGCTACTATTAATAACTTCTTACCTTGTTGAACTATTTGCTCAAGTACAGGTAATATATCTTGTATGTTAGTTATCTTTCTATCTGTTATTAATATATATGGATCATTTAAAACTGCTTCCATTTTATCTACATCTGTTACCATATATGCAGAAACAAATCCTCTATCAAATTGCATACCTTCAACAGCATCTAATTCAGTATGCATTGTTTTAGATTCTTCAACAGTTATAACTCCATCTTTTCCTACTATTTCCATAGCTTCTGCTATTAAGTTTCCTACTTCTTCATCTCCAGCTGATATAGATGCAACTTGAGATATAGATTCCTTAGTTTCTATAGTTCTTGATTGTTTCTTTAACTCTTCAACAGATACTTCTACAGCTTTTTGTATTCCTTTTCTTAAAAGTACTGGGTTTGCTCCTGCTGTAACATTTTTTAATCCTTCTCTTATTATAGCTTGAGCAAGTACAGTTGCAGTTGTAGTTCCATCTCCAGCAACATCGTTAGTCTTAGTTGCAACTTCCTTAACTAATTGTGCTCCCATATTTTCAAATCTATCTTCTAGTTCTATTTCTTTAGCTATAGTAACCCCATCATTTGTTATAAGTGGTGCTCCAAATTTTTTATCTAATATAACATTTCTCCCTTTTGGTCCTAATGTTACTTTTACTGTATCTGCTAATTTATTTACACCAGCCTCTAAAGCTGATCTTGAATCTTGTGCGAATTTTATTTCTTTAGCCATTTTCAATACCCTCCCTCAAAATTATTCAACTACTGCTAATATATCATTTTGTTTTAATATTATATATTCTTGACCTTCTAATTTAACTTCTGTTCCTGCATATTTAGAGAAGATCACTTTATCTCCTACTTTTAACTCCATTTTTACTTCTTTACCATCTACTATTCCACCAGGTCCTACTTCTACTACCTCTGCCATTTGAGGTTGTTCTTTAGCTGCACCAGGTAAAACTATACCACTTGCAGTTCTTTCTTCAGCTTCAACTTTCTTTATTACTACTCTGTCAGCCAATGGTCTTATTTTCATAATTATCCCTCCTAATGAAATTTATATATGTAAATTTTTATTAACCTTTTTATCACTCTTATTTATAGACTGCTAATAATTTTATAATATATCAAATCTTTTTATTTTTCAATAGCTTTAATTGTATTTTATACATTTTTTATGCGAGGAATATTTACTTTTATTGACATAATTCCTCGCATACTTATATATAAGTTCTATAACATTGGTGAAAATAATCTAGCTACTGACTCTATCCATTTTTTTATAAAAGGCCTTTTTGCAAAATCATTCAAATCAATTTCTTCACTATTTTTTATATCTTCAAAGAAATCTTCTGTTATTTTTTTTATTATTTTTTCATCATACATAAATGCATTTATTTCAAAATTAAGCATAAAGCTTCTTAAGTCCATATTTGCAGAACCAGTTGATGAAATCTTATCATCTATAATTACTACTTTTGAATGTATAAACCCTTTTTTATATAAGTAAACTTTTCCCCCTGACCTTAAAATATCATCAAAATAGGAGTAAGATGCATGATGAACTATTTTATGATCTGCTATACTTGGAAAAATAATTCTTACATCAACACCACTAAGAGCTGCACTTTTCAATGCCCTTAATAAACTTTCATCCGGTATAAAATATGGAGTTTCTATATATACCCGCTTTTTGGCGTTACATATAGCTGAAAAATAAGCATAGTGTATAGCCTCCCAATCGCTATCTGGACCAGTTGCAACAACTTGTATCATAGAGTTACCTTTATCATCTAATTTAGGAAAAAATCTTTCTTCAAACGATACTTTTTGAGTTGTATAATACCAATCAGTTAAAAATACCATTTGTAACATATATACAGAACTACCTTCTATTCTTATATGGGTATCTCTCCAGTATCCAAACTTTTTATTCTTACCCATATACTCATCTCCAACATTTATTCCTCCTGTATATCCTATATAACCATCTATTATAGCTATTTTACGATGATTTCTATAATTAATTTTTCCTCCTATTATAGGAAATTTAGCAGGTAAAAATGGAACTATTTCTATTCCAACAGATTTCATTTCTCTAAAATATCCTCTATGAAACCAAAATCTCCAGCAACCAACATCATCATATAATATTTTTATAGTTATACCTTCTTTAGCTTTCTTTATTAATAGATTTTTTAGCTTTCTACCTATATCACTATCTTTTATTATAAAATATTCTAAGTGAATATGATCTTTCGCAGACTCGATATCTTTTAATAATCGTTCGAATTTTTCATTACCATCAATAAATAAATCCACTGTATTATTTGTTGTAAATGGAAATTTTCCAGTGTTCAAAAGAAGGCTTATGACTTTTTTCTTTATACCTTCATAATTATTATCATTTATTAGTTTTTTATCTTTTATCGCTTGCTGTTCAAGTTCAACTAGTTCTTCTATGGACTCCATATTTTTAAATAAATTATTTTCTTTTATATTTGTTGCTAGCTTTTGTGTTTTAAATATCTTGTGTTTTCTTATATTTCTACCTAAAACTGCATATATTAATAACCCTATACCTGGTAGTAATATAAATATCAATAGCCATGCCATAGTTTTTGCTGGATCTCTATTTTGAAGTATTATATTAATCGATACTATAATACTTGCTATATAAGATATAGCTACATAACTTAGTAATATTATGTCTAAAACACCCATACTACCTCCTTTAATTATCTGCCTATACCTAACTCTCGTGCATAATAGAATAAATATTGTTGTGCAAATCCAGAAAGTTCTCCAAATTTATCTATAGCGTATTTTCTAATTTTCGGTAAACTCATATCATCTTCTACATAAAATTCTTGCATAACTCTTTTTACCCATACGTCTACTGGAAAAGTATCATACTTTTGCATTCCAAATAATGCTATACAATCACATACTTTAGGACCTATTCCATTAAATTTCATAAGTTCTTTTCTGCAATCTTCAGTATCTAGTTTGAAATATTCATAAACATCATCATTATTGTTTATAACAGATTCTGTTGTAGATTTTATATATTTATCTCTAAAACCTGTAGAACAAGCTCTTATTTCTTCTACAGATGCATTATTCAGTTGTTCTGGGGTTGGAAAATCATAGTAATCTACACCACCGTATTCTCCTATATATGTACCATATTCTCTAGATAAATTAGCTATAGCTTTTTGTATCATAGGAATTCTATTGTTAGATGATATTATAAATGAAATTATCATTTCCCATGGATCTTGTTTTAATAACCTTATTCCCCATCCAAACTCTGTAGCTTTTTCTAAGTATTCATCCATTTTTCTTAATTCATTTTTTATTTGCGCATAATCTGTATCTAAATCAAAATATTCTTTCCAAATTTTATTAAAATCCTCTAAATTAGTATTCTTTAAATAAACTGTATCTCCTTCTCTCGATACGTTTATAACTCTTCCTTTTGCTACTCCAGTATAAGAGCCATCATCTTGAACCTTCCATCTAAAGCATTGCCCACATTCAAATATATGCTTTGGATCAAAATCTGATACACCCTCTAGTATAACTGTATTTTTATTTTCGTATATTTTCATTTTAAAACTCCCTTCAATTTACACTTATACCTTTCATTTTACCCATATTTCATTAAATTTAAATTAACTATTTATTTATAATACAAATTTAATTTAAAAAGTCTAGAGTAGAATTGATTATTTTTTTTTGCTAAAATACAGAAGACATTATTTTTAGAGGGTGATTATATGAGTAATAAAGGTGTTTTTATAGCCATAGAAGGGCCTATAGGTGTTGGGAAAACCACTTTAGCAAATATATTAAATAACCACTTCAACTATACATTGCTTAGAGAAATAGTTGAAGAAAATCCATTTTTATCAAAATTTTATACTGATATAAAAGAGTATGCTTTACAAACTGAAGCATTTTTTCTTTTTAATAGGATCAAGCAACTTGAAGATACTCAAAATGATTTTTTAAATAAAGGAATGGGTGTCGTAAGTGATTATCATATAATTAAGAATCTTATTTTTGCAGGAATAACACTTGATAAAATGCAATTTTATAAATATAAACAAATGTATAATATTTTCATTAATGACTTACCTCAACCAGATATAATTATATATCTAAACTCAAAAACTGATGTATTAATGAATAGAATCGCTATGAGAGATAGAAGTTTTGAAAGACAAATGGATAGAAACTATATAGATGAGTTAAGATCTGAGTACAAATATTATTTCAATCCTTTATCTATAAAACATAACTTCATTAGCAAAGAACCAATTATATTAGAAATAGATAATTCAAATTTAGATTTTTTAAATAGTGAAACTGATAGAAACTTTATAATAAAAAAAGTAGAAGATGCAATTAATTCCTTAGGAGGTCAATATAATGTTTAAGTTAGTAAATCAATGTAACAAACCACTAAATAGAGACTTATTCATAACTGTTGCTGGTAACGTTGGTGCTGGTAAATCTACACTTACTAAACTAGTTGGAGAAAAATTAGGTTTTGAAACACATTTCGAAAAAGTTGACGGCAATCCATATCTTGAAGATTTTTATCAAGACCAAAACACTTGGGGATTTCATCTTCAATTATATTTTTTAGCGCAAAGATTTAAACAACAAAAGGAAATTGATAGTAACGGATTAAATAATATACAAGATAGAAGTATATACGAAGATGTTGAAATATTCGCCAGAAACTTATATGACAATGGTAAAATGTCAAAAAGAGATTATATAACATATAGAGATTTATTTAATGATATGGTCCCTCATTTAAGAAGACCAGATTTAATGATATATTTAGATGGGTCTATTGATACTATAATAAATAGAATAAATCTTAGAGGGCGCGAAATGGAAAAATCTGTTGATTTAGAATATTGGACTAACCTTCATAATAGATATGAAAAATGGATAAGAGAATATGATCAATCTCCAGTTCTTTATATAAATATAAATGAAGTCGATTTAATAAATAATCCTGAACATCTTGATGCTCTATGTAATGAGATAAAAAATATATTAAATATATAAAAAAATGACCTTGATGGTCATTTTTTACGCTTAACGAATTTATACTTAATGAATATCTGTTTATAACTTATAGAGTATAGTTATATAAACACTTTGCCGAAAGTAAAAAAAGTACATTTTTGAGCAACGGACGAAGTCGTTGGCGAAAGGAGCGAAGCGACTTTTTTATAATAATATACTTATTAATATTATTGCTGTTATAATTTGTAAAATTCCTACAAATAAACCGTATAGAGATACCTCTTTTCCTTGTTTCATAAGATCTTTAAAATTAACTCTAAGACCTATAGCCGCTAATGCTATTATTTCTAGCTTACTACTTAACTCTTTTGCTATATGAGATACTTCCATAGGTATTAAGTTCATAGAGAATAATGCACATGTTATAAAAAATCCAATTACATACCAAGGAACTTTTATTTTCTTTTTAGAAATTTCAACTTCTTCTTCTCTTATAATTTCAGCATTACTTTTATGTTTTAAATGTCCAAATACAAATACTACTACTACTAAAAATATAACTCTCATTATTTTAAAAATAGTAGCTAGATCTTTTGTAGCTTCGTTTACCATAGCTCCACTCGCAACAACTTGCCCTACTGATTGTAGTGTACCTCCTATTATTGCAGAAGTTTTTATTAACTCATGATTATATAAAATCCCTGCTAAAACTGGTAGTAATAACATTAATACAACTCCAGTTACATTAACTATAGTTATTGCTATCCCTTTATCTTTATCATCCGCATCTATAACTGGTGCAGTTGCCGCTATAGCAGATGAACCACATACTGCGTTCCCACTTGCCATTAGAAATCTAAAATTTTCATTAAATCCTAACTTCTTTCCTATATATATTGCTCCAACTATTGTTACAGTCATTTGTATAATTATAAATAATATTCCACCTATACCTAATTCCATTATTGTTGAAATGCTTAGAGTTGCTCCTAAAAGAACTATTGAATATGATAATAACTCTGTTTCTGAAAATTTATATCCATCATAAAATTTTTCTTTATTTAAAAATAAATTCCCCATTATCATTCCTAAAAATATAGATATTGTTGCTGCCCCTAAACTCGGCGCATACCTGGCTAAGAATATACTTACAAATCCTATAATAACAGATACCATTAATCCGGGTAGTATACTTTTAAATTTATTCATCTTTTTTTCTCCTATTTTTTTATCTTTTTTTCATAAATTAGTATAACAAAACCATTATTATTGGTAAAATAGATATATAATATAATAACCATTATTTTTTTTAATGATTACTAACTAGGAGGTTTGCAAGGTGATAGAGGAATTTAAAACATTTATAGCCGTTGTTGAGCATCAAAATTTTACAAAGGCTGGAGAGAGTATAAACTTATCTCAACCAACAGTAAGTACGCATATAAAAAATTTAGAAAACTATTTTAATACAACATTGATTAATCGATCAATAAAACAAAAAACTATCTCTATAACGGATAATGGATATTTACTTTATAAAAGAGCTAGAGAAATAATAACTTCAATTGAATCCATTAAAGATGAATTAAATAGTATGTCTAACTCTATAAAGGGACATATAAAAATAGGTGCTAGCCTTACTATAGCTGAATATTTTTTACCTAATTTTTTAGCTTTATTTTCAAGTAAATACCCAGAAATAGAGTTAGAAATGTTAATTGAAAATACTCATAAGATTTGTGATAAAGTTAAGAGTTCTAATTTAGATATAGGATTGGTTGAAGGAACTTTAGCTTCTTTTGACTTTAACCAAAAGTTTTTCTTTAAAGATAATATGGTATTAACTTTTTCTCCAAAATCAGATATAGACTCTGGTAATTTCAACTTAGACTCTATAAAAAATAAAAAATGGATAGTTAGAGAAGATGGTTCAGGAACAAGAGAATACTTAAATATATTTTTAAGTACTCATAAAATAACCCCTAAGCAAATAATGGTTTTAGGTAGTAACTATGCTGTTAAAGAAGCCATTAAAAATAATCTAGGAATCTCAATTATTTCTAAATTGGTAACTGATTCAGAACCTGACTATTTATCTACCGTTAGCTTAGATGATACCTATAATAGATATTTTTCATTTATTACACCAAAAGGTATCAATCCGTCAAACACAACTAATTTGTTTATAGATGAACTTAATAAATATGCTGCTTCATTAAATAAATAAATAAAAATGGGATGGATTTTACAATCCATCCCATTTTTATTTACTTACATTCCTAATTCTTTAAATTCTCTACTTCCTGGCTTAGTTAATTCTATTTTACCTTCTTTACATAAAGGACATTCATCAGCTTCATAAACTTGTATATCTAATTTTATAGCACTATATATTGGCATCCCTATATCATGATTCGTTCTATCTGCTATACAAGCAACTCCTATAACTTCTCCGCCTAATGCTTCTAATGCTTTTTTAGTTTCTATAGTTGATTTACCAGTAGTTACAACATCTTCAGCTATTATTATCTTAGCTCCCGGCTTAACCTCAAACCCTCTTCTTAATTGCATAACACCATCTTTTCTTTCTGTGAATACAGATTCTTTGTTTAACTGTCTTCCTAACTCATAAGAAACTATAACTCCACCCATAGCTGGCCCTACAACTAAATCTATACCTAAATCTTTTATTTGATCTACAACTGTACTTAATACTTTTTCAGCTTGATTTGGAAATCTTAAAACTTTAGCACATTGAACATATCTATTACTATGCTTTCCTGATGATAATAAGAAATGCCCTTCTAATAAAGCATCACATTCTTTTAATATTTCAACAACATTTACATTACTCATAATTATATTCTCCCTTTTGTCTTTTTATTTTAGTTTTATCTATATTATTCCTCTAATTTCATCTAAACTTTGTATTCCTTCTCTGTCCATATAATCTTCTATTCCTTTGATTATATCTAATCCTATTCTAGGATTTATAAAGTTTGCAGTTCCAACTTGTATACAAGTTGCTCCAGCCATTATAAACTCTATAGCATCTTGCCAAGTAGTTATTCCGCCCATTCCCATTACAGGAATATTAACAGCTTTGCAAACTTCATGTACCATTCTAAGTGCTATTGGTTTTATAGCTGGACCTGATAATCCAGCATATACATTTTCAAATACTGGCTTTTTCTTATTTATATCTATGGCCATAGCTTTAAATGTATTTACTAAAGATATTCCATCAGCACCTTCTTCTTCACAAACTTTAGCCATACCAACTATATCTTCAGCATTTGGTGATAATTTTACAACTAAAGGTAACTTTGTTTTTGCTCTTACAGCTCTTACAACTTCTCTTGCAACTTCATTTTTTATACCAAAAGCCATTCCTCCAGCTTTTACATTTGGACAAGATATATTAAGTTCTATCATGTCTATATCTTGTTCATTAAGAAGTTCTACTCCTTTTATGTAATCATCTAGTGTTCCTCCACCTAGATTT
Organism: Paraclostridium bifermentans; assembly: GCF_964259345.1. GTDB lineage: Bacteria > Bacillota > Clostridia > Peptostreptococcales > Peptostreptococcaceae > Paraclostridium > Paraclostridium bifermentans_B. Next base: position 87,943 of record NZ_CAXVJR010000008.1, read on the forward strand.
GCTATCCTAACAGTATTTAATTCTTTAAAAAATGGAAGCTCATTTTCTATAAATCCTCTAACTCCTGGATTTTCTAATCCTACACTATTCATCATACCAGATGGTGTTTCATGAACTCTCATTCCTTTGTTTCCATCTCTTTTTTCTAGTGTAAGACCTTTACTACTTATTCCACCTAATTTTTCTATATCATAAATTTCTGCATATTCTTTTCCAAATCCAAAAGTTCCCGATGCCATTATCAAAGGATTTTTAAATTCTATATTTCCAAATTTAACATTTAAATTAGCCATTGAATATCACGTCCTCTCCCCAGAAAACTGGCCCATCTTTACATGTCTTTTTATTTCCAAATTTAGTCTTACAAGTACATACTAAGCATGCTCCAACACCACATGCCATGTGGTTTTCTAATGATACCATTATTTTTGTGTTAGTACCTTCTGTCATTTTAACTAATTTTTCCATCATAGGAGTTGGCCCACAAGTTAGTATATAGTCATATTTTTCAACATCTATTATATCCGTTACAAATGTATCCCCCAAAGCTATATTAACCTCATTACACACTGCTTTATATTCCTCTTCTAATATTACTTCTTTTCTAAATCCTAAGTAAGCATCACAGTTTTCTATATTCTTAGCTACTAAGTATAATGGTGCTATTCCGATTCCACCACCTACTAAAGCTACTCTTCCTTCTACTTTTTCGTATCCATTTCCATATGGTCCTTCTAGTTTAATCTCATCATTTTCTTTTAAGTTACTTAAAATTTTTGTGCCTTCTCCAACTACTTTATATAAAAATGATATTCCTTCATCATCTACATCATGAACACTTATTGGTCTTGATAATAAAGGATATGTATCCCAAGCTCTTAGCATATAAAATTGCCCCATCTTAGCATCAAAATTACCTGCTACTTTCATAAAATACATATCTTCTCCTATGTATTTATTTTCTAAAATTTTATACATTACATATCCCCCTTTATGTCATACATAATTTTGCCATTTTTTATAGTCATAAGTACTTTTCCTTTTACTCTTTGGCCATTAAAAGGATTATTTTTTCCTTTTGATATAAATTTACTTGTGTCTATAGACTCTTCATATTCTTCATCTACTAAAACTAAATCTGCTCTTAATCCTTCTTCTATCAATCCTTGGTCTAATCCTAAAAGTTTAGCTGGATTATAACTCATCATTTCACTCAATTTGCTTAATTTTATATTATTTTCACTAAATACCTTATTAACCATTTGGAATGCAACCTCTATATTAGATATTCCAGGTGACCCATTCTTCTTATCTTCCTCTGTATGAGGTGCGTGATCTGTTCCTATCATATCTATATATCCATCTTTTATTCCTTGTATAAGGTATTTCATATCTTCTTCTTCAGCAAATGATGGATTTACTTTATAATCAAGTCCATATCCAAATATATGATGTGGTCCAACTTCACACGTAAACTTAAATCCTTCATTTTTATACTTTTTAATTTCTTCTAAAGTATCTTTTAAACTTATATGACATATGTGAAGATTTCCACCTACTTCTTTAAGCAGTTTTAAATCTCTATTTACTATTTCATATTCGGGTTGGCAATGAGTTAATACTTTAAAGTTTAAGTTTCTAGATAACTCTAAAGCCTCTTTCATTATCTTTTCATTATGAAGTGTATATCCATCATCTGAAAATAAATCTGTGTAAGTTCTCATGCTTTCTATATCTATCATCTCTTGACCTTCAAGATTTTTAGTTATAGCACAAACTTGTTTTATTTCACATAAATCTAATTCTTTAGATTTATTTAATATATACTCCATCGTTTCTTTATTATCACAAGCCGGTTTAGTATTTGCCATAGGACAAAGAACTGTAAATCCACCTTTTAATGCAGCTTTTTGACCACTTTCTAAGTCTTCCTTATGAGTTAATCCAGGATCTCTTAAATGAGTGTGTAAATCTATAAAAGCTGGCATTAGTACATAATTTTTTCCATCTATACAATTAATGTTCTCTATATTTATATTTGAATCTATTTTAGAAATCTTACCATTCTCTACAAGTACATCACTTTTTAAGTTTTTTTTAGCATCTACTACTCTAACATTTTTTATAAGAAGATTATTCATTTATGTTTACCCCCAAAAGTTTCATTATTAGAGCCATTCTCACATACATTCCAAACTGTGCTTGTTTAAAATAAACCGCTCTATCATCTTTATCTACTTCTGTATCTATTTCATTTACTCTTGGTAGTGGATGCATTACTAACATATCTTCTTTGGCTTTATCCATTTTATTAGTAGTTAGTATATAATAATCTTTTAATCTTTCATATTCAGCTTTATCTTCGAATCTCTCTTGCTGAACTCTTGTCATATAAAGTACATCTAGGTCACCTATAACTTCATCTAAGTTATTTGTTTCTACATAATCATGTCCTTTTATAGATTCCTTTATATACTCTGGCATTTCTAATTCTTTAGGTGATATAAATACAAATTTAGTATTTTTATATCTAGCCATAGCTTTAACTAGAGAATGTACTGTTCTTCCATTTTTTAAATCTCCACATAAGCCAATTGTATGATTTTCTAAACTTCCTTTAAGTGATTTTATTGTAAGAATATCTGTAAGTGTTTGAGTTGGATGTTGATTTCCTCCATCTCCCGCATTTATAAATGGTACTCTAGCAAATTTTGATGCTTCTAGAGCTGAACCTGCTCTTGGATGCCTCATAGCAATAACGTCTACATAACAAGATACTGTTTGCATAGTGTCTTCTAATGTTTCACCTTTAGCTGTTGATGATGAGTTCGGTTCAGAAAAGCCTATCACTCTTCCTCCTAATCTATTCATAGCTGCTTCAAAGCTAAATCTTGTTCTTGTTGATGGTTCATAAAATAAGGTTGCTAGTAAATTACCTTCACAAACACGCGAGTATTTTGATGGGTTATCTATTATCTTCTGAGATAACGATAATATTTCATCTATTTCATCTATTGAAAAGTCTTCTGGTTGGATTAAATTTCTTCCCTTTAAGTTCATTTTATATATCCTCCTTTTTTAGCCTCTCTGGACTAAATTTAAAAGTATCTTAATTTTTTCTTTGATAGTAGCTTATCACCTTTGCCAAAGTATGTCAATATAACTTTTTATATTTTGTAATCTTAAAATTATTCAATTTTTCAATTTAATTTAGCATTATATAAACTAATTACTTTAATAAAATTGTTATTTTTATTAATTACACAAAAAAGAGACTATCTAAAAATAGACAGTCTCGTATTTTTCATTTATTATAATACTCTCTTAGCTCCTACATAAGCATTTTGCCAGTAAGAAGAGTTTATATTACTAACTTTAACAACATCTCCTGCTTGAGGTGCATGTATCATATTTCCTCCACCAACATATATACCAACGTGGCTTATTCCTCCACCACCAGTAGCAAAGAATACTAAATCTCCAGCTTGTAAATTAGCTTTACTTACAGATCTACCTACTCCATATTGAGATCCTGAAGTTCTTGGTAAAGATATTCCTGCTGCATTTCTGTATACATATGAAGTTAATCCTGAACAGTCAAAGCTATTAGGACCTTCAGCTCCCCATACATATGGAGATCCTAACTTAGAGTATGCTAAGTTTACTACAGCACTAGCTGCATTTGTATTACTTGTTGGAGGAGCTGGTTTCTCCTCTGGTTTAGCTTCTTCATTACTTGAAGAATTATTATTATTTGATGATTGATTGTTATTATTATTGTTATTAGTATTACTATTGTTATTGTTTACTACATCGCTACTGTTGTCTTCTGACTCAGTTGACTCTTGTGTATTATTTTGATCATTAGTTGACTCTTGTACATCATTTTGAGCTTGATCATTAGTTGACTCTTGTACATTATTTTGAGTTTGATCAACAGTTGATTCTTGTACATCATTTTGAGTTTGATCGTCAGTTTGAGTTTCTTCTTCAACTACTGGAGCTTTATCTGATACATATAAATCTCTTATATATCCTTCTTTATCTCCACTCTTAACTTTTACCCAATTGTCTTTAGTTTCTAATACTTTAACCTTTGTAGATGCATCTAACTCATCTTTTACTTCAGACTCTGTAGTTGCTTTTTCTCTTAAGTTTACTTTATCTGCTGTTACATATCCATGAGCATTATCTACATCAACAAATCTAGATGCTACCCATCCTTCAGACTCATCATCTAATTGGATTTTATACCAACCATCTTGCTCTCCTACGATTCTGAATGAATCTCCTTCATATGCTACAGTTTGAACTGAACCTTGTTTTCTTATCTTTACAGCTACTCCGTCTTTTACAGTAGCCACTTTATAATCTACATCTTTAAAGTTTGCTAAATCTATTATACTCTTTTCATTTACTTCTTTAGTGTCTTTTTTATCTGTAACTTTTTCAGTTTTTGCGTCATCTGCATGTGCTACTCCATTCATTGATAATGCCATAAATGATGCAAATACTGGTACTAATATTTTTCTCTTCATAATGTTTCTCCTCCAAAATTCACCCATAAGTTTTCTTACGTTTTATTTTAATAGATTAAACCTATGTAGGATAAAATACTAATACACAAGATATCTTTTTATTTTATTTATATATTATAACTTTTGTAACTTTTTTGTAAATAATTGTTACAAGTTATGTAGTATTCTTATATTAAAGATAATTAATTTATATCTTGTATATAATATTTAAATTTATTATTTTATCCAAAAATAACCTTAATATACATTTTTATCTTTATTATATACTAATTTTTTCAAAAAGTAAATATTTTTACCTATTTTAGCATATACCATTACATAAAAAATTTCTTTTATGTATTTTTTTATGCTCTTTTTGTTTATAAATAGAAAGTGCATACTTCTAGATCGTGCGATCTAGAAGTATGCACTTTTATATTATAAAAATTTATATTTTCAATTTATTAGCAGTTAAGAGCTGCTTCTGGAGCTTCTGTATACCATCCTCTTAACTTCATAGCTGCAGATACTCTCTTTATAGACATCATATATGCAGCAGTTCTCATATCAACTTTATGTTCTCCTGCTAGTGCCCATATTTCTTCAAAAGCTTTTACCATTAAAGCTTTTTCTTTTTCTTGAACTTCTTCGAAAGTCCAGTTGTATCTCATTAAGTTTTGTACCCACTCGAAGTAAGAAACTGTAACTCCACCACTATTAGCTAATATATCTGGTACTAAAGTAACACCTTTTTCAAATAATATATGGTCTGCTTCTGGAGTAGTTGGTCCATTAGCACCTTCACATACTATTTTAGCTTTTATATCAGCTGCATTAGCAGAAGTTATTTGATTTTCTAATGCACATGGCATTAATATATCAACTTCTCTAGTTATAACACTTCCATCAAATGCTTCTGCACCTGGGAATCCTTTTATACATCTATGTTCTTTATTATAAGCCATTAATGCTTTCATATCTATTCCATCTTTATTGTATATAGTACCTGTGTGGTCTTCTACATATATAACTTTTGCTCCAGCTTCTTCTATGTACATACCTGCGAAGCTTCCAACATTTCCAAATCCTTGAAGTCCTACTGTAACATTAGATACATCTATACCTTTTTTCTTAGCTGCTTCCATTGCCATTGTAGCAACTCCATATCCTGTAGCTTCTGTTCTAGCTAAAGATCCGTAGAAATCTACTGGCTTTCCAGTAAATACTCCTGGTTGGAATTCCCCTGTAACATTTGCATACTCATCTAACATCCAAGCCATTATTTGTCCATTTGTATTAACATCTGGAGCTGGTATATCTTCTTTTTCTCCTATTATTGGAGCTATAGCTCTTGAGAATCCTCTAGATATTCTCTCTAATTCACCTTGAGAAAATTCAGTTGGATCGATGGCCATACCACCTTTACCTCCACCATATGGTATACCTACTACTGAACACTTGAAAGTCATCCAAGTAGATAATGCTTTAACCTCATCCATGCAAACCGCTGGATGGAATCTTAATCCACCTTTAAATGGTCCACAAGCATTATTGTGTTGTGATCTATATCCTGTAAATGTTCTTATAGTTCCATCATCCATTTTTACTGGGAATGATACTTCTAATACTCTCATCGGATTTTTTAATATTTCATATACTGCTGGATCAGCCCCTAACTTATCACATGCAGTTTTAACTTGAGATCTTGCTATCTCTAGAACATTTAAAGTTTTTTCAGCCATTTTAAAAGCCCCCTTAAAAATATTTATAATTTTATATCCCCTGTTTCTTTTTTGAAAACATTTTCCTGTTGTTACATTTTGATTATAACATAGTTTTTTTAGCTTTTGTATATAATTTCTATTAGTTTTTTATTTAACAGTCTTGACTTTATTTATAACTATATCGACCCTATTTACATTTATTAAAGTTGTTTCATACAAAGACTTTATTATGTGTTTTTGAATTTGGTAAATACTTTCAATTCCTTTAAATAAATTAATTTCTAAAATTATAAAAACTTCTAGATTGCTGTTTTTATTTTGAAATTTTACACTATTTACCTTATTTATTTCTTCAAATTTAGAAAGTTCGTGAAAAATTATTTGATTTATAGCATTCTTACTTATATAAAACTTACCTATATAGCTAAAAGTAGGTCTTATTATAGTTTTTTCCATTACAATAGAATCTTTATTATTTCTTTTAAATAACCTTTTTATAGGATTTATACTTAATCCACTAGCAATTGATTTAACTTCCAAAGTAGGAACGGGTATTATATGATTTCCGGCTTTTCTAGATTCCTTTGCTATACTTATTTCAGATTTAGTAGCAATATCTTGAATATAAATAGTTTTATCTATTTTATCGATTCCTAATCTTTTAGATATTTGATTTACCATCCTGTCAGAAGTTCCTATCAATAAAATCTTATTTATATTTTCTTCTGTAATTTTTCTCTTAACAGAATCTCGATGATCATTATCATTAAAAATAGCTCTTTTAACTGCTTGTATTTTTGTGCTTGCTTGTTTCGCTGATATCCCTGCTATTATCTTATTCTTATGAATTAAAATTCCATCATCAACTATATAGTTTATATTATTTTCATAAGCAACCTCTAAAGCTTTATAGCTCTTTCCAGTTCCACTTTCTCCAACTAATGCATATACTTTCATAATTTCTCCTATAATTTAGATATAATTTAAAGGCTATAGATTTTTATCTATAGCCTTTAATATTATATATTATAGCAAAACTCTCCATTTCCTTTAATAGAAAAGAAATCTGCATATCCTATATCAAATATTCTATTTTCTAAATTATCAACTTCTATATTATTTTTTATAAGTTGAGTAAATACACCTACATAAGATATATCACCTTGAATAATACAACCTTTAAGTTTGTTATTTTTTATAATAAACTTTTTATATCCATTTTTGTCTTTAATTATTTTTACAACACAATCTTTATCAATATTATCTACTATACCTAATGAAACCGTAGGAATTCCTAAAAAATTCATTGTGTTTCTATATATAAAATCATCATCTATATTTTTTTTAATTTCACACATATTATATGCAGCTACAATGCCTTGTTTAACAGCTATTGGCCATATAGCATTTTTTCCAACTACATCGCCTGCTGCAAATATATTTTCTATGTTAGTCTTACAATGATCATCTATTACTATTCCTCGGTCATATTTTATAATATCTTTATCTATAAAGTTTGCATTAGGTACAACTCCTGTAGCAACTATTGCCAGTTCACACTCTATACAAGTTCCATCATCCAATAAAACTCCTGTTATATTTTTACTACTATCTATGCATATTTCTTTTACAGATGCATTAGGATAAAATTTTATACCAATCTCAGTAAATTTATTTTCATAGATAGACGCAGAGTATTCATCTAATTGCCTATTTAAAATGAATGGTTCTCTGTATATTACAGATATTTCTAGATTTTCATATTCTAAAAGTCCTACTAAAGCATCTATTCCAACAAGCCCAGCCCCTAATATTGTTATTTTTTTACATGACTTAGCTTTTTCTCTTATATTATATACATCTTCTATATTTCTAAGTCCATATACAAAATTAGATTCTTTTAAGTTCTTTATAGGTGGCATCGCAGAAGATGCGCCTGTAGCTATCAATAGTTTATCGTATTGTATTTTTTTATTATCTTCTTTCATTTCTATAAATTTATTTTCTATATCTATAGATTTAACAGTACATCCTTTAATCCAGTTAACTCTATATTCTTCTTCAAAGTTTTCTTCTACGAAGTTTAAACTATCTAATTGTCTATGTTCTGATATAACATGGTGTAGCATGCATCTTGAATATATATTTTCATCCTTGGAAATCATAGTTATTTGCGAGTCTTTGTCTAATTGTCTTAAAGTTTTAACTGCATTTATTCCTGCAGCACTAGCACCCAGAACTACATACTTCATGTTCTACCTCCTCCTGTAGCATTATCGCCCCAGTTGGACAGTTCGCTACACACCTAGGATATCCTAAACCTTTGCACATATCACATTTTAGTATAGTTTGTTTAGTTTTATCATCTGGCTTTAAAAGTCCATATGGACATGCCATTACACACATATAGCATAATCCACATTTTTCTTCATTGTAACTAACAATTTTACTTTCTTTATCTTTAGTCATAGCTCCACTCATACATGTTAATACACATTCTGGTGTGTCACAATGTCTACATACTATCGGAACTGGTTTATTACTTTTATCTATTTCAATATGATTTCTTCCATCATTATTTAAACATTCTAAATCTAAAGTATACATATCCTTGTTTGGATTATGTTTTACCATACAAGCTAAAACACAACTTTTACATCCTGTGCATAAATCTTTATTTATTAAAATTCTATGCATAACACTCCACTTCCTTTAGACCAAGTTTTTCTCTTCTGTCTATAACTATTTTCTCTAAAGTGTCTGCTGAAGATTTAACTTCTGAATCTACTATAACGTGTCCTCCTGTAAGGTCTTTTAACTTTTCAGTTAAAACCTCTGTTACTAATTTACCACCTGTTATAAATGGAGGTAGTGCTAAATGCAGAGGTAATCCTAATGCTAATCCAAATGCACCATCAGCTAAAGCTTGTTCTTCTAACCATTGTGGTGCTGATAGTACTAAAGGTAATTGAGGTATATCTATACCTAACTCCTTAGCTATTTCAGTTGCAACTATTTCAAGTCTTCCTATTGCTAAACATGGTCCAAAGTTTAATACTGGAGGTATTCCTAAAGACTTGCATACTTCTTTTAAATTGTCCCCTGCTAATTCTTCAGCTCCAGGAGACATTAATCCAACATTTTCAAGTCCTCCAGTCGAACATCCTGCTGATAAAACTATTATATCTCTCTTTATAAGTTCTTTTGTAAGTTCTACAGTAAATACATCGTGTCCTTTAGCCGTCATATTTGAACATCCTACAACTGCTGCAATTCCTTTTATCTTACCTTCTCCTATCAAGTTTATAAGTGGTTTCCATGAATCTCCCAAGAAAGCCTTTAAATTCTTTTCACTTACACCAGTTAAAGAAGACTCATATCCATGATCACTAGGTATATCTATTTCAATTTCATTTCTTCTATTTTTATAGCTTTCTAAAGCTTCATTTATTAATTTATTTGTAATTTCATCTATATTATTTCTGTCAAAGTGAATATATTCTGCATTAGATTTTTTAGCTACATCATCTAAACATATCATTTTCACCTTATATTTATCAGCTATTGGTTCTATACCAGGTATAGTACAGTTAAATTCTGATAAAACCATATCTATTGCTCCTGTAGATAATACAGCTTCACTTGTAAAGTTATTTCCTGCATGACCTGCAAATATTTCTTGGTAGTGCTCTCCTCTTAATTGTAAATCTTGACCTACACATGTACATCCAACTAGTCTAAATCCTTTTGCTCCTAATTCTTTAGCTAAAGCTACTACATCTTCATCCTTTAATCTATCTTGGAAGTTAGAAAATGTTGAATGTTGATGTCCTGTTATCATTATGTTTATATAATCTTTGTCTATAACTCTAAACCCTACTGGAGCCGTTCTTATTACAGGTTCTCCTAACATAACATCATTAAGTAAATTTGTTAATGTAAGCCCATATAACCCTGTAGATATACCAAGATTTAAACAGTTAACTAACATATCAACTGGATCACTATTTAAATTAGTAGATGATTTTACTATAGCATCAAATACTTCTGATTTAGCTCCACCTGGCATTATCCCTAACGCTTTCCACTTTTTAACTCTTGGTGCATATGCTATTTTTTCTACTAATTCCATTTTGTCATCTCTAGATTTATATAAATCATCTAAAACCTTTTGTGCTACTTTTATACATTTTTCATGTCTATCTTTAGCTTCAACCCCAAATATTTCAGCAAGTTCATCTATTGTTTTTTCTCCTTTTATTATCCCTTTATCTTCCCCTAATTTTTTTAAGTTTCTTGCTGTATTCTCAACAACATGTAAATAACATGCTGCTCCACTTGCAACTGCTCTTAAAAAGTTTCTCGCAACTATTGTATCTGCGTCTGCTCCACATATTCCCCTTGGTGATTTAGGCGTAACCCTACAAGGTCCATTTGCACATAATCTACAACATACTCCTTGTAATCCAAACCCACACTTTACCTTTTGATCTTCTGTTCTGTGAAATGCTGTTTCAACCTCTCTAGTTGCTACAAAACTTTCTAACTTCTTATCTGCACTTTCACACATTTTACAACTACTACAATTCATTTGTTTGTCCCCCTAATTTAGTTTTAATAATTATTACTATTTTTACTTATAATACCATTTATTGTTAATTATTAAACATGTTTTTCGAAATTTTTCTGAAAATTTTAAAAAAGATATATGAGATTTATAAAAATTAATAATAAATCTCATATATCTTTTTTTATTTATTTAAACTTTCGCTAATATCTATTACCTTGTTTAATATACGATTCTTTTCTTCTCCTTCAGATGGAGTAGGTTGATAATTATTTATATTACTTTTAGAAGATATAGAACACGGTATTAAATTCGGTTTATTAATACTCACTAATTTTTCATCTTCAAAATTAAATGTTTGTTGATATATAAAAGCATCTTTATCTTTTGGATTTTTATTCCCCCCAAAACAAAAGTTACTTAAACTATATGCTATATATTTTTCTTTATATTTTTCAATACCTTGAATAACATGAGGATGGCTACCTAATACTCCATCAACTCCACTATCAATAGCAAAGTGTGCAAAATCTATTTGAACCTTATCTGGGTAATACATACTTTCCGTTCCCCAATGAAAATATGCTAAAATTAAATCAGATTCTTTTTTCATAACTTCAATTTCATTCTTCATATTATTTAAATATTTATCATTATAATTTTCTGGCCATCCATTATATCCCAATAATCCAACCTTAACTCCTTTTACATCTATTATAGCTTGCTTACTTGAACCAAAATACTCAATACCATTTTCTTTTAGTATAAATTCAGTATCTTTTAAGCCTTCTTCTAAATAATCTTTTGAATGATTGTTAGCTAAAGTAACTGCTTCTATATTTCCTTCTTTTAAAATATTTACATAGGTTGGATCTCCTTTAAATGCAAATCTTTTTACTTGAGCATTATTTGATGTTGTAAGTGGTCCTTCCAAATTGACTACCGTTAAATCATCTTGTTCAAATACATCTTTTACATTTTGAAAAAAATAACTATAATTTTGATTTTGTTTTTCAAATTCATGGTCAAAAGAACTATAATATGATGCTCCTTTATAATTTCCCATAGTTACATCTCCAGCAAAACTTATAGTTATACTTTCCTTTTTTGCTTTCTTTTCTGTACTCCCAGTCGACTTTATATACTTCTCTTGTTTTACTACTTTATTATTATAATTAAAAGCATTTCTCCCCCCTATATAAAATATAAACATTAGAAAAACAAATGGTATAGCTAGTAAAATACCCAATCTTTTTTTGTTAATTCTCCTCCCCATAAATACTCTTCCCCCTAAAAATTCATTCCATATTTATTATAGTTCAATTGTTTTAATAAATATAAATATTCTGTAAAATATGTTTATTTTTTGTATATATGCTAATTATTGTTATATTATATTTTTTTTGATATAATAACTATTGAACATATTATTTACATAAATTAGGAGGGGATTTAGAATGGCTTACAAAATAAATGACGCTTGTATAAGCTGTGGTGCTTGTGAAGCTGAGTGCCCAGTTAGCTGTATATCAGCTGGAGATGACAAATACGTTATAGATGCAGACGCTTGTGTTGAGTGTGGTGCTTGTAACGGAGTTTGTCCTGTAGATGCTCCACAACCAGAATAATTTAAAATTATTCAAAATAAAAACTACCTACAATTGTAGGTAGTTTTTTGTATTTTGTATACTATTTGTCTTCGTTCATAAGATATGATAATGTAAATAAACTCTCTGTTAAGTTTACATTTTCAACTATAACATCATTTGGAACTTCTAAATCTAATGGTGCAAAATTCCAAATCCCTTTGATACCAGACTTCACAAGTCTATCTACAACATCTTGCGCCCCATTCTTTGGTATACATAATATAGCTATATCTATATCATTTTCTGTCACGAACTCTTCGATGCTTTCAGAATCTAGTATTTCAAAATCTCTAATTTTTAACCCTATCATTCTTGGGTTTGCATCAAATAAAGCTTTTATTTTAAATCCTGCTTTTGTAAATCCTGTGTAGTTAGCTATAGCTTGTCCTAAATTTCCAGCCCCAATTATTATAGAGTTATAAGTTCTAGATAATCCTAGTATCTTTCCTATTTCATTATATAACTCCTCAACATTATACCCGTATCCTTGTTGTCCAAATCCACCAAAGTTGTTTAAATCTTGTCTTATCTGAGATGCTGTAAAACCAATTATATCACTTAATTCTTTAGAAGATATTCTTTGTATATCTCTATCTAATAAATCTCCTAGATATCTGTGATATTTTGGTAATCTTCTAATTACAGCCATAGAAATATTTCTATTACTCATATTCTCACCTCCTAATTTTAGTCCATGATCCCTAAACCATGCTATTTTTTTAACATAGTACATATATCCTTGATTATATTATATCAAAACATTATAATTTTAGGTAGTTTAAAGGAGGTATAATTTTATGATTGTTTTGTCATGTAATAACTTAAATAAAAGTTTTGGAATAGATACTATATTAGAAGATGTAAGTTTTACTGTAAATGAAGGTGATAAAGTCGGTATCATAGGTGTTAACGGTACTGGAAAAACAACTTTATTTAAAGTACTTTCTGGTATATATGGTTATGATAGTGGTGATATATATCTTGGAAAAGGTGTAGAAATAGGATATCTTGAGCAAAATACAAATTTTCAATCCGATAAAACTATATATGAAGAAGTTTTAGAGGTATTTTCAGATTTAATAGAAATGGAAAACTATATAAGAGGTTTAGAGGTTAAAATTTCTGAAGAAAGTTCAAATCCAGATTCTAAAATATTAGAAAAGCTTATGAATGAGTATTCTCATAAATTAGAACTTTTCTCTGAATTAAACGGTTATGGATACAAATCAGAAGTTAAAGGAATATTAAAAGGTTTAGGTTTTTCAGATGAAAATATGGAAACTCCTATAAATATTCTTTCTGGAGGAGAAAAAACTAGAGTCTTACTTTCAAAATTATTACTTAAAAATCCTTCTCTTTTACTTCTAGATGAGCCTACTAACCATCTTGATGCAGATGCTATAGAGTGGCTTGAACTTTTCTTAAAGCAATACAAAGGAACAGTTATACTAATTTCCCATGATAGATATTTCTTAGACCAAGTAGTTAACAGAGTTTTTGAAATACATAACAAGAAACTTAGAACTTATAATGGTAACTATTCTAAATTCGTAGAATTATCTAAAACGGAGAAAGAATTAGAAGTAAAAAAATACGAAGATCAACAAAAAGAAATAAAAAAACAAGAGGAGTCAATCGAAAGACTAAAAGCCTACGGCAGAGAAAAGCATTTAAAAAGAGCTAGAAGTAAAGAAAAAATGCTAGATAAAGTAGACGTAATGGACAGACCTGATGTTTTTAGAAAAAGAGCTAGTATAAAATTTAATCCTGCAGTCTCGAGTGGTAATGATGTACTAGAAGTTAAAGATATTTCTATGGGATATGGAGAAAAAATACTTTTTAAAGATATTAATTTTAATATTTACAGAGGAGAAAAAGTAGCTTTAGTAGGAGCTAATGGTATCGGTAAATCTACTTTATTTAAAATAATAATGAATGAAATAGTTCCTTTAACAGGGTCAACTAAATTAGGTACTAATGTTCATGTTGATTACTTCCACCAAGAGCAAAAAACTCTTAACTTAGATAACACTATAATAGATGAAATTTGGGATGATCATCCTCAGCTTAGTCAAACAGAACTTAGAAATATGCTAGGTGCATTTTTATTTGAAAATGAAGAAGTATTTAAAAAAATATCTACTTTAAGTGGTGGTGAAAGAGCTAGAGTTGCAATATTAAAACTTATTTTATCTAACTCTAACTTCTTACTGTTAGACGAGCCTACCAATCACCTTGATATAGACTCAAAAGAAGTACTAGAAGAGGCTTTAATTAATTACACAGGAACTTTATTTACTATATCTCATGATAGATATTTCTTAAATACAGTTGTAGATAAAATATTAGTATTAGATTCTGAAGGAATAACTGAATATCTTGGAAATTATGACTATTATATAGATAAGAAAAAACAAACTACTGAAATGAATGCAATAGAGGTAGTAGAAGAAAAAACAAAAACTCAATTAAAAGATGAGAAGAGAAAAGAAAGAGAACAAAGAGAAATTGAGAAAAAAGCTAGAGTTAAAAGACAAAGTATAGAAAAAGAAATAGAAACTACGGAAGAAAAAATAGAAGAGTTAAATATGCTTATGTGCCAAGAAGAAGTTTATTCTAACCCTGAAAAATCTAAAGAAGTAGGACAAGAAAAGTCAGAACTAGAAGATAAATTAAATAGTCTATACGAAGAATGGGAGCAGTTAATGTAAACTGCTTCTTTTTTTAATAATTCTGACATTACCAATAGAAATTAGTTGCTATGCATATACTATTTATATTACCATAGTATAGACATTAAATTTTTAGAGGGGGTGTTTTTTTGAGTAATATATTTACTCTAAATGATGAAAATAAGAGATTTTATAAGCTATTAATTTCACTTTGTATTCCAATAATAATACAAAATCTTATATCAACTTCAGTAAATGTTATAGATACTGTTATGATTAGTAGTTTAGGAGAAACCTCTGTTGCATCTATCGGTGTAGCTAATCAATTTTTCTTTTTATATAATATGACTTTGTCTGGATTAACAGGTGGAGCTGGTTTATTTATATCTCAATTTTTCGGGAAAAATGATATAAATAATATAAAAAAAGTTACTGGTTTAAATGTTTTATTAGGAATAATACTTGGTTTATTATTTTTTATACCGGCTTTTTTCTTCCCTAAATTAATAATACACTTTTTTTCATATGACCCAGATGTTATAAAACTATGTATTGATTACTTTGGTATAATAGCATTTTGTTATCCTTTAATTGCTGTAAGTACAGTTTTTAGCATGGGTTCTAGAAGTGTTAGAAATCCAAAATTAGGTATGATTTGTAGTGCAATTGCTCTTATAAGTAATATAATTTTAAACTACGGCTTAATTTTTGGTAATTTAGGCATGCCTGCTTTAGGTGTTAAAGGTGCAGCAATAGCAACTGTTATAGCTAGAATAATTGAGTTTTCATTATTAATTGGCTATGTTTATTTTGCTAAAAAAGATTATATATTAAAATTCAACTTAAGTAATATAAAAGATATTGATAAATCATTCATAAATTCATTTTTTGCTAAAAGTACTCCAATATTATTAAATGACACTGGATGGGCTATAGGAACTGTTTTATACTCAGTTGCTTATTCTAAAGCAGGTACTTCTGCTATCGCAGCTAGTCAAATAGCTACTAGTACAGGAAACTTCTTTATTATGACAGCTGTATGTGTTGCCATTGGTGCATCTATTATGCTTGGTAATGAACTTGGTGCCGATAACAAAGAAATTGCTATTGATTATGCAAAGAGATTTTCTAAAATTGTATTTGTTGTAGGTACAATATTTGGTATACTTCTTATATTCAATATACCTTTATTACTTAAGATGTTTAGTGTAACTGATAGTCTAGCTCCTGATATAATAAAAATATTTATTATAATGGGACTTCTTATGGGGCTTAAATCTTTTAATACACTTTTAATTATAGGTATACTAAGAAGTGGTGGAGATACGAAATACTCTCTATTCTTAGAGTTAGGTTGTATGTGGTTAGTTTCATTACCACTTACATTCATATTTGCTGTAAAAGGAGCTCCAATTTATGTTTTAGTTCTTCTTACTTATTCTGAAGAAATTGTTAAGTTTATATTTGGGGTGCCTAGAGCATTATCTAAAAAATGGGTTGCAAATATTGTAAAAGAAATTAACTAATTTTTAGTTATTTTAACAAAAAAGCTCTGCTTATAATTTATAAGCAGAGCTTTTTTATATTATTATAATATTTTATCTAAATTAATTACTTCAAATGACTTAGGTTTTAATTTTAAATTTTTTACTTTATTACATAAATTTTCAATAGTATCAAATTCTATATATTCTTCGCTTTCTGATCTATTTATTAATATTAAAATTCCATCTTTATATTCACTTTCAATATATCTAATGTATCCAAATACATTTGTGTTTTCCAACTTTAAAAACTTTGTATCCCCTTTAATTAAAGTTTTATTTGTATTTCTATACTTAGTAATGTCTTTATAAAAATTTAATATATCCTTATCTTCATTTTTCCAAGGATATGTTCTTCTATTATCTGGATCTTTTTCTCCTAAAAGTCCTGCTTCATCTCCATAATAAATATATGGAACGCCTTCAAATGTCATTTGTGTAGCAACTGCTAATTTAAATAGTTCTTTATCTTCATTTAATTCTGTAATTATTCTTCTAGTGTCATGAGTTCCTATTAAATTCAAATTAGACTTAAAGGCTTCTTTTGGATAATTTTCTTTTACTGTCATAAACTTATTATATGCATCTATAGAGTCTATCTTATGCGTTAAAAAATCGATTAATATATTTTTAAATACATATCCTGTGACTCCATTTAACTGATTTCCTAAAAGATACTTTCTTCTTTCTTCATAGCTAACTTTATTTGATGCATCTTCCCATACTTCACCTATCAGTATAGATTCTTCATCTATTTTTAAAGTCTCACTTTTTAATTCTTCTATAAATTCAGTTGGAAGCTCATCTACTACATCTAATCTCCAACCTTTAACTCCATAATTCATCCATTTTTTTATTACACTATCTTTATCTTTTATAATATAGTCAATATATGATTTTTCCATTTCATTAACATTTGGGAGTGATTTTACTCCCCACCAACAATCATATTTTTCTGGATGATTCTTAAATTTATACCATTGTATATATGGAGATTCTAGCGACTGGTATGCACCTAATGAATCATAATTTCCATATTTATTAAAATATATACTATCATCACCTGTATGACTAAATACTCCATCAAGTATAATGTTTATACCCTTTTTACTACATTCTTCAATTAATTTTTTAAATGTTTCTTCATCTCCAAACATAGAATCAATTTTTTTATAATCTCCAGTGTCATACTTATGATTACTTTGAGACTCAAATATAGGACTTAAATATATTATGCTTATTCCTAAATTTTTCAAGTAACTTAATTTATTAATTACTCCTTTTAAATTCCCTCCATAAAAGTCCCATCTAACTACTTCATTATCATTGTTTTTTATATACATAGGTGTATCTTCCCAATTTGCGTATATAAAACTGTTTTTTTTAGGATTATTTATTTTTCCAACTTTATTGAATCTATCTACAAATATATGATACAAAACACCTTCTTTAAACCACTTAGGGCTTTTTATTCCTTTACTAACTGTAATCTGATATTTGTTAATATCATTTAAATTTAAATAAACTCTACACTCTCCATTTTCATGATTTTTACCATAATATCTAGTTTCTATATTTCCATTTATCTCTTCTTGAGTTTTAAAGTAATAGAAATAAATATTTTTTTCAGCTAAATAATATTCAGCTAAATTAAATATATTATTTTGTATTTTTTTCATTGGTATTTCTTCTATATATTTTTCATCAGCTTCTACGATTAACCATACATCTTTTACATTATCCCTAGCTGTTACATTCAAATTTAATTTTTCTCCTAATTCTAATGCTCCGAAAGGTTTTTTAAAACTTTCTACCCAAGAATTATATGTTATACTCATTTGCTCCCCCACCTTTTATCTCTTAGATAAATTATTTTTATACCATATATCCTTAGCATATTCACTTATAGTTCTATCTGTTGAAAATATTCCTGAATTAGCTATATTTATTAAAGACATCTCATTCCAATGATTTCTATCTTTATATAATTTATTTATTTTTTTCTGAGCTTCTATATAATTTTCAAAATCTCTTAATACAAAAAATTCATCATTATATGTTATTAACGAATTATATATTTGCCTTCCTTCTTCTCGTATATTTGGTATAAATCCATTTACTAAGTCATCTACAACTCTTTTTATATAAAAATTATTAGAATATATATCTGCAGATGAATATCCCCCATATTTGTTGTACTGTAGAACTTGTTCTGCTAACAATCCAAATAAAATTATATTTTCATCGCCTACTTGTTCATAAATCTCTACATTAGCACCATCCAAAGTTGCTATAGTTATAGCTCCATTCATCATAAACTTCATATTACTAGTTCCTGATGCTTCTTTTGTAGTTGTAGATATTTGTTCACTTACATTTGTAGCTGGTATTATTCTTTCAGCTAAGGAAACTCCATAATTTTCTATAAAAACTATCTTTAATTTATTATTTATGTTTTTATCATTATTTATTTTATGAGCTAATTCATTTATAAATTTAATAACACATTTAGCAAAATAATATCCTGGTGCTGCTTTTGCTCCAAATATAAAAGTCCTAGGTTGTATATCTAAGTTTGGATTATCTAAAAGTTCATGGTATAGATGAAGTATGTGAAGTGCATTCATAAGTTGTCGTTTATATGCATGTAATCTCTTTATTTGAACATCAAAGATAGAATTCGGGTCTACTAATATCCCGTTTCTATCTTTTATGATTTTAGCTAAATCATTTTTATTATCTAACTTTATTTTTTCCAATTTTTCTAGTGTGTTAATGTCATTTTTATATTCTTCTAGCTTTTTTAATTGTGTTGTATCTTTTTCCCAATCATTTCCTATAAGTTGAGTTATAAAACTGGATAATCTAGGATTAGACAACATTAACCAACGTCTATGGGCTATTCCATTAGTCTTATTATTAAATTTAAATGGTTCATTTTCATAAAAATCTCTTAAAACCTCTTTCTTTAATATTTCTGTATGAAGTTGTGCAACTCCATTTACACTGTAACTTCCAATTATACTTAAATTTGCCATGTTAACATTATTATTTGATATTATAGACATTCTATCAATTTTTTCATTATTATCTTTATATTTACTAGTTAATTCTTTTAATTGTCTTTTATTTATTTCCTCTATTATCATATAAATTCTTGGTAATAAATCTTTAATCATATTTATTTGCCACTTTTCCATAGCTTCCGCCATTATAGTATGATTTGTATATGATATAGATTTTTTAGTTATTATCCAAGCTTCATCCCATCCAAGTCCTTCTTCATCCATAAGTATTCTCATAAGCTCCGGAATACACAATGATGGATGAGTGTCATTTATATGAATTGCTACCTTCTCATGTATTTTTTTAATATCTATTTTATTTTTTTTACATTTTCTTATTATATCCTGTATTCCTGAGCTAACTAAAAAGTACTCCTGTTTTAACCTTAATATTTTCCCTGCATCATTAGAATCATTCGGGTACAATACTTGTGATATTTCATCTGCATAATATCGATATTGCAACGCATCATGATAACTTCCATAGCTATTTCTGCAATCTTTTAATATAGGTTCAAAATCTTTTCTAGGTATATCCGATTTAAATAATCTAAGCGTGTTTATATGTTTATTGTTGTATCCTATTATTGGTATATCATAAGGAACAGCCATTACAGGAATATAATTTTTATGAATAGGTTTTAATCTACCATTATATTCAATAAGTTCAATATTACCTCCAAATTTAACTATAAGAGCTTTATTAGGTCTTACAGTTTCCCATATATACGATTCTTCTTTTAACCAATTATCAGGAACTTCTATTTGGTGCCCATTTACAAATTTTTGTTCAAATAAGCCATATTTATATCTTATTCCATATCCATGTCCGCTTATATTAAGAGATGCCATAGAGTCTAAAAAACATGCTGCTAATCTTCCTAGTCCTCCATTTCCTAATGCAGGATCAACTTCTGCTTGAATTAATTCATCTAAGTTTATATCCATATCATTAAGAATTGATTTAATTTCTTTCATTATTCCTAAGTTTAAAAGATTTGATTCTAATTGCCTTCCCAATAAAAATTCTATGCAAAAATAATACACTTCTTTTTCTTTATTAATTCTACTTTCTTTCCATACATTAGCTACTTTATTTTTTAAAACTGTAACTAATGTATTTAGTAATTGCTCACTATTAGCTTCGCATATACTTTGATTATATAAAAAATCCATTTGCCTTTTAAACTCGACTTTAAATTCTTCTCTATTTATGAGAGTCAATGTCCCCCCTCCTTTTTATATAGTCATCTCATTATATGTTTCTATATATGTTTTTGCCGACTTATCCCAGCTGTTATCTGTATTCATAGCACTTTTAACTAATTTATACCAATCATCTTTATTATTCTTATAAAGATCTACTGCCGACTTAATACAATAAAACATCTCATGAGCATTATAATTTTTAAAACTAAATCCATTACCTTCTCCATTATATTTGTTATACGGTATAACTGTGTCTTTAAGTCCCCCAGTTTCTCTAACTATAGGTATTGACCCATATCTCATAGCTATCATTTGTCCTATTCCACAAGGTTCAAATAAAGATGGCATTAAGAACATATCTGATGCTGCATAAATTTGTTGAGCTAATGCTGCATCAAATGTTAGTATTGCTGCAACTTTACTAGTATATTTCGATGAATAATAATTTAGCATAGATTGATATTGCTCTTCTCCAGTTCCTAAAACAACTAGTTGTAAATCTTCCCCTATTATTTCTGGCATCATATATGAAATCAAATCTAACCCTTTTTGAGAAACTAATCTAGAAACTATACCTATCATAGGTATATCCTTATTAACTTCTAATCCAAGAATTTTTTGTAACTCTAATTTATTATTTACTTTATCTTCTATGGAATTTAAACTGTAATTACATACTATATTTTTATCTTCTTCTGGATTGTTAACTTCATAATCAATTCCATTTACAATTCCCTTTAACTTATGGTTATTAGCTTTTATTAATCCATCTAAACTTTCTCCATAGTATTTTGTCTGAATTTCATTTGAGTAAGTCGGGCTTACTGTACTTACCTTATCTGAATATACTATACCTGCTTTCATAAAGTTAATCGCACCATAGTATTCAATATATCCTTCATCTAAATACCACCTAGGTATAGCTAATACATCATCTATATTTTTATTAGAAAATACACCTTGATACTGTAAATTATGTATAGTATAGATAGTTTTTATATTAGTATATCTTTCATCTTGATTATAATGTTCTTTTAAAAGTAACGGTATCATACCCGTATGCCAATCATTTAAATTCATTACATCTGGGTAAAAATCTATTCTTTTTAATGATTCTAATACTGCATTACTAAAGAATGTAAATCTTTCTGCATCATCTTCATATCCATATAAATATGCATATTCACCTTCTCTCTTAAAGTAAAACTCATTGTCTATAAAATAAAATATTACTCCATCTAACTCTAGTTCTAATAACCCACAATATTGATTTCTCCAAGCTACATTTACGTTAAATACTGCAACTTTTTTCATTTTATCTTTTAAATACTTAGGTATATTAACGTATTTAGGCATAATAACCCTTACATCAACACCTTCTTTTTTTAATGCTTTAGGAAGTGCATAAGATACATCTCCTAATCCACCTGTCTTTGCGAAAGGCCAACATTCGGCTGTAACAAAAAGAACCTTCACAATATATCCCCCTCTATATACTCACATTTTTTTCTAATACTAATGGTAAATTTATATCTCCCTTTAACTCTTTCCCGTCTGATATACATACATTTTTGTCCAGTATAACATTGTCTAATTTAACATATTCCTTTATAATTCCATTTTGCATAACTATAGAATTTTTAATAACTGCTCCTTTTTTCACATGAACTTTTCTAAATATAATACTATCTTTTACTTCCCCTTCTATTAAACAACCTGTTGCCACAAGTGAATTTCTTACATTCGATGTTTCAGTATATAAAGTTGGTTGTTCATTTTTTTCTTTTGTATATATTTTTCTTTCCGAGTAAAATAATTCACTAGCTATATAAACATCTAATAAATCTTTATTAGCCTGAAAATAAGAACTTGTAGAGTTTATACACTTTAGATATCCTTCATATTCATATACTCCTACGTCTATCTTATCTAAACTTTCAGCTATGCAATCTTCTATACAATTGTATTCTCCTTTTGATACAGCTGAATATATAATATCTATAAATAATTCCTTTTTCATTATATACATTTCCATAGATATATTAGCTTCTGTTTCTCTTCCTATATTAACTCCCATACTTGAAATTTTATTTTCCTCATTTATATTCAATACAGTTGTTCCTAAAAAGTCTTTATCTGCATTATTTATATTTTTATAAATTATAGTTATTTTATTTTTTGATAGCTTATGATAATCAAGTGCTTTTTTGTAATCTATATTACAAATCATATAACTTGGAGATACAAGTACATACTTTTGTTTACTTTTTTCTATATAGTCTATATTTGAAAATATATTTTTCAAATCTCCTCTTTTTACTGTATGGTAAATATTTTTTTTCGTATTCTCTGGACTAAATACAAATAGTCCATCATTTTTAGTAGATAAATCCCAATGACTTCCATTGCCTAAATGATCTGTTAATGATCTATATTTTTGATCTGAAAAAATACCAATATTTTTCATGCCTGCATTTATCATATTGGATAATGTAAAATCTATTATTCTATACCTTCCACCAATTGGAATAGATGCAACTACTCTTGAACCAGTTAGCTCTTTCAAATTGTCACCTTTTTTATTTATGTTAATAATCCCCATGCATTCCTTATTCATAAAATTAATCCCCCTATACCAATTCCATAGATATCACTTCAAATTCCGATACTACACTTATATTTCCATCTTTACTAGATATATTACTATCATCTTTTATAACTGCACATTCTCCTATCATAGCTTTCTCTATAACTACATTTTTACCTATCCTTGCCCCAGACATTATTATAGAATCTTTTACAACACTACCTTCTTCTATAATAACATCATGTGATAAAATAGAGTTTTCAACGGTTCCTAATACTCTACATCCATCTACTACTATTGATTTTTTCACCTTAGCATCTTTACCTAAATATTGGGGAGGCATAGCCATTGTATTTGTATAAATTCTCCAATTTGAATCATTTAAGTTAAATCCATTATTATAATCAATCAAGTCCATATTTGCTTGCCATAAACTTTCTATAGTCCCTACATCTCTCCAGTATCCATTAAATTCATAAGCATACATATTTATATTATCTTCCAACATTTTAGGGATTAAATTTTTTCCAAAATCTATATATGTTTCTTCTGACTCAAAATAATTTTTTAGTGTTTTCCAATTAAATATATAAATTCCCATAGATGCTAAGTTACTCTTAGGTTTTTCTGGTTTTTCTTCAAATTCATATATACTTAAATCTTCTTTGGTATTCATTATTCCAAATCTACTCGCTTCATCCCAGTCAACTTCCATAACAGCAATTGTAACATCAGAGTCCTTAGCTTTATGTTGTTCTAACATGTCACTATAGTCCATTTTATAAATATGGTCTCCTGATAATATCAATACATATTCTGGATTGTAACTATCTATATAGTCCATGTTTTGATATATAGCATCTGCAGTTCCTTTATACCAATTGCCTTCTTTTTCCTTCATATATGGTTGAAGTATTGATAATCCCCCATTTCTTCTATCTAAATCCCAATGACTTCCTATACCTATATGTGAATTTAATAACAGTGGTCTGTACTGAGTTAATACTCCAACTGTATCTATTCCTGAATTTGAACAATTGCTTAAGACAAAATCTATTATTCTATATTTACCTCCAAATGAAACTGCTGGCTTAGCTATATTTTTAGTAAAAACCCCTAATCTTGATCCTTGGCCACCTGCTAAAATCATAGCTATCATTTCTTTTTTCATCATATACTACTAATCCCCCTAATAAAGTTAAACTTCTATTTAATATTTATATTTTTACCTTTTATAAATACTGCTCCCAATGGTGGAACTTTTATATTTATAGAATATTTTTTATTATGCCAATTTACATCTTCTGTTTTTAAAATTATACCTTCCATTGTTTGCCCTGACCCATAATACTTATTATTATCACTATTAAAAATTTCTTCATATTCTCCTTTATATGGCACACCTATTCTATATTCATCGTAAACTACCGGAGTAAAATTCATTACCCCTATTATAAAGTCTTCTTTTTTCTTTCCTTTTCTCATTATAACTATTACGCTTTGATTAATATTATGTGGATCTATAAAATCAAATCCTGAATGATGATAATCTATCTCATACATAGACTTTTCACTTTTATAAATATGATTTAAATTTTTAACATAATCTTTAAACTTACTATTAGGTTCTTTAGTTAATAAAGTCCATTCTAATCCATATTCAAATCTCCATTCTAAATCTTGAGCAAATTCATTTCCCATAAATAACAGTTTTTTTCCTGGATGTATCATCATATAAGCATACAGTAATCTTAAATTAGCAAATTTTTGCCATTCATCTCCTGGCATTTTATTTAATAAAGATTTTTTACCATGTACTACTTCATCATGTGATAATGGAAGTATAAAATTTTCTGAAAATGCATACATAAATGAAAAAGTTATAAGTTCATGATGATATTTTCTATAAATAGGATCCATCTCCATATACTTTAACGTATCATTCATCCAACCCATATTCCATTTATTATCAAATGCTAATCCTCCCTTATAAGCTGGTCCCGTTACCATTGGCCATGATGTTGATTCCTCGGCTATTATAATTGGATTTTTTATTTCTTTATGTATAACTTCATTAAACATTTTTAAAAATTCTATAGCTTCAATATTCTCTCTTCCACCATATTTATTAGGCTTCCAATATCCTATATCGTAATCCAAATATAGCATACTTGATACAGCATCCATTCTAATACCATCTACATGAAATTTTTCCAACCAAAACACAGCATTTGAAATTAGAAAGCTTTGTATTTCAGATTTTCCTAGATCAAAATGTGCAGTACCCCAACCAATATTTTCTGATTTTGTTTCATCTTCATATTCAAATTGATTAGATCCATCAAACTTATATAATCCATGGTCATCTTTACAAAAATGACTATATGCAAAATCAAATATTATTCCTAAACCTTTATTATGACATTTATCAATAAATTTCATTAGGTCATTAGGGGATCCATATCTACTTGTAGGACTATAGTATCCTATACTTTGATAACCCCATGACATATCTAATGGATGTTCTGTTATCGGAAGTAACTCTATATGTGTATATCCCATATCAGATACATAATCTATCATTTCATATAAATCTTCATAACTAAAGAATTCTCCATCCCATTTTCGTTTCCAAGACCCTAAGTGAGCCTCATATATATTCATTGGTTCATCAATGTAAGAAACTTTATTTTTTCTTTCTATCCATTGTTTATCATTCCATTTATAATCATCAATATCATAAACAACAGATGCTGTACCTGGCCTTTTTTCAGATAGAAATGCATAGGGATCGGATTTCAACTTATTTTTTCCACTTTTACTTACTACATTATATTTATATATCTCTTTATCCATGTTTTTGGGTATAAATATATTCCATATTCCACTATCATCTATATTAATCATAGGATGTGAATTTTCATTCCAATTATTAAAATCACCTACTAAAAACACTTCTTTTGCATTAGGTGCCCACAATGTAAACGTCATACCTTCTATTCCTTTTAACTTAACTCTATGAGCTCCCATGAATTCATAGCTTCTATAGCTATTCCCTTCCTTAAATAGCCCTATATTGTAACTATTTATAATATCTTCGTAATTTTTCAATCTAATACCCCCATTAAAATTACATCTTTAGTTATAAGCAATAAAATATTTCAAACACATATTTTAATTATATATTAACTTGTGGTTTACTTTATAAAGTATTCATCCAAAAATTTCTTTAATATTTAATATAATTCACTTGTATTTAACATATTTTTTCAATTAATTACAGCAATGTAAATTTATTCTTATATAAAATATTTTTTTAATTCTGCTTAATTTTAAAATTAAATTTTTTTATAAATTAAAATAGACTAGAAGATATATAAAATATCTTCTAGTCTATTTTAATTATTGTCCTATTTTTAAATTAGGAACTGCATTTAAACTCATATCATGAATTTTTCCATTTATATAATTGTAATATCCTGCACATCCTATCATAGCTGCATTATCTGTACATAATATAAGTGATGGATATTTGACTTGTATATCTTCTTTTTTAGCCATTTCTGTTAATTTAGCTCTTAATGCAGAGTTAGCTGCAACTCCACCTGCTAGAGCAATAGTCTTGTACCCTTTTTCTTTTGCTGCTTTTATTGCTTTAGTAGATAAAACCTCTACTACTGCTTCTTGGAATGATGCTGCTACATCTTCAACAACTATTTCTTCATTTTTCATTTTCTTAGCATTTAAATAGTTTAATACGGCTGATTTTAAACCACTGAAACTAAAATCATATCCTTCATCCATACATGCTCTAGGAAAATCTATAGCTTTTTTATTTCCTGTTTTAGCTAATCTATCTATTATAGGCCCACCTGGGTATCCTAAATTCATAGCTCTTGCTATTTTATCAAATGCCTCTCCCGATGCATCATCTTTAGTTTTTCCTAAAATTTCATATTTTCCATAATCTTTAACTTCAACTAAGTGAGTATGTCCACCTGATACTATTAAAGTTATAAATGGAGGTTTTAGATTTTTATCTTCTATGTAGTTTGCACTTACATGCCCTTCAATATGATTTACACCTACTAAAGGTATATCTAATGTATATGCTAATGCTTTTGCATAAGACAATCCTACTAAAACAGCTCCTACTAATCCTGGTCCACGAGTTACTGCTATATGATCTATATCATCAAATGTTACATTAGCTTCATCTAAAGCTTCTTGTACAACCATAGGAATATTTTCTATGTGTTTTCTAGACGCAACTTCCGGAACAACTCCACCAAATTTTTTATGTAACTCTATTTGAGTAGATATTATATTACTTAAAACTTCTCTTCCATTTTTTAATATAGAACAAGCTGTTTCATCACAACTTGATTCTATTGCTAATGTTATTATATCTTTTTTCATATTACACCTCTTTTAATTGGCTCCACATTATCATAGCATCTTCTTTGTTATCGCTATAATATTCTTTTCTTATACCTGCTAGTTTAAATCCATATTTTTTGTATAAGTTTTGAGCTACTGTATTTGAAACTCTT
This sequence comes from Paraclostridium bifermentans, assembly GCF_964259345.1. Lineage (GTDB taxonomy): Bacteria > Bacillota > Clostridia > Peptostreptococcales > Peptostreptococcaceae > Paraclostridium > Paraclostridium bifermentans_B. The sequence goes on from NZ_CAXVJR010000008.1 coordinate 116,030, forward strand.
ACCTCTAATGTCATAGCAAATATATTATTTTCTATGCATTTACTTACAAGATGCTTTATAAGTTTATCACCTATTTTTAATCCTCTATAATCACTGTGAACTGCAACATTAGTTATATGACCTTCTCCTGCAATAAACCATATACCTACGTATCCCACAATCTTATTATCTATTTCTGCTACTAAATATCTAGCAACATCATTTTTCATTTCTTTTTCAAATTCACCTTTTGACCAATAATGCTCAAAGCAGTTTTTTTCTACTTCAAAAACACCATTTACATCATTTATGTTCATATCCCTTATAACTAAATTCCTATTTTCCATTTTCTAACCTCTTCATTTTTTCTTCATATTGAACTTCTGCTTGAGATTTTCTTATATACATAGGATTTATAGTATAACAATTATGAACATCTATATCCTTATTGTATTTCATAGCTCCAAGTGCACATAAGCTACTTGCTTTACTTACATTGTTAGATACTGATGCTATAGAAATATTTTTTACTTCTTCTAACTTTTCTCTATATAAAGATACAGCTTCTCCAACTAATATAAATTCTTCATTAGAGTTAGATAACTCTTCTATTAGTTCATCTATTGTAACAACTTTTATGTCTTCAACAGTTTTAAATTCACTACCTTCAAATTTATACTTACCTGTATATACTTGATTTCTTTGAGCATCTAATATAGAACATATTGTTTTATCACAAAGATTCATGTTAAATGCTAATGATTCTAATGAGTTAACTGCAACTATAGGTAGATTTCTAACTTGAGCTATAGCCTTCGCTGTTGCCATAGAAATTCTTAAACCTGTAAATGACCCTGGTCCTATACATATAGCAATTACATCTATATCTTTTATATTTAAATCACTTTCTTTTATCATTGATTCAATCATTACCATTAGTTTTTGTGAATGAGTTTTTTTAGTATTAACTGTATACTCACAAATTAATTTTTCATCTTCTATTATACATACTGTTGTTGAATGAGTAGCAGTATCTATTCCTAATATTTTCATTATTTAACCAACTCCTTAACTAATTCTTCATACTTTTCTCCTTTTGGAGTTAATATCATTTCTCTTCCTGTTTCTTTATAGTTCATTTCTATGTATAAATATTCTTCTGGAAGTATATCTTCTATTAAATTAGCCCATTCAATTATGCATACTCCATCTCCATTTATATACTCATCAAATCCGATGTCATACATTTCATCACTGCTTCCAATTCTATAAACATCAAAATGATATAAAGGCATTCTTCCTTCATATTCATTAACTATTGTAAATGTAGGGCTTGTTATGTAATCATCTACCTCTAACGACTTAGCTAAGCTTTGAGTCATTGTAGTTTTTCCTGCTCCTAAATCTCCTATTAAACAAATTACACTCTTAGGAGTTAAAAGTTGCCCTAACTTATATCCAATTTCTCTTGTTTTTTCTTCATTTTCTAAATATATTTTAATCATCTATAATCATCTCCATAAATAAGACTTATCTATTTTATTAATGTAACAGATATTATTATATTATAACCATTTATTATTATAAAGTCCTTAGATTGACAAAGTTTTTATTATATGACATTTCTTTTAGGTTTTATGGTAATATTATCTAGGGTAAAAAAAGGGGGGAATTTAGTTTGAATTATAAAATTCTTACAAATGACGATTATACTGATATACTTGATATATCAAAAAATATTTGGGATGGTACTGACTATTTGCCTAAAGTATTTCATAAATGGGTAAATGATAAAAACGGCTGCTTCTTAGGATTAGTAAAGAATGATAAAGTTGTGGCTTTAGGGAAATATACTATATTACCAGATGGTCAAGGATGGTTAGAAGGGCTTAGAGTTCATGTTGATTACAGAGGTCAACAGCTTGCACATGCAATAGCTGATATGTTATTCAATATAGCTAGAGAAGACTTACGAAATGGTAAAATAACTAATATCGCAATTTGTACTCATAAAGATACTAAAGCAAGTATAAAAATGGTTGAATCTAAGAACTTTAAGTTTACACAAAGTTGTATGGTACTTTTTAAAAATTCTGATGGCCTTATTGAAAATATAGATATAAATAGTTTTAATATAGAAACTTGGAATATATCATATGAAGATTTTAAAAATCTTAATTACTTTAAAACTTGCAATAATAAATTAATTTCTGGATTCACATATTTAAATTTATGTGAAGATGTATATAATGATTTAGTAAAAAATAATTCACTATTAATAATAAATGGGCATAAGTGTATAGTTACAATGAAAGCATGTCCTTCTATAATTTGTATAGATAACTCATTTGAAGGTATCAATGATGCTACAAATTATGCTTTATTAAAATCTAATGCAAAAGAAGCAGAAATATATATACCTAATCCAAATGATAATCTTGTTAATTTACTTAAAAATAATAAATTTGAGTCTATGTCAGATTTTGAAAAAGACTGTGTATACTACGTTTATAAAGAATAGTACTTTTTATAAAAATTAATATAAAAAAAATTAGCATGTAAATATTTATTATATTATTTACATGCTAATTTTTTTATAATTTACTTTTTAAGTAAAACTTCCATCTTTTTATATAGTGGTAATGTTATTAATGATATTAAGGTTGCTTTGACTAAATTAAATGGTGCTATCATCCAAATAACAAAGCTTCCTAAATCAGTAACCTTTGGATTTATCACATTCCCCATATTTATTATAGCTTCCATAGGCATTATTTTCCCATAAAACGGTAATAGCATATAATAGTTAGTAAGACATCCTACTATAACCATAGCTATTGTTCCTAAAACAAATCCTATTAACAGTCCTTTTAGATTCTTTTTATTTCTATAAACCAAAGAAACTATAACTACATACGATCCACCTATAAGTAAATTTGCAATCTCTCCTATCCATGCAGTTGTAGATGCTGTCATAGCTTGGAATAAATTTTTTATAAATACTATCATAAATCCAGCAAATGGTCCTAAAGCCATTCCTCCAAATATAGCAGGAACATCTGATATATCTATTTTTAAAAAGTCTGGGAATAACCCCGGCATTGGCATTGATATGAACATAAGTATATACGATATAGCTGATAATATAGCTACCTTTGTCATAGTATTTGTAGACATCACCCTATGTTTTTTTATTGTATGTTGCATTTTATAATACCTCCTAATTTTTATTAGGAAAAATAAAAAGCCCGAAGAATCTCTTCGAGCTTAGTTTTTGATTATATAAAAAATAAAATACATTTATTTTTAAATTTTATAACATATACTAATCCTCTCTCATCCAGACTTTACTGTCGGCCTTGGAATTTCACCAAGTCATGCCACGTAAGTGGCTCGCGGGCTATACCGCCGGTAGGGAATCTCACCCTGCCCCGAAGATTTATCGTGCTATTTAATTTTCCTTATATTTATATATTATAAACTAATTATAGTTATGTCAATAATTTAATTAAACAAATTAAACTATTTGCTATATACAACTTTACCATCAATTATTGTATATAGAACATTACTTTGTATTTCTAATGGATTATTATCCCAAATAACTATATCTGCGTCTTTCCCAACCTCTATAGATCCTACTCTACTATCTATTCCTAATGTTTTTGCTGGATTTATAGTTATTGATTCTATAGCTTTATTAGAATCCATTCCATGTTTAACTGCTATACCTGCACATATAGGTAAATAGTGAAGTGGAATTACCGGATGATCTGTTGTTAATGATATATCCATACCTGAATTTGATAATATTCCAGCTGTATCAAAAGTTAAATTTCTTAACTCTATTTTTGACCTTTCAGAAAGGGAAGGTCCTACTACAACTGGATATCCTTCTTCTACTAAATCTTCAACTATTAAATGACCTTCTGTACAGTGATCTAATGTAAGTTTTAACTTAAATTCTTTTGCAATTCTTATTGCTGTAAATATATCATCAGCTCTATGAGCATGAACTTTAAACGGTACTTCTCCTTTTAATACAGGAAGTAAACTTTCCATTTTTATATCATAATCTGGCTTTTCATTTTCATCATCTTCTTCATGAAGATGTATTGCCTCTAAATATTCTTCAGCTTCTTTTAGCGTCTCTCTTAACATTGCAGCTATTGCCATTCTAGTTTGTGGAGCTTTTTCATCTTGTCCATAGCAGCTCTTTGGATTTTCACCAAAAGCTATTTTAGAAGCTACAGGGTTTTTTATAACCATTTTATCTATTCTTCTGCCTACTGTTTTTATTGCTATACATTGTCCGCCCATAACATTAGCACTTCCAGGAGTTGAACAAACTGATGTAACCCCCCCATTTCTTGCCTCTTCAAAACTTCTTTCCATTGGGTTTATTCCATCTATAGGATTTAAGTGTGGTGTTATTGGGTCTGTTTCTTCATTTCCGTCTGCACCTTCAAATCCCATTCCATCTTCCCATAATCCTAAATGAGTATGAGCATCTATGAATCCTGGAAAAACTAAATTATTGTTAGCATCTATAATTGTTGCATCTAATGGCGCTACCAAGTCTCTTCCTATTTCTATAATTTTTCCATTTTCAATAAGTATATCTCCCTTAATCACTCCATTAGTGACTGTATTTATAATTCCATTTTTTATAAATAACATTTATTCCTCCTATATATTTTTAATATCTTTCATAGTTAAAGAAACTCTTTGTGTTTTCAAATCTACACCTATAACTTTAACATCTACTACATCCCCAACACTAACTACTGTCATAGGATCTTTTACAAACTTATTGCTCATTTGAGATTTATGAACTAATCCATCATTCTTTATTCCTATATCTACAAAAGCTCCAAAGTCAACTACATTTCTAATTGTTCCTTTTAAAACCATTCCTTCTTTTATATCTTCAATTTTTAATACATCAGTTCTAAGAACAGGTTTAATCCCTTCCTCTCTAGGATCTCTTCCAGGTTTCTTTATTTCTGAAATAATATCTTTTAAAGTTACTAGTCCTACTTCTAACTCTTCACTTAATTTTTCTATTCCTATAGCATCAACTTTAGAATCTATATCTTTTAAATTTCCATTTCTTACATCATCTAATGAATATCCTATTCTACCTAAAAGCTTTTTACAAGCATCATAACTCTCAGGGTGAACTGATGTGTTATCTAGAGGATTTTTAGCATCTGTTATTCTCATAAATCCTGCACATTGAGTAAAGGCTTGAGGTCCTAGTCTTTTTACTTTTTTAATTTGAGCTCTAGATGTAAAATCTCCATTTTCTTCTCTATATATAACTATATTTTTAGCTATTGATTTACTTATTCCAGCTATATGCTCAAGTAATGAATATGATGCTGTATTTAAATCAACTCCTACAGAGTTAACTGAATCTTCAACAACACCTCCTAAAACTTCTTCTAATCTTTTCTTATTAAGGTCATGTTGATATTGCCCAACACCTATACTTTTAGGGTCTATCTTTACTAATTCTGCTAATGGATCTTGTAATCTTCTAGCTATTGATATTGCTCCTCTTATAGATACATTTATATCTGGGTGTTCTTCATTTGCAAGCTCTGATGCTGAGTAAACTGAAGCTCCTGCTTCACTTACTATAGTATACTGAACATCTTTATCTATTTCTTTTAGCATCTCTGATACAAATTGTTCTGACTCTCTCGATGCCGTACCATTTCCTATAGAAATTATATCTATATCATATTTTTTTATTAAATTTTTTAAAGTTTTCTTTGCCCCATCAACATCATTTTGTGGTTTAGTAGGATATACAGTTGTGAAATCTAAAAGTTTTCCATTTTTATCTACTACAGCTATTTTACATCCTGTTCTATATGCAGGGTCAAATCCCATTACAACTTTACCATTAACTGGCGGTTGAAGTAATAACCCTTTTACATTTTGACCAAATACACTTATAGCTCTTTCATGTGCTATATCTGTTAAGTGATTTCTAATTTCTCTTTCTATAGAAGGAAATATTAATCTTTTATATGAGTCTTCTATAGATAGTTTTATTTCTTCTTCATTTACTTTATTGTTATTATTTATATAAGTATTTATTATGTGATTTATAACTTTATCATTGTTTATTTCTAGTTTAACTCTTAAAAATTCTTCTTTTTCACCTCTATTTATTGCAAGTACTCTATGAGGTGCCATATTCTTTACAGCTTCACTATACTCATAATACATATCATATACAGATTCTTCATCTTTTGTATTCTTAGTATTTATTACACCTTCTCTTAAAGCTAAATCTCTTATATATTTTCTTAGCTTTGCATCTTCTGATATAACTTCTGCAATTATATCGGAAGCTCCTTTTAATGCACCTTCTTCACTATTAACTTCTTTTTCTTCATTTATGTATTTTTTAGCCTCTAATTTTAAATCTATTTTTTCATTTAATATAGACATAGCTAGTGGCTCTAATCCTTTTTCTTTTGCTATAGTTGCTCTTGTTCTCTTCTTTTGTTTAAATGGTGCGTATATATCTTCAACTTCTTGAAGAGTTTTTGCTAGTTCTATACTTTTAACTAATTCTTTAGTTAGTTTTCCTTGTTCTTCTATTATTCTTTTTACATCATCTTTTCTACTTTGTAAGTTTCTTAAGTACACTAATTTATCATAAAATGCTCTTAGTGTAACATCACTCATTTCACCTGTCATTTCTTTTCTATATCTAGCTATAAAAGGTATCGTATTTCCTTCATCTATAAGTTTTATAGTATTTTCTATTTGTGAATCTCTTAAATTGAACTCTTCTTTTAATATTTTATTTATATCCATTTTAATTCCTCCTAAAATAAGGCTTAAGAATTAACTTCTTAAGCCTTATGTTTTATGAATTATTTATTTTAGTCATTTTTAAGTATTCATTTATAAATAAATCTATATTTCCATCCATCACACTATCTACATTCCCCATTTCAGCATTAGTTCTATGGTCTTTTACTAGTTTATACGGTTGGAATACATAAGATCTTATTTGGCTTCCCCAAGTTATTTGTGAGTATTTACCTTGTAATTCCTCGATAGTTTCCTTTTGTTCTAACTCTTTAAGTTCTATAAGTTTTGCCATTAACATCTTCATAGCAGTGTCTTTGTTGCTATGTTGAGATCTTTGATTTTGACATTGAACAACTACTCCTGTAGGTATATGTGTTATTCTTACCGCTGAGTCAGTAGTATTTATATGCTGACCTCCAGCTCCAGAAGCTCTGTAAGTATCTATTTTTAAATCTGAAGGATTTATATCTATTTCTATACTATCATCTAATTCTGGAATTACATCTATTGATGCAAAAGATGTATGTCTTTTTCCAGATGGGTCAAAAGGTGAAATCCTAACTATCCTATGAACGCCTTTTTCACTTTTTAAATATCCATATGCGTTCAGTCCTTCAATTTGGATTGTAGCACTTTTTATTCCTGCTTCAGGGTCACTTATTAAATCTAATGTTTTTACATTAAATCCTTTTATACCTGCCCATCTATCATACATTCTAAGAAGCATTTGAGCCCAGTCTTGAGCATCTAAACCTCCAGTACCAGCATTTATAGATAATATAGCATTATTTTTATCATAATCTCCACTTAATAAAGTTTTTATCTTAACTTTATCAATTTCTTCTTCTAGAGATTCTATAGCTATATTAACTTCTTGTTCTAAAGATTCATCATCTTCCTCTTGAGCTAATTCTATAAGAACTTCTATATCATCTATTGAATTTTTCAAATTATTAAACTCCTCAACAGTATCTTTTAAGTTCTTATTTTCTTGTAGTATTTTTTGAGCTTTCTCATTATCATCCCAAAAATCTTGTTCACTCATCATTTTTTCATTTCTAATGATTTTTTCTTTTAGACTAACAATGTCAAAGAGAAACCCTCAATTCATCTATATTTTTAGACATTTCTTCTATCTTATGTCTATACTCTTGTATATTAAGCATTTGTTACCTCCAAATTATTTTCCACAGCATTTTTTATATTTCTTGCCACTTCCACAAGGACACTCTTCATTTCTACCTATCTCATCTTGCTTTTTAACAGGTTTGTTTCCTTGGTTTTCATCAGCATTTGAAGATATTTTATCTACATCTACTACTTGTTTTCTCTCTATACGTTCTTCTATAGTGAAGTTATATAAGTATCTTACTGTATCTTCTTGTATAGCCTTTGTCATGTTATCAAACATATCAAATCCTTCTAACTTATAAGCAACAACTGGATCTTGTTGACCTATTGCTCTAAGACCTATACCTTGACGTAATTGATCCATTGCATCGATATGATCTATCCAGTAAGAGTCAACAGCTTGAAGTAATATAACTCTTTCGATTTCTCTCATTTTTTCTGAAGTAACACTTTCTTCTTTTAAAGAATATATTCTATGAGCTATTTCATAAACTGCATCTGTAAGCTCTTCTTTTTTCATATTTGCAAATTCATCAACTTCTAAGCTTCCTTTTGGCATGAAAGTGTGATATAAGTATTCTTTATATGCATGTAAATCAAATCCTTGATCTGTAACATATACATCATATGCACTTTCTATTATATCTCTTACCATAGTTTGAATTTGCTCTTGTAAGTTTTCACCTTCTAATACACGACCTCTTTGTTCATATATTATTTCTCTTTGCTTATTCATAACATCATCGTATTGAAGAACATGCTTTCTTATACCAAAGTTTCTTCCTTCAACTTTCTTTTGTGCATTTTCTATAGATTTAGTTAACATTTTAGCTTCTATAGGAGTTTCTTCATCTAATCCTATTTTCTCAACCATTCCAGAAATTCTATCACTTCCGAATAATCTCATAAGTTCATCTTCTAAACTTATATAGAATCTTGAACTACCTGGGTCCCCTTGACGACCAGCACGTCCACGTAACTGATTATCTATTCTTCGAGATTCGTGTCTCTCTGTACCTATTATAGCTAATCCACCAGCATCTATAACTTGTTGTTGTTCTTCTTTAATTTGCTGTTTATATTTTTCAAGTATTTTATCATAATCAGCTTTTGCTTTTACTATTTCTTCTGTTAATTCTATTCCTAAACTTTCTATGTCTGCATCAACTGTATTTATTGTATCTTCAGAATATCCTATTTTTTTCATTTCTTTTTTAGTTAAGAAAACAGGGTTTCCTCCTAATACTATATCCGTACCACGACCTGCCATGTTAGTTGCTATAGTTACAGCACCTAATCTACCTGCTTGAGCTACTATCTCTGCTTCTTTGTGGTGATTTTTGGCATTTAATACTTCGTGCTTTACACCTTTTCTCTTTAATATCATAGATAAAGCTTCTGATTTTTCTATAGAAACAGTACCTACAAGCACTGGTTGTTTATTCTTATGTCTTTCTATTATCTCTTCAGCTACTGCATTAAATTTACCTAACTCACTTTTATATACAGAATCTGCTAAGTCTTCTCTTAATATCGGTTTGTTAGTTGGAATCTGTACAACGTCCATTTTATATATAGCTTTGAACTCTTCCTCTTCTGTCTTAGCTGTACCTGTCATTCCTGATAATTTATTATACATTCTGAAATAGTTTTGGAATGTTATAGTAGCTAATGTTTTAGATTCTCTTTGAATTCTTAATCCTTCTTTTGCCTCTATTGCTTGGTGTAATCCTTCTGAATATCTTCTACCAAACATAAGTCTTCCTGTAAATTCATCAACTATAACTATTTCACCATCTCTAACTACATAATCTACATCTAATTTCATTATCTTATGAGCTTTTAATGCTTGATTTATATGGTGGTATAATTCTATATGAGCTATATCTGTTATATTATCCACACCAAAATAAACCTCTGCTTTTTGTATACCACTCTCAGTTAAAGTTGCAGATTTTTGTTTTTCATCTATCTCATAATTATCATCTTTTAAAGTATGTATAAATGTATTTGCGTCTGCATATAAATGAGTCGACTTATCTCCAGGTCCAGATATTATAAGAGGAGTTCTAGCCTCATCGACTAATATCGAGTCAACCTCATCGACTATTGCATAGTTTAGTTCTCTTTGAACCATTTGCTCCTTATGTATAACCATATTGTCTTTTAGATAGTCAAATCCATATTCATTATTTGTACCATAAGTTATATCACATTCATATTGAGCTCTTCTTTCTTGTGGATTTTGTCCATGTACTATAACTCCAACTGTCATCCCTAAAAACTCATAAATTTTACCCATTTGTTCTTTATCACGTTTTGCTAAATAATCATTTACTGTTACTACATGAACCCCTTTACCTGTTAATGCATTTAAATAAACTGGAGCTGTAGCAACTAAAGTCTTACCTTCTCCAGTCTTCATCTCAGCTATTCTTCCTTGGTGAAGAACTATTCCACCTATAAGCTGAACTCTATATTGTCTCATTCCAAGTACTCTTTTTGAAGCTTCTCTTGCTACTGCAAATGCTTCTGTTAATATGTCATCTAATGTTTCTCCTTTGTTAAGTCTTTCTTTGAATACATTAGTCATATTCTTTAATTCTGTATCTGACATTTCCTGAAATTTAGGTTCTAAAGCATCTATCTCATCTACAACTTTGTTGAATTTCTTCATTTCTCTTTTGTCAGCTATGTTAAATATATTATCTAAGAAACCCATATACTTATCTCTCCTCGTCCATTATATGTATAATATACATTTTACCATAAAAACATTATATTTTATATTTAAAAAGCTATCGATGTTTATTTTTATCGATAGCTCTATTAATCAAATTTATTTCTAGTCTTGTTCTATCATTCCATAACCGCCATTTTTTCTTTTATATACTATTGCTATATCATCTGTTTTAGTGTTTGTAAACATATAAAAATCATGTCCTAATAAATCCATTTGTAAAACAGCTTCTTCTGGACTCATAGGTTTTATGCTAAATCTCTTACGTCTATCTATTTTAATATCTATAGAATCTTCATTTTCACCTTCTAATTCAGCATCACTTATATCTTCTATATGATTAAATCTGATACTTTCATTAGAATGATGTCTATCTTGTACTCTTTTTTTATACTTTCTTAGTTGAGTATTTAGTTTATCATACACTACATCAATAGCTGCATATAAATTTTCCTCAGTGTCTTCAGCCCTTATTATAGGCCCACTTATAGGTATTATAGTAACCTCTATTTTTTGTCTAGCTTTTTTAGCACTTACAGTAACTTTCACTTCTGTTTCAGGATGAAGGTAGTAATCTAATCTTTCTATTTTTGCTTCTATTGAATCTTTTATAGCATCAGTTAGTTCAATTTGTTTCCCAGATATTGTTATTCTCATAAGAACATCTCCCTTCAGAATATACAAGTATAAATACAATTTATACTTACATACTATTAGTTCTATACTTAATTTAAATTTCCTTTAATTTTATTGTTAGCTAGTTACTTTTATAATATTCAGCCTAATTTAATTTATTTTTGTCAAATTATTAAATTATATTAATAATTTGTGGATTTATTTTTATTAATATTCTGTGGATAATGTGGACAAAATTGTTAATAAGTACTAAATTGTTTATTTTTACACATTTTATCTCTTAAATCTATCCACAGAACTAGTGTTTATTTGTGATTAATTTGTTTATTATTGTCATATCATAGTACAAACATATACATATTTTATTTTTTCACAAAAAAAAAGCACCTTGTAGGTACTTTTGTAATATTTTAGCTGACCTGGTCTTTGCCCCCACACTCGCCTGCTGGAGATTTCGCTTGGGTTTGCCGCACTACTGACTCTCTCGATTTTAATATCGGCAGGTCTTACTTCTAAGCTGCACCATGATCATTAACCTAATTTTTAAGGTTAACTTACGTGGGTCCTTTCGCCTGCAACTGGCATGAACTTTCAACCACAGACCTAACATATTACTAGTCTATTTTAATATCTTAAAATGAATATGTCAATAACAATTTATTCTAGTTAAAAATGTACACACATAAACATTTTTTACACAATTTATTTTTAGTAATTTTGAAATTTCATTTACAGTACTACCTGTAGTAAATATATCATCAATTAGGAGTACTCTTTTATTTTTGCATATATCTATATCTGACTTTGTCACAAATGCATTTTTTAGTTCTTTAATCCGTTCTCTATCTTTTAATTCAAATAACCTTTTTGTTTTCTTATTTCTAGCTATACAGTTTATTACTTCTATATTTAGGATTTCACCTAAATTTTTTGCTATAAGCTTAGATTGGTTAAATCCTCTCTTTTTTTCTCTACTTTTGTGCAAAGGTACATATATTATATAATCAAATTCAATTCCTTCACTAGATAACTTTTCCTTTATAATTGTAGCTATATATCTACTCATAAATGTCTTGTTATTATATTTCAATCCAAATATAATTTTTTTACTTAACTCATCATACTCTATACAACCTATAGCTTTATCAAAATAATAACTCCTATTCAAACAAGCAGGACATCCTTCTAGTAGTTCCTCAACTTTTACACTTTCTAAACTTTCATTTATAATTGGTTTTCCACATTTTATACATCCATTATTTATGAAGTTTAGTTCTTCAAAACAAGATTTACATAAAGAGTATGTGTTATCTTTGTTAATAGGTTTATTACATATAATACAACTTATGTTTCTTGGATATAAAATTTCTTTTATATACTTTAGTATTATTTTAATTTTTTACCAGCACTCCTTCTTTCTTTAATCTATTTAGTTTTTCGCTTAAATTAGAGTGTCTATCATTTGTTCTATTATTTTTAACCATATATTCTAAGTATTTAACATTTCCAACTAAAACTACTAATTTTTTAGCTCTTGTAACTGCCGTATATAATAAATTTCTATTTAACAACATAGGTGGTGCCCATGTTACAGGTATTACTATAGCTGGAAATTCACTACCTTGACTTTTATGTATGGTTGTACAAAAACTATGGTCTAATTCATCCAACTCTGAATATTCATAAGATACTATTTTAGTTTGATCAAATAATACATATATAATTTTATTTTCTTTATCTATATGATAAATATATCCTATATCTCCATTATATATACCTTCACCAGTTTCACTTTTATCCTCATTTTCCCATTTTTTAGTATAGTTATTTTTTACTTGCATAACTTTATCGCCAACTCTAAAAGTTCTCTTTTGTAAAGTTTCTTCAACTTTAAACTTTTCTTCTTTATTTAAATATTTTTGAAGTTCTATATTTAAATTATTTACTCCTAAATCGCCTTTTCTCATAGGAGCTAAAACTTGTATATCTTTAAGCTTATCTAAATTATAAAACTTAGGTAATCTTTCATTTACAATGCCAATTACTTCTTCTAAAATTTCTTCATTTGTATTCTTCTTTATAAAGAAAAAATCTTTATCCTTAACATTTAAATGTAGTGGCAATCCTTGGTTTATTCTATGTGCATTAACTACTATCATACTTTCTTGAGCTTGTCTAAATATCTCATTTAGCCTAACTACATTTATAACATTAGATTCTATTATATCTTTTAAAACATTTCCTGCTCCTACAGATGGAAGTTGATCACTATCTCCAACCAATATTACTCTAGTTCCAGGTTTTATAGCTTTTAACAAGCTATACATAAGAACTATATCTACCATCGAAACTTCATCAACGATTACTACATCAGCCTTTATTGGATCATCTTCATCTTTTAAAAAAACTAACTCTTCTGAGTCTGTAGCATATCCCATTTCTAACAGCCTATGTATAGTCTTTGCTTCTTTATTAGATGTTTCACTCATTCTTTTAGCCGCTCTTCCTGTTGGTGCTGCTAAAACAACTTCTTGATTATTATTTTCAAATACTTTTATTATCGTGTTTATAGTAGTTGTTTTACCAGTACCAGGACCTCCTGTTATAACTACTAAACCACCTTTTATAGCTTCTTTTACTGCTAGAGATTGATTATTGGCTAGATTTATACCTGTTTCCTTTTCAATCTTTTCTATTTCTTCTTCTATATCTATATTTAAATCTTTAAACTCTGCTTGAGCTAACTTTACAATTTGCTTACATACCCCATTCTCAGATAAATAATAAGGTATTAGATATATGTGATCCTCACTATCGAATCCTCTTTCAATGTGAATCTTTTGATCATAAGCTAGTCCTAATATAGCATCTGATATATATTCTTTATCTACTTCTAAAAGCTTGCTACTTTCTTCTATTAAAATAGATTTAGGTAAATACGTATGTCCACTACCTAGAGATTGGTTTAATGTATAAAGCACCCCTTGCATTATTCTATCTTTTGAATACTTATCTATGCCTAAATTAGATGCTATTTTATCTGCAACCTTAAATCCTATACCTCTAACATCTTCAGCTAATTTATATGGGTTTTTACTTATAACATCAATAGCCTTGTTTTTATACTTTTTATATATCTTCAAACAAAAATTAGGAGTTATTCCATAAGGAGATAATTGTATTATTATATTTCTTAGTTCTCTATTGTCTTCATAACTTTTTGCTATTTGTTCTATTTTCTTAGTTCCTATACCCTCTACCTCGGATAATCTATGTGGAGTATTTTGAATTACATCTAATGTATCTACTCCAAACTTATCAATTATCCTTTTTGCCATCTTCTCTCCTATCCCTTTTATCATTCCTGAAGATAAATATACATATATCCCTTCTATAGATGACGGAGTTACTGGCATAAATTTATGAACTTCAAACTGAGTTCCATATGTTTTATGATTTACCCATTTACCTTCAACCTCTATACTTTCTCCTTCTGTTAATGTTGGCATACACCCAACTATAACAACATCACTACTTTCATTTGCTAAATGCGCAATAACGTATCCATTATCTTCATTTTTAAATACAATGTCACTTACCATTCCTTCTATTTTTTCCATAAATAATCTCCTATAAAATACTAACTTTATCGTTTACATAATTTATTATTATTATACAAGTTATTGCGTATAAAAAAAATAGAAGACCGTATAATTACAGTCTTCATATATATTTTAATCCCAATACCAATTTATTTATTTTTCTAATGCTTCTGCTCTTAAGATATCAGCTTTATCTGTTCTCTCCCATGGTAAATCTAAATCTGTTCTACCAAAGTGTCCATAAGCTGCTACATTTTTATACATTGGCTGTCTTAATTCTAAGTCTCTTATTATTGCTCCTGGTCTTAAATCAAAGTGCTTGTTTACAAGTTCAACAAGTAATTCTTCTGATACTTTTCCAGTTCCAAATGTATCTATAAATATAGATAATGGTTTAGCAACACCTATTGCATAAGCTAACTCTATTTCACACTTATCTGCAAGTCCTGCTGCTACTATGTTTTTAGCAACATGTCTAGCTGCGTAAGCTGCTGATCTATCAACTTTTGTAGGATCCTTTCCTGAGAAAGCTCCTCCTCCGTGTCTAGAATATCCTCCGTAAGTATCTATTATTATCTTTCTTCCAGTAAGACCTGTATCTCCTTGAGGTCCTCCTATAACGAATCTTCCTGTTGGATTTATATAAATCATAGTTTCTTCATCTAAAAGTTCTGCTGGTATAACTGCTTTTATAACTTTTTCTATTAAATCTCTTCTTATAGTTTCGTTATCAACATCTTCACTATGTTGTGTAGATATTAAAACAGTATGAACTCTAACAGCTTTGTTTCCATCATACTCAACAGTTACTTGAGTTTTACCATCTGGTCTTAGATAATCTAACTCTCCACTTTTTCTAACTTCTGTTAATCTTCTTGATAATTTATGAGCAAGAGATATTGGAAGTGGCATTAATTCTTCAGTTTCATTACATGCGAAACCAAACATTATACCTTGATCTCCAGCTCCTATTTTTTCTATTTCATCTTCTGTTAATTCACCATTTCTATTTTCTAATGCTTCATCAACACCCATAGCTATATCACCTGATTGTTCATCTATAGCCGTTATAACTGAACATGTATCTCCGTCAAATCCATATTTAGCTCTTGTGTATCCTATTTCTTTAACTGTTTCTCTAACTAATTTTGGGATGTCTACGTAAGTATTAGTACTTATTTCTCCAGCTACTAATACTAATCCTGTAGTAACTGTAGTTTCGCAAGCAACTCTCGCTTGCGGATCCTTTTCTAAAAGTGCATCTAATATAGCATCTGATATTTGATCACATATTTTATCTGGATGCCCCTCTGTAACAGATTCTGATGTAAATAAATGTTTTGCCATTTAACTTCTCCTCCTTGTATTAACCTTATATTAAAAGTATCTCCATTACCTTAATCCTCAAGTTTGCATAGTCTTTTTTGACATTAAAAAACCTCTTCTTATTTAAAGAAGAGGCTAATTATATTCATCAATAATTAACTAACCTCATCTTTCAAGATATAAATATCTTGTAGGAATTAGCACCTTTTCCTTTTGGAATGGTTGCTGGGTTTCACAGGGCCTGTCCCTCCACCTCTCTTAATAAGGTAATTAAGAAATTTTATTAACTTTTATCGTATGAATATCATTATACTATTATTAAAAGGTATTATCAATATATTTCTTTGAATATTTACTTGTTATTTTTTTCTTTTTATTTCATATATTTATTTTAGGGGGGGATGTTCCTATGTATTTAGCTAAAGTAAACTATAAAAAAGATAATGTCGTTCAAGTACTTAATGATACATTAAAAGATATAATTGATGAGAATACAGTTATAGTGTGTATAGGAACAGACAGAGCTATAGGCGATTCTTTAGGGCCTTTAGTTGGAACAATGTTAAAAAACAGCAATTATAAATATCCTGTTTATGGTACTTTAGATAAACCTATCCATGCTTTAAATATATATGAATCCCTACAATCTATAAAGAAAAAACATTCTAATGGGAATTTTTTAGCTATAGATGCTTGCTTAGGATCAAAAAGTAATATAGGTAATCTACAAATAAGAAAAGGTCCTATCCTTCCTGGAAAAGGTGTAGGAAAAAAGTTGCCTGAAATTGGAAATTATTCAATAGTCGGTATAGTTGACAAGGTTGATGAAAATAATAAGTTTTCCTTTAACAATATCCGCCTAAGTTTTATTTTAGATATGGCAGAGATAATAGCATTATCTTTAATACTTTCAACATAAACTAATATAAAATCCCCTATTGCTATATCAAAATAAGCTGTCTAAAAGACAGCTTATTTTCTTATTTTTGAACCAATGCAAACATTAATTCTCCACTACAAGCTAATTCTTCACCTACATAAGCACTAGCATTAGCTTTACCTATATTTCTTCTTAAAGAAACCATTTCAACTTCCATTCTTAAAGTATCTCCAGGTCTTACTTCTTTTTTAAATCTAACTTTGTCTATACCTGCAAAAACACCTAATTTACCTTTGTTTTCATCTATAGACATCATTGCTACAGCTCCCACTTGAGCCATAGCTTCAACAATTAGAACTCCAGGCATTATTGGATAATCTGGAAAATGTCCTTGGAAGAACGGCTCATTTGCAGTAACATTTTTTATTCCTACTGCTTTTTTACCTTCTTCTAACTCAACTATCTTATCCACTAATAAAAATGGATATCTGTGAGGTATTAATTCTTTTATTTGATCTATATTTAACATCTTATTTCCCTCCTAGATTTATTTTTCTTTTAAATGGTAATGTTCCACCTGTTTCTAATAAACTCAATGCTGATAATGATTCTCCTGTTCCTTTTGCTACACAAGCCATAGGATTATCTGCAATTTTAACACTTATTCCTGTTCTTTCTTCTATTTTTTTATCTAGTCCATGTAATAACGACCCTCCTCCAGTCATTATTATACCTGTATCACTGATATCTGCTGCTAATTCTGGAGGTGTTTTTTCAAGTACAGCATGTACTGTAGATACAATTTGATTAACTCCTTCTTCTAGAGCTTCTAACATTTCACTAGAATCTATAGTTATTTTCTGCGGTAGTCCTGTTATTAAATTTCTACCTCTAACATCCATACTCACTTCTTCTTCTCTAGGATATGCTGTTCCTACATTTAGCTTTATTTGTTCAGCTGTTCTATCTCCAATAAGTAGATTATATTTTTTCCTCATATATCTAACTATATACTCATCAAATTTATCTCCACCTATTTTTATAGATTCACTTACTACTGCACCCCCTAAAGATATTACAGCTATATCAGCAGTTCCTCCACCTATATCTACAACCATATTTCCGTCCGGTCTTGATATATCTATTCCTGCTCCTATAGCTGCAGCTATAGGTTCTTCTATGATATAAACTTCTCTAGCTCCAGCTTGTCTAGTTGCTTCTTCTACAGCTCTTTTTTCTACATCAGTTACTCCACTCGGAACACAAACCATTATTCTAGGCATAAAAAATCTAGCAAATCCTTTTTTATCTACAACCTTATTTACATAGTGTGTTAACATCTTTTCTGTAATATCATAATCTGAAATTACTCCATCCTTTAAAGGTCTTATTGCAACTATATTACCAGGCGTTCTTCCTATCATCTTTCTAGCTTCATCGCCTACAGCTAGTACTGTTTTTGATTTTTTTTCTATAGCTACAACAGAGGGTTCTTCTAGAACTATACCTTTTCCATTAACATATACCAAAACATTTGCCGTTCCTAAGTCTATGCCAATATCAGCTCCTTTAGCCATTAAATTCAACTCCTTCTTAATTTATATAAACTATTCGTTAATTTTAACACTCTACATACAAAAATATACAAAAAACACTTTTAAGTCAAGAAAAAAATGTAGGTATTTAACCTACATTTTTGTTACACTTTATTTCATACTTTTGCTTTGTTGCCATTCCGCCTCTAATGTGCCTTTCAGATTTATTCTTTTCTAAAACCATCTTAACTTCTTTTGCAAGAGATGGATTAATTTCCTCTAATCGTTCAGTTACATCTTTGTGTATAGTACTCTTACTAACACCAAATGTTTTGGCTGTTTGTCTAACTGTTGTTTTCTTTTCTAATATATACTTTGCTACAACTATAGCTCTTTCCTCTATATGCGATCTCAAGACTTCCCCCCCTTAAATCCTAGCCTTACTGATATATATGTAAAATAATAAAAAAATATAACAAGCTTAATCAAAATTGATTAAGCTTGTTATATTTTTTTATTTTATTAATGTCATAGGGTCTATACTTTTACCATCTTTTTGTGCAGTTACATGAACATGTGGTCCATCTAAACTTTCAACACTTGTTGTATTTCCAACTTTTCCAATCACATCGCCCTCTTTAACTTCTTGATCTTTCTTCACTGAGACTTTGCTATCTAGATTAGAATATACAACAGTTACCTTATCTTTAGACTCTACTTTAACCGATACTCCATGTTGATCATCTTCAAAAACATCTAATACTTTACCACTTACTATAGTTTTAACTTTACTTCCCTTTTTAGATTTAACATCTAAACCTTTATGTATTTCCCAAACATCTAATGTGTTAGAGTAACTAGGTTCTTTTTCTGAATACTCTCTTATAACCTTTTCACCTAAATAATCCAATTTACTTTCAACATTTTTACTAACTTCTTTTTCTTTAGCTTTTTCTAAATTTTCTTTAGAATTTGTAGTTGTAGGTACTGATTTATCGTCATTTTCTATTAAATGTATTTCTTCATCTTCATCGCCCTTAGCTGTATTCTTATCATCTACAAAACCATTCTTAGCAGCTAAATCATCTACACTATTTTTAGTAAACCAAATTCCTCCAATAGCCACTAAGCAAACACATACAAATAAAGCTAAGTAAAAACCATCTTTCTCTAATAGTTTTTTCTTTTTCATGGTACACCTCCAAATATATTAATACATTTGTATTTTGTACCTTATTTGTTATTTTTATACAATTTTATATTTAATATTAATAAAAAACTCCAAACAAATATAATATTATATTTATTCAGAGTTTTTTTCTAATATATATCTTTAATTTTAGTACTAGAATAATAATGATTTAATATTTCATAATACAAATATCCATCATTAGCCATTCCCTCTGCACCCCATTGACTCATTCCTACTCCATGTCCATATCCTTTTACTACAATATCTACATAATCTTTATTAAACTTCAAATCAAAGTTAGCTGAATTTAAATTAAATAAATTTCTTATGTCTCTACCTGTCAGCTTTGCATTTCCAACCTTTATAGTTTCTACTGCCCCACCCTGACTTCTATCCTGTATTTTAATGCCTTTACTTAATTCACTTTCAGATATAGATATATTTGGATAACCTTTTTTTATAGTACTTATAAAATCAGAATTGTTTATCTTCATATTTGAAGCATATTTAGGAGCATTTTTATCATACGGGCTTTCTACTGATCTTAGATAAGGATATTTAGTACTAAATACTTCTTCACTATTTTCAGTATTGCCAGATGATGTAGAAAAGTACAACGGTAGTATAGGTTCATCATTGTAAACTACAATGTGACCCTTTGTTTCCTTTACAGCTTGCTCTATTTTGGGATAATGTTTATCCATCCACTCTTGTCCATTTTTGCTTAATAAATCTTCTTTACTTTTATATTCTTGGCAATGTTTATAGTCTGTACATATATCTGCATTTTTATGTTTATCAGTATTTTGATTATATATAGTAAAAGTCCTTGCTGCTACTGCTTGTGCTTTTAAAGCCTCTATATTAAATTCAGCTGACATCTCTCCAGCAAGTACTCCACACAAATATTTTTCTATATCCATATTTTCCACATTACCTGTCTTGTGTTTATAAACTTTTATAGTTGGTGACTTTTCATCAACAGATTCATAATTTATTACTTCTTTATTTTTTTTAATATTTAAGTTTATCTTATTAGCTATTTCTCCATTACTGCTTGTATTTGTTTTATATGCAAATAAAGAAATGCACACAGGAACTGTTATTGTAATTAATACTGTGCTAGCTAAAACTATTAAAGGGTTTTTCATAAAATTCTCCTCCTTAGATTATACTTCTAATCTATAAATTCTATGAAAAACCCTTATTAATTATTACAATTTATTAGTCTTCAATTATTTCTATATTTCCACCTAATGCTTGTATCTTTTTATCTATGTCCACATATCCTCTTTGTATGTGATATATCTCTCCTATTTCAGTTACACCTTCTGCTATAAGACCACATAATATTAATGCTGCTCCAGCTCTTAAATCTGTAGCCTTTACTTTAGATCCATATAGTGTATCTACACCTGTAACTATAGCACTTCTTCCCTCTATTTTTATGTTAGCACCCATTCTATTGAATTCAGCAACATGCATAAATCTATTCTCAAATACAGTTTCTATAACTACACCCGTACCATTTGCTACTGTAGCCATAGCCATAAATTGTGCTTGAACATCTGTTGGGAATCCAGGATGAGGTAATGTTTTTATATCTATTGGCTTTAACACCTCAGGACCCTTTACTCTAACAGCATTATCCATATCTATTATTTCACATCCAGCTTCTTTTAATTTAGCTACAACTGGCTTTAAATGCTCCATCATTACATTCTCTATAGTTATATCACCTTTTGTCATAGCAGCTGCTACCATATATGTTGCAGCTTCTATTCTATCTGGTATTATAGTGTGTTCTGCACCTTTTAATGACTTAACACCTTTTATTCTTATAGTATTAGTTCCAGCACCTTTTACATTAGCTCCCATTTCATTTAAGAAGTTTGCTAAGTCAACTATCTCTGGTTCTTCTGCAGCATTTTCTACTATAGTTGTTCCTTCTGCTAATGCAGCTGCCATCATTATATTTTCTGTAGCTCCTACTGAAGGGAAGTCTAAGTATAGTTTACTTCCTACTAACTTCTCAGCATTAGCCTCTACGAATCCATGATCTATTACAACATTAGCTCCTAATGCTTTAAATCCCTTTAGATGTAAATCTATAGGTCTTGTTCCTATTGCACATCCCCCTGGCATTGATATTTTAGTATGGTTAAATCTAGCTAGTAGTGGTCCCATTACTAAAAATGATGCTCTCATCTTTCTTACAAGTTCATAAGGAGCCTCACAAGTCTTTATCTCACTTGCATCTACTGTTAACGTACAATCTTTATATTCAACCTTAGCCCCTAAATGTCTTAATAAGTCAGATATTACATGAACATCCTTTAAATTTGGAACTCCCTTTAATACAGATTTTCCATCTGCTAATAAAGTCGCAGCTATAATTGGTAATACTGCATTTTTTGCCCCATCTATTTTAACTTTTCCCACAAGTGGGTTACTCTTCTTTACTAAAATTTTTGCCATTTTACTTTTCTCCTCACACTAATATTAATAATCTAATCTTATAATAGGTGTAGCGACATATATCATTGTTTTTTCTTCATTTTCGCTATACCTTATTCCTATATTTAAATTTACCTTATTTCCCAAATATTCTAAGTAATCAGTTTTTATCTCTTTACTAAAAGCTGTAACTGATACAAAGTTTTCATCTTCAACCCTATCTATTTCTTTAGCATTCATATTATATAATATTTTATCTAAAATATCATCATATTTGTATAGTTGTAACCTTTTTTTATATTCTCCAGCTATACATGTGTATATATCAACCTTATTACTAAAATTACTTAACGTTTCTTCTAGAACTGTATAAATATCCACTATATCTTTATATACTTTATTTTCTAATATGTCAACCATTATATATGACTCATTATTACTTTTATTTACAGCTATTATCGATATATTTCGATCACTTTCCTGTATATGTGCATATACCTGACTTTCACTGCTATTTTTATTCTTTATCCATTCAATTTGAGATTCTTCCAATCCTAAATTAGTAATTATATCCATGCATATACTTTTCATTTCATTTTCATTTAAGTTTCTATTTAGATATGTATTTCCCTTAATATTATAAAATTTAAATTCACTATTTATATTTTCAAAAGTATTTAACATCTGTTTATATCCATTGTTATTTGTGTCTCTTTTAACTTCTGCATAACTAATTGCTAACCCTAGTAAAAATATAGATACTAAACTCATAAGTAATATTATTTTCTTCATTGTTTTATACCCCCTACATATTTCATTAACTCATATTTCTAATTGTTAACAAAAAATAGTAAGTTATACAATTTTAAGAGTCCTACATAACCTATTACAAGTTGTTAAAATAAGCCTATGTAATTTTCTATATCATATTACATAGGCTTTTATTTTTTATTTACTATTCAACTGTAACTGACTTAGCTAAGTTTCTTGGCTTATCTACATCGCAACCTCTTTCAACTGCAACATAATAAGATAATAATTGAAGTGGTAAAACTGTTAATATACTTGATAATACATCATCTACATTAGGAATGTATATTACCTCATCAGCAGATTTCTCAACCTCTTTATTTTTCTCTTGAGCAACAGCTATAACATATGCACCTCTAGCTCTAACTTCTTCCATATTAGAAACCATTTTTTCAAATAAGTCTCCTTGAGATGCTATAGCAACAACTGGAGTACCTTTCTCTATTAAAGCTATTGTACCGTGCTTTAATTCTCCCGCAGCAAATGCTTCAGCATGGATGTAAGATATTTCTTTTATCTTTAAAGCACCTTCCATTGCTATATTGTAATCTAACCCTCTACCTAAGTAGAATGCACTGTGTTTTTCTTTTAATGTCTTAGCTACTTCTTTTATATGATTTTCTTGCTTTAATGCTTCTTCTACTTTTGAAGGCATATCTTTTAATTTCTCTATCATTTCATTATAGTATTCTCTAGTTATAGTTCCTTTCTTTATAGCAAAGTCTAGAGCTATCATGTAGAATGATACTAATTGAGTTGTATATGCTTTTGTAGAAGCAACTGATATCTCAGGTCCTGCCCAAGTATAGAATACATCGTCAGATTCTCTAGCTATAGATGAACCTACAACATTAGTTACAGATAATATTCTTGCTCCTCTTTCCTTAGCATATCTTAAAGATGCTAAAGTATCAGCAGTTTCTCCTGATTGACTTACTAATATTAATAAAGTTTTATCATCTATAAATGGATCTCTATATCTAAATTCAGATGCTATGTCTGTTATTACTGGTATTTTTGCAAATTTCTCTATCGCAAATTTACCTATAAGACCTGCGTGATATGCAGTACCACACGCTACTATATATACTCTATTTATATTATCTAAATCTTCTTTAGTCATTTTTATGTCATCTAAATGAATTTCTCCATTTTCATTTAATCTTCTAACTAAAGTTTCTTTTACACCATTAGGTTGCTCGTATATTTCTTTTAACATAAAGTGCTCGTATCCACCTTTAGATGCAGCTTCTACATCCCAAGTTATTTCGTTCACTTCTTTGTTAACAACTTCTCTATTTTCATTTAATATAGTCACTTTATCTCCAACTATATGAACAAACTCTCCATTTTCTAAGAAGTATACTTTTCTTGTATACTTTAATATAGCAGGTATATCTGATGCTATAAAGTTTTCTCCTTCTCCAAGACCAACAACTAAAGGACTGTCTTTTCTAACTGAAACTAATTCTTTATCATTGTCTTTGCATATAACACCTAATGCATATGCACCTCTTAGCCTTTGAGTTGCTTTATAAACTGCATCTAATAAATTACCTTCATAATATTTATCAACTAAGTGTGCAACTACTTCTGTATCTGTCTGAGATAAGAACTTAACACCTTCAGCTTGTAACTCTTCTTTTAATTCCATGTAGTTTTCTATTATTCCATTATGAACTACTGCTATTGTTCTATCCATATTAAAATGTGGATGTGAGTTAACATCTGATGGTTCTCCATGAGTTGCCCATCTTGTATGTCCAATTCCTAATCCTCCATTTATAGGATTTGTTTGTAAATCTTCAGCTAAAACTGCTAATCTACCTTTAAACTTTCTTATTTCTAACTCATTTCCAGTATTTATAGCAACTCCTGCAGAGTCATACCCTCTATACTCAAGTTTAGAAAGTCCTTCTACTAGAACTTCTGTAGCCATTCTATTTCCTAAATATCCAACTATACCACACATATTTGTGTCCTCCTAAAAATATTATTTTTTATATATTTTTAAGATTCAGGTCAGTTTACATAAGCTTTATTTTGTACATGTAATTACTTACATGTTTTGTTAAAACTTTCCGATGGTAAACACACCGCAGAGCATCCGCCGACAATTCGATAAACTCTGTCCTCGTCAACTTAGACTAAATGATTCTAAGTTCTGGCGCTTGTAAAGCGAATACTGAGATTTTTTCTCAGCATTACACTTGTTTTAATAGTCCTTGACCTATTAAAATATAGCCTCTCAGTATTCACTTTTCAAATTACGATAACTTCTCTTGTATTAAATTAGCTAAGTTTGTAGCTAATTCTTTTAATTGACCTTCATCTTTACCTTCTAACATAACTCTTACTAATGGCTCTGTTCCTGATGGTCTTATTAATACTCTACCTGAACCGTCCATTAATTTTTCTATTCTCTCTATTTCATCTTTTATTTCTGGAATTTCCATGTATCTATTTTTATTTTCATTTTTTATTCTTGCATTAACTAATACTTGTGGGTATTGAGTCATTACTGATGCAAGGTGTGATAAAGTTTTACCTTCTTCTCTAACTATTTGTGCTAGTACTAAAGAGCTTAAAACTCCATCTCCAGTAGTATTATAATCTAAGAATATCATATGTCCTGATTGTTCTCCTCCTAAATTATATCCACTGTTCTTCATTTCTTCTAGTACATATCTATCCCCTACACCTGTAGTCGCTAGATTTATATTATTTTCTTTAGCTGCTATAACTAATCCTATGTTACTCATAACTGTAACAACTAAAGTATCTTTAGCTAATTTATTGTGCTTTTTTAAGTATATAGCACTTAATATCATTATATGGTCTCCATCAACTATTTGACCCTTTTCATTTACTGCAATTAGTCTATCTGCATCTCCATCATAAGCAAGTCCTAGATCTGCATTATTTTTTACTACAGCTTCTTGTAGATTCTCTGGATGAGTTGATCCACATTTATCATTTATATTGTTTCCATCAGGAGTATTATTTATTGCAACAACCTCAGCTCCTAATTCTTCAAAAACCATAGGTGCTACTTTATAAGAAGCTCCATTAGCACAATCTAATACAACTTTTAAACCTTTAAAATCTGCATTAACTATAGTTTTTAAATAATCAACATAATCTCTAACTGCATCATGTTTGTGTAGTTTCTTTCCAACTCCACTTCCTGTTGGATGAACATCTACTTTATCTATATCATCTATATATTTTTCTATTTCTAACTCTATAGAGTCATCTAATTTATATCCATCAGCATTAAAAAACTTTATACCATTATATTCTACTGGGTTGTGAGAAGCTGAGATAACTACTCCACAGTCTGCATTGTAATGTTTAGTTAAATATGCTACTCCTGGAGTTGGTATAACCCCAACTGTTATTATATCGCATCCAACTGACATAAGTCCAGCTATAAGTGCAGATTCTAACATATCTCCTGATACTCTAGTATCTTTACCAACAACAACCTTAACTTTATCTTTCCCCTTAGTTAAAACATATCCTCCAGCTCTACCTAGTTTATATGCAAGGTCGCAGTTTAGTTCTGTATTAGCTATTCCTCTTACTCCGTCAGTTCCAAAATATTTTCTCATTTTAAAAAACTCCTTCCAACAATAAAGACTTTTACAGATTGAATATAATAATATATTATGTCCTTTTTAAGTCTTTAGTTCATAATTGATATTGTAATATGTTTAACAAAAAAAGACAATAGTATTTATACTATTGTCTTTTTTATGTCATCAATTAAAGAATTTTGACAAATAATCTTTAAGCAAGCGCTTCCTGAGATTTTATAGCTTCAGCACCTTTTGCTAATGCTTCTTTATTTAATGGTACAAATTTCTCTTTACTTGGTCCGAAAACTTTTTTGAAAGCTTCTAATACAGAGTCAACTTCTACACACTTATTTAACTCTAAATAAGCACCTAGCATTATCATATTTGCAACTCTTGGGTTTCCAAGTTCTAAAGCTAATTCATTAGCTTGTATATAATAAGCATCTACATCTGTTCTTTGAACTTTTTTCTCTATAAGTGAACTGTTCACTAGTATCTTTCCACCAGGAACAACATCTTTTTCAAATTTATCAAGTGAAGGTAAATTCATTACTATAGCACAAGTTGCATCGTCAGTTATAACTGGTGATCCTACTGGTATATCAGAAATTGTTACTGCACAATTCGCTGTACCTCCACGCATCTCTGGACCATATGATGGTAACCATGAAACTTCCTTTTCTTCAAGCATTCCTGCATAAGTAAGTAATTGCCCCATAGACATAACACCTTGTCCACCAAATCCTGCACATATCACTCTATCTGTAGCCATATTACTTCGCCTCCTCAACTTTAACATCTCTAACGTTTCCTATTGGATAATATGGCATCATATTATCTCTTAGCCATTGTAATGAATCTTGTGGAGTTAATCCCCAGTTTGTAGGACAAGTAGATAATACCTCTACTATACCAAATCCAAGACCTGCTAATTGAACTTCAAATGCCTTCTTTATAGCCTTCTTAGCTTTTCTTACATTAGCTGGAGTATCTACAGAAACTCTCTCTACAAATACAGCTCTATCTAATGTTCCTAACATTTCTGCCATTTTTATTGGAGATCCTTGTAAGTTTACATCTCTTCCGTTTTGAGCTGTTGTAGCTTTTTGTCCTGGTAAAGTTGTTGGAGCCATTTGCCCTCCAGTCATTCCGTATATAGCATTATTTACGAATATAGTCGTAAATTTTTCTCCTCTAGCTGCAGCATGAACTATTTCTGCTGTACCTATTGAAGCTAAGTCTCCATCTCCTTGATAAGTGAATACCACTTTGTCAGGATGAACTCTCTTTATTCCTGTAGCAACTGCTGGTGCTCTACCATGAGATGCTTCTTGCATGTCACAGTTAAAGTAATCATATGCTAAAACTGAACATCCAACTGGAGCAACCCCTATAGTATTTCCTAATACACCTAATTCATCTAATACTTCTGCAACTGTTCTATGTATTATTCCGTGTGTACATCCTGGACAGTAATGAGTTTGTTTATCTGTTAATCCTTCTGTTTTCTTAAATACAACTGTCATTATCTAGCACCTCCCATAGCTACTTCTTGAGACTCTTCTACTACTTGTCTAGCTTTATCTGCTATCTCTGATGGTGATGGTATCATACCACCTGTTCTTCCATAGAAGTGAACTGGTAATTTACCTTCTACAGCTAACTTAACATCTTCTACCATTTGACCCATACTCATTTCTACAGTTAATAAGTTTTTAGCCTCTGGTATTTGGTTAAATGCTTCAAATGGGAATGGCCATAAAGTTTTGGGTCTTATAAGTCCTGCCTTTATACCTTCTTCTCTTAATGTTTCTATTGTATTTTTAACGATTCTTGAAGTAGTTCCGTAAGCAACGAATACTATTTCAGCATCTTCTGTTTTATACATTTCATATGCAGTTTCATTTTTCTCTATTTCTTTATATTTAGCATCTAATCTTATACAGTGATCTTCTAGTGCTTTAGGATCTAAGTATAAAGAGTTTATTACATTTGGTTTTCTTTCCATCTTAGTTCCAACACTAGCCCAAGTTTTAGGCTCTAGTTCTCTATTTTTAGGCTGATTAAATTCTACTGGTTCCATCATTTGACCTATCATACCGTCTCCAACTACCATTACTGGAGTTCTATAATAGTCTGCAACTTCAAAAGCTTCCATTACCATATCAACTGCTTCTTGAACTGTTGCTGGAGCATATACAGGAGTTCTATAATCTCCATTTCCGCCTCCTCTTGTTGACATGAAGTAGTCTGCTTGAGATGGTTGTATACCACCAAGTCCTGGTCCACCTCTCATTATATTAACTATAACGCATGGAAGTTCTGCCCCTGCTATATAAGTTATACCTTCTTGCTTTAATGCTATCCCTGGAGATGATGATGAAGTCATTACTCTAGCACCTGCACCTGCAGCTCCATAAACCATATTTATAGCAGATACTTCTGATTCTGCTTGAACAAATACCCCTTCATTCTTTGGTAGTTCTCTAGACATATATTCTGGTAACTCATTTTGTGGTGTTATTGGATAACCGAAGAAGTATTTACATCCAGCTTCCATAGCTGCTTTTCCTATCGCTTCGTTACCCTTCATAAGTATCTTAGCCATTTTAATTCCCCCTTAAGTTTGTATTTAGTCTCTCTCAACTGTTATAACTGCATCTGGACACATAGTTGCACAGTTTGCACAACCTATACATTTTTCAGCATCTGAAACAGTAGCTGGATTATATCCTTTTTTGTTTATTGTAGCTTTGTCTATTTCTACAATCTTAACTGGACATGCTGCAACACAAAGTGCACACCCTTTACATAAGTCTTGGTCAAAAGTTACTTTTCCTTTAGCCATATTAATTTAGCCTCCTTGAACTGTATATATTCTAAACCTCTGCTACATCCAGCATTCCCTCATATATAAATTTATAGGGAATACTTCACCCTCTATAGAGTTTGGAAGTTGAGGTATCAAGCTTTCCAAGCAAGTAACATATCTTATTGGAATATTAGTTAATTTAGAAACTTCCTTTACTAGTTCTTGTCCTCTTAAAATATCATCTATAGTAGTTTCTCTAACTAAATGAGTATTGTTTATAAGACCTGTTACTTTAAGTTTTGATGCATTTTCAATTGATCTTATATGATCTATAACTTCTTGTGCAGTTTGAGTTTTTTCTCTATTTGCATTTACTACACAAAACATGTCATATTCATCTGGATTTAATAGGTTGCTGAATCTACCTAAAACTCTAGCACCTACATCATCCCCTCCTACATCAATCACATAGTTATATGATTTATCATATATAGGCGCTGTAACTTGTGCAGACACAGCCGGTAAATCTAGTGTAGTAGCTTGAATTGAACTATCTATTGGAAGTATATTCTTAGATTGTAAGAAATCTCTTTTTTCTCTAGTTCTAAAGTAAACATTTACTATATCTAAATCAGATATAGCAACTTTAGTATCAACAAGATTTCTAAGCTTTGTAACATAATTCATAGAAAATTCGCTCTTACCACTTCCATAATGCCCTATAATGATTCTTACTCTTTTGTCGTTTGTTATCATGAAATCACCTTTTATAAAGAGTTAGCTATAGCTAATTCTTTTCCATATATTTTAGCTTCTTCTTCTTTATTAAGAACTCTAAGTCCACCTTGTGCTAAAGCTATCATTTCATCTTCACCAGGGTAAACCTTTACCTCAGCTATAAATTTGACTTTTTCTATAATCATGTTAGTGAACATCTTAGAATAAGCTATACCACCAGTTAATAGAATTGCATCAACATTTCCATCTAAAACTGCTGCACAAGCTCCTATTTCTTTAGCAACTTGGTAAGCCATAGCTTCATATACTAATTTAGCTTTTTCGTCTCCATTTTCTATCATAGATTCTACTTCTCTACCATCATTAGTATTTAAGTATCCAACTAATCCTCCATTACCTTTTATTCTTTTCTTTATATAATCAAGTGAATAGTCACCACTGAAACACATTTTTACTAAATCTCCTACTGGAAGTCCTCCACTTCTCTCAGGTGAGAATGGTCCTTCTCCATCTAGAGCATTTGCAACGTCAATTACTGCACCTTTGTAATGAGCTCCTACAGATATTCCTCCGCCCATATGAGCTACTATAAAGTTACACTCATCATACTTTTTATCTAAGTCTTTAGCTGCTCTTCTAGCTGTTGCTTTTTGATTTAATGCATGGAATATACTCTTTCTAGAAATTTCTGGTATTCCTGATACTCTAGCAACATCATTTAACTCGTCAACAACAACTGGGTCAACTATATAAGCAGGTATATTTACACTATCACCTATTTCCTTAGCTATTAATCCCCCTAAGTTAGATGCGTGTTCTCCTAGAACTCCTACTTTTAAATCTTCTATCATTTCATCATCAACACTGTATGTACCACCTGTTATAGGCTTTAAAAGCCCGCCTCTACCTACTACAGCATCTAAGTCTGATATTTTTATTCCGCCTTCTTTTAAAGCGTCTTCTATAACTTGTTTTCTGAATTCAAATTGATCTGATATTTTTTCATATTTTCCTATTTCTTCTGAAGAGTGTCTTAGTGTTTTCTCAAATAGTAATTCTTCATTGTCAAAAACAGCTATTTTTGTTGATGTAGATCCTGGATTGATTGTTAATATTTTAAATATATTCTCCATATTAAGCCCCCTGTATATTTTCTATTTAGCTTTTGCTGCCATTAATACGCCTAATGCTATAGAATTTAACTTAGTTTCTTCACTATCTGCTCTCGAAGTTAATATTATAGGTGCTTTAGCTCCAACTATAACTCCTGCATTTTTAGTTTCTGAGAAGAATACTAGTGATTTATATAATATATTTCCAGCTTCTATATCTGGTGCTAGTAATATATCTGCTTTACCTGCTATTGGATGATCCATTCCTTTATGTTTTGCAGCTTCCTCTGATACTGCATTATCTAGAGCAAATGGCCCTCCTACTATACATCCTTTTATTTCTCCATTTTTACACATGTCTTCTAAATCCTTAGCATCTACTGTATCTTGCATCTTTGGATTTACTTTTTCTTTAGCGCATATAGCTGCTACTTTAGGTGTTTCTATATCTAATGCATGTGCTACAACACAAGCATTTTCTATTATTTGCTTTTTACCTTGAAGGTCTGGTGCTAAGTTCATTGCTGCATCAGTTATGAAAAATAATCTGTCATATCCCTTTACATCAAACACTGCAACATGACTTAATATATTGCCAGTTCTTAATCCTATCTCTTTATCTAAAACCGCTTTTAGTATAATTGAAGTATCTACTAATCCCTTCATTACCATATCAGCTTTACCTTCAGATACTAATTTTACTGCTTTTAGAGATGCTTCCATTAAATCTTTCTCATCTATTAACTCATATGAATCTAAATCTATATTTAATTCTTTTGCTATATCTTTTGTTTTTTCTATATCTCCAACTAATATTGCATTAGCTATACCTTCTTTTTTTGCCATATCAACTGCTATTAAAACCTCTTTATCTTGTGAACATGCAACTGATATAGTTTTAGGTCCTCTTTCTTTTGCATATTTAATTACATCATTAAAACTTCTCAATACTTCACCCCATTTTATAATGAAATTGTTTTCCTTTACATTTTTATCATATAACTAAAATAAAAAAGATGCAACAAAAAATTATTTATTAACATTAGTAATTTTTTGTTGCATCTTGTTATATTTCTTTATATCTCAACTGTTTGAGGGTCTATCTTTACACTTTTAAAATTATATTTGCTTTTATATTTTATAGTATATTTTGAACTTTCCTGCGTGTTTTCTGTCATATCTACATAAAGTTGTATATCATCTTTCGTTAAATTCCCAAGTTCATCAGAATATGTAGCTATTACTTTTATATCATCTGGTATTTTACTTAAATCAATCTCTTTATCTGCATCACTTTCCTTAGTGATAATTTCTAAATTAGATTTAGATATTATAAACTCACTTGTTATAGTTTTGTCTATCTTTATCTTAACCGTAGAGGCATCTTCATCAATTTTTATACCTTCAGGTATGTCTAACGCTACTTCAATACTATTTGCACTTTTTAGGTCTTCAGCTTTAACTGGTTGTGTGTTTATACTATTTATCTTATCTATAACTTCTTTTTTACCTTCTATCGTCACTTCTTTCGGAGAAATAGCATAATCTTTAATATCTATAGATGAGTCTACATTTCCTTCTACTTTTAAATTTATAGGCACTACTTTTTCTTCTAAAAATTTAACTGTAGCTACTACAAAATCATCTTCTAGTTCTACACCCTTAACTTCTTCTCCAAATTTATCTATAGGAGTAAGTTTTAATTTTGTGGAAAAATCCCTATCCTTTCCATAAACATCTAAAGTTGCTTTCACACTAGTTACTTTATTAACAACACTTCTAGGTCCACCTACATTTACTGTCTTTTTATTTGTTTCTATATTGTCTACATTAGTTTTTGATTTTCCTTTTACTTCTACTTCTATACTTCTTTTCTCATTTACAACTTTTTCTAAGTCAACAGTTATAACACTAGGCTTTATATCGTATTTATTTACGCGCTCTGGTAAATTAGCTTGTAGATAAATTGCATTTTTACCTTCTTTTGGATCATCTAGTCTTCCATAAATATATATATTATCTCTATTTATTTGTCTAAGGCTAGATAGATTACCTTTTATAGCTATATCTGCAAATAATTCTTCCTTGGGGTATATAGCTAATCCTTTATCTTCTAATACACTCATATTTGTTATAGTTATAGGGATATCACCAAATGTTCTAGTTTCTACAGGATCTTCTACCGTCATAACATATAACCATAAAACTAGGGCACTAAGTAAAGATATTAACTTTATCTTAGTGTTGTTCTGTAACTTATTTATCATCTAAATATCCCACCTTTGAAAAAACCTTTTTCTTGATTTTGATTGCTAGATTTTAAATTACTACGTAATATGTTAGTTAATCTTTCTTTAGTCATATTTCTATAAAGTTTTCCTGATTTAGCTATAGACACAGCACCAGTTTCTTCAGAAACTATCAAAGATAAACAATCTGAAATTTCACTAACTCCTATTGCAGCTCTATGTCTTGTCCCCAAATCCTTACTTAAATCTTTACTTTCAGTAAGAGGAAGAAAACATGCTGCAGCTTTTACTTTTCCATCTCTAATAACTACAGCTCCATCATGTAAAGGAGTATTAGGAATAAATATATTTATAAGCAATTGTCTAGAAATTTCTCCATCTATTATAGTCCCTGTATTTATTACTTCCCCTATCTTAGTATCTCTCTCCATTATTATTAGTGCTCCTATTTTTTGTCTTGATAAAGAATATAAACACTCAACAATTTCTTCTATATTTTTATTTAACATATCTTCTGTTAAATTATAATTATTCTTACCCAAAAAAGTAAATTTAGTTCTACCTATATATTCAAGTCCGGATCTAAGTTCTGGTTGAAATATTATAAGTACTGCAATTAACCCAACTGTCAATGTATTCTCTAGCATCCAATACAGTGTATGTAAATTAAATACTTCACTAACTTTAGTTGCTACTAATAAAAATAGCATTCCTTTCAAAACTTGTTCTGCCCTTGTATCTTTTATAAACGTATACACTTTATAAAAGATATATGTAACTATAGCTATATCTACCATATCTGGTATGCTAACATGTTTAGCCAAGCTTAAAAAACCTTCCCAAAACGAATCTATATTAAACAAAGTTTTTATCCTCCTGTTTATAATACTTAAAGCATTTACAATATGTATTATACTATATTAATCTAGCTATATTCAATTTATAATACATAAAATAATTTTATATTAAAAAAAGAGCTTCACTAAAGTGAAACTCTCTTACACAATTGGTGAGCGCACAGGGATTCGAACCCCGGACACACGCCTTAGAAGGGCGTTGCTCTATCCAGCTGAGCTATGCACCCACGATATAATGGAGCGGGAAACGAGATTCGAACTCGCGACTTCAACCTTGGCAAGGTTGCGCTCTACCACTGAACTATTCCCGCATATTAATTGGCGACCTGGAAGGGACTCGAACCCTCGACCTCCAGCGTGACAGGCTGGCATTCTAACCAGCTGAACTACCAGGCCGCATATTTGGTGGGATTAACAGGGCTCGAACCTGTGACCCCCTGCTTGTAAGGCAGGTGCTCTCCCAGCTGAGCTATAATCCCACAATAATGGTGACCCATAGGGGAATCGAACCCCTGTTACCGCCGTGAAAGGGCGGTGTCTTGACCGCTTGACCAATGGGCCATATTACCTAGCTACGTCCTACTCTCCCAGGCAGCTTCCCACCAAGTACCATCGGCGCTAAAGAGCTTAACTTCTGTGTTCGGAATG
>NZ_CAXVJR010000009.1:0-100524 GCF_964259345.1 Paraclostridium bifermentans
TCCAAGCTCTCTCATTCTTTGAGCTATGTTTCCTGCTTCTTCTAAAGCACCTTCAGCAGTTTGTACCATTGATATACCATCTTGTACGTTTCTATCTGCTTGCTCCATACCTCTTATTTGAGCTCTCATCTTTTCAGAAACTGCTAATCCTGCAGCGTCATCTCCAGCTTTAGTTATTCTTAATCCTGTAGATAATTTCTCCATAGATTTTCCTGATAATGCAGTATTTTTTGCCATTTGGTTAGTCGCTATCATAGCGTTCATATTAGTGTTTATTCTCATTTTAATACTCTCCTTAGTTTTTTCGACATCCTTGTCTTTTTTGTTTATATAAAATCATACTCGGCCAAGTACTTTTCATATAATACTTATCGGAATATATTCTTAAAACTTTATACTTTTTTATTAAAAATATTTAATTTATCTTTATTAAAATTCATATAAAAGTCATTAGCTTGTTTTGATTTATTATGATCTTTAATTCTATGCTTTATTTCAGTAATTTTTTCTTCTAGTAATAGATGTATTTGATTATCAATATCTTTAATTCCATCTTTAATAAGAATATCTTTAAATATTTTTTCATCACTTACATTTTCTATTATTTCTTGTCTTTTATCTAAAATTTCATTTATATTATCTACGTCATTAGATTTTAATTTTTCAATTAATTCTAATGATATCTCTTTATACTCATTGGTAGTTTTTTTCATAATTCCTTCACCTAAATTACATTTGCATAAAATAATTCATTTGAGAATTTAATTTATTCATACTCGCCTCTAATTGACCAAATTGTTTGTATAGCTGATTTTCTTTATTATCCATTTTTCTTTGAAGATTCTTTATTGTATCAGCTTGCCTCTTTAATTGTTCAGAATAAAAGTTATTAGTCGCTGATGCAGTTTTCTCTAATCCAGCTTTTTTAGCAAATACAGATGATGAACTCCCTACATAATCATACATAGTATCATTCATCTTTTCTAACATACCATTCTCACCATTAAAAGTTTTATACACTTTATCTCCATTTGTTTCTAAAGCTTTTTTAAACTTATCTTCATTTAAAGATAATTGCCCTCTTTTTGTATAATCTTCATTAGTTGTTAATCCAGCTTCTCTTAAAAAGTCTGCATTTTCTCCAAATATAGCTGTTTGCATATGATCCATAAAACTTCTCATTTCTGAATCATTTCTTAACAATCCAACCTTTGCTTTTTTCTCCCAAGCTTCTATTTCCTCTTTTTCCATATCTTTTTTCTGTTCTTCAGTAAGAGGAGGATAATCAGTTTTTTTCTTTTCAGTTATTAACCCATACATTTCATCCATTATTTTATTGTAGTCTTCTACAAACTTTTTCATATTGTCAACAACAGGTTGAACATCTTGCTTAGAAGTCATTTGAGCTGTCCCTACAGAATTGACAGTATAGCTTATTCCATCTATTTTGAATGAGTTAGACTCTTCATTTAAAGTCTTTTTAAATCCATCTTCCCCAGATACGTTTACTATCGAGTCACTTCCTTTGACACTTCCAGTAAAATTCACCTCTGTATATTTAGGTTTTCCATTTGTATCTAGCACAAAATTTCCATTTGTATCATATTCATATTCTTTACTTTTTAATCCTAAAAATCCTAAAGCATCTGTTGATGCTCCTGTTCCTGATTCAGTAACTATTTCAAGAGAACTATTTTTACCAGTTTCACTAGACTCAATAGTAAATTTCCCTGTCATTTCACTATATGAGGCCTTTACTTTTCCATTAGTACTATTATTTATTTTTGTTACTAAAGAATCTACTGTATCTGTACTTTCTATAGTTATACTATCAGAGTATAGAGTATTTCCAGCTTCATCTTTACCGATAGCTATCTTAAATTTATCTCCAACATTAGCTCCTAAGTCGTCAACAAGCTTACTATCCCTATTCATCTGTTTTGATGAAGTTGCACTTGCAGAGTCCGCTAGTTTCACAACATCAAAGTTATAATTTATATTGCTAGCTCCAGCACTTCCAGTCGCACTTATAACATTTTCATTAGAACTAGTTATAGATAATGTATTCCAAGCACTAGTACTTACTATCGAATTAGGCGAAGTCACAGAGAAATAATTTTCTTTAAAATCTTTTATATCTTTTATAATATCTCTATATAATTCTTGTTGCCATTTTATAGTTTGTTCTTTTTGCTTTACTCTATCTATTTTAGATTGTTCTCCTGATAGCATATTTTTCACCATAGTGTCTGTGTCCATACCAGTTGCTAACCCTGGTAGTCTTATAGTATTTACACTAGTCATCTCAATTCCCCCTATCTAGCAGTCTTTATTTTTCGATCAACCTCATGCCACATATCTCTAACTTCTTCTATTAAAGGCAATACATCATCTATTATCTTTACATCTTTTTTAATATTAGCTTTAGCTAACTCATTTTTTATAAAATCATATAGATTATATAAATCTTCCATGTATTTGCCAGCACTCTTGTCCATTGTTATCATAAGTTCTAAAAATATATCTTGAACTCTAACTAGTTCTTTATGAGCTCTTGGCATGTTTTTTTCCATTATAGCTAATCTAGCTATTTTTGTGTATTTAACCGCACCATCAACTAACATCAGTAATAATTGTTCTTTAGATGCTGTGTTTACAGAATTTTGCTTATATGTATTATATGGATTTGCCGTATACATAAATTTCTCCCTCACTAATTTACTTAAATAACTTGGAAATGTCATTTATATTTGCTATAGCTTTTGAATTTTCATCTTTTACATTTTCATAAATTTCTTTTCTAAGTATCACCTTATCTTTAGGTGCATCTATAGCTAATTTAACACTTCCATCTTCTAGCTTAACTACTTTTATTTCTATATCATCACCTATTAATATAGATTCATTTTTTTTCCTAGTAATTACTAGCATTTTTATCACTCCCACTTAAAGGTTCTTTTATTTCATATTTATCGTGTTGTAATATTAATTGTTTACCTTTTTTATTCTTTATATTTACTATTATGGGAGCTTTTAAGTTAACAGTACTTTCTTTTAATGTCCTTCCTAGAGTTATCAAATTTAAAACTAATATATCTTCTGGATCTTTTACGTCCAAATTTTTTATTGTTTCATCATCTAATCTTATCTCATAGTCACTTTTTACTTCAAACGGAGATATAGCTATAAACCCTACATTTTCATCCTCAATAGAATTTATTAATTTAAATTTCGAATTTCCATCTATCTCCTCAATTTTAAAAGTTTTGTATGTCTCAAACCCTGGAAGACCTTTTTCAAATGTTACGTTCATAGTTACCTCCTAAATTATCTTAGGTAGTCCATTATACTAGGTTGTATAAGTTTGGCCCCTACTTGAACTGATGCATTGTAAATCATTTCTGCTGATTTATATTCTATGAATTTATTTACATAATCAACATCTTGAGTCAATGATAATACACCTTTCATATTTAAAATATTTTCATCATTTAGATCTTTTACCTTTTCTGCAGTACTTACTCTAACTCCAAAAGTAGTTCTAACATCTACAGAATGATTAAAAAACGAATCTATATCATCTTTTACATTACCCAACAGTTCTTCTTTATTTTTCTCTACATCTTTCCCATTTGCTATGTCATTCATAATTTTAGAAGCATTGTTTATTGCATCTAAATAATTTTTACCATCTCCTGTGAATATTTCTTCTGCTGAAACATTGTAATCTACATTAATCCCATCAGATATATCAGCTCTTAAATCTTCACTATTTATCGCTGGATTTAAACTTAATGTTACAACTCCATCTTTTTCCTCTATTATTATAGGATTTTCATCAACTGCTGTACCTGAAAACATATGTCTTCCTCCATGACTAGCATTTAATGTTTCTCCTAATTCTTTGATTTTTTCATTCATCTCAGCTTGTATAGCTTTCATCTCTTCATCTGTATAAGTTCCATTTCCAACTTTAAGTATATCTTGTTTTATATCTCCTAATACAGTTCCTAATTGTTCTAATGATGCATCCGTGTTATTCATCCAACCTACAGTTTCGTCTATGTTTTGATTATATTTTTCTGTAAATTTTATTTCGTTGTTTAAATTCATAATTTTTATAGCTTTGTGCGGATCATCAGACACTCTATTTATCATTTTCCCAGAATTAAGTTGTTCATTTATAGTGTTCATTCTTTGTAATCCCTGTTGAGTGTCATACATATGATTTCTAATCATTGAAGTGTTTGTTATTCTCATTTCTGCCTCCTAAATTATCTTACTAGTCCATTTACTACAACATCTAATAATGAATCTACCGTAGCTACAACTTTAGCACTTGCATTGTATGCATGTTGGAATTGCACTAAGCTTATCATCTCTTCATCTAATGATACTCCAGATACATTAAGCCTTGAGTTATCTACATCCTTTAAAATAGCACTTTGATTTTTTTCATTTCTTCTAACTTCTTGAGTTTCGTTTCCAAGTCTTTGAATTATATTGTTATAAAAATTATTTATAGTGATGTCTTCTCCGCCTATACTTACCTTTTCATCTTTTAGTTTATACATTTTTTCTGCTATTTCTGCACTTACATTAAGTTCAGTAGTACCATTTACTATATCATCTTTGACTTTTAATATCGGATCCGTACCTGTTTCAAATAAATCAAATCCTAAAGTATCATTAACGCCTTTTTTAACTCCATCTGCTAATTCCTTTAAATCACCTTGATATCCTTTTATCTTATCTATCATTTCAAAAGAACCTTTAATTTCTCCAGATACATTAGCTAATCCTCTAAGGTCTGCTTCTGTTATTTCAGTCCCATTTGCCATTTTATCTTTTAACAGATTTTGAACATTTTCATCTTGAATATTCATTTTAAAACTTAAATCATCTAGTATTCTATCTCTTTCATCTAATAAATCATTTGGAGTTTTCCCACTACCTTCAACTATCTTTATTTGCTTTTCAACTTCAGATAGTTGTTTTAAGTTATTATTTATATCTTTGATATTATCATCTAATTTTTTCTGAGCAGCATTACCTAATTCATTTAATTTTTTGTATACTTGACTTATACCATTTGCTAAATACTCGCTATTTTGTATAACTATATCTTTGGCACCTGCATCATTAGGGTTTTTAGAAAGTTCTTGCCAACTTGAAAAGAAATTATTTATAGATGCTGATATTCCAGTATCTGAAGGTTCGTTAAATATAGTTTCCATTGTGCTGTAATGTTCATATTTAACACTTATTTCTCCATACGAATGACTTTCATTTCTAAATTGAAAATCATAAAATGAGTTTCTTATTCTAACTATATCAGTAGCTTCAACTCCTGTACCTAATTGACCTGCTCCTAATTTGCTATTATACCCAGGATAGCTATATGCACTTTTTGCCTTTTGTTCTACTCTTTGTCTTGAATACCCAGGTGTATTCATATTGTTTATATTATGTGAAGCAGTTTGTATCGATGCTTGATTTACACTCATTCCCGATCTTGCTGATTGTAAAGTACCAAATAATCCTGACATATCTTACCTCCGTATACTATTTTCCTACCTGTCCATAAGAGTTATAAGTTCCTACTCCTTGATTCGGTTTTATAACATTCATCATTTTTTTTGTAAAAAATAATCTTTGTTTAAGAAGCATTTGATTAGCTTCCTTTTGTATCTCTATCATTTTTATATTTTCTTTTATTTCTTCATATGCTTCTTTAACTTTGTCATCATCACATCTTTCTACCAATGAAGACATTTTCACATTAGCCCCTACTAAGTTTCTTCTTTGAATCTCTAATTTAGCTATATCTCTAGATAAACCTTCTAAATCCTTAGCTATTTTATCCATTTTAGTTACTTCTTTATTTACTATAAACTCATATTGTTCATCTAATAATTTAATTAATTTTTTAAATAAATTTTTCTGCTCATATATTATAACTTTTAATTCTGGATTCAAGTTTTTCTCCTCCTAAAGTTTTTCTATTATCTTTTTAGCTAATTCTCTTGAATCTACTTTGTATGTACCACTTTCAATTTGTTTTTTTAATCTATTAACTTTTTCAATATCCATAGATTCTTCATTTGAATTTACTTTGCTTAAATATTTTCCTAACTCTGATATTTCAACCCTATCTTTATTAGCTCTGTTATTGCTATAGTTTTGATTTTTTAATTTATCTATTTTGTATATATTATTGAATGTTATTTTTGTATTATTATTAATTTTCAAAATAACTCCCTCCCTAAGAATTTTTAATATTCTTCTTGCGTAGTTTTTACTTTAGATAATCTTACTGCGATTCTATCTTGCATTATTACACTTTCACCACTTGCTATATTAGCACCATTTATATTTATATCTAAAGGTTCTTCTAAGTTCTTTTTAAGTTCTATTACTTCTCCTACTTTAAAGTTCACTATTTTACCTATTTTTTCGTGAGTTGAACCAACTACAACTTCTAACTCCATTTCAGCTCCTGAAACAGCTTCTACCGCATTCAATGGTTGTGGTTCTCCTGGTATAAGTTGTTCAAATTTAGGTTCATAAACTTCTTGTATATCTTTATTATTTTCCATTCTTAATCGCTCCTTTGTATATTATAAATATAAGTCTATTAATAGTCCGTTTATCTCGTCTACCTGAGATGCAATATCTATATTTTCTTTTTCTTCTTCAAAGAATTTTCTAGTTATACTATCAAGCTTTTCATTTACTACGTTTACAGTTTTAAAATAGTTATTGTTCCAAAAGCTATCCTTTTTATCTATTTCATACGTATAATCCACTACTGACTTTAAATATTTTTGTATAACTTGTTTATATTTAAGAACTTCATTATATCCTTTAGTTATAACTAAATCTCTACCTATATCCTTTATCTGCTTTATATAGTTTTCTATTTCTTCTTTTGATTTTAATATATTAATTTTTTTAAAGTTATCATCAAAGCTATTCACAGCTTTTTTTACTTTTGTGTCTATACTATTACTTCCACTTATAATGTTAAAATCTCTTATCTTCATATCTTAACCTCTAAATAAAGCTAAATTGCTCCTAGTTTTTTATTAATGATGTATTTTTCTCGTCCTATAATATCTATTAACTTGTAAATATCCATTGGTTTATGGCAATAATAACCTTGAACTAAATCACATTCAATACTTTTTAATTTATTGTATTCAAATTCAGTTTCCACACCTTCAGCTACTACTTTTGTTTCTGTTGAATGAATCATTTTTATCAAACTCTCAATAAATACTGGATTTTCGCTCATGTACTCTACTAAAGTTTTATCAATTTTTATTTCATCTACATTATAGTTTTTTATATAATTAATAGAATTAAATCCTTTACCAAAATCATCTATTGCAATTTTTATGCCTTTTCTTTTTATTTCATCTATTATTTCATTTATTATTATGATATCTTCTATATTTTCACTTTCTGTTATCTCTAACTTTAATAGTTTTGGATTAAAATCCAATTTTTCTATACAGTTAAATAAGTCCTGAGTAAAATGTCCATGTTCTAATTGACTTGGAGATATATTAACAGCAACATCTATAGATGTATTCAATGTGTTATTTAAATACTTAATATCTTTACAAGCTCTTTCTAATATCCACTTTCCTAGTACATTTATATATCCATACTCTTCAGAAAAGTTTATCAGTTTATCAGGAGGTATATATCCATGTTCTTTACTAAACCACCTAACAAGAGCTTCTACACCCGTTATTTTACCACTTCTTAAATTGATTTTAGGCTGATAGTATAATTTGATTTCATTTTTTTCTATAGCTTTCTCTATAGATTTTACACTTATATAATTTTCATGATTTTCATTATATATTTCAAACCCATTCCCTTTTTTATTCAATCTAGACATACAAACTTCTAGCTTGCTTATAGCATCTTCAATATTTAAATCCCCATCATCATATATAACTGCAGCCACATTACACTGAACATGAATTTTATATCTTCCAACTATTTCATCTACTATTGTATCCAACATCTTCGATATAGAGTCTCTTATTATTTCACTTTTTATAGTTGGTGTATATAAATGAAACGTAAATTTAGATAATCTTGCTAATACTATATTATCATAACTATAATTTAATCTTCTAGCTATTAACCTTAATAATCTATCACCTTTTTCACTTCCATAATTGATATTTATAAAGTTTATCCCATCTATCTTGATTTTAATTATAGATCCATTAGACTTATTATTTAGATACTGTAGAAAGTATTCTTCCTTATATGCTCCCGTTAAAAGATCCTTCATTTCCATTTTCAATCGTAAATTTTCTTTTATTCCTTTTAATTGCCTATAATTCATATTCTTTTCTCCCTATATAAACATATATAAAAATATATAGAAATTGTTATTAAGCTTCACCTTTATAGTATTTCATAACTTTAGGAACATAGTTTTGT
Organism: Paraclostridium bifermentans; assembly: GCF_964259345.1. Classification (GTDB taxonomy): domain Bacteria; phylum Bacillota; class Clostridia; order Peptostreptococcales; family Peptostreptococcaceae; genus Paraclostridium; species Paraclostridium bifermentans_B. Next base: position 8,470 of record NZ_CAXVJR010000009.1, read on the forward strand.
GTTTCTTTAGGCATTAAATATATATCTTCAAGAGATTTAACTCCTCTTCTCATCATCCTAGTCGGACCTCCATTATATGCCATTAGTGCCATTTCAACATTACCATCATACCTATCTAAGTATTCTTTAATATGTCTTGTTCCCCCATCTATATTTTGTTCTATATTAAATGGATCTGTAATCCCAAGATCTCTGCAGTTTTCTGGCATAAGTTGCATTAACCCTTTTGCCCCTGCTGATGATTCACAATTTGGATTAAAGTTTGATTCTACTTTTATTATTGACTTTATTAAGTTTTCATCAACTCCATATTTCTGTGATGATATTTTTACAGCATTTTCTATTCTAGCGCTTACATCTTCACTCTTAGCTTCTACTTCTATTTTATTGCTATTGTGAGATGAATTCACAGTATTTATATCATAAAAATTATCATTATAGTTACTTTGATTAACTATGTTATTAGAATTATATATCTTATTTTTATTTGATATTGCTTCTAATAAACTTATCATTACCATATCAAATCCTTTATTTTTACTATTACATTTACAGCTATTATAACTATTATTAGACATTAAAGCTGTCATTGCTAACAATTCTATATTATCAATCATATCGTCACCTCTAATATATACTTCTATTAATAATACGACCTTTTTATTAAATACTTAAGTCCTTTACACTATTATATTTAATTAATGCAAAAAATTCGCTTTACATAAAAAAATAAGGCCATATATATAGCCTTATTTTTATATTAAATGTATATTAATCTAAATTTCTTAAGTCATCCATTAACTTAGTCTTATCTGCTGTTTTTTCATCTTTCATTTTTATTATTTTAGCAGGAGATCCAGCTACTACTGCTCCAGCAGGAACATTTTCTGTAACAACAGATCCTGCAGCTACTACTGCTCCTTCTCCTATTCTAACACCTTCAAGTATAACTGCATTAGCACCTATCATAGCATTATCTTCTACTATAACAGGGTCAGCTGAAGGTGGCTCTAATACACCAGCTACTACTGCTCCAGCTCCAAGGTGAACATTTTTACCTAAAGTTCCTCTAGCACCTATTACAGCATTCATATCTACCATAGATCCTTCTCCAACTACTGCACCTATATTAATTACCGCTCCCATCATTACTACAGCATTTTTACCTATAGTAACCATGTCTCTTATATAAGCACCTGGCTCTATTCTTGCATGTTCATGTAAGTAGTTATACATTGGTATAGCAGAGTTTCTTCTATCATACTCTATATGCATATCAATTAAATTTTCTTTTTCATTTTCTAAAACTGTCTTTATAGCTTCATAATCACCTATTATAGTGTATGATCCATTGTTTCCAAACACCTTATAATCTTCTGTTGATTTAGCTTTTAACTCTCCATTAACATAAACCTTTACAGGTGTCTTTTTCTCTACTGTTTTTATATATCTTGCTATTTCATATGCGTCATTTAAGTTTATCATTTGTGTCCTCCTATTAATTTAACATATCATCCATATTATAGTATCCAGCTTCTTTATTAGCTAAATATTTAGCTGCTGTTATTGCTCCATTTGCAAATATATCTTTAGATTGAGCTCTATGACTTATCATAACCTCTTCATCTAATCCTGCAAATATAGCTTCGTGTTCTCCTACTATTGTTCCACCTCTTATAGCGTGTATACCTATTTCATTTTCAACTCTTTTAGCATCTCTACCATGTCTTCCATAGTTATAAATAGCTTCTGGTAAAACTTCTTTCATTGCATTAGCTACCATTATAGCTGTTCCACTTGGTGCATCTACTTTTTTATTATGATGCTTTTCTATTATTTCTATATCAAATCCCTTTAATGCTTTTGCTGCTTCTTTTACAAGTTTTAGCATTACATTAACACCTAAAGACATATTAGAAGAATGGAATATTGGTATTATTTTAGAAGCTTCTTTTATTTGTTCTAGTTGTTCTTTTGTAAACCCTGTTGTAGCTATAACTAAAGGTGTTTTTGTTTTAAGTGCATAACCTAAAACATCATCAAGAGCTGAGAAGTGCGAAAAATCTATTATAACATCAGCTTCTTCTTTTATTTCACTCATTTTAGTATATAGTTTGTAGTCAGGTGTTTCTCCCGTTGGCATAGAGCATCCACAAACTAATTCTAAATCTTTATCTTCATTTACACATCTAGTAAGAACTTTTCCCATCTTACCTAATGCACCATTTACTATGACTTTTATCATTGTACCCTCCTATAATTTAAATCCGTAATTTACAAGTTCATCTTTTAAAGCATTTAAATTGTTTTCTTCCATAGGAGCAAGTGGTAATCTTAAATCTCCAACTTCAAATCCTAATATATTCATAGCTGTTTTTACTGGTATAGGATTAACTTCTATAAATAATTTATCTATTAATGCTTTCATACCAAGTTGTAATTCTCTTGATCCTTTAACATCTCCATTTAAAAACTTATCTACTAAGTCGTGAGTTTCTTTAGGGCATATATTTGCAACAACAGATATAACTCCGACTCCACCTAGAGATAATAAAGGTAATATTGAATCATCATTTCCTGAATATATTGCAAAATCTTCTGGAACTAATCTAGCTATCTCCGCTACTTGCGCTATATCTCCACTAGCTTCTTTAACAGCTACTATATTTTCTATTTTTGCAAGTTCTGCTATTACACTTGGTTTTATATTAACACCTGTTCTTCCTGGAACATTGTATAATATAATAGGTAATTTTGTACTTTTAGCTATAGCTTCAAAATGAAGTTTAAGTCCTCTTGCATTAGTTTTATTGTAGTAAGGAGTTATAACTAATAGCCCATCTGCACCTAACTTTTCAGCCTTTTGACTTAACTCAATAGAGTGTTTAGTATCATTTGAACCAGTTCCAGCTATTACAGGTATTCTTTTATTAACTTTTTTTACAGTATATTCTATAACTGATGCTTGTTCTTCATCACTCATAGTTGTAGACTCACCTGTAGTACCACAAACTATTAATGCATCTGTTTTATTTTCTATATGGTATTCTATTAACTCTCCAAGTTTTTCAAAATCCACACCATTTTCATTAAAAGGAGTAACTAATGCAACTCCAGAACCCTTAAATAACATACTCTTTTCCTCCTAATTTTATACTAAATTATATTTTAAAAGAAGCTCAGCTATTTGAACTGTGTTAGTTGCTGCACCTTTTCTTATATTGTCAGCTACTACCCACATATTTATTCCACTATCAACACTAAAGTCTTTTCTAATTCTACCTACAAAAACTTCATCTCTTCCACTAAGTTCAAAAGCTGTAGGATATATATTGTTTGATGGATCATCCATCACTTCTAATCCATCAGAATTAGATAATATATTTTTTAATTCTTCTATATCAAAATCATTTTCAAACTCAACATTTATAGATTCACTATGGCCATTTACAACAGGTACTCTTACTGTTGTAGCTGTAATTTTCAAGTTATAATCATTTAAAATTTTCATAGTTTCATTTATCATTTTCATCTCTTCTTTTGTGTATCCATTTTCCATAAATACATCTATATGAGGTAAGCAGTTATACGCTATTGGATGAGGATAAAAACTATTAGGCACTCCTTTTATTCCATCTTCTAAGTCCTTAGTACCTTTTACTCCTGATCCTGATACTGCTTGATATGTTGAGTATACAATTCTTTTTATCTTATATTTATCATGAAGAGGCTTTAATGGAACCATAGCTTGTATAGTAGAACAATTTGGATTTGCAATTATACCATTGTGTTCTTTAACTGCTTCTGGATTAACCTCAGGTACAACTAAAGGTACTTTTTCATCCATTCTCCATGCACTTGAGTTATCTACAACAATAACACCTTTTGATGCAGCTATTGGTGCATACTTTTCACTCACACTACCACCTGCTGAAAATAGTGCTATTTGTATATCTCTATCAAATGAATTTTCATTTAGCTCTTCTACTATATATTCTTTACCCGCAAATTCTATTTTAGAACCAGCAGATCTAGCTGAAGAAAACAGGTATAAGTTATCTATTGGAAAATTTCTATCTTGTAAAACTTTCAAGAAAGTTCTTCCTACCATACCAGTAGCTCCAACTATAGCAACGTTTACTTTTTTCATATCTATCCTCCTCGAATCAATTAAAATCATCTTTTAATCCAATTATATACGTAATTCTAGTATATATGAGATTAAATATCAATAAACCTAGATAAACATGGCATTAATCGCAATAGTTTTAATAATTTAAGCATTAATATCCATATCTAAATATCTATATTATATATTATGATATATTTATATTTTTAGTGATTTAATTATAATTACTTATAAACTTGCAATTAAATTACAACTATGATATAATTCATGTAATTTGAATACCATCACCAAATAAAAACCGATAGATTAGCAATAATCTATCGGTTTTTATTTGTTCTAAATTATACACAATTGACTATAAATTCTTTAAATAAGTTAAGCATACCTGTATCATGATCAACCATCAATTCAGGATGCCACTGTACTCCAACTACAAACTTTTCATTTTCTTTTTGTATAGCTTCTATTACTCCATCACTAGAATAAGCTATAACTTTCAAATTGCTTCCTAATGTTTTAATACTTTGGTGATGGTAGCTATTAACTAAAGTTTTTTCTTTAATAATATTATAAAGTATAGAACTCTCTTTTATATTTATGTAATGTGTACCAGTATATGTTTTTGCTTCTTGACTATGTTTTATATAACTACCTTTTATATATTTTAAGTCTTGATATAAACTTCCACCTAAGGCTACATTTAATATTTGTAAACCTCTACATATTCCTAATATAGGTTTCTTCAACTCCAAAGCTATTTTTATAGCTTCTATATCAAATTCATCTATCACCGGATGTACATACCCTAGTTCTCTTGATGGTTCCTCTTTGTATACGATAGGATTTACATCTTCGCCTCCTGATATTAATATTCCATCCATAGCTGCTATCTGATATTTTATATTTTCTTTATTAGTATTTACAGGTATAACAACCGGCACCCCTCCTGCTTTTTCTACAGCATGTACATATGCATTAGGTAAATGTACTCTTTCTAGCCCGTTAAAAACGCCTGAATCTATAGTAGCTAAGTTAGCTAATATTCCTATTAAAGGTTTCATAATTATCCCCCTACCTTCACTAAATTTTCTAAAATAAATTTAGGTCTCATTTCTCCAATTACATCTTTTCTTGCATTTAATAATTTAGGATTTGAAAACTTGCTAAGTTCTTTTAATTCTTCTTCATTTATTAAATTTAGTTGTCTTAAAACCTCCATTGTTGCACATGCTGTTGCCTGACCTGAACCATCGTCAATTTTAACAGCTATTCCTATGTTATTTTTCTTATCTCCTACTAAATAAACACCCTGCGCTCCTGCTTTTCCAAATATTCTATCACCACATACGTTCATAAGCGCAGTACAAAATCTATCTCTACCTGCAACCATCTCAGGATATTTCATCATAGATTCTGTTATTTTCTGTGCATATACCCCTTTATACCCTAACTTTTCGTAATCTGCCAATCTTGCAAATCCATATGCAAATTTTTCTAACGGCATAGCATGAACAGGTGCCCCACATCCATCTATCCCTATTTTTATATCTTCTTTGTTATAACCACATACATAAGCTATATTTTCTAATATTCTTTGTTGAACAGGATGATTTATATCTAGATACGTATCTAAATCTTCATTTAGATTTTTAGCCGATATTAACATTCCACTATGTTTCCCAGAGCAATTGTTATGTTCTTGAGTTAAAGTTTCTCCACTTTCTATTAACTCTTTATATATTTGACTATTTCCCGGAACATGTATACCACAATTTAGTTTATCTGTACCTATACCAGCTTTTTTTAATATTTCTCTAGTACATTCAACATGATATGGTTCTCCTGAGTGTGAAGAACACATAAAAGATATTTCTCTATCTGTTATCTTATATTTTTCGGTCGCTTTAGTTTCTAAAACTTGAATAGCTTGTATTGGTTTTACTGATGATCTTGCATAAATTACTTTTGTAGGATTTCCATATGAGTATATTAGTTCTCCATTAGAATTCACAACTGCTATGTGAGCACTATGAGTGCATTCTACTAAATCTCCTCTTGTTACTTCTATTGCTTTATTCATAAGCATCCCCCTAATAAATTTTCTCTACCCTAATATATATTTATTTTTTTGTAAATTAATCCTTCTATTTTTATAAAATTTGCTTAATATAAAAAAACTACCAAATAATATTTAATAGTAAAATTATTTGGCAGTTATACTTTTATATTAATTTAGGATCTATATCATTTTTTCCCTTACCATAAAGTTTTAAGTTCCTCAATGCAGGTCCTTCTATTACATTTCCTTTATAATCAAATCTTGATGCATGACAAGGACAATCCCATGTTTTTTCAGCTGAATTAAATTTTAATTCACAGCCTAAATGAGTACAAGTAATATCTAATATATATATATTATCATCGTAATCTCTATAAGCTCCATATCTTTTTCCTTTTATTTTTATAGGTTTACCTTCACCTTTTATAATAGGCAATTTTTCGTCTTCTATTTGAATTTTTCCTTCTATATAATTCATAACTACATTTATATTTTCTATAAAAAATTCAGTAGTTAATAAGTTTTTCTTTCTAGATGGATTAAATAACTTTTCATACTTAGACTCTCGATAACATATTAAATCTCTTATAATCATAGCTGCTAATGTTCCATTACTCATACCCCATTTACAAAATCCAGTTGCAACATATATGTTATCCTCATTTTTATTTATATAACCTATATATGGTACATTGTCAAAACTAATATAATCTTGTGCTGACCATCTATAATCAAATTTTTCTACATTAAATTTTTCTTTAAATTTCTCTTCCAACTTAGGATATATTTCACCTTCATCCTTGCACTGCCCTACTTTATGATCTCCACCTCCTGCTATTATTAACTTTTTATTACCTTCTTCATATGTTTTAAAAGTAATTCCCGATTCATCTACATTTAAATACATACCTCTTGGTATTTTAGAATTATATTCTCCACATACTAAGTAAGATCTATCTGCTTTTTCTTTAGAAAAATATAAATTAAGTCCATCATAAAAAGGAAAGTGGCTTGCCAGTACAACATTTAAAGCATTTATTGATTTTTGCTCCTTAGTTTTCAATTCATACTTATCATCTTTTTCATAGTTTACTATAGGTGTATTTTCATACACTTTGACACCTAAATCTATACATATGTTTAACAAAGAATCTATATATTTTTTAGGATTAAACTGAGCTTGATTTACAAACTCTATAGCGCCTTTTACATTAAATGGTATATCTAAATTATCATAGTAAACACTTTCAACTCCAATTTTTTTACATGTATCGTATTCATCTTTTAATTCCTGTAAATAATTTTCATTTTCCGTAAATATATATGATGATATTCTTTCAAAATTACAATCTATATTATTTTCTCTTACTATTTCATCTATCAAATTTATAGCTCTATTATTTCCTTCATAATATAGCTTTGCACTTTCTAAATTATATTTTTCACTTATTTTAGAATATATAATTCCATGTTGTGATGTTATTTTACCTGTATTTCTTCCAGAACTTCCATATCCTATTTTATTTGCATCTACAATAGCTGTTTGTATTCCTTTTTTAGCTAATAAATACGCCGTCGTTACCCCTACTATTCCACCACCAATTATAAGGGTGTCTATCTCCAAGTCTTCTTCTAGCTTTTTAAATCTTTGTCCTTCTGAGCTTAATATCCAATATGATTCGTTCATTTTATATCTCCTTTTTACATAGACTTTATTATATTGGTATTTTCTCCATTTATTTCATATATTATTATTATTTATATTAAAAAAGACTAGGCATAAGCCTAGTCTAATTGTTTATCTTTAATATTGATTTATAAAGAAGAACTCTCCTGGTCCTATAGGGAATCCTAAAAGAGCCCACGCTACTGCAAACACAGTCCATGCAATTAAGAATCCTATAGATATAGGTAACATCATTCCCATTAAATTTCCTATACCAAAGTTTTTCTTATATTTTTGTCCAAATATTACTATAACTCCCATATAACTCATAAGCGGTGAAATTATATTCGTAGATGAATCTCCTATTCTATACATTAACTGTACTCCAGCAGGAGAGAATCCAGCACTCATAAGTATTGGTATAAATATTGGAGCTAATAATCCATATTTTGAAGTACCTCCAGCTATAAATAAGTTAACTATTGCAGTAAACCATATAAATGCAACCATTAGCATCATAGCCATAAAAGTATTGTCTGTTGGTATTTTAGCAACTAACATTGCACCTAAATGTGCTATCAATATACCTAAATGTGAATCATTGAAGAAGTTTAAGAACTGTGCAACAAAGAATAATATAACTATTATAGAAGCCATACTCTTCATAGATGTAACCATTGCACCTATAACATCATCCTTAGATTTAAATGTTCCTGATTTAAATCCATAAACCATACCTGGAACTAAGAATACGATAAACATTAACATCATTATCATATCTCCACTAAAGAATATAGAATCTAAGAAACTTCCAACTCCTGTTGTTACCATTTTTCCATCAGCACCTATACTCGTCATAGGAACTGAAGTAGATAAATCTCCAACTATTGGTATAACATTATTTTTATCTATTGGTAAAACTGTTAATAATATGAAAGCTACTACTCCCAATAAACTCATATTAGCAGCTTTAAATGCTTTCTTTTCTTTTGGTGTTAAATCCCCTGTTTTTTCAACAACATCAGCTTCACTTTTATCATACTTTTCCATACCTGGCTCAACTATTTTATCTATTATAAGAGTTCCAACTATAACTATTATAAATGTTGATGCCATTAAGAAAAACATATTTGCAGTAGATTTTAACATAGGTGCGAAGCTTGTCCCAACTAGAGCATCTCCTGTTTCTGCTGCTGCTTGTGTAAACGGTATTAATAAAGCATCAAATGAACCTATAAGTAAGTTAGCACTAAATCCACCTGAAACCCCAGCAAACCCTGCTGCAAGACCTACCATAGGATTTCTTCCTAATGTATAATAAACCAATGCTGCAAGAGGTATAAGTACAACATATCCTGCATCAGATGCAACGTTTGACATAACTCCTAAGAATATAACAACTGGTGTTACAAGCTTAGCAGGTGTAGCTTTAACTATACTTTGTATACCTATTGATAAGTATCCACTTTGTTCCATAACACCTATCGCTAACATTATAATAAGTATTGCTCCTAAAGCACTCATTCCCATAAAGTTCTTTATTACAGAGCCTATTATATAAGATAAACCATTAGAGTATGTTTCTGCTACTGCCGTTCCTCCTGCTGTAACTTTTAAAACTTCTATTGGATTTTGCCCTAATAAGTTGTTTATAGGGAAGCTCCCAAGTTCTGTTTCTGCTACTACTCCAATCATACCCAATACTGCTGAAAGTATAAGTACAGCTACTGATATATAAACGAATAATAGAGCTGGACTTGGTAATTTGTTTCCTACTTTTTCAATAACAGCCATACACGATTGAAGTTTAGACTGTTTTTGAGCTTTACTCGACACATTTAATTCCATTAATAATTCCCCCTGAAAAAAATTTTATACATATGAATCCGTTTTCTTAAAAAGATTATACTATATATATTTAATTTTTTCCACAATTTAGAATATTTTCATTTTTAAAACTTTTCCCTATTTTTCGAGGTCTAATGTCGATTTAATTTAAAAATTTGTGCTATTTAAATTTGATTATACGGTCTTTTATTTTTCTACAAAATAAAACAAGATGCTAGTAAGGGTTAACCAGCATCTTGTTTTATGCGCTTGAAATAAATTTTACATTAAATTCTATGGCAGAAAATCTTATGATATTATATATATAACCAACTTATATAATCTTAAACAGTTTTATTTAAATAAATTTTATTATTTATAAATCATCTTCTTATATTTTTTATAATCTAAATCAGTTCTTACTTTAAAATCTATGTATTATGCATATTCAGTATTTACTACATTTTTTGACATAATTATGATTTTGTTCTAAAATTTATTGTGAAAATAAGTTAATAGAATGGAGATATGTATTTTGTTAGTTATATCAAGGAGAACACGTACTTTTTATAATTTTATTATGGCATTTCTTGCTCTTACAATAGCTACTATTTTAGTAGTACAACTAACTTTAAAATTAAAACCTAATACTGAGCTAATTTTATCTAATATGGCTTATATAATTTGGTTAGTTTTTGTTTTGGATTATGTAGTAAGATTTGCTTTAAGTTCTAATAAAAAAAACTTTATAAAAAATAATGTTATAGATTTAATATCAATTATACCTTTTCATACTTTTTTTATATTGTTATCAAACTTAGGTATATTACACATTGGAAAGTATGTAATTTTACTTAAGTTAGTAATGGTTTTAAGAATTATAGCTATTGTTAAAAGAAGTAATAGCAATTTTTATAGATTTATGAGGACTAATAATTTCAGCTACACCTTATTTATTACATTAGTCATGATTTTTTTAAGTTCTGTTGCTATGAGTTACTTTGAGCATTGGAGCATAGGTGATTCACTTTGGTGGAGTATAGTTACTGTTACAACAGTAGGCTATGGGTATATTTGCCCTAAAACTTTTTCAGGCAGAGTTGTAGCTGCTATTCTTATGATATTTGGAATTGGCTTTATAGGTTCTTTAACATCTACTTTATCTACATATTTTATAAAAAAGGAAAATATAAGACACCATAATAGTAAACATAAAAATAATTATTCAATTCTAGAAGACAGCATTAAAGATGTTTTTATAGGTGCTAGATTTAGTAAAGATGAATACAAAGATATGGTTATATTAGATATTGTAAACAGACTAGAAAACTTTGACAATTTAAGTAAGGAAGATATAAATACAATGTGTAGTGTATTGTCTTCACTAAAGGATAAATGATTATTAAAATTTTTTGTATTTTATGTATATAATTTTAATTTATGTATATAATCTTAGTATAATTAAATTATATTAAGATTATACTATACTTATTTCTCCTTTTAAAAAAAGAAGCGAGTGCCCCACTGACACTCGCTTCTTTTTTTGCAATAAATTAAATTGTTATTTTAAATATTCATGTAATACTTTAATATTATCTTCCATATTAGCTTCTATAACCCACATGCCATCAACTGTATCCGTTTTAAAACTTCCTTCATACGGAATCATTTTCTGATTTATAGTAAAATCCTTTTGATTTAAAATTTCATTTTCTAATTTCTTTATATCATTTATAGGTATATTAGTTTCAACTTGATTTATCATTTCCATAGATACTTCAAACCTTTTACCTGAATCTAGTTTTTCATACTTAGTTATTAACCCTTTTAGAACAGCTCTTTGTCTCTCTGTTCTTTCATAATCTCCATTCCCTTCTTTTCTTATCCTACAGTAAGCTACAGCTTGTCTTCCATTTAAAGTTTTAATTCCCCTACCGTCTATATAATCAGTTCCTTCAGGCAATTTTTCTATATTATTTATTTCTACTAAGTTATTATTTATTTGATCTACTTCATAGTCTTTAAGGTTTATTTCTACACCTCCAACTATATCTACAACTTTTGCTAAACTATAAAAATCTACACTTACATATTTATCTAAATTAAGATCAAAGTTTGAATTTATAGTTTCAATAGCCAGTTCAGGTCCCCCATAGGCATAAGCATGATTTAACTTATCTTTGCCATGCCCTTTTATATCAACTAAAGTATCTCTTAATAATGATACTAAATTTATGGTTTTATTTTTAAAATCAATGTTTGCAATCATTATAGAATCTGATCTTGCACTTTCATTTTCATGTCTTCTATCTAGTCCGAATAGTGCTATATTTATCGTTTTATTGTTATCTATATTCTCACTTATATTAGTTTTATTTGCATTTTTCTTTTCATAATTTTCATTAGTTTTTTTTATTAATAACCCTAATAAAAATATAAATAAAAGTACAATCATTAAAATAACTATACTTGTTTTTTTCTTTAAAAACTTCATATGTTTACTCCTATTTCTTCATTACTTTATACAGCACATACATTTAACTCATTAAATTCTTTAAGAGTTTCTACTAGTTCTATTATTTTGCCTAAATGATAGTTAAATACAGGACTTTTTTCATTTTCAACACTAAAGTTAATTTCCTCTACATCGTATAACTCTTTTAATCTTTCATAGTTTCTTTCGCTTAAGTATAACTCTTTTTCAAGTAATTCTATAGATTGCATATGAAAATATATTTCTCTACATGTATCTAATATTTGTTCAAATCTTTCTATATCTATAGAATCTTTTTGACTAGGATTATAAGCTAACTCTCCATATAACTTTGAGTATATTTTCTCTAGCTTTTGTATATCTTTTTTTAGTAATTCTATATTTAACTTTTCTCTATTTAAAATCTTAGACTCTATAAAATTTATTGTGTCTTTTTCTATATTTTTAAATTCATCAATAGTTTTACCCATATAGTTAGGTCTAGCTATTAAATAGTTTATAGTAACAGCTATTGTAACCCCTACTGATGTGTCTATAACCCTGTGTATAGAGTAATACATTGGATTATATGTTCCAACACCTAAATGTATCGCTAAAAATGTTATACAAGACACAACTACAGAGCTTATCTTTAAGTTATTACATATATAAATTGTAAGTATTACACCTATCCCACATAAAATAGGTTCTCCTGGCTGTATTAATGCAAATAAAAATCCTATTATTCCCCCTACGACAGTACCTTTCACTCTATTAAACCCAACTTTCATAGACCCTTTTACAGTGTCTTGAAGCGATATTACACACGCTATAGCACAGTAAAATGGTTTTTGTACGATAGCATGAGTTCCCAATAATACGCAAAACATTACCGCAATACCCGTTTTGATTGTTCTCATTCCTAGTTTTGTAGGTTTCAAGTCTATCATCTCCTAGTGCATATTGCATTTTTTTACTGTATTTATCTATACATAATATTTTATTATAAATATTTTAACTATTATTGTATACCCTAAATTTTTCCCATTTAATTATTCTATAGTAAAAAAGAGCATTGCTTTTTAGCAATACTCCTTTTTATATTATTATTAAATTTTGTTAATTAACTACATAATCTAAATCTATTGTTTCCTCCTTTAATTCCTTTTCCTCCACATTGAAAATTAAAATTCTTTTACTTTTATTAATTATAAAATAATCATTTTTTCCAGGTTCTATAGTAAACATATCATCTTTAAATTTAGCATTATTAAACTTTAAACGATATGGTACCATTTCATCTTCAAAACCTGAATAATAAACTACTTTTTTGCCATCCATAAGTATATATTGATTAATAGTTTCACTTTCAGTAATATTTAAAAATTTATATCCTGCTTTATCATAAATTTTATCTCTAGGAGTTCCAACTTTAAATACATACATCTTATCCCACTTAAAAGGTGTTATTTTACTTAAGCTTACTTTTTCTCCTATCTTATCTGCATTTTCATATATACCTACTCCAAACATACCTACATTATCACATAACTCATTTATATTTTTTTCACTTTCTTCAAATTGAACTATATCACTTGATTTATCTATAACTTTCCAATTATCTTTATCTTTTTCTAATTTTAAATTAATTTTAGATATACATTCTCCATGTTTTCCAGGTTCTGTAACTATAACTTTTTCTCCAGATTTATTTTCATAGTCATGTTGTTTTATTTGAACATGATTATGCCCTGCTACAATAGCATCAATTCCGTCAACTTGAGTAGCTAAATCTTGAATTCTATTTCCTGGATGTCTTGGTTTTTTAGGTTTTTCACCAGTATGTGCAACAGCTATTATAACATCTGGCTTGTCCTTTTCTTTCATTGTTTTAACCCATTTTTTAGCATCTTCTATTAAATCATTCATGTAAAGTTCACCTTTGTAACTTTTTTGATCTTTAAGCTCTAAAGATTTAGCTTTTACTAGTTTATCATCTACCCATTCTCTACTTTCTCCAACTTCTTTAATTGTAAGTCCTAGTATTCCTAATTTTACATTTCCTTCAGGAGTTTCAATTTCTTTTATAATGTATGGTTTTGTATAGCTACTTCCATTTTGATTATATGTATTTGCAGATAATACACTTACGCCTTGCTTTTCAAAGTCAGAAATCATATTGTCTAACTCTTCTTTACTATTTAAAAATTCATGATTTCCTAAAGTTACTGTGTCAAAGCCTGCTTCTTTTATTTCTTTAGCAAGAGGTATTTCTCTATATTCTACATCGCCTTTTTCCACATCTTCATAATGCTGTTTCCAAAACTTATCCATATCTTCAGATGATCCAAATTCAGAACCACAAAAATCACCTGCATCTACCAAGGTCACATTTTCATCTTTCTCTTTTTCTTTTTTTACATACGAAACTAAGTCATACGGTATTACCCCATGCAAATCGGTAGTTGCAAGTACATTTACATCTACAGTTTTCGTCGATGTACACCCTACTATAAATAATGTAATTACACTTAGCACTCCCCATAATATAATTTTTTTCATAAACATTTTCTCCCTTTAATATTTTCTTAATTTAAAAACAAAACATGATATAAAGTTATTTTTTGTATAAAATTACCTTATATCATTCAAGCCCCAATTTAAATTATACCAATATATGGAAATTTAGCTACCGTAAAATGCAATAAAAAAATCTATATTTTGATAATATAGATTTTTTTATTGCATTTTTATTTTTAACTTACTATGCTAAATTTCAATTCTAAAATAAGAAGAACTATATCATTTAGATATAGTTCTTCTTATTTTATATATAAGTTCTACATATTTGCTTGTTCTTTTAAAGTATCAGCTTTATCAGTTCTTTCCCATGGTAAATCTAAATCTGTTCTACCAAAATGTCCATAAGCTGCTACGTTTTTGTACATTGGTTTTCTTAAATCTAAATCTCTTATTATAGCTCCTGGTCTTAAGTCGAAGTTTTTGTTTACTAATTCAACAAGTTTTTCTTCACTTACTTTTCCAGTTCCAAATGTATCTATAAATATAGATAATGGTCTTGCAACACCTATTGCATATGCTAACTCTATCTCACACTTATCTGCAAGTCCTGCTGCTACTATATTTTTAGCAACATATCTAGCTGCATAAGCTGCTGATCTATCAACTTTTGTAGGGTCTTTTCCTGAGAAAGCTCCTCCTCCATGTCTAGAGTATCCACCATATGTATCTATTATTATTTTTCTTCCTGTAAGACCTGTATCTCCTTGAGGTCCTCCTATAACGAATCTTCCTGTTGGATTTATATAAATCATAGTTTCTTCATCTAAAAGTTCTGCTGGTATAACTGCCTTTATAACTTTTTCTACTAAATCTCTTCTTATAGTCTCATTATCTACATCTTCACTATGTTGTGTAGATATTAAAACTGTATGAACTCTAACTGCTTTATTTCCATCATATTCAACAGTTACTTGAGTTTTTCCATCAGGTCTTAGATAATCTAACTCTCCATTTTTTCTAACTTCTGTTAATCTTCTTGATAATTTATGAGCAAGAGATATTGGAAGTGGCATTAATTCTTCAGTTTCATTACATGCAAAACCAAACATTATACCTTGATCTCCAGCTCCTATTTTTTCTATTTCATCTTCTGTTAATTCTCCGCTTCTATTTTCTAAAGCTTCATCAACTCCCATAGCTATGTCGCATGATTGTTCATCTATAGAAGTTATAACAGCACAAGTATCTCCATCAAATCCATACTTAGCTCTTGTATATCCTATTTCTTTTACTGTTTCTCTAACTAATTTAGGTATATCTACATATGTATTAGTACTTATTTCCCCGGCAACTAATACAAGTCCTGTAGTAACTGTAGTCTCACAAGCAACTCTAGCTTGTGGATCATTTTCTAAAAGTGCATCTAATATAGCATCAGATATTTGGTCACATATTTTATCTGGATGACCTTCTGTAACTGATTCTGAAGTAAATAAGTGTTTTGCCATTTAATTTTCCTCCTGAGTTTATCTATTTATTTTATCGCTTATAACAAGTGTTAATTCTCTTAAAATTTTACATGCTGTAACTGTAGAAACACTAGTATTATCATAGTCTGGACTAAGTTCTACAATATCACATCCAACTAAATTTATATTTGAATTTTTAAGTATTTTAAATATACTTTCAAATTCTTTGTAAGTAATTCCTCCTGGTTCTAAAGTTCCAGTTCCAGGGAATATTGATGGGTCAAGTACATCTAAATCTATAGTTAGATATATATTTTTCCCATCTAAGCTTTTAATTATTTCTTCAAATGTATCTATAGTATGAGTTTCCATGTATGTATGTTTATCTTTTAAAGAAAACTCAAACTCTTCTTTAGTTCCCGATCTTATACCAAATTGATATATTTTATTATCCCCTATAATATCCCAAATACGTTTTATAACTGTAGCATGTGAGTTTTTATTATTATTATACTCATCTCTTAAATCTGTATGTGCATCAAAATGCAAAACATAAATATCTTTATATTTATCATGTACAGCTTTAAATGCAGGTAATGTTACTAAATGCTCCCCACCTATCATAAATGGTACCTTATTATCTTTTACAATTTGTTTAGTACCTTCATATATTTCATCTAAAACAATATCAGTATTTCCTATACTAAGTTCTAAGTCCCCAATATCACATATTTTATAATCATCCATATCTAAATTAAGTATAGGGCTATAAGTTTCAAGTCCATAAAACTCTGGTCTCATAGCTGTACTTGCAAATCTAGTTCCTGGTCTATTTGAAGTTGTTCCATCAAATCCAGCTCCAAATACTACTAAATTACTTTCTTCATAACTATCATCCATAGACATGAATGTAGGTGTATTAAAAAATTTATTTTTCATTTAACATATCCACTACATACTGAGGTAACATAAATGCACCTTGATGTATGTTACTATTGTAGTATTTAGTTTTTAGATTTAATTTTTCCCAAGCTTCTTTATTTTGGTCTTTTATTGGATCATATTTTTTAGAGGCAAATCCAAATAACCAATGTCCTGATGGATAAGTTGGTATATGCGCTTGATAAACTCTAGCTATTGGAAATAAGTTTGTTATTTTTTCATTAGCTCTTTTCATTTCTTTAGCGTTAAAGTCAAAATATGGACTTTCATTTTGGTTAACAAGTATACCTTCATCACTTAATACTCTGTAGCAATCATTGTAAAAATCGATAGAGAATAGTCCTTCTCCTGGTCCTATAGGGTCTGTTGAATCAACTATTATTAAGTCATAGCTTTTATCTTTTGAATTTTTTACAAAAGCAACTCCATCTTCAAAGTATAAATTTACTCTCGGATCATCTAATTTACATGCACATATATCTATATATTTTCTAGATACATCTACTACCATTTTATCTATTTCAACCATATCTATTTTTTCTATTTGAGGATATCTAGTAAGTTCTCTTACTGTTCCTCCATCTCCACCACCTATAACTAATACATTTTTTATATTCATATTAGTAGCCATCGGTGTATGAACTATCATGTCATGATATATAAACTCATCTTTGTAGTTTACCATCATAAGTCCATCTAAAGTTAAGAACTTTCCAAATTCCTTGCTTTCAAATACATCTACTTGTTGAAAATCAGACTTATCGCTGAAAAGATGTTTATCTACCTTTATTGAGAAACGAACATTATCTGTCCACTCTTCTGTATACCAAAGTTCCATAGTCTAGTCCTCCGTATTTTGAATTTAATTTTTTATTTATATGTTTTTGGTTTTTTTGTCGTTTTTTGACTGTTTTATATTTGTATGTTATACTTATTTCTGAATTTAATTTTTTATTTATTTATTTTTTATTTAGGTGATTTTTATTTATATAGCTTCTTGTTCGTCTTGTGGCTTATGAGTAATATTACCTAAATCTTTTTTTGCGTATTTTTGTATTTTAGAAGTTAATCCTCTTGGTATTTCTGTAGATTCACTTCTTTCAGCTTTTAATAATTCTTCTAACATTTCAAAACTTTTCCATGGATCTATATCTCCACAAGTAAAGAAATCTGCTGCTGCATACCCATATTCTGGCCATGTGTGTATAGTTAAGTGAGATTCTGCTATTATAACTGCTCCAGAAACTCCCCATGGGTTAAAATGATGAAATACTGAATCAACTATAGTTGCTTTTGCATTTAACGCTGAATCGTTCATATATTTTTCTATAAGTCTAGGATCTCTAAGTATTTCTTCATCACAATTATAATACTCCACTAGTATGTGTCTTCCTAAAGTTTCAAATTTCATTTCTGTCACTCTCCCTATTTAAATTTGAATTTAATCTTTTATAACTAATATATAATTTAATTCTTTATCCTGCATATCACTTAAATATGCATTATTATATTTTAATATTTTTATATAATCTATAATTTCCTGTGTTATCTCTTCTCCAGGAGTTACAATCGGAATTCCAGGTGGATATGCCATTATAGATTCTCCTGATATTTTTCCAATACATTCATCAATCAAAATCATTTCCTTTTCTTTATAAAAAGCATCTCTTGGATTAAACTTTAATATTGGATTTATCTGTTTTATTTTTATGTTTTTTATTTCTCGATTTTTCTTATGTAACTTTGCTATTATTTCTAATGAGTCTATAAGTCTATCTATATCTGACTTTGTAGTTCCTATAGATATTAGCGCTAATATATTGTATAAATCACCTAGTTCTACTTGAACTTTAAACTCTTTGTACAGTAAATCATAAACTTCAAGTCCTGTTAAGTTAAGTCCTCTTACATTTATACAAAGCTTAGTTTCATCTATAAATTTAACACTGTCTCTGTGTAAGTTTTCAGTTGAAACTACTTTTATACCCTTTATTTTATTAAGCCTAGCCTTTGCATATCTCGAAAGATTTAAAGCCTTCGCCAATTGTTTTTCACCATTTAATACTAAATTAGATCTAGCCCCATCAATACTGCTCATAAGTATATATGATGCTGATGTAGATTGTAACATGTTTATACTTTGAAGTACCTTACATGAACTTATGTTATCATTATTTAAAAGTAATGCTGATGCTTGAGTTAATGCCCCTCCAGTTTTGTGTATACTTACTGCTGACATATCTGCTCCTAACTCCATCCCCGATGGAGGTAAGTCTTCATGAAACGGGAAATGTGCTCCATGAGCTTCATCTACTAGCACTAAAACATTCTCCTTATGACATACCTTAATTATTTCAGCTAAATCACTACATGCTCCATAGTAAGTAGGATTAAGTAAGAATAACGCTTTTATACCAGTATTTTCTTTAAGTGCATATTCTACATCTTTAGGTTTTATATTTAAACTTATACCTAAATTATTATCAAATTCAGGTTGTATAAATACCGGTTCTCCCCCACTCATTATAAGTGCGTTTATAACTGACTTATGAATATTTCTTGGAAGAAGTAGTTTCTCTCCTGGTTTTATAACGCTTAAAATCATTGCATGTATAGCACCTGTAGTTCCATTCGTTATAAAAAAAGCATCATCACAGTTATATGCATCAGCAAGTAGTTCTTGAGCTGACTTTATAACTCCTTTAGGATTAGATACATTATCCATTAATGGAGATGAGTTTATATCCATTCTCATTAAATCTTCTCCATAATATTCATTTAATATTTCTACACCTTGATTTCTAACATGCCCTGGTACATCAAAGCAAGCTATATCTTTTTTAGAATAATCTTTTAGTGAACTTAAAAGTGGTACTTGCTTATGACTTAACTTAGATGAATCTATAAATTCACTATCTAATTTTTTGCCTATAGCTTCCAATTTAATCCTCCTTTCTATTTATCTATATATTTAATCCACAACTTAAAGATTATTATTTCTATTTATAAAATTTAGTTTTATTAAACTCACAATATTTATTATATTAAGTTTTCATTTTTTTGCAAGTGTTTTTTTATATTTTTTTATATTTTTTATCAATCTTTTCAGTTCAAGTATTTTCAATAGTTATATATCTTACCTTCTATTTTTGTTTATATTAATTTTCTATCAGTTTAGTATAACTAATCTTTTGTTTATATTAATTTTTTGTTAGTTTAGTATAACTAACTCTATTTTTAAGTTTTTCCAACACTTTTATTTAATCAAATCAATCTTGCATGTATATGTACGCTAAACTTTTTTTAAAATATAAAAAAGAGTTATGAATAATTAATATTATTCATAACTCTTTTTTTCATTTGCTGTTTATAATAAACTTTCTAAATTTAATTTTTTTGTTTTATACATAATATTTATAGTATTATCTTCTTCATCTTCAATAACTTTAGCATCTACACCATACACGTCTTTAATTAATTTCTTTGTTAGAACATTTTTAGGTGTGCCATAATCTACTATATTGCCATCTTTTAAAACATATATTTTATCACAATACATCGCCGCTATATTCAAATCATGTATAGCTGCTATAACTTCTATATTTAAACTTTTAACAATTTCCATAAGATGCAATTGATACTTAATGTCTAAATGATTAGTTGGTTCATCTAATATTAAACATTTTGTACTTTGTGCTAATGCTCTTGCTAATATAACTCTTTGTTGTTCTCCTCCAGATAAGCTATTAAAACTTCTATCTATCAAATGTCTAATATTAACTTTATCAATAGCTTCATATACTATATCAAAATCTTTTTTCGTATCTCGTTCCATAAGTTTTTTATAGGGAGCTCTTCCCATAAGAACCATATCCAAGACACTAAAATCGAAACTGTGGTAATTATGTTGAGACACAACTCCAATTTTTTTAGCACTCTCCTTCATACTCATATCCATAAGATTCTTCTCATCAATATATATACTTCCTTTGCTAGGTGCTAAATTTCTATATATGCACTTAAGTAAAGTTGATTTACCACTCCCATTAGGTCCTATTATACCAACAAATTCTTTATTTCCAATATCTATATTTATATTTTTCAATATTTCTTTTTTATCTATCTCAAATCCAATATTTTTAGTTTTCAATTCCATTAATTAACACCTCCAAATCCATAAGATTTTTTTATCATTAAATAAACAAAACAAGGTGCACCTATCATAGATATTAAAATCCCAATTGGCAATTCAGCATTTTTTATAACTATTCTTGATAATACATCTGCCCATATTAAAAATATAGCACCTGTTAATGCTGATATAGGTAATATTTTTTTATGGTCTGTCCCAAAAAATATTCTAACTATATGAGGTATAATTAATCCTACAAATCCTATCATTCCTGATGAGTATACTACTAGCCCTATTATAAGAGATGTTACTATAAGATATATTTGTCTATATTTATGCAAATCTGTTCCTAATGTTACAGATACTTCATCTCCAAGCAACATCAAATTAAGTATTCTATATTGACTTATAAAGAATATAGTCCCTATTATCATTAAAGGAAGTATAAAAGCAATTTCATCCCACTTAGCTCCTCCTAAGCCTCCCATAAGCCAGAATGTAATATTTTTCATTCCTTCTGCATCATTTTTTAAATATATAATAAAACTAGAAAATGCACTACATACAGAACTTAATGCCATTCCTGCCAAGAGTAACTTAGTAGAATTCGACCTACCTCCCGTGTTAGATATTATTAAAACTAACATAGAAACTAAAAACGCTCCGATAAATGCAAATATCCCTATAGAATTACTTCCTAATATTGTTGTAAAGCCAAGCATTATAGCTATCGTAGCTCCTAATGATGCTCCTGATGAAACGCCTAATATATATGGATCTGCTAATGGATTTTTAACAACCGCCTGCATTACTACGCCTGATACAGATAGTCCTATACCTACACATATAGCAAGAACTATTCTAGGTAATCTAATTAACCACACTACATCATGAATAGCTCCATTAGATAAAACTTTTGCATCCCCAATATTAAATAATCTAAATGTTATTATTTCATATACTTCTTTTATCGAAATATCACTACTACCTATAGTTACAGCAATAAAAATAGATACTACCAAAGCTATAAGAAGCATTATTATAATTCCAATATATATAGGCTTTGTTTTTACAAAGCCTATATCATCATTATTTTGTTCTATTTTTTTTATTGATTGCATATGTTAATATCCTTCCTTCTATTTGTCACTTGGATAAAGTCCATTTGCAAAAGTCTCTATTCCATCTATCGTTCTTATACCACTACAATACATTTCCCCTAGTTCTATAGGATATACTCTATTATTTTTTACAGCATTTAAACTCTTTAGTGTATTATCTTTCATTATTAAATCTTTAGTTTCTTTAGGTACATTTTTATCTCCTCTATCCATATAAACTACAAATATACTATCTGGATTTAGATTTATTAAGTCTTCTTTACTTAGAGAATTACCTTTTTCATTTAATAATTTTGCTCCAAGCTTAGTTACCATATCTCCACCTAATGTGCTTTTTCCATATCCATTTATTTTGTCATCATAAAATTCTACAATTACAGTTGTAGGTTGTTTTTTTCCCTTTTCAGAATCTACAACTTCTTTAACACGATTATTTATATTATCAACAATCTTTTGAGCTTTATCTTCAACATTAAATATTTTACCTATGTTTAATATGTCATCACATTCATTTTTTATAGTTTTGGGTTCAACAGCCCCACTATTTATAGCCATATATGTATTTACACCCTTATCATGCCAGTAACTTACATCTCCTAGATTTTTATCAGAAAATAAAGAATACCACCCTAGTATTAAGTCTGGTTGTAACATTACTGCAGTTTCTTTAGATGGTGTAAATTCATCTAGATATTTAACTTTGCTAAATCCATCTTTGTATTCTTCTTTCACTTTATGGTCTAATCCTGCTGCCGCAACCATATTGTCTTCTAGCCCTAATGCTAACATAGTTTCTACAGAATCTTGGTAGACCGCTAATACTTTCTTAGGTTTTTCTTTTATAGTAATTTTAACCTCATCTTTATTATAATTATGAGTAGTTATAGTCACTGGATAATAGCCATCACTTTCACTGACTTGCTTCTTCGTACTATTTTCCTTATTTTCTTGTTTAGTAGAATCCACATTGCTGCACCCTACAATACTTAGCCCTATACATAAACTAAGCAAACCTAACTTTATTTTTTTTGATATTTTCATCTTGCTCTCCCTCCGAAAGTTCTTAATCTAGGCAGGTCTCCTGACTTATATTTCATCCTCATCTTTCCCTTCCCAAAGCAAAACCTCAGTGGTTATTAAAGACTCGTCCATATTTACAGTAGCGGGGGCTGTTGATGATTTCCACATCATTCCCTTTTAATTATAAAACCTAGATTTAATTATTCATCAGTATAATATTAGCATAATTATTTCCATAATTCTACAAGTAAAAAATTCGCTTCGCTCCCATCTCCAACGACTTCACTCATTGCTCAAAAATATTATTTTTTAATCTTAATTTCCTTAAACATAAAAAACTCCGATTTACATGATAACATGTAAATCGGAGTTTTTCTTTATATTATTAAGCTAATTCTAAAGCTATATTCATCATTCTTGTAAATGCAGTTTGTCTTTCCATTGCAGTTGTAGCCTCTCCTTTAAAAGGACAGTCAGATATTGTTAATATACAAAGAGCATTCACTCCAGCTCTTGCAGCATTCATATAAAGTGCAGCTGATTCCATTTCTACTGCTAAAACTCCCATCTTAGTCCATTTTGCTAAAGAGTCTAAACCTTCATCTCCATAGAAAACATCACTACATAATATATTACCAACTTTAGGTTCAACACCTTGGCTCTTAGCAACTTCTACAGCTTTGCTAAGTAACTCGTAACTAGCTACTGGTGCAAAAGTTCCAGGTAAATTGTATTGTGATGCATAGTTAGAATCTGTACATGATCCCATACCTATAACTATATCATGCATTTTTAAATCTTCATGTAACGCTCCTGCAGAACCTATTCTTATAAGATTTTTTACTCCATAAAAATGTATTAATTCATATGTATATATTCCTATAGATGGACATCCCATACCTGTTCCTTGTACAGATATTTTTTTCCCGTTGTAATATCCAGTATATCCATTCATTCCTCTTACAGTATTATATTGAACTACATCTTCTAAAAAATTCTCAGCTATAAATTTAGCCCTTAATGGATCTCCTGGTAATAGTACTGTTTCTGCTATATCTCCTAATTTTCCATTGTTATGTGGTGTTGGTGCTCCCATTGACATAATAATAATCTCCTTTAATTATCGACTTTTATTTTTCTATACTTTTATTAGTAATTTCTTATTTTCATATTATTGAATAGTTTATATGTGTATATAACTGATATACTATTTATTCCTTACATATATATTTTTTTATAAGTATATATTTATATTCACATTAACTATATATTTAGTTCATACTTTATTAATTTAATACACACTATATTATGTGTATATTTTACATTTTTTTACTTAATAATACAATACTTATTTTAAATTTTAATATTTTTTATAGTTTAATTTTAAATAAATAAAAATAAAGTCCCTTTATTTTTACCGGGGACTTTATTTTTATACATACTATGCGAAGTTTTTATTGTTTGCTTTTATTACTTGTTGAGCAATATTAGCTGAGTGATCAGATACTCTTTCTAAATTACTTATTAAGTCTAAGTATATAACTCCAGCATCTACATTACATGAACTTTCATTTAATCTTCTCATATGATTAGCTCTGCAGCTTTTTTCCATCATATCTACTTGTTCTTCCATTTTTATAACTTTACAAGCTAAGTCTACATCTGAGTTTTCCATACATGATAATGCACTACTGTATGTTTCTATAACCTTTTGATATATTTCATTTAATTCCTTAGCACCTTCTTTAGACATAGTTAAGTTTCCATCGATAACTTTTGTAGCTAATTCTGCTATATTTTCTGCATGGTCTCCAACTCTTTCGATGTCATTTACAGTGTTAAATAATAAGTCTACACTTTCTCTTGAATCATCGTTTAATGATGTCTTAGATAGTTTTAATAGGTAGTTTAATATACCTTTTTGTAAACTATTTACTACCTTTTCTTCTTCAAAAGAACTATCTATTTTAGTTCTTGATTTTTCTAAAAATCCTTCCATCGCATTATTTAAAGACCCTTTAGCTTTTTCACCCATTCTTAAAGTTTCTTTAACCGTATTTGATAATGCTATTGATGGAGTTTCTAACATTCTTTCATCTATAAAATGAACAGTTTTTGTTTTTTCTATTTCTTCTTCTCTTTCTGGTATAAGTTTCATAGTAAGTTTTACTATTAATTTAGAGAATGGAAGTAATATTATAACATTTATAACATTAAATAATGTATGTGCATTAGCTATCTGTCTACTTACATCTGTTGGGTCCCAACTAGTTACAAGCATACTTATAGGTTTTGTTAAGAATACCATAAATATTAAAGTACCTAAAACATTGAAAGTTAAATGCATAAATGCTGCTCTTTTTGCATTTCTACTCGCACCTATACTAGATAATAAAGAAGTTACACAAGTACCTATGTTATCTCCATATAGTATCGGTAATGCTGCTGTTAATGGTATTAATCCTTGAGATGCAAGTGCTAGTAACATACCCATAGAAGCACTTGAACTTTGAACAACTGCTGTTATACCGAATCCCATTAATACTCCAAGTACTGGATGTTGACCAAAGCTAACTAACGCATCTGTAAATCCTTTATATTCAGCTAAAGGACCTACTGCATCTTTCATGAACTCCATACCTGTAAATAATATACCAAATCCTATTAATATTTCACCAATTGTCTTGCTTTTTTCTTTCTTTGAAAATAAATATATTATTATACCTATACCTAACGCAACTGGCGCCATACCTTCTAAGTTAAATGAAACTAATTGTGCTGTCATAGTTGTTCCTATATTAGCACCCATTATAACCCCTATTGCTTGAGGTAATGTCATAATTCCTGCATTAACAAACCCAACTACCATAACTGTAGTCGCACTACTACTTTGTATAATTGCTGTAACAACTGCTCCTACTAGAACTCCCATTAGGACGTTACTAGTTAACATTCCTACTATTTTCTTTAATTTATCTCCCGCTGATTTTTGAAGCCCATCTGCCATAAGGTTCATACCATATAAGAAAAGCCCCAATCCTCCCATTAGATTTATTGCTAATTCCACTTATTTTTCCTCCTTATAAATCCACTGTTTCTTTTGTTAACTCATTTGTTAATTTAATTTTACCAAATATTTTGTTAATTTTAGTTAAGCGAATGTTAAGAAATGTAAGTTTCTGTTAACTAAGTGTTAATATATTGTTAAGAGAATGTTAACTGTTATTTTTTAATTAAAATATGGTTAAAATAAGACTTTTTTAGTTAATATTTCGTAAATTATATACCTTTACAAAATAAGAACCATATTTAAATAAATTGTAATTTGTTTAAATATGGTTCTTTATTAAAATTATTATTTAAATGTATTATTCATATCATTAGGTTTATCAGGTCCTGCTCCTGCTTTATAGTAAGTAGTTTTATTTCCATATTTATCAACTTCAACTATCTTCTCTCTATCTGTATTTGTATTTTCGCTTTCCATATAAAGCATTTCTTTGAACAATCCCTTTACACCGCTTAAAAATGAATTATTTTTCAAAATAAGCACCTCCAACTAAAATTTATATATAATCACTTTTAGTTTTCTCTTATTTTAAAAACAAATACAGTTAGTTTTTTACATTAAATCTTATTTCATAACTTTTTTAATTAATTTTATTTTATCTTTATATGGTGGAAAAACTAAACTTATATCTATTTTGCTATTTCTTTTTACTATTCCTTTCTCATATGTAAAAGTTTTAAAACTATTGTAACCATGATATCTTCCTATTCCAGAAGTTTTAACTCCTCCAAAAGGAATATTTGTAGAAGCAACGTGAGTTATAGTATCATTTATACATCCTCCTCCAAATGTAAAATTCTTTATAACATATTCGCTAAAACTTTTATTTTCACTAAATACATACAGTGCTAATGGATTAGGATATAAATTCATATAAAACCTAATATCATCCATATCCTTATATTTTATAATAGGCATTATTGGTCCAAATATCTCATCTTCCATAACAGTATCATTGTAATTAACATTAGATAATATAGTAGGTGAAATATATCTATCTTTCATATCTATATCTCCACCAAATATTATCTTTTCTTTATCTTTATCTAATATATTTTTTAACCTGTTCATATGACGACTGTTTACTATACGTCCAAATTCTTTATTTCCTTTTATATCATTACCATAAAATTCATTTATTGTATTTTTTAGTGTATCTATAAACTTATCATATATGTCTTCATGTACTAATAGGTAATCTGGTGCAACGCAAGTCTGACCTGCATTAGTAAACTTACCCCAAACTATACGTTTAGCACTTATATCTAATTTTGCACTTTTATCTACTATCGTAGGAGACTTTCCTCCTAATTCTAAAGTTATAGGAATTAAGTTCTTACTAGCTTTTTCCATCACAATTTTTCCTACATTGACGCTTCCTGTAAAAAATATATAATCAAAATTTAAATCTAATAATTTACTATTTACAGTATAATCTCCTATTACAATATCTATATACTTAGATTCAAAGCATTCTTTAATAATTTTTACTAGTATCGCCTCAACGTTTACCGTATATTCTGAAGGTTTTATAACCGCAGTATTCCCTCCTGCAATAGCTCCTATTAGCGGTTCAATTGTAAGTTGAAATGGATAATTATACGGTCCTATTATTAAAACATTTCCATAAGGACAATTATATACATAAGATTTACCAGGAATTTGAGCTATATCATTTTTTATTCTTTTTATTTTATTCCACTTTCTAATATTTTTTAATGTATGATTTATAGACCTATAAATAAATCCCACTTCTGTTGTATATCCTTCAAACTCAGATTTTCCTAAGTCTTTATATAATGCATCTAATATGTCTTTTTCATATTTTTTTATAGTATCTTTTAAATTTCTTAAGGCTTTTATTCTGTCTTCTACTTCTATAATTCCAACTGAATTTATGTATTGACTTTGATTTTCTAATATATCATTGTACGCTTTCAAGTTATCATCTCCAATTAAATATTAATAACTTCATTATATATCATTTTCTTTTCTTATACAGATATTTACCCAAAATAAACATAAAACAAGCATAATGCAAAATTACATTATGCCTGTTTTATGTTTATTTATTATTATTTTACTGGCTTAAGTTTTGATGTAAAGTGTCTTAAAACTTTTGGTTGCCAAGTTATTTCATATCCTTTTATATCATTTGCTCTTTCCTTTATAGATATAAGCGCTTCCACTATAACATCTAAGTGAGCTTGGGTATATACTCTTCTTGGTACAGCAAGTCTAGTTAGTTCAAGCTCTGATTGACGTTGCTCTCCTGTAACAGGGTCATTATCTAGCATATATGATCCTATATCACAAGTTCTTATTCCAGCTTCTTTATATAATTCTATAGCTAATGCTTGAGCAGGAAACTGATAATACGGTATATGAGGCAATAATTTTTTAGCATCTATAAATACTGCATGCCCTCCAACTGGTGATTGATAAGCTATGCCAGCTTCATCAAGTCTGCTTGCTAAATATTCCATTTGTCCAATTCTATATTTTAAATAGTCATAGTCTATACCTTCATATAAACCTACAGATAAAGCTTCTAAATCACGTCCTGCTAATCCTCCATAAGATACAAATCCTTCAAATGATATTGTACGAGCTTTTATATTGTCATATAACTCTTCATTTTCTTTTATGCCTATAAGTCCTCCCATATTAACTATGGCATCTTTTTTAGAACTCATAGTCATCATATCTCCATAACTAAACATCTCTCTAACTATCTCTTTTATAGATTTGTCTTCATATCCTGGCTCTCTAGTTTTTATAAAATATGCATTTTCTGCATATCTAGCTGCATCTATAAGAACTGGTATATTATATTTTTTAGCAACTTCATATGTTTCTCTCATGTTTTGCATAGATACAGGCTGCCCACCAGCTGTATTATTTGTAACAGTCATTATTATAACTCCTACATTTCTTGCTCCAAACTCATTTATAAGTTCTTCCATTTTATTAACATCCATATTTCCTTTAAATGGAGCATACTTTACTGTATCTAAAGCTTCAGGAACTACACAGTCTATAGCCTTTGCACCTGTAAGTTCAACATGTGCTCTCGTTGTGTCAAAATGCATATTTGAAATTGCGTATTTACCAGTTTCTACAAATAAAGGCACCAATACTTTTTCTGCAGCTCTTCCTTGATGAACAGGTTGTATATATTCATATCCAAATATATCTTTGGCTGCATCTACTAGCTTAAAGTAGCTACTTGCACCTGAATAAGATTCATCTCCTAACATAACTGCTGCCCATTGTTTAGAACTCATAGCACCTGTTCCACTATCTGTTAATAAGTCTATGTATACATCGTCTGCTTTTAATGAAAATAAATTGTAATTTGCACTTGCTATTTTTTCTTCTCTTTCTTCTCTTGTTGTCATTTTGATAGGTTCCACCATTTTAATTTTAAATGGTTCTGCTACATATTTTCTACTCATAATAAAGACCCCCACTTTTTAATAGTTTAACTTTATTTATGATGTATTTAAAATGTCATTGAAATGATTTTGATATGTATTTCTAACTTAAATCTTATCAAATAAATATTTAAGTATCAACATATATGCAAAAATATATTCCATAAAAAATTCAATATAGCATTTAATTAAAGTGCATATTTAATTGGAATTTTTAACTTTAAACTTTTCTAAATTTACTACTCTTTCACAAATCCTATCTATTAGAAATTTTTCATGGCTTATAACAATAATTCCTATATTATTCTTTTTAGCATAATCTAATACTACATCCCAAATTTGAGCTTGGGTTATTGCATCTAACATAGTCGTCATCTCATCAGCTATTAAAAATTTAGTTTCTTTTGACAATGCTCTTATAACACAAAATCTTTGTAATTCCCCACCAGACAATTCATTTGGGCACCTATTTAGCCATTCTTCTTTTATTCCCATATTATCTAGTAAATCTTTTGATGGATTGAAGGCTTCTTTTAAAATCTTACTCATCTTCCATTTTGGGTTAACAGCTTTTTCTGGATGTTGCAATATAAGTTGAATCGGATTATAAGATTTATTTATTTTTTTCCCATCAATACTTATATCTCCACTAAAATTTTTTTCATATCCTGAAAGTATTTTTGCAAAAGTAGTTTTTCCAAATCCACTTGGTGCAATAAGTCCCACTATTTCTCCACTATTTATTTCAAAATCAATATTTTCTAAAATATATTTTTCACTATTTTTATATTTAAAACTTATATTACTAGCTTTAAGTTGCATGAATACATCTCACCTTTCCACCTCTTAATGACTTCATTTCTGGTTTATTATAGCTACATTCTTTTGTTTTAATATCACATCTTTCATAAAATAAACATCCTTCTGGAAGTTTATTAGGTTGAGGTTGCGATCCTTTTATCCCCTTAAATTCATTTTGAGGTAAAGCTTTATAAAGTGATTTTGTATATGGATGCCTTAAATTTTCAATTCCATCTTTAAAATCTTCTACATTTGCAATTTCTAAAGTTGTACCCGCATAAAATACAGCAATCTTATCAGCAACTTTTAAAGCAGCTTCAATATCATGAGTTATCATAAGTACAGCACACCCGATATTAGCAAGATCTCTAAAATGACCTAATGCTTCATTTAAAGATATTTCATCTAGTCCAGGTGTCGGTTCATCTGCTATTATTACTTTTGTATTGCTAACTAAAGCACTTGACAATAATACTTTTCTAGCCATTCCTCCAGATAATTGAAAAGGATACATACTATCTACTTTTTTACTTAAACCATATTTAGAAAAAATATTTCTCTGTATTTTATCTGCTTCTTTTTTGTTATCTATAGAAAGTTTTACTTGTTTTGAAACCTTCATTAATGGATCTAAATAATTAACAGATTGAGGAATCAATACAATTTCTTTTCCTCTTAACTTTTCTTTTCTTTTTTTATCTAATTCTTGATTCTCATAAACTATACTTCCTTCAGTTGTAGAATTTTTAGGAAGTATTCCTAAAATAGCATGTGCTAATAAACTTTTCCCTGAACCACTTGAACCAACTACCGCTACTATTTCACCCTTATATAAATCTATATCTAAATTAGTTATTACTTTTAAATTGCTTTTTCTTAATCCTTTTGTATATTGAGAAAAACTAACCCCTAAATTTTTAACTTTTAATATTGGCTCTTTCATATCATTACTCCTATTCATTCATAAGACTCGGATTTATAATTTTTCTTATATTTTTTCCTATGTTATCAACCATTAATGAAACTAACACTAAGCTAAGTCCAGGAAAAAATGCAAGCCACCATCTACCACTACTTAAATATTTCATAGCTTCTGACAGTATTATTCCAATAGCTGGCTCATGGGGCTCAAGCCCAAACCCTAAAAATGTTATAGATGCTTCATGTAATATAGCATGTGGAAATATAAGTACTATTCCTATTAAAAGTTGTGGAATTATATGAGGTAAAATATGATTTATAGAAATATATAAGTTAGATTTTCCAAAATTCCTAGACACTTTTACATATTCTGAATTCCTTATTTGTAAAACTTCAGCTCTTATTATTCTTGTAAGTGATGGCCAATGAGTAAGTGCCACACCTATAACAATTCCTTTTAATCCTCCTCCAAGAGCTATTGATATAAGTATTATTACTATAGCATGAGGAACTGAAAGTGATAAATCTATAATCCAAGTAATAAAATTATCTACTGTTTTTCCCATTACAGCTCCCATAAGACCAAGTATCAAAGCTATACCTCCACTTATTAATGATGCTATCACCCCTATTTTCATACTTAAACTAAGTCCCTTTACAGTTCTGTAAAACATATCTCTACCCATCCAATCTGTACCGAATATATATTCTAAGCTTGGTGGTAAATTTTTATTAGCTAAATTTATGGCAATTTGTTCGTCTGATATTAAACTTCCATATACTAATATTCCTGTAAAAAAAATAATAGATAAAACTAAGGACAATAATATTTTTTCTCTTGCGCCTATCCTAAATCTAATAATTTTTCTATCTATTTGTTCCATGATTTGACTTTGATCCATTACTCAATACTCCCTTCCCTAACCCTAGGGTCTATAAATCTATATAGAACGTCTGCTATTAAATTTCCTGTAAATACAAATATCAAACTTATTATCACAATCCCCATCAAAAGAGGAAAATCTCCTTTTATTCCTGCATCTACTGTAGCTTGACCTAGTCCTGGGTATGAAAAAACTTGTTCTGCAAATATAGTTCCTGCAAATAACTCACTAAAAGATAAAAATTGAAGAGTTATAGCAGGAAGCGCTACATTTTTTATAACATGATTTAAAATTATACTTTTTTTGCTTTCTCCCCTAGCTTTTGCAAAAACTATATAATCACTATTGGTAATCTCAATAACTTTTTCTCTTGTATGTAAGCAAATATTAGCTACTCCTAAAACACTTAACGTTAATGCTGGCAATATAATATGCTTTGCTAAGCTTTTTAACGTAACCTCACTAGCTACTACCCCTATTGGAACTCCTAATCCTATTGGAAATAATTTTAATTTAACTGAAAAAATCATAATCAATAGAATTCCCAACCAAAAAGTAGGGGTTGAAATTAAGACATAACAATAGCCTTTAATTATTTTATCTATTAGCTTTCCTTCATTAACTCCTGAAACAACTCCCATTATAAATCCTAATACTCCAGAAATGGTCCAGGCAACTACCATAAGTGCAAGAGATGCAATAAATTTTTCACTTATAACATCTATAACTGGTCTTCTATATATCATAGAAGTTCCCAAATCACCTTCGCATATAGATTTAAACCATAAAGCAAATCTTTCAAGTGGTGGTTTATCTAATCCCCAATGCTTTTCTATTTCTTCTCTTTGACTTTGAGTTACACTTAAATCAGCACCTACATATGCTTTTATAGGGTCAATTGGAGATTTTTCCATTAATAAAAATGTAAGAGCACATACAGCTACTAATAAAGTCATTAGTTTTATAATTTTTTTAGCCAAAAACATACATATACTTTTCAAGTTATACATTTTAAATATACCTCACTAAAATTAGTCTTGTATCTAAACAAGGGTTATTCCAAAATATTGAAATAGCCCTTTTATTTTTATTTATCCCATTTCCACTCAGTTATGTTATCAAGCATTCTTCCTCCATGAGGTTGAACTACAGGAGTACCTATATTTAACTTTTCATCTGCTATGTATAAGTGTCCAGCATTTACAAGCCATGCGTATGTACAATCTCCTTTTGTTGAAAATCCTGTTTCTCCATCCCATTGAGCCTTCTTCCAAAATTCTATTGCTTCTTTTTCATCTTCACTTTGTAATGCTTGTTTTATATTTTTATCTACTTTTTCATTTTTATAATACCCAGCATTATTCCATGGAACTCCAACACCTATAACATCGCTACTATATAGATAATTAAGTTCAGATGGATCTCCTGATCCCCATCCAAATAAAACTGGCTGTGAATTAATTTCAGGTTCTATAGTATCCCACGTTTTAGCTTCTAAATCTATTTTTATTCCTATTTGTTTTGCTACTTCAACTACAGCTAGCCCTAGTTCTTGTCTATACTTTCCATCAGTATAAAGAAGTTTAAATTCTGCTTTAGTCCCATCTTTTTCTAAAATACCATCAGAGTCTGTATCTTTCCATCCTCCATCAGCTAAAATCTTTTTAGCTTTTTCTATGTCTGCATCTCCTGTTAGTTTAGTTTCTTCATTAAGCCATGGCATCTTTTCAAGTCCTGTTGTAGACACTTCCCCAAATCCTTCTAGTACTCCGTCTACTAACTCTTGTCTATTAATAGCATAATTTAATGCCTCTCTTATAGCTTTATCACTAGTAACATCATTTCCTACAGGATATCCATTTTTATTTTTTTCTCCACTCTTTTGCATTGGAAACTCTATCCCATAAGTTTCAATACTGTCTAACTCTATAATTTTTTTACCTTCCACATCATTTTTTGCAAAAGCTCCAGGTATCGATGCTATATCAACTTCTCCAGATTTTACGGCTGCATATGCCGCATCATCTTCTAGAAATACCATTGTTAATTTTTCTATATTTGGCTTATCTCCATAGTAATCATCATTTACTTTCGCAATAACTTGTTGCCCTTTATCCCACTGTACAAATTCATACGGCCCTGAACCTATTGGATTTTCTGAAAAATCTTCATTATGTGCATGCTTTGGAACTATTCCTATAGATGCCATTTTTTCTATAAATGTAGATTGAGGTTCTTTTAATTTAAACTCCACAGTATATTCATCAACTGCTTTTACACTATCTAATGAAGTTAAATCTATACTTGATCCACTATTTTTTGCTTTTTCATATGTATAAGCAACATCTTCTGCACTTAATTTCTCTCCATCACTAAACTTTGCATCATCTCTTATTTTTACTGTCCAAGTTAATCTATCTGGAGATACTTCATACCCTGTTGCTAAATCATTTTCCATTCCTAATTGCTTATCTCTTTTAAATAATGTTGAAAAAAACACTCTTGTCATAGATCCATGTCCACCTACTGTAGCATCAAATCCCGCTTCAGGCTCATATGCTACAGCTGCTACAAGTTCATTATTCTCTATCCTGTTATTAGTCGATCCTTTTACATCTGTATTTTTACTTTCCTCTGTTTCTGAACATCCTGTTAATGCACCTATTGTTAACATAATAGTAAATCCTACAGATATAGCTTTTTTTAACTTCATCTCCTTATTATCCCCCTTGTTTTTTAAACTTATCTTTATACAAAAAAACCACGAAAGTTTATTGCCTATTAGCAAATTAAACCTTCATGGTTTTTTATTTCATATAAACTATAGTTTTATTACAAGTTAATTATAGCTATATATTATTTGATATTCAATAATTTCTGAATATTTTTTGTTTTATACAATTTTCATTTACAAGTATCTATCGTTATATAACTTAATACTATCTAAGTTTATATCTTTAACTAATTTAAAACTATCAATTATCCAATTAAAATCTTTAATTTTTATGCATGCTGTCAAAATTAACATTATAAAATATATAATCATAGAAATTATTGTCTGTTCTATAATATTACTTCCTATGTAACTAGATATTAAAACTGCTATGCTTACACATATTATTGGCTTTACTACCCAGTTAAATATTTTAAACTCCAATTTAGTTGTTTTTAATACATTATACATATTTAAAGTAAAGTTAAAAATATTACTTACAAATATCACTATTATAAAACCTTCTATGCCCTTTGTAGGTATTATAAAATATATAATAAGTATTCTAATTATCATGTCTATTAAATTTATTTTTAACAGTGTTACTTGTTTGTTCAAAGAATTCAGAATTCCATCCATAATACGTTCTAAATACATTATAGGTATTATCGGAGCTAAAACTCTAATTATTATACCTATTTCTTTATTAGAATAAACAACCCATCCAATATCATTAGAAAATGCAATAAATACTCCTGATGCAAAAACTGATATTATAAATGTTACTCTAAATACATTTGAAATTATAAAATTAACTAATTTATTACGATTTAACGAGTGTGCTTCTGCTATTTCTGGTATTATCAAAGTTGCAAAGGAACTTAAAAATACAGCTGGAAAATTTATTATAGGTAGTGCCATCCCCTTTATCATACCGAAAATTGATAAAGAAGTTATTACAGAAGTTCCAGACATTCTAAGTGCATTTGGTATTAATATGTCTTCTACAGTTCTAAGTCCACTTTGTATATATGAACTAGAAGCTATAGGTAATGCAATCTTAGTAATATCTATCATTTTACATCTATTGTAACTACTACACGATGTATTTCTGCTCAAAGTTTTTGTTTTATATGTACATAAAAGATATGCATATATGCAAGATATTATATTTCCTACAGCCATTCCTACACATATTAATGCACATATCTTTTCTACATTAGTATCTATAAATACATTAATAGATACTATTACTATAGCCATCATTATCAATTGCTCTATAATTTCTGCTGATACTGATTTAACTACCTCTCTAGCTCCATAAAAATAACCACTAAGACAAGATGATATACCTATAAACGGTAAACTATATGATAATATTTTTAGTGATATAATAGCTCTCTCATCTTTTAATAGTGTCATTCCTATGTATTCTGCCCCGTAAAAAAGCATCATAGAAGTTAATATGCTAAAAAATAAGCTATAGATACACCCCTTATTTACTATAGATCTTATAGCTTTTTTATTTCCTCTTCCCACTTGTTCTGCTACAAGTCTGGTTATAGCTATCCTAACCCCTGCACTTGAGAAAGTAATAGCCATAATATATACAGACATTATAAGTTGATATAACCCCATACCTTCTGGTCCTATCTTTTTGGATAAATAAACTCTAAAAAACATAGCTATAAATCCAAATATAATTGTAGAAAAGGTCATTATAAGTGCATTTATTATAAGTTTCTTTCTTCTCATGTAATCACCTATTATATTTTAAATTTATATTTTTTATACTTTTAATATATATGTGATTACATTAAATAAAATTCTATAATATATTTATGTTTGATGTTAATTCAGTTACATAATCTAGCGCGCATGCTGAATTTTCTTCATCTGACATTATGGTTAAATAATCTCCACCTAATAATACAGTGTTTCCTTTAGGAATAATTTCTTTTCCACCTCTAGTTATTGAAACTATTAAACAATTTTCCGGCCAAGTTATATCTTTTATTTGTTTATGCTCTATTTCACATCCTATTTGAACTGCAATTTCTATAAGACTTTTTCTTACAGGATTAGGCTTAAACTTATGAGCATCCTTTTCTATCCATCTTTCAAGAAGACTTTCATATATAGGTTCTGATTTAAGTAAATCAGATGTTATATAAGCAATTACACACACTATAGCTAATGCAAGCAAATGATCAAAACTTCCTGTCATTTCACAAATTAATATTATTCCAGTTATAGGAGCTTTTACTATAGAAGCAAAATGTCCTGCCATAGCAAGTATTATAAAGTTTAATAAATAAATACTTGGTATATCAAATATGTTTATTGCTATAATTCCAAATATATTTCCTATTAATGCACCTAGAACTAATAGTGGGA
Source organism: Paraclostridium bifermentans (assembly GCF_964259345.1). Lineage (GTDB taxonomy): Bacteria > Bacillota > Clostridia > Peptostreptococcales > Peptostreptococcaceae > Paraclostridium > Paraclostridium bifermentans_B. Next base: position 46,054 of record NZ_CAXVJR010000009.1, read on the forward strand.
AGAAAATTCCTCCTGGAACTCCTGATCCAAAACTAACAAAAGTAAATACAAACTTAACTAATAAAAATAATAATAGCATTTTCAATGTTATAGAATCATGTCCTAAAGACATTATAAGTTCATGTCCTCCACCTAATAATATAGGTGCTGTTAGACCTATAACTCCTGTTATTAAAAATGGGATTATTACTTTTATCTCTGTACTTAACTTAGATTCTTTAAAAATAGCTTGAGTTTTTAAGATACCACTGTTAAATATAACTCCACTTATCCCAACTAATACTCCTAGTATTATTAAAACCCAGTAATATTTTAAATCCATAGGCCTAACACCTACAAAGCTTAGAGATTTTCCAACACCTAGAATATTCTTAGTAACAAAGTCTGACATTAATGCAGATGACATAACTGATAATAAAACCAATGGTGAAAAGTTTTTATGAACTTCTTCTAAAGCAAACATAACTCCAGATATAGGCGCATTAAAAGCTGCTGCTAGACCAGCACTAGCACCACTTGTTATTAAGTATTTCTCTTCTACACTTACTCTTTTAAAAACTTTCGCAAATCCTTCACCTATACTTGCACCCATTTGAACTGAAGGGCCTTCTCTACCTAGAGATAATCCAGCTCCTAGAGCTATAAGTCCTCCTAAAAATTTATAAATTAGTATTCCTAACCAGCTTCCTTTTAGCTTTTTCATTAATATACCTTCAACTTGAGGTATACCACTTCCACTTATCATAGGTTCTTTTTTTACCATAAGGGCAACTAAATATCCACCTATTATTAAAAGAGCAAATAATAGTACAATTCCAAGAGTACTACCTCTACTATTATCATAAAATCCCATAAACACAGAAGATAGTTTTTCTAATAATATTCTGTGAATTACTATTGTAAATCCTACTAAAGCTCCTATTATAGCACTTTCTAATATAAGCTTAAATTTCAGATTTTTGGTATGTCTTAGTAAATTGCAAGTTCTTTCTTTCTCCATCTAAAATCCTCCTTTTTTATAGTCACTATATATTATACTACTAAATCTAACTTTTTTGAATTGTATACAATATGTAAAGTTTATTTTATTTTAAATTTATCTATATACTTTCTATATTTTAGCTATGTTCGATTCCATATTTATTTTTTTTAATATATAATAAATTTTAAATAACCAACTATTAGAAAGGGTATTTTAATGACAAAAGAAACACATTCATCTGGAGGATATTTGTTTGCAGCGCTAATATTTCCTACCTTTAGTTCCATTTATTTAGGTAGTTATAATATTTTATATAAATTAATGCTTTGTGCGATTTTTTTCCAATGCTCTAACTTAGGGTCTTTGCTTCCTGATTTGGATACTAGAAAATCTTATATGAGCAAAAAATGGCCTTATTTATCTAAGTTTATTTCAAAACGATGTAAGCATAGAGGTTTTACCCACAGTTTATTATTTTTAATAGTATTATCAGAACTTTTTAAATTTATAGTTTTAATTGGAGAAGGTAATATAATTTTAATTTGTATGTCTTATGGAGTTTTTATAGGATATACATCCCATATAGTATTGGATGCTTTTACATATGAGGGTGTTGATTTATTTTTCCCACTTGGTTTTAATCTAAAACTTTCAAGATTAAAAACTAGCTCTAAAGGAGAAAAGTATATCTATAAAATACTGAAATTTATATCTATTAACTTGATACTTTATAACTTATATATTTTACTAGAACTAAAAATATAACTCCTAACAAATATTTGTTAGGAGTTATATTTAATATATGTCAGAAAATTCTATTTGAATTTTTTTATCCATATTTATAGATTCGTTTTGCACTATATTTAAATTTTGATTTAATATAGTTTTATTAGGTATACTTACTTTAAACTCTGTCCCTAATCCTATCTTACTATTTACACTTATTATACCGTCATGTAAATTTACTAGAGATTTTACAATAGATAATCCTATGCCACTACCCTCACTAACTTTAGTTAATCTATTATCTACTTGTTTGAATTTTTCAAAAATATCTTCTAGTTTATCACTCGGTATACCTATACCAGTGTCTTTTACTTTTATATCTATATAATCATCATTACAATTTATATTTACATCAATATTTCCTGTATCTTTGTTATACTTTATAGCATTAGATAGTAAATTCAATATTATCCTTTCCATTTTATCACCGTCAAAAGCAATTATTTTTTCTTCTTTATCTGTATCAAATGTAAGCTCTATATTTTGTAATTTACTAAACTCTACAACTGAATCACATATGTTTTCAACAAAACTTATAATATCTTGATTTTTAGGAATATAATCTAAACATCCAGAATCAATTCTCGTAGAATCAATCAAATTGTTAACTAATTTCAAAAGTCTCATTCCATTTTGTTCTATTATACCTAGATATCTTATAAGTACATTTATATCTCCCTGTTTTATTTTAGATATGCTTTGATCTATTAATTGCACAGATGAAAATATTAAATTTAATGGAGTTCTAAATTCATGTGTTAAGTTTGAGAAAAAATCTAACCTCAGTTTTTCTAATTCTCTTTCTGTTGCTTTTTTCTCAGTTAAATCTATTACTATACCTATTATACCTGTAACTTTCTTTTTATAGTCCCATAAAGGTACCTTTGTTATTTCTATATACTTATCATCTTCTCTTCTCTCTAAATATATTTCATCAACAGTTGTTAGTTTGTGTTTTATAACTTTGTTATCAGCCTCTTTGTAAATATTTATATTATAATCATTAGTGCTTAAATCATAATCTTTTTTACCTATAATTTTATTTCTATCAACCTCAAGCAATTCCTCAAAAGCTTCATTGCAATAAAGATATACGCCTTGTGTATCTTTATAAAAAATAGGTACTGGTAAATTATCTACTATTATCTCTAACATTTTATTTCTATTTTCTATACCTATTGGTGTTTTAGAGTTTACATAGTCATATACTTTATATCCATATGTACCTATAATGTACTTATCTTCATCAAACATAGGGTAAATAAATATACTAACCCATCTTCCATCTTCATATATTATTTTTTCTACAATATCTTCATCTTTACTTAAAATAAGTTGTTCATATTCTTCTATATATTCAAATTCTTCATATATACTTGTCTCTGAAGTTTTCTTTCCAATTACATCTACACTTTTTACTTTCATTATTTTCTCGAAATTTCTATTTACTTGTATATATCTACCATTAATATCTTTTATCCATATAATAGCTTTTAAGTCATTCTGTATTGCCAAGTTGTAGTTATTACTTATATGGTAAGCCTCAAACCATATATAAAATTCATCTTCATCATCAAAGTTTAAAATTATTTTATATATATTTTGCATTGTATTTATATATTGATATTTTATAATTCTATTTTCTTTGACTTTAGAAAATTTTTTTATTTCATTTATAGATATTCCCAAAATATCTTCTACACTTTTATCTATTATGTCTTTTTCATCTTTTAATTCTAATTTTCTAATTAATAAATCATTACTTCCCTTAGCTATATATCGTATATTTCCACCCTCATCTATACGTTTTCCCCATATATAAGGTATTGGACACATATCTAATATATTTTTATATTTGTGTACTCCCAAACCCATCTCCCCTTATTCTTTATACCTATTTTCACATTATTATAATTATAACAAATAAATACAAAAATCTCGATTATATTTTATAATCGAGATTTTTATTTATGCATATATATCAGAAAATTCAACTTTTATCTTTTCTATATACGAATTTTGTAAGTTTTTTTCTATTATTGTATACTCACATTCATTATCCATTTTGTCTGGAATTCTTATTTTAAATGTCGTTCCTATATCTAGTTCACTATCAGCGTGTATACTACCTCCATGCATATCTATCAGGCACTTAACTAGATAAAGTCCTATTCCGCTACCTTCTCCTCTTCTTATTACATTGTTATCTACTTGTTTAAATCTATCAAATACAGATTCCAATTTATGTTTTGGTATACCTATCCCATTATCAGATATACTTATTTCTATCATATTATTCTCTTCTTTTATATAAATTTTTATTTTTCCATTGTCTTTACTAAATTTTATTGCATTAGATAATAGATTAAGAATTATACGCTCCATTTGGTCAAGATCAAAACTTATGACTTTTTCTTCCATTTCAGTATCAAATACTATATCTATGTTTTTATGGCTAGCAAAATCTACTACGGACATGCATATGCCTTCTATAAAATTTATTATGTCATAGTTTTGAGGATTATGATCAAAGTAACCTGATGTTATTTTATTAGAATCGATTATATTATTTACTAACTTCAATAGTCTATATGTATTTTGATTTGCCATATTTATGTATTTTGAAATAAATTGTTCTTCACTTACATTTGTATTTTTTATTTTTAAATCTAATACTTGCAATGAACTAAATATTAAATTTAAGGGCGTTCGTAATTCATGTGATAAATTTGTAAAAAATTCATTTCTTATCTTATTAGTCTTTTCATATTCTAATTCCTTATTTTTATCTATAAACCAAATAGAATATTTATTTTCATTTATATGTTTAGAAATTAATTCGTAACTTTTTTTTACTTTCTTTAAATTTATAGTTTTATTTTTCCCTTCCACAACCCACTCTAGCTTCTCAGTTATATCATCAATGCCTAAAATTTCATATATATCCTTATTAATTAATTCTTTTCTATTTATATCCAAAATTTCTTCAAAAGAATTATTTACGCTTTTTACTATAAAGGAATATTTTTCATTTTCTATTTTTATTAATTCGCCAAATACATATGGAATAGGCGATAATTCTAACGCATTTTCTTCAAAACAATTGGACTTCATTTTACTCCCCCACCTCTAAAACAAATTAAAAAATAATTATATTAAAATTTCTATTTACTTCTAATGATTTCCTTTCATATTTTCATATTTTTTTTAGACATTTTATTTAAAACATATATTTTTAAAGTTTTTCCGTACTATATCTTTATTTTATTTACTTTTATTTTATTTGAACTTTATAAAATTTTCTATAAATTTATTTTACACTTTATTTTTCATAATTTTTATTATAATATAATAGATAATTAATTGTATAAATTACTTAATATTTTGTTACTTTATAGATATTAATTGTAAATAATAAAGGAGTGTGTATTTATGCGTAGATATAATTTTAAAGAAATTAACGACATGTATGGAAAAATTAGTCCTTTTGAATTTAAAGATAAACTAATAAAATTAGCGAAGTTTAGAGCCATGGAAAGTGGTAGAAGGGTTTTAGATGCTGGTCGTGGTAATCCTAACTGGACAGCTGCAACTCCTCGTGAAGCATTTTTTACATTTGGTCAATTTGCAGTAAATGAAACTCGTAGAACATGGGATGAAGGTGATTTAGCTGGAATGCCAAAAAAAGAAGGGATAGCTACGCGTTTTTATAAATATATTTATGATAATTTAAATATGCCTGGTGCTAAATTAGCTAAAGAAATTGTTGATTATGGTATAGAAGAATTTGATTTTGATCCAGATTCTTGGGTGTTTGAATTAGCCGATGGAATAATAGGTGACAATTATCCTTCTCCAGACAGAATTCTTAATCACATAGAAGTAATAGTTAAAAAATATTTAATAAAGGAAATGAAATATGACACTAAGTTAGGTGGCCCTTTAAGTATATTCGCAGTTGAAGGTGCTACAGCTGCAATGTGTTATATATTTGATTCTCTAATGGCTAATGAATTGCTTAAAAAAGGTGATAAAATAGCTATTATGACTCCTATATTTACACCTTATTTAGAAATACCACATCTTCCAAGATACAATTTTGATGTAGTATATATAAATGCTGATGAAATTGATGAAAATAACCGTCATACTTGGCAATATTCAAGAGAAGAATTAGAAAAACTTTCTGATAAATCTATAAAAGCTTTATTTTTAGTTAATCCTAATAACCCTGCTTCTATAGCTATAGATGAAACTAGTAGTGATAATTTAATAGATGTAGTAAAAAACAATCACCCTGATTTAATGATAATCTCTGATGATGTTTATGGTACATTTGTTAATGGATTTAAATCTATAATGGCAAATTTACCTTATAATACAATAGGTGCTTATTCTTATTCTAAGTATTTTGGAGTAACTGGATGGCGTTTAGGTACATTAGCGCTTCATGAAAATAATGTTTTTGATAAACTTATAAATGAACTTCCTGAGGATTTAAAGGCTTCTGTAGACAAGCGTTATAGTGATATGAGTTTAAATCCTGATAGTATATCATTTATGGATAGAATAGTAGCTGACAGTAGACTTGTAGCTCTAAACCATACAGCAGGTTTATCTACTCCACAGCAAGTTCAAATGGCATTTTTCTCTGCTTTTGCACTAATAGATAAAGAAAACTCTTATAAAGCTGTAAATATGTCTATCTGTAAACGTAGACAAAAACTATTCTATGATGCTTTAGGTGTTGAGTTAAGAAAAGATAATAACGATGCTTCTTATTATGTTATATTTGATATTATAAAATGGGCAACTAATAATTATGGAGAAGATTTTGCTGATTTTATAAAAACTAATTATAAGCCAGCTGATATGTTATTTAAGTTAGCTAATAATTACTCTATTGTTCTTTTAAGTGGACATGGATTCTATGGTCCTGAGTGGTCTGTAAGGGTATCTCTTGCAAACTTAGATGATGAGTCTTATGTATTTATAGGAAATGCAATAAAAGAAGTATTAAGTTTTTATGTTTATACATGGAAAAGAAAATAACAAAAGTAGCTTCTATATAGAAGCTACTTTTATTTTATCGTCTTAAACTATATTTAATTTCATATCTACCAATTTTACATTCACCTAATTTTAGTCTATTAGTTATTTCACTTTTATTTTTATCGAAAAATTTAGCACAATCATCTATAGATTTAAATACTTCTATAACTTCTTGTTTTTTATCTATTAATTCTATTCTCTTTTTTCCACCGCGTCTAATAATTTTTCCATACTTTTTAAAGTATTCATCATATTCTTTGTCTAAATCTTCAAACTTATAATGCATATGTATGGCATCTATATTATTACTAGATAATATTTCTTCTCTTTTTTCTTCAGATATTTCTTTATTCCAAAGTTCTTCATGTAAAAGATTAAATACTTCTATTATATTTTTATTTCCTATCTTTTTAGGACTTATATCTACTTTTAACTTTTTACTTAAAAATTTTATAGCCTCTCCAAAATAATCAGTATATCCATATTGTAAATTTTCTTTTATGTATTCTATAGGCACGCCTAATTTTTTACTACATTCTTTATGAGTTTCAAATGTAAATTCTTCATTAGAATAAACATCTATAGCTTTTATTTTCTTTCCTCTTTGAATTTTAGCTAATTTTATATATTCTTTTTCTTCGTCTGTCAATTCGTTAAATTTTTCATCTTCTTCATTTATTAATTCACAAGATTTCTCGTCTTCTATTGTTGTTTTTTCTTCTATTTCGTCTTGATCATATTCATTTTCAACTTGATTTTCATCAATATCATCAGCTATATCACTTTCATCTTGCTGTAAATTTTCTTGAGGTTTTATTTTTTCAACTTCAATTTTCACATCTTTAACTTCTTCTTTTGTCTGCTTATCGTCTTTATTAACTTTTATAAAATTTAATAATTTCTTTAACAAATTTGTTCCTCCTAAATCTTTTGTCTAATCCCCCTGATTAGCTATAAGTACTCTTATAGTATACTAAATATTTGTTAAATTATATATAAAAATATACTTATTTGTCATAAACATGTATATTTTTATATATAATTTAAAAACACCTGCTAAATTTTAGCAGGTGTTTATTTATGTTGATTTTAATTATTAACTTGCTTTTTTATCGTTATTAGCATTTTTCCCATGCTTCTTTTCATATCTACTATATAAGAAGAATCCTACTAATCCAAATACAACAGGTCCACCTATCATAGTTAATGATTTAGTTATTCCTGCTGGAGATGATAATGATGGTTCTATTACAGTAAACACGTTAGCAAATCCAACTAATATGCCTATTATTACAGAGAAAGTAGTTGCCATTCCAAGGCTCTTATACACTACGAATGGTTTTTCAACTTTACCTTCTAATTGCTTTTTCTTAAATGCAGGGAATGCACTTGATAAGAATAAATAAGGTATAGTCATAGCAACGTTAGTCATAAGAACTAATAATGCGAAGAATTCACTTGCACTCTTACCACCAAATGAAACTAAAAGTATCATAGCTACAACTACTATAGCTTGCCATTTCATTGCTTCTATAGGCATTCCATTTTTTATTTCTCCTAATTTACCAGGCCAAACCTCTTTAGGTGCACCTTCTATAAGAGTTTTTAATGGAGAGTAAGTTAATGTGAAGAAAGCTCCTGATAATGCTAAGAACATTGATAATCCAACGAATCTAGCAACCCAAGCTCCCATTACTAATGAAGTAGCTTCACTAGCTCCAACAGCAACTCCAAATTGGTATCCTAAGTTTTGCATTAATACATAAGCAACGTTAGCCATATTTACATCACTTGATGATAATATATCACCCCAGTTAGTAAACATACCACAAGCAAATATACCTACAGCATATCCTACAGATATTACTATAGCTGCTAAAGTAAGTCCTTTAGGGAAAGTTTTTTCAGCATTTTCAGTTTGGTCAACTAATCCACCTAAAACTTCTAATCCACCAAATGCAAATATTGCAAATGTTAAGAATGATAATACAGTTAATGGTGTTTGATATGCTGGGTTTGGAGAGTTCGTAAACGCTTTTACAACATCGCTTACAGGCTCTGCAAATTGTCCTTTATTAAGAGCTACAACAGCAACCCCACCTATTAGTAAAACTAAGTTTAATGCTGCAACTGCAGTACCACCTATAGATGTAACCTTAGTTATCTTTTCTATACCTTTAGTAGATACATAAGTAACTAATATTATCCATAAAGCACCTAGTATTCCTAGTGTTTGAACTGAAGTTAATCCAAATAAAGACCAAGTTGATGTAGCATCATATCCAAATATTGCATTTGATAATGGTATCCATAAACTTGAAGCAACGTTTACCATCCAAACAATGTAAGATGCATACCACATGAAAGTTCCTACGAATGCATACTTAGGACCTACAGATTTTTCCATCCAAGAGTACATTCCTCCTGATTCATGTTTAAATGCAGCTCCGTATTCAGCCATCATGAATGCATATGGTATGAAAAATAAAATTGCACTTAATATATACCAAGGTATAGCTGCATATCCCATTAGGAAAAAGGCTCTTGGCATATTAGCGAACCCAAATACTGATGTAAATATCATAAGTACTAAAGGAACTAATGTTAATTTTTTAGCATTGTTGTTATTACCTGCCATTTGTTTTCCTCCTCTTAAAGTATATAAATACTTTTTACATTTAAGGTTAATTTAATTCATATTACAAAAGATTAACCTTTTCCACGTTACACATAATATCATATTTCTACAAATTTTCCAATACATTTTAAATTTAATTAAATCTTTAGATTTTATAAACAATTTAAAAAAATGATTTTTTGAAATATTTTGTAGAAATTAAAATTGCATTTTATCAAAACTCTATTTTAATTTAATAATTATTTTTAAAATTTTCACATTTAAAATCTAATTTATTTTCTGTGTTTTATTATTATTTGTGGTTTTTCAAATAAAAAAGTCGCTTCGCTCCTGTCGCCAACGACTTCGTCCGTTGCTCAAAATGTTCTTTTTTACTTTCAGCAAAGTATTGATATAACTATAATTTATAAGTTATCAACAGATATTCGTTAAGCATAAATCCCTTAAGCGTAAAAAAAGAGGCTCTCGCCTCTTTTTTATACATTTAAGTCTATTTTCATTCCTATTAAATCTTTATATTCATCTATTGCTGCATTTACTGTTTCTTCAACAAATTCAACAACTTGTTGTGGAGCTCTTCCAACAAAGTTTTTAGGGTCCATTATTGATAATATTTCTTCTTTGCTCATTTTAAACGTATCACAATCGATTAAAATTAATTCTAGTAAGTTATTATCTTTACCTTCTTGTTTTACTCTTTTTGCAGCTTCCATAGAATACTCTCTTATTACTTCATGTAACTCTTGTCTATCTCCACCTCTTTTTACAGCTTCCATAAGTATTGTTTCTGTAGCCATAAAAGGTAGTTCTTCATTTATATGCTTATTTATTATATTTTCATAAACTACAAGTCCATCAGTAACATTTATACCTATTTCAAGTATAGCATCTACTGCCATAAATGCTTGTGGTATAGCAAGTCTTTTATTAGCTGAGTCATCTAGACTTCTTTCTAACCATTGAGTTGCTTGTACAAGCGCTGGACTTAAGCTTTCAGCTATAACAAATTTAGATAAAGATGCAATTCTTTCACTTCTCATAGGATTTCTCTTATATGCCATAGCAGATGACCCTATTTGATTTTTACCAAATGGCTCTTCTATTTCTTTTAAGCTTTGTAATAATCTTATATCATTAGTCATTTTATGCATGCTTTGTGCTATTCCTGATAATATAGATATTACTTGGTAGTCTAATTTTCTAGTATATGTTTGTCCACTTACTGCATATGATGCTTTATATCCCATCTTCTCACATACTAATTTATCTAATTCTTTAACCTTTTTATCATCATCTTCAAATAAACTTAAGAAACTAGCTTGTGTTCCAGTTGTACCTTTAACACCTCTTAGTTTCATATTTTCTATTCTAAAGTTTAAATCTTCTAAATCTATTATTAAATCTTGTGCCCATAAACATGCTCTTTTTCCTACAGTAGTCAATTGAGCCGCTTGGAAATGTGTAAATCCTAAAGTTGGTATATCTTTATTTTTAATTGCAAATTCTTTTAAATTACTTATTAAGTTAACTAATTTAACTCTTATAAGTTTTAATGCTTCAGTCATTTGTATTACATCAGTATTGTCACCAACATAAGCACTAGTTGCACCTAAGTGTATTATCCCTTTTGCATTATCGCATTGTAATCCATAAGCTTTTACATGGCTCATAACGTCATGTCTTACTTCTTTTTCTATTTTTCTAGCTTCATCAAAGTTTATATTATTTATGTTAGCTTTTAATTCATTTATTTGTTCATCAGTTATATTTAGACCTAATTCTTTTTCTGATTCTGCTAATGCAACCCATAATTTTCTCCAAGTTGAAAATTTAAATTGTGGAGAAAATACATAACTCATATCTTTACTGCAATATCTATCTATTAATGGATTTGCATATGTACTATATTTATTTTCCATTTAATTAGCACCTTCCTTGTGTCTTTATTTTATAAATTAATTATATATAATTTAACGAACAATAACAAGCTATTTTTTATTTATGTTCATCTTATCACTGCTTATAATATAATCTATACTATCACTATCTACAAAATTTACTACATATTTATATCTAATTGCATAGTATTTATCACACCATCCAAGTTGATTTTTAACTTCTTCATCCTTAGCTCCAAGCCTTAAACTTATCGCTGCGAATGAATGTCTAAAATCTTTAGATGAGTAATTGCTTAATCCCGCTATGTCTAATGCCTTTCTTACAATTATTCTTACATTTCTATCTGTTATAGAATTACTTTTTTGAGTTACAAAAACAAAATCATCTGTTGGCATTATAACTTCTGGTAATCCTAAGTACTTTCTATAATCCTCCATTATAGAAAAACAGTATGGGTGTAACTTAACAACTCTTTCTTTTTTATTTTTCCCAAGTCTTACATAAGAATTCCCTTTATCATCTATCATTAAATCTTTCCATTTTAAATTCACAAGTTCATTTAAAAGGCACCCTGTAGTTATTAAAAATATAACTATTAATCTATCTCTAACATTAAGTCTTATTAAGCTATCTATTAACTTGTTTATTTCCTGAATGCTTAATACATCATCCTTTGTTTTTATTCTACTCACCTGTGGTTTTTTTACTAATTTAAACAAGTTATTTTCTATATATCCTTGTTTATTCATATAATTGTAAAAGCTATGCAAATAACTATATATCTTTTCTGATGTTGATTTAGCATAGTTATCTCTTACAAAGTCTATAAAATTGCTACAATCTTCTTTAGTTATATCTAGTAAGTCCTTATTCTTAATAAATTCTTTAAATAAAATAACTTTACTTAAATAATCATGTCGTGTATTTGGATTATGTTTTTTTGAAAATTCTTTGAAAATTTCATATTCATATTCATTTAATAATATGTTTTCCACTATCTTTTATCCCCCTATATTTATTATTTTAAAATTATTAATATTTTATTAAATACCTCCTTATATATATTGAATATATTTATTAACATTGGTATACTTTAACTTATGGTCAAAATACTTTTAATTTAGGAGGTAGTTAAAATTGTTAGAAATGTTTAAAGCCATTATACTTGGTATAGTTCAAGGTATAACTGAATGGCTTCCTGTAAGTAGTACAGGCCATCTAATATTAGTTGAACAATTTGTAAAGTTTAATTTATCAGACGTTTTCGTTAGTACATTTATGGTTGTAATTCAACTTGGATCTATACTAGCTGTACTAACATTATATTTTAAGAAATTAAACCCATTAGATCGTTCAAAAACTCAAAAGGAAAAAAAGGATACTATAGACCTATGGATCAAGGTTATAATAGCGGTAATTCCATCTGGAATATTAGGTGTATTATATGATGATACAATCGATAGATTGTTCTTTAATCCTACTACCGTTTCAATAACTCTTGTAGTTTACGGTATCATAATGATAATGCTTGAAAATAGAAATAAAAAGCCTAAAGTTACAGATTTTTCTCAACTTACATATAAGCTAGCACTTGGCATAGGTTTATTTCAATGTTTAGCTCTTATCCCTGGTACGTCTAGATCTGGTTCAACTATAATAGGTGCAGTACTATTAGGTACATCTAGATATATAGCAGCTGAGTTCTCATTCTTCTTAGCTATACCAACTATGGTTGGAGCTAGTGGATTAAAACTTTTAAAAACTGGAGCAGCTTTCTCTGGTTTTGAATGGTCTGTTATAGCTGTAGGATTTATAACAGCTTTTGTAGTTTCAGTTTTCGCTATTAAATTCTTAATGGACTACATTAAAAAGCATGACTTTAAAGTATTCGGTTATTATAGAATCGTACTTGGTATTATAGTATTTACATATTTTACTATGATAGTTTAACACAAACAAAAGAAGCACTATGTGCTTCTTTTATTTTTTAGATTCAACCAATAACTTAATTATGTCACTTGCACTTTCATTAAAAGTAGTTATTATACTTAAATAGTCAGTCGCTCTATTTATAGCTAAGTAAACTTTATTCAAATCTCCTACAAAGTCATTAACTTGATAATCTTGAGTAATATCATTAATACTATGATTGTATAACATCTCTAGCTCACAAAATATAACAGCCTTGTATTCTAAATTTTTTATTGAGTATATGTTTGATATAGTAACTCCTGTTTTTTTAGATATATTAGTTAGTTCATCGTCTCCATATACATATGGAATTTCATTTTCTTCCAAATCTTTTTTTAGCATATATTGAAAATATATTGTTTTTCCATTCTTTAATCTTTTCTTATTGAATGGAAATACTACAGCTATATCTGAATATCTTAACCCCTTTTTATTCGTTAAATAATCTATTTCCCAAATTACTGAACTTATTTGTTCTTCTATATCAGATACTTTTATTATATCTACTGCTTTATTGCTTCTTCTAATAGGATTCGATGTATAATAAATATCATCTTTTACCGTTGGTCTAATATTTTTTATATATTCATTAGAATTTTCATCAAAATTATTTACAAATTCAACTAAGTGATTACTTTGTCTATAATTTTTATTTAGCTTAATTATATTTTTAAATTCTATATTATCCCAAGAATTTTTAAATAAATTTAAACTACTAGATATGTTTAGTCCCTTACACTCAAATGCATTAAATATATATTTAGATTTATATAAAAACTCTCTTATAAAATCTATCTGACTTTCGTCAAAACTTTCTATTTCATCTATAAATACACCTTTAAACATACTTCTATTTTTTATAGTATTTTTAGCTTGTAACACTAGATTTTTATATACTTTATCTGGATTACTTTTTAGTGTATTATAATCAAATACTAAGTTATAGATTTTAGCTAATTTAAATAAAAATGAACTAAATGTATGTACTTCAATATTATTGTTATCTTTATATAAAATAGATAGCCTTTCCTTAAGTTCATTTTTAAGCTGCTTTGTATGAGTAAATACTATAAATTTATGATGAGGATATACTCTAGCTAATTTAATTACTCTAGATAGCAATATAGTTGTTTTTCCAGACCCTGATGGACCCTTATATAAAGTGTTTCCATATTTTATTGATACTATATCTTCTATTTGCTCTTTTTCTAACATAGTAGCTGTATAACTATAATCATCATTTGAAAATGAAATTTTCTTTAAGTTTTTATTTAAGTTTAAATTATCATTTATTACATAATACTCAGGACAAATTTGTAGCATAAACAAATTAAGTAAAATTTCCTCATTACGATTTCCTAAATATTCATCTATGTTAATTTCATAATCCATCATCTTATGTAATTTATTTTTATCTATTATATTATTCTCTACAAACTCACCATACTCTTCTGTATCATAAATAGATACATATGGCATGATAAATACATAGTTATAATCTATATTATTTGCTACTTTACCCATTTTTTTTCTTAAGATATCATATTCTTCTTCCATTATTTCCAAAAGTTCATCTTCTAAAATCATAAATAAATCTTCAGTTGTATCCATAAATTTTATAAATAAAACACGTCCATCTTTTATATATAAAAGATCTGTATTGATACCCTTGAAAGGAGTTACCTTTGGCACTACATTTGCTTCCTCTTTCATATTTAGATAAAAAATTCTTTCAAATTCTTTTATCTTTAATGCATCTAGCTCGGAATTTATATTTATGTACTGGCTCAATTTCTCATCCCCCTTATTTTATATAATTATATCATTTTAATTAGTTTTTTTCTATATTTGATGTATTTAATATATTATTTCCATATTATATACGATTTAATCTAAAAATTAGATAAGTTATATCCATAAAATAAAAGGGAAACTTTAATAAGTTTCCCTTTTACTACATTTGATAATGATTCTCTAACCATATATTCATTTTTCTTCTTATTTCATTTTTCTTAACTTCATCAAATTGTGCGTCTTCTATACTATAAGTTTGCACTAATTTTTCTACATTAGGTGGATATTCAAGAAAGTTTCCATTTTTATTTTCAAATCCAATACTCATTATATCGTATTTATTTTCATTTTTATTTATAACAACTCCATATTCTACAGATTCATCTATTTTGTTGCTATTTGAAATTTTAACATATTGATTTTGTGATAAATTATTTAACATAGTCTTACTCCTCTCTTCTTTTAAATTAGTATTCTCTTTTTTAAGGAATTTTATTATATATGATTATATAGTTCTTCCTTTTCCAGAATCACTTAAATCAACTAAATTCTCTGGATAAGGTGAAAATATACTTTGATTTAATATTTCATCATCATCAAATCTAGCTGCATATGATTTTATATTAGTAAATAATGCACTTAAGTGCAATTTACCTTTACTATATTTAACTAAACTATCTACAAATATTTCTTTTTCCTTCATAGATATTTTAGATTCATATTTATTATACATATCTATTATACTCTGTATATTTTTCTTGGAATTCCTATTCTTTCTTAGTAACTCATACAAATTTTTTTCATATTCTAATATTTCTTTTTCTGTATTAAATTCATGTTTAGCTATTTCTTCTAATCTAGAATATAAGTTTATATCATAACTTTTTAAAAGTGCTTTATTCTTATTATGAAAGCTTTTCAAGTCACTTTTATTATGTTTAAATTCATTTATAGTAAATAATTTAGTAAAAAATTCATCTCTTATTAAATAATTTTTAAGTCTTCCTTCATTTTCAATAGGTAAATGACCGTATGAATCTATTACTTCTTGTGCAAAAAAACCATTACCGTCATTAAACAAGCTTGATTTCCCATTTTTATGATATACCTTAACATCTTTAATTCCACAAGATGGAGATTTACTTTTTAATATAAACCCATCTATATCATTCAATGTGTTAATATAGTCTTTCGAAAACTTTTTCATACTTTCAGTATGGTCTATATTACTTTTAGGTTGTATCAGTTTTTTTTGACTATCATAATCAACTATTCTTATAGCCTCTCTAGGTGTTGATAATCCTATACCTGTTTCTGGGCAAACTGTAACAAAATCAACATAGGGCTGTAATATATCTATTAATTTACTACTAGAGCCCTGTCCATTATATCTGCAATTTTCAAATCCTAGACACTTGCTTACAACTAACTTTGGACGTCTCATAAACATCTCTCCTATGATGTAAATATTTCTT
Organism: Paraclostridium bifermentans; assembly: GCF_964259345.1. Classification (GTDB taxonomy): domain Bacteria; phylum Bacillota; class Clostridia; order Peptostreptococcales; family Peptostreptococcaceae; genus Paraclostridium; species Paraclostridium bifermentans_B. Next base: position 62,651 of record NZ_CAXVJR010000009.1, read on the forward strand.
AATATAATACTTATATTTTAGTCTTATTTATATTCTATTATTCTATATAAATATTTACATATTAAAAAAGCGAATATATCAATTGATATATTCGCTTACATTATTTTCTTATTTAGCATATTCGATTGCTCTTGTTTCTCTTATTATACTAACTTTTATTTGTCCTGGATATTCTAATTCATCTTCTATTCTCTTAGTCATATCTCTAGCTAATAAATGTATATCTTCATCGCTTACATTTTCAGGCTTAACCATTATTCTGATTTCTCTACCTGCTTGTATAGCAAACGATTTATCTACACCTTCATATGAATTTGCTATTTCTTCAAGTTTCTCTAAACGTTTTATATATGCTTCTAATGTTTCACGTCTAGCACCAGGTCTCGCTGCTGATATAGCATCTGCTGCTGTAACTAATACAGCTTCTATAGTTTGTGGTTCATAATCTCCATGATGAGTACTCATAGCATGTATAACATCTTTAGATTCTTTATATCTTCTAAGTAAATCCATACCTATCTCAACATGAGTTCCTTCCATTTCATGGTCAACTGACTTACCTATATCATGTAAAAGTCCTGCTCTTTTAGCTAACTTAACATCTGCACCGATTTCAGCCGCCATTATTCCAGCTATATGAGCAACTTCTATAGAATGCTTAAGAACGTTTTGCCCATAACTAGTTCTATAGTTTAATCTACCTAAAAGTCTTACTAATTCTGGATGTAATCCATGAACCCCTGTTTCAAATGTAGCTTGTTCCCCAAATTCTTTAATAATATTGTCAACTTCTTTTCTAGCTTTTTCAACCATTTCTTCTATTCTAGCTGGATGTATTCTTCCATCTGCTATAAGTTTTTCAAGTGCTATTCTTGCAACTTCTCTTCTTATAGGATCAAATCCTGATAGTATTACGGCTTCTGGAGTATCGTCTATTATTAAATCTATTCCAGTTAAAGTTTCTAATGTTCTTATATTTCTTCCTTCTCTTCCTATTATTCTACCTTTCATTTCATCATTAGGTAGATTAACTACTGTAACAGTAGTTTCAGCAACATGATCTGCTGCACATTTTTGTATAGCATATCCAATTATTTCTCTTGATTTCTTATCCGCTTCTTCTTTTGCTTGAGATTCTATTTCTTTTATCATTATAGACATTTCACGTCTTACATCTCTCTCTGCATTAGTTAAAATTATTTCTTTAGCTTTATCAGAAGTTATTCCAGATATACTTTCTAATTTTTCTAATTGTTGAACTTTTATAGCTTCAACTTGTTCTTCTTTTTTCTCAATTTTCTTTAGCTTATCATTTAGTACAGAATCTTTATTCTCTAGTGTTTGAAGTTTTTTATCCAAAACTTCTTCCTTTTGAATTATTCTTTTTTCAAATCTTTGAACTTCTACTCTTCTCTCTTTGTTCTCTTTTTCTGCTTCATTTCTCCATTTATGGATCTCTTCTTTTGCTTCTAATAGTTTTTCTTTTTGTAGAGTTTCTGCGTCTTTTTTTGCCTTATCTATTATATCATCGGCCATCTTTTCAGCTTGGCCAATTTTAGCTTCAGATATATTTTTTCTTACAAAATAACCAACTATAATACCCACAAATATTCCCAATAAAGCGCTTAATATTGCCTCTATGACATCCACCTCCTTTGTTAATATAAACCGTCACTACAGTATTTATAACATATACTTTTATAAACTAAATAAGAATATTTTATTCTTATTTAATTTTATAATTTTTTCTACCTTGTGTCAAGTTAATAGGAGGTATACAGACTATTATTCTCCAATATTTTCTATTGACTCATCATTTGTCTCTGAGTTCTCTCTATTTTCATCTAGTTTGTAGTGTTTTCTAACTAAAACTTCTATTTCTTCTACTAAATCAGGATTATCTGCTAAGAACTTTTTAACATTCTCCCTTCCTTGTCCTAATTTAGTTTCATTGTAGCTATACCATGCTCCTGATTTCTTAACTATATCTACATCTGCTGCTATATCCAGTAAATCACCAACCCTAGATATACCTTCTCCATACATTATATCGAATTCACACTGCTTAAATGGTGGTGCAACCTTATTTTTAACAACTTTTACTCTTGTTCTACTTCCCATAACTCTATCACCTTGCTTTATAGTGTCTATCTTTCTAACATCTAGTCTAACTGAAGAGTAGAACTTTAAAGCACGTCCACCTGTTGTTGTTTCAGGACTACCAAACATAACTCCAACTTTTTCTCTTAACTGGTTTATAAATATAGCAACACAGTTAGATTTTTTAATAGAACCAGTTAATTTTCTTAATGCTTGAGACATAAGTCTTGCTTGAAGTCCAACATGAGAATCTCCCATATCTCCTTCTATTTCAGCTTTTGGTACTAATGCTGCAACAGAGTCAACTACTATTATATCTATAGCTCCACTTCTTATAAGAGCTTCAGCTATTTCTAAAGCTTGTTCTCCCGTGTCTGGTTGTGAAACTATTAAATTATCAACATCTACACCTAATGCTTTTGCATAAATTGGATCTAATGCATGTTCAGCATCTATGAATGCTGCTATACCTCCAAGTTTTTGAGCTTCTGCCACTGCATGTAGCGTAACTGTTGTTTTACCTGAAGATTCTGGTCCGTATATCTCAACTATTCTTCCTTTTGGAAGTCCTCCTATACCAACTGCTATATCAAGTCCTACAGACCCTGTTGGTATTACATCTATAGCCATAGTTTTAGATTCACCTAGTTTCATTACTGAACCTTTACCAAAGTCTTTTTCTATTTGTGATAACGCTGAGTTTAATGCTTTTAATTTTTCATCTTGTATTCCTGCCATTTATACTACCTTCCCTTCTATCAGTCATTTATATTATCTTAACTTTAAGTTAAAGTTTATATCAAACACTTGTTCTATTAATATTATATCTATTTTGTATCTTAAAGTCAAATAAATAATACATTATTAGTATTAACTTTAAGATTATTTATTTATACATATTTTTCCATAACATCTAAAATAAACTTTTACCGACTGTACCATTCTTATACATAAAAAAGATGAGTATATTATCATTAATACCCATCTTTTTTCTCTTTATTTACTTTCCATAAATAAGTTTTTATTTTTGTATACATACTCCCATCCTGAATAAAGAGTAAGTAATGTAGCTATTAGTATAGTTATCTTCCCTATATTTATAAGTAATATACTACCAGTATGCGCTCCTAATAAAAGTACTACTATTGCTACCATTTGTGAAATAGTCTTTAACTTTCCTCCTGAGCTAGCCGCTATAACTTTTCCGTCTGCTGCAGCTATTGCCCTTAATATACTAACCGTAAGTTCTCTTGCTACAATTATTATAACCATCCATGCTGCAACTAAATTATATTCAATCATAGTAGTTAACGCTGATATAACAAGTAATTTATCTGCTAATGGATCCATGAACTTTCCAAAATCAGTTATTAAATTGTATTTTCTAGCTATATGTCCATCCATAGCATCTGTAACTGAAGCTATTATAAATATGATACATGCTATCAAAAACTTACTTGGTATATTAATCATCATAACAATTATAAATATTGGTATTAAAAATATCCTAAATAAAGTTAGCTTATTAGGCAAGTTCATTAACTACATCTCCCATCAAATCATACTCTAAGGCATTATTTATTTTAACATCAACAAAATCTCCTGGGTTAAGTTGGTCTTCAGATTTAACATAAACTATACTGTCTATTTCTTCTGCATCTCCTTGAGTTCTTCCAATATAAACTTTATCTTCTATTTGTTCTTCTATTAATACTTCATAAACTTTATTTACTTTATTAGCATTTAATTCTTGAGATATCCCTTGTTGTACTAACATAAGTTCATCTCTTCTTCTCGCTTTAACATCTTCCTCTAAATGATTAGGTAATCTATCAGCTGCTGTATCTTCTTCTCTTGAGTACGCAAATGCTCCTAATCTATCAAACTTAACTTCTTTTGCAAATTCAACTAATTCTTTAAAGTCTTCCTCCGTTTCACCAGGGAACCCTACTATTATAGTAGTTCTTAATGTTGCATCTGGTATGTAACTTCTTATCATATCTACTTTAGATTTTATATCTTCTCTTGTTGTCTGTCTATTCATTAATTTTAATATTTTATTACTCGCATGTTGAATCGGCATGTCAAAGTAATTACATATATTATCATATTTTTTTATTACTTTTACAAGTTCTTCTGTTATTGACTCTGGATATGAGTACATTATTCTTATCCATTTAATTCCTTCTATTTGAGCAAGTTCTTCTAATAATTGAGGAAGTTTAACTTCTCCATATAAATCAAATCCATACTTAGTTGTATCTTGTGCTATTACTACAAGTTCTTTAACTCCATTTGAAGCTAATTCCTTTGCTTCTTTTACTATATCTTCTATCTTTCTACTTCTGTATTTACCTCTTAACTTAGGTATTATACAGTAAGTACAGTGATTGTCACATCCTTCACCTATTTTTAAATAAGCCATGTGTTCTGGAGTTGTAACATATCTTGGAAGATCTTCATTATAAGCAAATTCTATATCATTTAAACTTACTATATTATTTTCTTTTTCAAGACCTGCTATAATTTCATCTATTTGTTGGTAACTTCCAGTTCCAACTATTGCATCTATTTCTGGAATCTCTTCTTGAAGTTCTTTTGCATATCTTTGTGCTAAACAGCCTGTAACTATAAGTAGTTTTAAGTTTGCAGTTTTCTTTAATTCTGCAAGATCTAGTATAGTATCTATAGACTCTTGCTTTGCTGATTCTATGAATCCACAAGTATTAACTAAAATTATATCTGCTTCTTCAAACTCTCCTACTAATTTATATCCTTTTCTATTTAAAATTCCCATCATTATTTCTGCATCTACTAAATTTTTCGAACATCCTAATGACTCTAATGCTATCTTTAACATCTAATTTGCTCCTTCCTTTGCTGATTCATGAAAGTCTATCAATACTTGAAGAGACTTTTCCATATCATCACAGTTTACAACTTTATTGTATTTATACTTTTCAACTGAGTGACCATATAGCGCATCATAATATTCTACTAAATAATGTTCTATAAGCTCTTCATATTTTCCTTCATTAAATAGTTCAATATAATGATCTACTTTTGCATTTCCTAATCTTTTTCTAAATTTATTCATACATTCTATTAATGCTTCTGGTTTTTTCTTGTCTGTATATATATAATCTCTGCATAATCTATCCACTCTAGATTTAACACTACACTCCATTAGAATATGATATCCATCTCTTACTATACCTTCATATATTTCGTGAGGAACATTAACATGTCCAACTCTCTTACTTTCACTTTCTATAAATATATAGTTACTTTTTGAAAAATAAAGTCTTTCAAAAAGTTTAGTTTCAAATTTCTTTTGAGTTGGTGGTTTTTCGTCAAACATTATAAATCCAAATGTAGAACCGCTATTCTTAGCTATACCTTCTAAGTCTATAATATCTATACCTTTTTCTTCTAACATTAAAAGCATATCTGTTTTACCAACACCTGTTAATCCGTGCAGTACTATAAATTCTTTAGTATCCATAACAGTTTTAAAGTAATCTAATACAAAGTTTCTATACGCCTTATATCCACCTTCTAATTGATATACATTAACACCTAAAGTAGCTATCATATTTGCTAAGCTTCCACTTCTCATACCGCCTCTAGCACAATATAAAACTATATTCTCGTATTCATTCGCTAGACTTAATACTTCCATATACATATGCTTTAGCTTATCTTTTACATAATCAAAGCCTTTTTGTATAGCATCTTGCTTTCCTTGCATTTTATAAATTGTACCTATATCTTTGTGCTCATCATCATTAAATAATGGCATATGAAACGCATCCATCATATGATCTTCATTAAATTCCGCTTCTGTTCTAACGTCTATAAATATTGTACTTGGTAACTCTAACGCATTTTTTACACTTATTGTCTTCAACCTTATTCACCTTCTAAATTATCTAAATCTTGTTTGCTTATTAAAACTTTTCTAGGTTTACTACCTTCACTTTGCCCTACTATGTTTCTTTCCTCCATAGCATCTATTAATCTTGCCGCTCTGTTAAATCCTATTTTAAACTTTCTTTGAAGCATTGATGCTGATGCTTGTCCGCTTTCAACTACAAATTCTATAGCATCATTTAAAAGTTCATCTACATCACTTGCTTGTTCTTTAGATATTTTAGCTATACTATCTACTATACATTCTTCATATTTAACTTCTTCATTAACTTGACTCTTTACATATTCTATAACTTTTTCTGATTCATCTTCAGATATAAAAGCTCCTTGTAATCTTACAGGCTTTGCTGCTCCTAATGGATAGAATAACATATCACCTTTTCCTAAAAGTTTTTCTGCTCCACCCATATCAAGTATTGTTCTTGAGTCAGTTTGAGATGATACTGCAAATGCAATTCTTGATGGTATATTTGCTTTTATAACTCCTGTTATAACATCCACTGATGGTCTTTGCGTTGCAACTATTAAATGCATTCCTGCCGCTCTTGCCATCTGAGCTAATCTACATATATAATCTTCCACATCACTTGCACTAACCATCATAAGGTCTGCAAGCTCATCTATTATTATGACTATTTTAGGAAGTTTATCTTCTGCTTTTTCATTATAACTAGTTATATCTTTTACGCTTGTCTCTGCAAATAATTTATATCTTCTGTTCATTTCTGTAACAGCCCAATTTAAAGCATTTGCTGCTTTTTTAGGATCAGTTACAACTGGTATTAATAAATGAGGAATTCCATTGTAGTTTGCTAATTCAACTACTTTAGGGTCTATAAGTAAAAACTTAACTTCATCAGGATTTGATTTGTATAATATACTATTTATTAAAGTATTTACACATACACTTTTCCCCGAACCAGTAGATCCTGCTATAAGTAAGTGAGGCATTTTACCTATATCCGCAATTATAGGCTTACCTGCTATATCCTTACCTAATCCCATAGCTAAAGGAGAGTCAAACTTCTTAAACTCATCACTTTCAAGAACTTCTCTTAATGTAACCATTTGCGCTTCTTCATTTGGAACCTCTATACCAATTGCACTCTTTCCTGGTATAGGAGCTTCTATTCTTATGCTTTTAGCAGCTAAACTAAGCGCTATATCATCTGTTAAGTTTACAATTTTACTTACCTTTACTCCTGGACTTGGTTGTAATTCATATCTTGTTATAGTAGGCCCAACAGTTACTTGGTTTACACTTGCTTCAACTCCAAAGTCAGATAAAGTTTTTTCTAGTAAAGAAGCATTTTTTAGTACTTTCTTCTTACTCTTATCATCAGTTTTTGAGTCTATTTTATTTAAAAGTTCAATGCTAGGTTTTTTGTAATTTTCATACTTTGATTCAGTTTTTATTTCCATAGGTTGAGTTTTTTCTAAACTGTTGTTTGTTTTATTAGAAACTTCAGTTTTCTCAGTAGGCTTGGCTTTTTGAAGTTCTTTTAGAACTTCTAATTCTGGCATACTTTGAGTTCCTTCTAGAATTTCTAAGTAATCATCTTCAGCTTTATTAAATCCAACTATCTTTATTGTTTTGTCATTTTCATCATCTTCTATACTATCTTCATTAGTTTCTTCTTTTTTAGATTTACCTCTTAGTCCTTTTTTAGTAACCATTGTATTTTCATCTACTTCTTCAGTTACCATATTAAACATAGCTTCTTTTAAATTCTGAGCTTTCTCTTTAATAGTAAGATTACTATTTTTTTCTTTTTGAGCTTTAACTTTCATAGTATATATTAAATCTTTTAAAGATATATTAAATGTAAACAATCCTATTATAATTAATGCAAATATACTTACTAACCAAGCTCCTGTTATTCCAAATATTTTAGTTACATAATATGTTATAACTGTAGCTATTAATCCACATCCTTCTCCACTTACTGCTTGTTTTGTAACTTCTTTAATTACATATGAGTTAGTAGGACTATCTATAGGCAAGCTATTTGCATTTATAAGCCCGTAGAATATAAATATAAATAATACCCCTACATAATATAACTTTGTACTTTTAATTCTATATATATATTCGTTTTTCTCGAAAAAACCTAGTATTCCACCTATAATTATCATAAATGGTATAAATATAGATAATTTCCCAAACAATCCTAAAAATATATTTTGAATAATAGTACCTAATAGCCCCATAGAACTAGAGTTTAAACTATATAATAAAAATATTCCTATGAATATAGTTATTAGGTTGTTATATTCTGCTTTAAAGCTAGATTCTATGTTCTTTTTCTTTTTAGATTTCTTCTTAGCCATCAATCTCACCTCTTTAAAAATAAATTTATCTAAGAATTAATAAACTCCAAAATCATAGCAAAAAGTGCTAATGTATCTATACACTAACACTTTTATATCTTTTAATTATATCACATATTTTATTATTTAACCAAATTTATTTAATTATATTACTTATTCTCTTCACTATCCTCTTCTTTTATAAGCTGTCTTAGCTTGCACATTGCTTCTTTAAGCCCGCCTACTTCATTTATAAGTCCACATTCTACAGCTTCTTTACCTATAAGTACACTCCCTACATCACTAACCAATTCTTCTTTTGAATACATTAGCTTTTCTAATTCATCTCTTTCTATTTGTGATGTTCTAGTTATAAATTGAGTTATTCTTTCTTGCATTTTCTTAAAATATTCAAAAGTTTCATTAACTCCAATAACTAATCCATTTGTTCTTATAGGGTGAACAATCATCGTAGCTGTAGGTGCTATAAATGAATAATCTCCAGCAGTTGCAAGTGGCACCCCTATACTATGACTTCCTCCAAGCACTAAAGTTACCACCTTTTTAGATACGCTATTTATAAGCTCCGACATTGCAAGCCCTGCTTCAACATCTCCACCTACTGTATTTAATATAATTAAAACTCCTTTTATATCCTTACTTTCTTCTATAGAAAATAACATAGGTATTATATGTTCATACTTAGTAGATTTTTTTTGAGGATTTCCTGCAAAATGTCCTTCTATTTCACCTATTATAGTTATACATTGTATGTCTTTAGTGTTTTGCTGCGGAATATTTGGAACTCCCATCTGTTTTATGTCTTGTATATCTTCAGGTTCCTCGTTGTTATTTTGATTTTCTTCTGATTTAAGTTTCATACATAGCCTCCTTTAAGATTTTTATTTATCTCCTTTAGGGTGTTTACTTATAGGTCTAGCTGTGTTTTGTGCTACAGACCCACTTTTTTTAGGTCTAAAGTGAGCTGGTAAACTTAATTCTTCACCAAATTCTAATTTAAAATGCGGTTGTTTATTTTTTGACTTTTTATTTTTATTTGACATAAAAATATCCTCCTTATCAGGTTTAACTTTAAATATAAGTTAACCAAAAAAGGAGGATATTATTAATTTAATTTAAACTCTTCATGTATAGCATGAACAGCTTTTTTCATATCTTTTTCTTCAACTAAACATGAAATTGTCATGTTTGAATCTGATGTTTGTAGTAAGTTTATTTTTTCTTTTGATAAAGCTCTTACTATTTTTGCCATAACACCTGGAATGCCTGTCATTTTAGATCCTATTAAAGTTACTTTAGCACAATCTTCTTTTATTTTATAATCTAAATTGTGATTTGTAAGTATCTTAGTCAGAGCATTTACTTTTTCATTATCTATTACAAAGGCTTTTTCTTCTATGAAGAAATTTATCATATCTAAACTTATTTCATTTTCTTCTATTTCATTCATTATCTCTGTAAATATATCTTCTCTAGATTTTACTTTAACTTGAGCAATTCCATTTTTATGAGCTACTGCTGTCATAGTTTTTAAAGTATTTTCTTCTTTGTTAACTTCAAACTTTGGGCACATACCACTTATTTTAGTTCCTGGGTATGATGGATTTAATGTGTTTTTTATATTTAAAGTTATAGAACCACTTTTAGCTATTTCTACAGCTCTAGGATGTATTACTTTTGCTCCCTTATCTGCCATTTGAAATACTTCTTCATAATTTATATAATTTAATACTTTAGCTTCTGGCTCTACCCTTGGATCTGCAGTCATTATTCCATCAACATCAGTATAAATTTCAACATTCTCACATTCCAATGCCTTACCTATGGCTACAGCAGAAGTATCACTTCCACCTCTTCCTAAAGTTGTTATTTCTCCACTTTCTGTTGACCCTTGGAATCCAGCTACAATCACAACCTTGCCTTCTGATAGTTCTTTGTATATTCTTTCTGGTTTTATATCCACTATTCTAGAGTCTGAAAATTTACCATCAGTATATATTCCAGCTTGACTACCTGTTAAAAACACAGCATCTATTCCATATCCTTTTAACATATTAGCTAATATCGTCCCTGATATTATCTCTCCACAAGACATTATTAAGTCTAATTCTCTTTTAGATGGATTGTCATTTGCTTCTTTACATAAATTGATTAATGTGTCTGTCGCATATGGAGCACCTTTTCTCCCCATAGCCGAAACTACAACTACTAAATCTATGCCTTTTTCCTTATAATCTTTTACTATTTTGCAAACTTGTTGCATTTTTTCATAAGATTCCACAGATGTCCCACCAAATTTTTGAACTACTATTGTCATATTATCCTCCTAGTACATACCTTCATATTCTATTATAATCATGTCATTCCCAATTTTTTTAACATTTCTCCATGGTACTTCCAACACAGACTTGTCTTTTCTAAATCCAAAGAAACCTCTTTCTCTAGGAATTAATAAAGCTAGTATTTTCCCTGTAGTATCTTCGATAATAAGGTCACATTCTCCAACAACACCTAATCTTTCTCCTGTAACTAAGTTTACAATCTCCTTACCTGCCACTTCAGATAAATTCATAAGTATCCCCCCATATAATAATATATCTTTTTTATAGATAACCTTAAATTATATGTCTATTCTAATTAGTCTAAAGTTATATTCTCTACATCTCTTCCTACGATGCATACACCTATTTTGTCTTTATTAAATATCTTGTCTATAATTAAGTCTATTCTCTCTTTATCAATATTATTTATACTTTCTATAATATCATTAGGATTTTTTACTTTTTTAGTTAAGAGCATAGATTTTCCTATAGACATCATTCTACTACTCGTGCTTTCTAGCCCTAGAATATAACTTCCTTTTAGTTGCTCTTTACTTTCCTTTATCTCTTGGTCTGTAAGTCCATTTTTTCTTAAGTTATCAATTTCTTCCAATACTAAATTATATACTTTTTTTAGATTTTCGTTACTCATACTTGCATAAATACCTAGTTCTCCACTTTTTCTATAAAGACTTGGAGCAGAGTATATAGAGTAAACTAGTCCCTTATTTTCTCTTATACTTTGAAATAGTCTAGAACTTATACTTCCTCCAAATATATTATTAACAATAGAAAGGGCATAAGCATCTTCTCTATCCTCTAATGGTATAGCTTTTAAACTTATAGCCAAATTAACTTGTTCTGTATCTTTATTTTTAGCTATAAAGCAAGGATGAAATTTTGGAGTTGTTATATTTACTTCAACATCACCTTTAGGTAAATCTTTGAATTTAGCTTCAATTAAATTTACCATATCTTCAAATTTAAAGTTTCCACTTATCGATATAACAGAGTTACTAGCTACATAATATTTATTAAAATAGTCTTTTATAACTTCTCTATTCATTTTTTTTAGAGATTCTTTAGTTCCTATTATATTCATTCCAAGTGCATCTGTTTTGTATATTTTTTCCATAAGCAAGTCATATACTAAGTCCTCTGGAGAATCTTCATACATTTTTAATTCTTCTAATATTACTTGTCTTTCTTTTTCTATATCCTTCTCATCAAATAGTGGATTTAAAAACATATCACTTAATATATCTAATCCTATATTTATATGTTCATCTAATAATTTTACATAATAGCAAGTGCATTCTTTACTAGTAAAAGCATTTATTTGCCCACCTAGATTATCCACTGTACTAGCTATCTCTTTTGATGTTCTATTTTTAGTTCCTTTAAATAGCATATGTTCTATAAAGTGAGAAACTCCACTTAGTTTTTCACTTTCAATTCTTGACCCTGCATTTACCCATACTCCTAGTGTTATAGATTTTAAGTACGGTATTTCTTCCCCCACTATTGTAAGTCCATTATCTAATACGTGTATTTTATGCATACTCATCCTCCAATTTCTTTGTGCATTATAATATTTATGATAGTTATTTAAGTTCATATCTTAATCAATGTCCTTTAAATTATAATTTAGTAAAATGAATTATTCAACATTAAAATAATCTATTTTCTATTTTAAATCTCAAAAACATCACTAAGTTTGCCAGGTTTTAATCCCTTATTTTCTATAATTTTTATAATATCGTCAATACCTTCAGCACTTGCATAAGTAGGATGCATAAGTATTATACTAGAATTTTTCATATCTTTAGACTTAACTCTATCTATAATCACATCTGGTTCTTGTCTATTTTTCCAGTCTATAGTATCTATATCCCATTTGTATGGTATATATCCAAGATCATTACATGCTTTTACTGTCTCTTTATTAAAAGATCCACCTGGAGCTTGGAAAAATTTTGTTTCTTCTTTAATTATATTTTCAATTATTTCTTTAGATGTTTTTATTTGCTCATAATTTTTGTTATAGTCTAATGTAGCATAATCTAAATGCTTATATCCATGATTAGCTATTTCATGTCCTTTTTTTTGAATCTCAAGTAAAAATTCTGGATTCTCTTCAGCCCATCTTCCTGTAACAGCAAATGTTATATTTAATTTTTTTTCATCCAAAACTTTAAGTATTTTTTCTATGTACTCACTCTCCCAACCTAGGTCTACGTTGCAACTAATTGCAACGTATCCACTATTTTCCTTTGTCCCATTATGATATGGCTCACTAGCTTTGTAAAAGGTATTCATGGTAGGTTTAGAAGAGTTCTTACTCATAAATACAATACCTGTAATTGCTAAAATTATAACTATTGCTATCGTAATAATTTTTTTTAACTTCTTTTTATTAAGTACCATCATTATCATAAAAGCTTCCTCCTAATATGTATAATTTCATCTTATTAAATTCTATTAGGTAGTCTAACTTTTTATGCATTTATAATTATATATCGTATTTTTAGTTGTATATATAACTTAAAGTGCTTTTACTATTGTAAAAAATGCTTTTATAAAAAATTTGCTTCGCTTGAGCCACTACGTGTGCGAAGTACTTCATGTCGCCAACGACTTCGTCCGTTGCTCAAAAATGTCCTTTTTTACTTTCATCAAGGTATTGATATAACTATGTTATATCAGTTATCAACATAAATTCCTTAAGCGTAAAAAAATACCTCATAGCTATTTAGCTATGAGGTATTTCAATTTATATTATGTTTATTTATTTTCTTTATTTTCTTTAACTTCTTTAGCTTCTTTTTTCTCAGGCTTTGGTAAAAGTACTTTTCTAGATAAATTAACTCTTCCTTTTTCATCTATTTCAGTTACTTTTACAGTCACTTCATCACCTATGTTTAACACATCTTCAACTTTATTTACTCTTTCATGTGCAATATGTGATATGTGAAGTAATCCTTCTTTTCCTGGAAGTATTTCTACAAATGCACCGAAGTTCATTATTCTAGTTACTTTACCTGTGTAAGTTTCTCCAACTTCAGCTTCCGCAACTATATCATTTATAAGTTGTTGAGCTTTTGCAATCATTTCAGCATCAATTCCACTTATAAATACTTCTCCAGTTTGTTCTATATCTATTTTAACTCCAGTTTCATCTATTATCTTAGTTATTATCTTTCCTCCAGGTCCTATAACATCTCTTATTTTATCTGGATTTATATTCATTGTTACTATCTTAGGAGCATACTTAGATAACTCTGGTTTTGGAGCATCTATTGTTTTTCTCATTTCATTTAGTATGTGTATTCTACCAACTTTAGCTTGGCTTAAAGCTGTTCTTAAAACTTCTTCATCTATACCAGCTATTTTTATATCCATTTGTATAGCTGTTATACCTTTTTCAGTACCTGCAACTTTAAAGTCCATGTCTCCTAAGTGGTCTTCCATACCTTGTATATCTGAAAGTACAGCAACTTTTTCATCATGCTTTATAAGTCCCATAGCTATACCTGCTACCATATCCTTAAGAGGTACACCAGCATCTAAAAGTGATAATGTTGATCCACATACACTACCTTGAGATGTTGATCCATTAGAACTTAAAACTTCTGAAACTACTCTTATTGCATATGGGAACTCTTCTTTAGAAGGTATTACAGGAAGTAATGCTCTTTCTGCAAGTGCACCATGTCCTATTTCTCTTCTTCCTGGACCTCTTGAAGGTCTAGCTTCACCAACACTGTATGCTGGGAAGTTGTAGTGATGCATGTATCTCTTACTTTCTTCTTCATCAAGTCCATCAAGTATTTGAACATCCCCAAGTGCTCCTAATGTTGCTATAGACATAACTTGAGTTTGTCCTCTTGTAAATAACCCAGAACCATGTGCTCTTGGTATAAATCCATTATCACACCATATAGGTCTTATTTCATTTGGCTTTCTGTTATCTGGTCTTATATTTTCATGTACTATAAGTTTTCTTACTTCTTCTTTTATTATAGCATGTAACGTTTCCTCTATATCTTGTCCGAACTCTTCTATTATATCTTCAAAATGAGCAAAAGTTTCTTCTTTTACTGCATCCATTTTTTCCATTCTTTCAAGCTTCTCTACAGTTTTTACCGCTTCTTTCATTTTGTCTGTAGCAAATTCACGAACAGCTTTTTCAACATCTTCATCTATTTGATAAAGAGTAACTTCCATTTTTTCTTTACCAACTTCATTAACTATAGTTTCTATAAACTCTACAACTTTCTTAATTTCTTCATGTGCAAATAATATAGCTTCTAACATTAATTCATCTGGTATTTCTTCAGCTCCAGCTTCAACCATCATTATAGCATCTTTAGTTCCTGAAACTACAAGGTGAAGGCAACTCTTTTCTCTTTGTTCTGCTGTTGGATTTATAACAAATGCCCCATCTACTAATCCCACTAATACTGAACCTGTTGGTCCATTAAATGGTATATCAGATATAGATAAAGCTACAGATGAACCTATCATAGCTACTATATCAGGAGTACAGTCTTGGTCTACTGATAAAACTGTAGCAACTACTTGTACATCATTTCTAAATCCCTTAGGGAATAAAGGTCTTATAGGTCTATCTATAAGTCTTGATGTAAGTATAGCTTTTTCTGAAGGTTTTCCTTCTCTTTTTAAGAAACCTCCAGGTATTTTTCCTACTGAATATAATTTTTCTTCATAATCAACACTTAGAGGGAAAAAGTCTATTCCATCTCTTGGTTGTGATGATTTTGATGTATTTACCATAACCATAGTTTCACCATACTGAAGTATAGCACTTCCACTAGCTAGTTCGGCAATTTTCCCTATCTCAACAGAAAGCTCTCTTCCTGCAAAATCCATTTTAAAAACTTTATGTTCAAACATTAATGCTTGTACCTCCTCTTTAATTAAAACCGCGTTTAGTATCCTATGTATTATCTTATCAAAAATACTATAATTTAACAACATAAAAGTAAATTACTGACTTGTATTGATATGTTTTTAGAGATACAAAACGTAAATAAACAAATATTTTTACTTTAACTTATTATTTGCTTATTATATTAAATTTAATACATTTAATTTGAACAACTAATCGCAAGTATATCTGGTCCTGTGTGAGAACAAATACAAGCTCCACCTCTAGTTAAATATACTTTTTTTGCTTTTAAATGTTCTTCAACATCTTTTTTTAGAACTTCAAACTCTTTTAAATTAGCTCCGCAACCGATCATTACGTTTTTATCTTCAAATGTATCATATTGCTCTTTTATCAAATCTATCAATGTATGTACTACATGTTTTTTACCTCTTACCTTTGTTACTAAAGATATATTTCCATCTTTCATGGAAAATACAGGTTTTAAACTTAACATATTTCCTATAGTGGCTGTTGTTACAGATACCCTTCCACTTCTTTTTAGGTATTCTAAACTATCCGGAACAAAAAATAAATTAACACTTTCTCTCAAGTTCTCAAGCTCATTAATTATATTTTTAGCGTCTAAACCTTGCTCTATAAGTTCACATGCTTTTATAACATATTGCCCACTTCCTAAAGATAAACTTAATGTATCAAATACATTTATATCTCCTTCTGTATCATTTTTTGCCATAACTGCACTTTGATATGTTCCTGATGAGTTCGAAGAACCATTTATACAAACTATCGAGTAATCATCCTTATATTTATCAAATACCTCTTTAAATTGCATATATGTAGCTTGAGATGTCTTCGGTACAGTGTGTATTTCTTTCATAGTCTTATAGAATTCTTCATTAGTCATATCTATACCATCTTTGTATTCTTTATCTTCTATTATTATAGTTAATGGAATTATTTCTATATCATATTTTTCTACTAACTCCATAGGTATATCACATAAACTATCACATATTAATTTTATTTTCATAGTAAATCCCCTCCTAAAAGAAAAATTTCTATATAAATTGTTCTTATTCCTTTATATATTTTAATTTAATATCAATTTATTGTAAATTGTTTATATTTAAACTAAAGCTGATACTAAATTTCAAGATTTAAAACAAAAAAAGAAGGCATAAACCTTCTTTTTATTTTTTAAAAAATATAATTATTTTCTTAATCCTAACTTAGCTATTAAAGCTCTGTATCCTTCTAAGTCCTTTTCTTTTAAGTAAGCTAATAAGTTTCTTCTCTTACCAACCATCTTTAAAAGACCTCTTCTTGAGTGGTGGTCTTTTTTGTGTATTTTTAAGTGACCGTTTAATTCATTTATTCTAGCTGTTAATAAAGCTATTTGTACTTCTGGAGAACCAGTATCTCCTTCAGCTCTTCCGAATTCTTTTATTATTTCAGTTTTGTTCATTTGTGAATACCTCCATTTATTTTATTAATCCCCTATTACTAAGCATTGATTGGAGTATTCAAATGCTGAGTAATGGTTCACGAGTCTTATTTTATCACAAAGTATACTTATTTGCAAATATACTTTTTATAAACATATTTTACATCTTCACTTAATTGATTCTTAAGTTCATCCAAAGAGTTAAATTTTTTCTCATCTCTTATCCTGTTTAAAAATTCTACCTTAATGATATCGCCATATATATCTTCTTCAAAATCTAGTATATGGGTTTCTATAGATAGAGTTTTTCCATTTACAGTTGGATTATATCCTATGTTTGTAGCCCCATAAAACTCTCTATTTTTTAAATACACTTTCACTGCATATATACCATTTTTAGGAACTATTAAATTGTCATCCACTTTTAAATTTGCAGTAGGGAATCCTATAGTACGCCCTATCTTTCGTGCATGTATTACTTCGCCTTCTAAATAATAGTTTCTTCCTAAAAATTTTTTTATATCATTTACTTTCCCTAACTCTATAAGTTTTCTTATATGGCTACTACTAACTCTAATATCATCTATCTTTATAGGTTCTATTATTTCCACTTCCATATCGTATAGTTTTCCTAATTCTTTTAAGATTGTACAATTGCCCTCTTTATTTCTAGCAAAAGTAAAATCATGTCCAACTATAATTTTTTTACAACTCAACTTATCAATTAAAATATTTTTTACAAATTCAACTGTTGAAATTTTAGTCATATACTCATCAAATGGTATCATTAAAATAATGTCTACTCCTAATGATTTTAATATTTTTATTTTTTCATCGTTAGTAATTATATTTTTCACAGAGTTTGTCCTAAAATACCTCATAGGATGATTTTCAAAAGTAAATACTACACTTTTGTGCCCTTTATTTTTAGCTTCTTCTACAGTCTTTTTTATAAGCTTTACATGCCCTTTGTGTATGCCATCAAAATTCCCAATTGTTACAAAACTATCTCCAATATTGTTTATTTTGTCTAATGATTTTATAATAGTCATAATAAATTCCCCACTACTTATATTCTATATAAATAGTTTATCACTTTTTAAGCATAATGTGCCATCTACTTTTAAGAATTTACCTACTCCTAAAAATTCACCTTCACTATAAACCCTTACAAGTTCATCACTTTCTTTATAATCACCTTTTACAAATCCTTTTTTATATACTATAGCTCCATTAACATAAGACTTAATCGCCTTAGGATTTATTTCTATATAATTAAGGTTTGATAAAACATAATCTATATCATATAAATGTTCTTCTAATTTATTTTCATCGCGTAGTAACTCTAATTCCTCTAAAGTTATAGCATTGTCTATATTAAACTTACCAGAAGATGTTCTAAGTAAAAAAGACATATGTCCTCCACAACCTAATGTTTGACCTATATCATAACATATACTTCTTACATAAGTTCCTTTAGAGCACTTTACATAAAACATTACTTTATTATCTTTAAACGATAATAAAGTTAACTCTTTTATATTTACATCTCTGTATTTAAGTTTTATTTCATCAGCTCGCCCTGCTCTTACAAGATCACACATTCTCTTACCATTAACTTTAAGCGCTGAATACATAGGAGGTAATTGTTTTATTTCTCCTCTTTGAGTTTCAAAAGCTTTCTCTAGTTCATCTTTTGAAATACTAAACTCATCACATCTTTCAAGTATTTCACCTGATGAATCATATGTATCCGTAGTTATTCCTAATGTTAATTCACAAATATAAGATTTATCCTTATTAAGAATAAGTTCACTTACTTTTGTAGCTTTTCCTATACATATAGGTAGTACCCCTGATGCATCTGGATCAAGGGTACCTGTGTGACCAACTTTTTTTATATTTAATATTTTTCTAACTTTACCTACAACATCATGAGATGTCATTCCTGTAGGTTTAAGTATATTTACAATTTTATTCATTTTCAATCATCCTTAAATATGTTTTAAAACTTCGTTAATCACCATTTCTTTAGCATTTTCAATACTATCTTTTATAGTACATCCTGAGGCTCTAACATGTCCGCCTCCACCAAAAGATTGTGCTATAGCACTTACATTTACATAGTTTTTAGATCTAAAACTTACTTTTATTTCTCCTGGACCTTTTTCTTTAAATAAGATTCCAACTTCAACTCCGTCTATATCTCTAGTATAAGATGTAACCCCATCAGCATCATTGAACGAAATTTGATTTCTATCCAACATCTCTATAGTTAGCATCATACTAGCAACTTTTCCATCGACTATATCTAATGTTTCTAAAGCTTCCCCTAATAATTTGTAATAATTAAAAGGATTACTTTGGAATAACCTTTGGATTATATTATCTTTTTTAGCTCCTAAGTTTACTAAATCATAAGCCATTAAGTAACTACTTGGATTTGTATTAGAATAAGAAAAATTACCAGTATCAGTTAAAAGTCCTGTATATAAACATGTTGCTATAGATTCATCTATCATCTGATTCCCTATAGTTTCAGACATCTCTTTTAGTAAATTGTATACCAATTCACAAGTAGAAGATTCTTTAGGATTTATATAATTTAAATCTCCAAAACTATCATTACTAGCATGATGGTCTATACATATTAATTGTTTAACTTCTGTCTTAATTTTTTCATCTACACAAATTCTGCTAAAGTCTCCACAGTCAAGTGATATTAATGTATAATCATTTAAGTTCACATTAACTTCTTCAGATTTTAGTATATTTATTTCATCAACTAAAAACTCTAAGTTTCTAGGTATACTATCATCTAATACATATAATACATTTTTTTCTAATTTATTAAGTGCATAATACATTGATAGTGTTGAGCCTATGTTATCTCCATCCGGACTATAATGAGAGGTAACAATAAAATTGTTACCTTCAATTATAGCTTTTATAATATTTTTAATATTATCTAACATGAATTATTCTCCTTGAGTCTCCCCATCAGAGTCATTCTTGCTTTTTTTATTTTCTTCATTAACTTGCTTGATTAGATTTTCCATATACATTCCTTTTTCTATAGAATCATCTATCTTAAATATTATCTCTGGAGTATGTCTAAGCTTAACATTTCTTCCTACTTCTTTTCTTATATATCCACATGCACTTTTTAAACCTTGCATACTTGATTCTTTATTTCCACCTAATATACTTACATAAACATAAGCATAACTTAAGTCACTTGTTACTTCAACATCCGTAACACTTATCATAGAATTTATTCTATAATCTTTTATTCCACTTATAAGCATTGTGCTTACAACTTTTCTTATTTCTTCGCCTATTCTTTGCGTTCTGTTATATGATGCCATAATATCGACCTCTTTTACTTACTATTTTAATTTTCTTTCAACTTCTTTTATTACATAAGCTTCTACTATGTCGCCTTCTTTTATATCATTAAAGTTAGTAAACGTCATACCACACTCGTATCCATGATTTACTTCTTTAGCGTCATCTTTAAATCTCTTTAATGCAGCTATTTCTCCATCATGTATTATTATTCCATCTCTAACTATTCTAGCTTTACCACTTCTAAATATCTTACCACTTAATACATAACATCCTGCTACAGTTCCAACTCCAGATATTTTAAATGTATTTCTTACTTCTGCTTTACCAGTTTCTTCATCTACATATTCTGGATCTAACATACCAGTCATAGCAGCTTGTACGTCTTCTATAGCTTTATATATTATTGTGTATGTTCTTATGTCTACTTCTTCTTTCTTAGCCATAACCTCAGCAGTAGCTATTGGTCTTACGCTAAATCCTATTATTATAGCATTAGATGCTCTTGCTAACATTACGTCAGATTCAGTTATAGCTCCAACTCCACAGTGTATAACTCTAACAGCAACTTCTTCTGTAGATAATTTTTCTAATGCTTGCTTAACCGCTTGAACAGATCCTTGAACGTCAGCTTTAACAACTACGTTAAGTTCTTTAACTTCTGCACTTTCTAATTGACTAAAGAAGTCATCAAGACTTACTCTTTGGTTAGATTTTAACATTTCTTCTCTTGCTATGTGTTGTCTCTTCTCAGCTACGTTTCTAGCTATTTTTTCACTAGCAACTGCTACGAATTGATCTCCACCTTGTGGTACTTCAGATAAACCTAGTATCTCAACAGCAGTTGAAGGTCCTGCAGTTTTAACTCTTCTACCTTTATCGTTTATCATTGCTCTAACTTTACCAGAAGCTGATCCTGCAACTATAGGATCTCCTACGTTTAAAGTTCCTCCTTGAACAAGTATAGTCGCAACAGGTCCTCTACCTTTATCAAGTTGAGCCTCTATTACAGTACCTACTGCTCTTTTATTTGGATTAGCTTTTAATTCTTCAACTTCTGCAACTAATAATATCATTTCAAGTAATGTATCTATATTAGTTCCTTGTCTAGCTGATACTGGTACTGATATAACATCTCCACCCCAGTCTTCAACTAATAATCCTTGATCTGCTAATTCTTGTTTTACTCTATCAACATTAGCAGCAGGCTTGTCTATTTTGTTTATAGCAACTATTATTGGTACTTCAGCAGCTTTAGCATGGTTTATAGCTTCTATAGTTTGAGGCATTATACCGTCATCTGCAGCAACAACAAGTATCGCCATATCTGTTACTTGTGCTCCTCTAGCTCTCATAGATGTGAAAGCTTCATGTCCTGGAGTATCTAAGAATACTATTTTTTCTCCGTTTATAGTAACTTCAGATGCACCTATATGTTGAGTTATTCCACCAGCCTCTTTGTTTGTTACGCTTGTTGATCTTATAGCATCTAATAAAGATGTTTTACCATGGTCAACATGTCCCATAACTGTAACAACTGGAGGTCTCTTTTCTAAATCTTCTTCTTTATCTTCTTGTATATCCATTAATGCTTCTATTTCTTCTTCAGAATCTTCGTTAGCTGATCCTTCAACTAATTCAAATCCATAATCTTTAGCTACTAAAGAAGCTATTTCAAATGTTATTTCTTGGTTTATAGTTGCCATAGTTCCCATTTTCATAAGCTTCATTATTACTTCTGTAGCTGCTTTATCTAAAGCATTTGCTAATTCTTGAACAGTTAATTTTCCTTCTACTGATATAGTAGGAAGTCCACTTCCTGCTGCAACTTCATCAGCTAATAATTCCATAGCCATTTCAGTGTCTTCTTCACTTAATTCATCATTTTTATTACTTACGTTTATATCTAATTCACCTAGCTTAGCTATAAGCTCTTCACTAGTCATTCCTAAATTTTCTGCTAATTGGTATACTCTTGTTGACACAAGACCACCCCCTATTATATTTTTGTATTTTCAATAAGATCTAGTATCTTATTTGCAAAACCTGTGTCCTTTATTCCCATAACTGCTCTAGGCGCCTTTCCAATGGCTAATCCTAATTGTAGCTTAGTCGAATATGTAACACATTTTATATTTCTAAAAGATGTTTTATCTTTAAATAACTTTTTAGTATTTTTAGAAGCATCTTCTGCTACTATAACTAATTCAACTCTATTTTTTTTAACATCAAGCATAGTAGAGTCATCACCTGATACTAATTTACCTGCACGTTGTGCTAGACCTAAGAAAGAGTATAACTTAGCTTCATCGGCTTTATTCATTATCATCTATCTCCTTCATTAACCCTTCATAAACTTCATCGGCAACATCTATTTTAAAAGCTCTGTTTAAAGCTTTACTTTTAATAGCTTTCTCTAAACATTCTCTACAATTACAAATATATGCTCCTCTACCATTTGCTTTTCCTGTTTTATCTAAAAAGATTTGACCTTCTTTATTTTTCACAATTCGTATTAGCTCTTTTTTATTATCTCTATCTTGGCAAGCTATACACTTTCTTTGAGGAATTTTCTTTACCTTTTGCAAATGTATCACTCCTTACAATTAAGCATCTATATCTTCTTGATTGTCTGCTTCATCAACTGTTTCTAAAGCTTCTGCATCTTTAGCTGCTTGACTTTCACTTTTTATATCTATTTTCCAGTTAGTTAACTTAGCTGCTAATCTTGCATTTTGTCCTTCTTTACCTATTGCAAGTGATAATTGGTAATCAGGAACTACTACTAATGCACTCTTTTCTTCTTCGTTAACATCTACAGATACAACTTTTGATGGACTAAGTGCTGCTGATATAAATTCTACTGGGTTTTCACTGTATTTGATTATATCTATTTTTTCATCACCTAATTCATCAACTATGTTTTTAACTCTTGATCCTTTAGGTCCAACACATGCTCCGATTGGATCTATATTTTCATCCACTGAGTAAACTGCCATCTTAGTTCTTGATCCTGCTTCTCTTGCAATACTCTTAACTTGAACAGTTCCTTCAAATATTTCAGGTACTTCCATCTCAAATAATCTCTTTACTAATCCTGGATGACTTCTTGAAACATTTATTTGAGGTCCTTTATTAGTTTTCTTAACTTCTAATATATATACTTTTATATGTTGTCCCGCTTTATAATATTCTCCAGGTATTTGCTCAGCTTGAGTCATTATAGCTTCTATTCTTCCAAGGTTAACGTGAACTACATTTTTGTTAACTCTAGCAACTTCACCTGTTACTATTTCGTCTTGCTTATCTATAAACTCATTATATACTATGTCTCTTTCAGCTTCTCTTATTCTTTGAACAACAACTTGTTTAGCTGTTTGAGCTGCTATTCTACCAAACTCAGTAGTAGTTATCTCATTTTCTATTATATCACCGATCTCATAGTTAGGGCTTATTTGTCTTGCTTCATCTATTTCGATTTCTAAGAATGTATCATAGATATCTTCTGAATCAACAACAACTCTTTGAGAATATACTTTTACATCTCCTTTGTCTCTATCAAAATATACTCTAACATTTTGAGCAGACCCAAAGTTTTTCTTATAAGCTGTTAATAATGCTTGTTCTATAGTATCTATAAGTATATCTTTGTCTATTCCTCTATCTTTTTCTAATTCATCTAATGCTTCCATAAATTCGTGATTCATTTTTTTGTCCTCCTATATTAAGTTTTAATTAAAAATTTATAGCAAGTCTTATAAGAGCTATATCTTTTTTATCAAATTCCATTTCTTCACCATCTACTATTAGTTTAACTACTTTATTATCAACTAATTCAACTAGTTCAGCTTCAAAATGTTTTAATCCATTTATGTTTTTATATAATTTAACTTCTACATCTCTTCCCGCATATCTTATAAAATCTTTTTCTTTCTTAAGTGGTCTATCAAGTCCTGGTGAAGACACTTCTAAGAAATAGTTTTCTTTTATCGGGTCTTTTTCATCTAATATTGGGTTTATAGCTCTCGTTATAACTTCGCAGTCATTTAGAGATACTCCTCCATCTTTATCTATAAATATTCTTAAGTAATATTCTCCTGCTTCTTTAACATATTCAACATCAACTAATTCTATGTTGTTTTCATCAGTTATTGGAAGTACTAATTCTTCTATTAACGACTCTGTACTTTTTTTCATTTTGCTTCCCTCCTATTCAGTTGTTATTTTAAGCATATGTACATGCTATAATAAAAGAGTGAGAACTCGTTGTCTCACTCTTAGTTTTTGCAATATATACTATTTTATATACTATAATACCATATATTGTTTTTCTTTGCAAATTTTCTAGTGTCTATCTTAATTTGTCAAGATTTTTATAATTAAATATATATTTTATTTTGCAATTTTATTTATTTAATATTCAAATATTGTATTTTAATATTAAATAAAATAGGTAACATCTTCTGTGAAGATGTTACCTATTTCCAATTAATAAATAATTTATCATTAAGTTTAAGTAAACTAATAAAATCGTACTATGCTACTTCTTTTTTAGTCCATTTACTGTTAATTTTATCAATAACAACAGCTATAGCATTATCTCCTGATACGTTTGCTGCTGTCCCAAAACTATCTTGTGTTATATATAAAGCTATCATTAAACTTGCAAGCCCTCCATCTGAAGGTATCCCTACCATTGGTAAAAATGGAAGTGCACTCATTATAGCTCCCCCAGGTGCTCCTGGAGCAGCAACCATAGCAACCCCTAACATAAATAAATACGGGAATATAACTCCTGGGCTATAATTCATGTTATTCATCATTAATACTCCAACTGTAAATGAAATTACAGATATTATACTTCCTGATAAATGTATAGTTGCACAAAGTGGTACAACAAATTCTCTTATTTGGCTTGATACCCCATTTTTTTCTGCACATTCTATATTTACAGGTATTGTAGCTGCAGATGATTGAGTTCCAACAGCTGTTAAATATCCTGGTATTTGATTTTTTATCATTTGTATTGGATTTTTCTTAGCATACATTCCAGCAACAGTGAATTGGAAACATATATAAATTATATGTAATGGTATTACTATTAAATATACTCTTCCAAATACACTTAATATGTTCCAAACTTGACCTGCATAAGTTATATTTGCAAAAGTTCCTGCTATATAAAGTGGTAATAACGGTATTATTATAGTTGATAATGTAGCTTTTATTATTTCTTGAAAATCCATAGCTATATTAAATAAAACTTCCCCTTTACCTTTTCCTCTTAATGCTGATATTCCTAGCCCCATCATAAATGCAAATACTATAGCAGCTGTAACATCTAGCATAGGTTCTAACGGTATTGTAAATATTGGCGATAACATACCTGCATTTGGATCCCCTATTGTCCCAGATATGCTACTGTCTATAAAAGTAGGAAATATAGTTATTGCAACCAAGTATGCAATAGTACCTGCAAGTACAGTTGACCCATAAGCTATACCAGTTGTGATTCCTAATAATTTTCCTGCTCCTGAAGTTAAGTCTGCTATACCAGCAGTTACAAACCCTAGTATTATAAATGGTATTACAAATTTTAAAAATGCTGAGAATAAACCACTTACAGTTATTAAAATCTCAATAATTCCTTTCGGTGCATAACTTCCTAATATAATACCTATAATTATAGCTATTATTAGCTTAGGAACTAAACCTAATTTTTTCTTTCCAAACAAAATAATCCCCTCCTTACTGTTTAATACAAAAATGCCATTTGGAAATCATTTTCATATTGTCTTTTATTATATATATTTATACTTTTTAGTCAAGCCCGTGCATCTTTATTCATTTTTCATAAAATTAATAAAAATAAAAAAAAAGTATGCAAATTCTATCAAAATTAAATTTACATACTCTTTTCGTTTTAAATTTTTAATATTTTTAGTATATATTGTATATTTTTTAAACACTTTATTTTCTAACTTTAAGATTACTTACTTTCAATATTTTCATTTATAAAATTAAATATTCTATCAAAATATTCTTTTCCTAAAATATCATATCCATTTACATGTTGAACTCCATCAATAAGCCATAATTCTTTTTTATCATGTGGTATATTATCATATATAATTTGACTACTTTTTGGAGAACATACTTTATCTTCTTTTCCATGAATTAAAAACATAGGAGTAGTTATGTTTTCTACCGATTTATATGGTTTTACATCTTCATATTTGAATCCAGATTTAACTTGAGTGTAAATATCTCCCATAGCCTCTGCATATGCAACTGGTAACAATGGTATATTTTCAGCTTCAATACCTAATCTTACCGCATCTTTCATTTCGTGATATGGAGAATCTGCTATATAAAAATCAACATATTTATTCTTTTCATTTATTTCTGAATGCATAACTACCGTTGCAGCTCCCATAGAGTGTCCATGTGCTCCAATTATTCCATTAGGATATTTATCATGTACAAATTTAGCTACACTTTCTAAATCATATTTTTCGCGTAACCCAAATGTATAATCATCCCCACCTGTATGACCTGTGTGTCTTTGATTATATAGCATAACATTGTATCCATTTTCTAAATATACATATGCTTTTTCTAGATATTCATAATAATTACTTTCTATACCATGGACTATAATTACAGTATTTTCAGTTTGTTCATTAGATTTTATAAGTTTTCCTTCTACTTTATATCCATTTTCAGGAGATTGTATAAAAACATCTTCATATTTATAGTTTTTAAGTTTTTCAAGAGGTTTGCCCTCTCTTTGAGAAAAAACTTCTACTATGTCTTCATTTTTTATTTTTTGTTCAGATCCCACGGATCCATCATATACTAAGTATCCAATGTAACAAGATACTCCAACTAATATTAAAATTATTATTGATATTATTATAATTGCTTTCTTTTTCATTATTCACCTCGTATTATTACCTAGTCATAATACTTAGTATACATTATATATTTCATTTAATCTACATATTTTTACAATATTTTTATTTAATCTTTACTGCTACTATTAAATTTCTATTTATAGATTGATCAACTCTGTGTATATAATTTATATAAGGATCTTCATTTAAAACTTTAAATCCATTACTTTCAAATACTTTCTCAACATCACTATACTTTAAAGTAAATTCATTAAAAGATATTACGACTGATCCCCCTACTTTTATTACTTTTTTCCATGATGGTATACAATCTTTTAGTAAATCTAGTGGACTTCTATTTAAATTAGAATCTTTTTCATTTTTACTTCCATGTTGAACCCCATACGGTAAATCTGAAACTAAAATGTCGCAAGATTCTTTTTTTATTAATACTCCTGTATTTCTTGTATCCGAATTAAAAACATTAATATTTTGCACACATTTTTTATTATAAAGTTCTTTTGTACAAGCAGTTACAACTTTAAAATATTCAGCAATTTTCTTTCCTTTTTGAGATGATTGTTTTCCTTTTTCAGCTTTATGCTTGTATTTACCTGTTTTCAAGTATCTAAGAAGATATGTATATATTTCTTGTGTCCATTGTGAGTTTATCTCTACACCAAAAACATCAAACCCTCTAATTATACCTTCATATAGTGTTGTTCCTTTTCCGCACATTGGATCTATTAAACATATTTTTTCACTTTTTGTTTCACATGCACTAATAGCTAAATTTACCATTAATCTTGTAAATTGTTCATTAGTTTTTCCATTGTATTTTAATATTTGATTTAGACTTTCCGGGAAAGTATTATATTTAATTGGATTTATGGCTCTTAATAAATTGTCTTCTAAAATTTCGAATATGGCATAATATATAGACGATACACTTAACACCTTAAAATCTTCTTCTTTTAATTTTTTATTTGTTGTAAAACAAATAGATGCAGGTAACCCCAAGTTTTGTTCATATATTTTCAGCTCAATCCCTCTTGATTTTGTAATAGCCTGTAACTCTGAATATGCTATTTTCATAGCTGTATCAAAGTATATACGATTATGTCCTGGGTTAGCTAAAATCGCATATTTATACATTAAATTCACACCTTTCATACACTTAATCATAAATATTTTACACTAAATTTCTCATTTTTCAAGTGAAATAAATTGTAATTTTAAATTAAAATGTATTTTTTATTTTAATTCAGTGTGTTTTCTATAAATTTCCTTAAACAAAAAAGGCTAGCATATGCTAGTCTTTAATCTCTATTTAATAAACTACTATCTTGTGCTGTATATATTCCACTTCTACCTGCAAATACATAACTCATTACACAAACTATAAATAAGTATCCTATGTTTGCAGAACCAAATAACTCAATACCCATTACAAAAGAAGCTATTGGAGTTTTTGTAGCTCCTGCAAATACTGCTATCATTCCAAGACCTGCTAAGAACGGAATAGGTAGTCCAATAATTCCCGCTAGTAAATTTCCTAACGTTGCCCCTATTACAAATAAAGGTGTAACCTCACCACCTTGGAATCCAACTGCAAGTGTAAGTGCTGTAAGTACTAGTTTTATTATAAATGCACCCTTTGGAACCGGTCCATTAAATGCATCACTTAATAAATCCAAGCTTAGTCCAAGGTAAATTCTTGTCCCAATTATTCCAACTAAAATAATGATAATTATACCACCTACAAAGCTTTTTAAAGTTGAATTTGGTATTTTTTCAGCAAAAAACTTTTTTAAATTATGAGTAAGTTCTGCAAAAAGCTTACTTGTCAATCCAAATAAAATTGCGCATAGTAAAACTTTAAAAAATACATCTACTCCATCTACAGAAGCTCCCATATGATAATGACTATGTTCTACTTTAAATAACTTAGCTACAAAGTTTCCTATGTAACTCGATATAAAGCAAGGTATTATAGCTTCATATCTCATTTTCCCAACAGTACTTACTTCAAGTCCAAATATTGTTCCCGCTATAGGAGTTCCAAATACAACACCAAAACCACTACTTACTCCACTTATTATAAGTATTGTATAATCCATACCTTTTAGTTTAAGTAAATTACCTATTTTAGATGATATACTTGCCCCAATTTGAACCCCAGTTCCCTCTCTACCTGCTGAACCTCCAAATAGATGTGTTATAAATGTTCCAAAAAATACTAGAGGCGCCATTCTAAAGGGTATATGACCTTCACCTTCATTTATTCTTTCTATTATTAGGTTGTTACCTTTGGCTGAGTCTCTTCCATATTTAGCGTATAAATAACTTACAAGTGCTCCACCTAAAGGTAATAAATATAGTAACCATGGATTAGCTTCTCTCGTACTAGTTGCCCATTGTAAACTTTTTAAAAAGAATGAAATTACAACTCCAACTGCCACTCCTGATATAGAAGCTAATAGAAACCACCTTAAAAAGACCTTAGATATAAGTCCACTTTCTTTTATGTGCTCTCTAAGCTCATTCATTTTAAATCACCTCATACATATTATAAAATCCAATTCTTCACATACACTTCATAATACTCCTATTATTTTTAAACTGCAAGTTATCTGTCATAAATTGTCGACCTTTTTTAATTTTAAGCAAAAAAAATAGACTAATATTAGCCTATTTTTTAATGGCGGGAATAACAGGACTCGAACCTGTGACCCATTGATTAACAGTCAATTGCTCTACCAACTGAGCTATATTCCCATATTTTAAATTGGAGGCGACACCCAGATTCGAACTGGGGATCAAGGAGTTGCAGTCCACTGCCTTACCACTTGGCTATGTCGCCTCGTCTTTACTCTATTATTATATTATGTTTTTCTAAATTTGTTAAGCGTTTTCTTAAAATTTTTTTATTTTTTCATCGACATTTTTCTTATGAATTTTATGCATTTTCAAATTCTATCCTTAATCCACTTAGACCTTTTTTTATTAAAGCTATCCCTATTATTATGTATAAAATATTGATAGTTATACCTGTTGGATTAGGAATTATTATCAATATATTATTCAATATATGAGTTATTATACATAGCTTAATAGACTTTGTGTAGTAGTATATAACTCCTAATATTATTCCTCCTAAAAAAGAAAATATCCCTTGCACTAAGTTGAAATGTACAAATCCAAATACTAAAGATGTGTAGATTATTGCTTTAAAAGGTTTTTGATAAAATTTTTCTAATAAACTTCTTAATAATATCCCTCTAAAAAGTAACTCTTCTACTATAGGACCTATTATCATTATCTGAATGCATACTAATAATATTCCTAAAAATTTATTTCCACCTAAATAAGTATTTATAAATGTTTGAGAAATTTTACTAGTAGCATTTAAATCTACATGCATACTTATAAACGAAGTAATCACACATTTTATAAGTATATATCCTACTATCATATATATTGAATTTAAAAAACTTTTTCCGTTAAATATTATTTTCTGTTTTTTTAAATATTCTAATCCTTTGTAAGAAAATAATTTAGAAGATATAATTATGCATACTGATATAATTACAATGTCTAACCCTCCAATAACAACAGATAAGCTCCATATAGAAACTTTATCATTTAAGTAAATAAATCCCCCTGTTGATATAATCATAGCAATAATAACTAATAAAAATGCTATAATTCCTTTATTTGATGATTTGTCTCTATTGATACCTTTTTCTGTAAGCTTTAAATTATTGATATTGATCCCCTCCTAATAATACAGTTGTTTCAAAGTTTAGCTAGAATGTAATCTAAACTTTAAAACAACCAAATTTATTATTTTTAAAATAGAGATAGTTGATTTTCATCACTCATGTTTTCAAGTGATCCATGATTTGTTAGAGTTTCTATTACTGTTTTTGAAATTTTAGTTCTCTTTCTTAAATCTTCCTTTGAAATAAATTCTCCATTATCTCTTTCTTTTTGTATATTTATAGCTGCATTTTCACCTACTCCTTGCAGAGCTATCATAGGCGGAAGAAGTGTTTTTTCACCTACCACTTGGAATTTCTTAGCATCTGATTTATAAATATCTACAGGTAGTATTTTTATATCTCTTGCATACATTTCAAGTGCAACTTCTAAAACAGTTAACATATTTTTTTCTTTTGTTGTAGCTTCATTCCCTAATTCTTCTATTTCTTTTATCTTAGCTTTAATTGTCGGCAATCCCTTAACTATTAAGTCTGCATCAAAATCTTCAGCTTTAGTTGTAAAATATGTTGCATAGAAAGCTTCAGGATAATGTACTTTACAATAAGCTAATCTAAATGACATCATTACATATGCAACCGCATGTGCTTTAGGGAACATGTACTTAATCTGTTGACATGACCATATATACCATTCAGGTACGTCATTTTTTTCCATTTCTTCTATATGTTCCGGCTTTAACCCTCTACCTTTTCTTACACTTTCCATTATCGTAAAGGCCATCTTAGGTGGTAATCCTTTGAATATAAGGTAGTTCATTATATCGTCACGAGTTGATATAACATCTTTAAGTCCAACTATCTCTTTTTGTACAAGCTCTTGCGCATTGTTTAGCCACACGTCTGTACCGTGTGAAAGTCCAGATATACGAACAAGTTCTGCAAATGTTGTAGGTTTTGTATCAAGTAACATTTGTCTAACGAACTTAGTACCAAATTCAGGTATCGCAAGTGATCCTATAGGACAATTTATTTCTTCTGGTGTAACTCCAAGTGCATCAGTTGATGTAAACAAAGACATTGTTTCTTTATCATCTAACGGTATAGTTGTAGCATCTATTCCCGTTATATCTTCAAGCATTCTTATTATGGTAGGCACATCGTGCCCTAGTATATCAAGCTTTAATATCCTACCACTTATAGAGTGATAGTCAAAGTGAGTTGTTATTACCCCACAAGATGTATCATTAGCAGGATATTGTATCGGTGTAAAATCATAAACCTCTTTATAATGAGGAACAACCATAACGCCTCCTGGATGTTGCCCTGATGTTCTTTTTACACCTGTACATCCATTTGCTAATCTTAGTGCTTCTGCAGATGTTGTGTTTATATTATTTTCTTCTATATATTTTTTCGCATATCCAAATGCAGTCTTTTCTGCAACTGTACCTATTGTTCCAGCTCTATAAACATACCCTTCTCCAAATAGCTCTTCAGTGTACTTATGAATTACCGGTTGATAATCTCCTGAGAAGTTAAGATCTATATCCGGCTCTTTATCTCCTTCAAATCCTAAGAAAACTTCAAATGGTATATCATGTCCATCTTTCTTTAGCGGCCTACCACATTTGGGACAATCTTTATCAGGTAAATCTGCTCCTGATCCCCATTCACCTATTTCATAAAAATAGGAATACTTGCAATCTTCATTTTCACATATATAATGAGCTGGTAGAGGGTTAACCTCTGTTATATCACTCATTGTAGCTGCAAATGATGATCCAACCGAACCTCTAGATCCAACTAGATATCCATCTCTTAAAGATTTAGTAACTAGTTTTTGAGATATAATGTACATAACTGCATATCCATTTCCTATTATGGAATTAAGTTCTCTATCTAATCTAGCTTCAACTACTTGTGGCATAGGATCTCCATATATCCTCTTTGCTTTAGCATAACACATTTCTCTTAACTCGACATCTGACCCTTCTATAACTGGAGGATAAGTATCATCTGGTATAGGTTTTATAACCTCAACCATATCAGCAATTTTATTAGGATTTCCTACAACCACTTCATAAGACTCTATTGGGTCTAGGTAGCTAAATTCATCTAGCATTTCATTTGTAGTTCTAAAATGAAGATACGTTTCTTCTCCATCCACCTTAAATCCTTGAGAGTTTTTTAAAACTTTTCTAAGAACAGCTTCGTGTTTATCTAAAAAATGTACATCTCCAGTAGCTACTGGTAGTTTTCCAAATTTTTTAGCTACTTGTATTAATTTTCTGTTTAGATCTCTCAGCTCTTCTTCGTCTTTAACTTCTCCTTTTTCAATCATAAATCTATTATTGTCTATAGGCATAACTTCTATATAGTCATATAATTCTATAATTTTTTCAATTTCATCATCTGGTAAGTTTCTCTTTACAGCATTGAAAACTTGTCCAGCTTCACATGCAGATCCAATAATTATTCCTTCTTTATACTTTTCTAATACACTTCTTAAAATTCTAGGAGCTCTATAAAAATGATTTACATGAGCATCAGATACTATTTTGTATAGATTTTTTAATCCAGTATAATCTTTAGCAAGTAAAGTTATGTGGTTAGTCGCTATTTTAGTATAGTCAAGACCTCCTAGTTTTTCATTAACATCGCTTAGCTTTTCCACACCTTGTTTTTTTAGCATTTCTAAAAACTTATTAAATATATGTGCCGTAGCTTCTGCATCATCTACTGCTCTATGGTGATTTAAAAGTGGGATTCCTAAGTCTTTTGCTATAACATTTAATCTATGTCTTTTTAGATGAGGAAGTAATATTCTTGCTAACATTAAAGTATCTATACTTTTATTTTTAAACTCCAAACCTTGCTCTCTACTTTTTTGCGATATGAATCCCATATCAAAGTCTGCATTATGAGCAACTAAGACACTATCTCCTGTAAACTCTAAAAACCTAGGTAAAACTTCTTCAATAGTTGGCTTATCTTTTACCATATCATTTGTAATACCTGTAAGTTCTTGAATTTTGTAAGATATATCAGTTTCTGGGTTTACTAGTTCACTAAATCTATCTACAACTTTAAAATTTTCTATCTTTACTGCACCAATCTCCGTTATTTTGTCATTAGTATTTGAGAAACCAGTAGTCTCTATGTCAAATACAACAAAGCTTTGAGATAAATCTTTATCATTTGGATCTTTTATTATAGGTACCTCATCCTCAACCAAGTAACCTTCAACTCCGTATATAACCTTTATTCCATGTTTTTTCGCAGCATCCATAGCTTCTGGAAATGCTTGTACTACTCCATGGTCAGTTATAGCTATAGCTGGATGTCCCCATTTAGCAGCTCTTTCCACTAACTTTTTAGTAGAACATATAGCATCCATAGATGACATCTGAGTATGAGCATGCAATTCCACTCTCTTTACATCCGATGTATCCATTCTTTCTTCTTTAGTTTCTTTTTTTATACCACTTATTGTCATAGTAAGCTCTCTTTGATAATTATCATATAGAGCATCCCCTTTTATTTTTAGATAAGCACCTTTAGTAACACTATCTATTACCTTATCTTTATTCATGTCATTTAAGAATAATTTGCAATTTATAGAACTTGTATAGTCTGTAATTGCTGCTATCATAAGAACTTTTCCATTTCTTAATTCTTTAAGTTCAATATCAAACACTTCTCCAACTATACATACAGTTCCAGAATCTTGATTTAATCTATTTATTTTTTCAACAGGAGCATTTACATTTTCTCCATATATATATTCTTCTTTGACTTCCACCTCTATTGCTTTATTTTCTACTTCTTCGTTTTCTTCAAAATCTAATGCTATAGTTTCCTCTATTCTTTCCTTTACCATAGCTTCTGTTAAGTTATCATTTTCCTTTATAAGCTTTTCTACATTAGGTCCTTTATTTATAGATTTTTCAAACATGATTTCTATATCTAAACCTAATTCTTCATT
The DNA here is from genome assembly GCF_964259345.1 of Paraclostridium bifermentans. Lineage (GTDB taxonomy): Bacteria > Bacillota > Clostridia > Peptostreptococcales > Peptostreptococcaceae > Paraclostridium > Paraclostridium bifermentans_B. Next base: position 97,649 of record NZ_CAXVJR010000009.1, read on the forward strand.
AAATACATTGTTTAAAACCTGTATTACATTTTTTTGCATTAGTCTTTTGTAAAAAAGATCTGATGGTAATTTTATCTTTAAAGTTTCATTTATACACATATATTCAATACTTTTTACCCAGCCACTTAGTGATGGGCATAATTTTGTAAGTATATATACTATATTTGTCCAATATTTTTTTATAATATCTTTAGTTTTCTGCTTTTCTAATTTAATATATCTTATCTTAACTCTGACATCACTAAAGTACTCTAAGTGCTGTTTTAACTCTTTTCTAAAAAGATTTATATGATCATAACTTATTATATTTTTAGAGTTTAAATATATATATATTATTTTTTCTTCTTTAAAATAAGTAACTTTGCTTATGTTTACATCTGCAAATTGTTTGATTAGTATATTATTATTTATCTCTAATCTTTCAAGATAATCTTTTACACTTTCCATAAGAAGACACCTCCTCTTTATCAAATCATTATATCACATATAATATATTTTTTTAATTTGGATTAGCTACAAACTATATATTTTTTAATACTATATTATATAATCCAATGACATACTTTAGGTGGTGATTTCATGAATATGTGTGATACTGAATTAATAAATAAGCTTTTAATTATATATAGTGATCTTGGCGAAAAAAAAATTATGAAAGAAATAGTTAGAAATATAAATGCGAATAAAAAACCTTATCTAATTTATTTCAAAAAAAAATTTATACCTATATGTACATTGCCTAACCTTAGATTGATATTAGTATCTAAGCAAGGTTTTATATCTTTTTGTTATAATTTCTTCTCTTTTTTACATTCTAAAAATATTTTCTTAAATATATCTTATAAAAACGTTTTTTTAATTGCTAAATTTGTAATATATCATGAGGTTGGCCACATATTAGATAAAGATATAAAAGATAATAAAATAGAATACAATCAACTGGTTAAAACACTTTTAAATAATCTCATCAAGTATGATATAGATATAGACATAGATAACCTTCACAAGAAAAATTTACCTCCTGATATCGAAGACTGTGTAATAAAATTAAAGAAAAATTTAATAAATCGGGAGGTTAAGGCTTGGCAAATAGCATCTAATTTAATTGATTTTGAAAATAAAAACGAAAAGCTTATTTTTGATAATATGAAAGAATATGCTTTAGCAACTTATAATTTTGGTAATATAAAGAATATAATACACGAAAATAATATAGATACATTTCTAAAGTATAAAAAAGCAATATAAAAAATGAGGGTAAAACCCTCATTTTTTATCTATGTACAGGAACCTCGTATACTAAATTAGAATTAGTATCATACATCCCAATTAATTTAGACATTATTCCAGATATAGCATTTGCCCAGTTTACATCCGTTGCATACTGATGCCATAAATGATCATAGCTCCATCTCATTTTATATAAAGTATTTTGACTATATTTACTATTATGTATATAGTTTGAAGATATCCACTTTGCAGATCCTTCTATAGTTTTTTCAACAGTAGTCCATCCATTTTTATATGCAGCTTCTGCTCCTGATAAATTAGCAGTTCCATCAAATGCTCCTATTCCAAAGAAATTGTACACTTTAACCGGCTGCGGAAGTGGTTGACCTTGATAATGTGTTAATATTTGTCCTTGAGCTAGAGTAGATCTTCCATATCCAGTTTCTAACATCGAGTGACTAACTAAATATACTAAATCAATATTATATTTTTGAGCAGCATCTATAAATGCTTGACCTTGATTGTAAAATACATTAGTTCCATTTGATGCTGGTCTTAAACTGTTTAAGTACCCATTTAGCTCACTTGCTGTTATTCCACCTTTGTAGCTATCTAGTCTTAAGAATTGTAACATTCCCTTCTTACTTCCCTTAAAGTTATTAGGATCTACAAAACGTTGTACATCATTTTTATTAGCTTGAGTAAATCCACCTGAAGAAGAAGCTATCATATTTCCACTACCTTTACTAACTTGTCTATTAACATGTTCTTGTAGTGAATATCCGACAGATTTATAGTTCACAGTTGCTCCATCTACAATTTCAGAGCTATCTCCACCTGATCCTCCGCCATCTGGATTAGTAGGGTCACCTTCATAATCTTTTAGATATGTACTTGATACATATCCATCTAATCCTTTAAACTTTATCTTTGACCATCCATTGCTTTCTGATATTACCTCTACAACTTCATTTTGCTTTAAGCTTCCTACTACACTATGACTTGTTGATGGTCCACTTCTTACGTTTAGTGATGTTGCTGTTACTGATTTTAAATTAGTATCTGGGTCTGGATCTGGTGTTACTGATCCTCCATCACTATTTTCTAAATATGCACTTGATACATATGCTTCTTTTCCTTTAAACTTTATCTTTGACCATCCATTACTTTCTGATATTACTTCTACTTTTTCATTTTGCTTTAAGCTTCCAATAACACTATGACTTGTTGATGGCCCACTTCTTACATTTAATGATGTTGCTGTTACTACCTTTGTTGTAGTATTTCCTGTGTCTGGGTCTGGATCTGGTGTTACTGATCCTCCATCACTATTTTCTAAATATGCACTTGATACATATGCTTCTTTTCCTTTAAACTTTATCTTTGACCATCCATTACTTTCTGATATTACTTCTACTTTTTCATTTTGTTTTAAGCTTCCAATAACACTATTACTTGTTGATGGCCCACTTCTTACGTTTAGTGATGTTGCTGTTACTACCTTTGTTGTAGTATTTCCTGTGTCTGGTTCTGGGTCTGGATCTGGTGTTACTGATCCTCCATCACTATTCTTTAAATATGCACTTGATACATATGCTTCTTTTCCTTTAAACTTTATCTTTGACCATCCATTACTTTCTGATATT
>NZ_CAXVJR010000010.1:0-90437 GCF_964259345.1 Paraclostridium bifermentans
ATTCCGAACACAGAAGTTAAGCTCTTTAGCGCCGATGGTACTTGGTGGGAAGCCGCCTGGGAGAGTAGGACGTAGCCACGTAATCTTTTTTTATTTAAAACAAAAGTCACTTTTTAGTGGCTTTTATTTGCATAATAAAAAATATATATTGAGAGGAGGAACTTTAGTACATTTAATGTCTAAAGTTATTAATATGAAAACACCTATTATAAATTCTTTAAATGATATATTAGAAAATGATATTATATCATTTCATATGCCAGGACATAAGAAAGGTTCTATTTTTAAAAAGTTAGGATATGAAAACTTGCTTGAAAATATATATAAATTAGATACTACTGAGATACCAGGAACTGATAACCTACATTCACCAGAGGATGCTATAAAAAAATCATTAGAGAGGGCATCAGAGGCTTTTAAAAGTGATGAAACGTATTACCTAGTAAATGGATCGACTTGCGGAATAGAAGCTGCAATAATGGCTACTACAAATCCTAAGGATAAAATGATTTTAAATAGAGACTGCCATCAGTCAGCTATAAATGCATGCATAATTGGAGATATTAATCCTGTTTATATATCTCCTAATATAGATAAAGAAAGTAATAACTTACGTGGAGTTAATTATGAAGATGTAAAAAAGGTTATAGATAATAATTTAGATGCAAAAGTATTATTTTTAACATATCCAACATACTTTGGACATGTTTTTGATTTAAAAAATATATGTGAATATGCACATAGTAAAGATATAGTAGTTATAATTGATGAAGCACATGGAGCACACCTAGGATTAAATGATAATTTACCTAATACAGCACTAAGTCAGGGAGCAGATTTAGTTATACAAAGTACACACAAGACATTACCATCATTTACTCAATCTTCAATGATACATATAAAAGGAGATAGAATAGATAGAAATAGATTATCTAGTATGTTGAGAATTACTGAATCATCAAGTCCTTCATATTTATTAATGGCATCTTTAGAAATAGCTGTTGATATATATGTGAATAATGGAAAAGAATTAATGAGAGACCTGATAGATAATATAGATGAATTTAAAATAGATATTTCCAAATTAAAGAATATAAAAATAGATGAATCAGAGGATACTACAAAGATATTTTTAAATACAAAGGATTTAGGAATAACAGGTTATGAATTAGAGGATATCCTAAGATATAAATATAAAATACAGGTAGAGCTTTCTAATTATTATGGAGTTTTATTAATAGCTACTATAGGAAATACCAAAGAAGAGTTTAATAGATTAAAAAAGGCTTTAATTGAAATAGATATAGATAATAATAAAAATATTAGTTTGAAAAGTATGACGTATCCTATGAGTATACCTAAAAAAGTTTTAACTCCAAGACAAGCATTTTATAGTAATGTAAAAAGTGTTAAAATAGAGAATAGTATTGGTGAGATATGTGGGGAATATATAATACCATATCCACCAGGTGTAAGTTTAATATCTCCGGGAGAAGAAATTACAAAAGAAGTTATAGATTACGTTATTGAATGTAAGAAAAAAGGAATGATTGTCAGCGGAGTTAAAGATAATAATCTTGAATATATTCAAGTTATTGAGCAAAGCGAAACTAAGTAGAAAGGAAACAATTCTAAACAATATAAATTATGCTAACTTGTTTAGTTTGTAGTAGGTGTAAAATATGAAAGGTAAGTTAATAATCATAGAGAGTGGCTCAGATGCTAGTGGAAAAGCTACTCAAACTAAAAAATTATATAATAGATTAATAGAAGACGGTTATAAAGTTAAAAAAGTGGAATATCCAAATTATGATTCACAGTCATCGGCATTAGTTAAAATGTATTTAAATGGAGATTTTGGTAAAAATGCAGAAGATGTTGATGCATATGTGGCATCTACTTTTTTTGCAGCAGATAGATATGCATCTTTTAAAACAGAGTGGGAATCTTTCTATAATGAAGGTGGAATTATAATAGCAGATAGATATACTACATCTAATATGGTTCACCAAGCATCCAAAATGGATGAAAGTGAAAGAGATAAGTTTATTGACTGGTTATTTGATTATGAGTTTAATCTTTATAAAATACCTAAACCAGATTGTGTAGTATTCTTAGATGTGCCTATAGAATATAGCAAAAAACTTATGGAAAATAGAAAGAATAAGTTTACCGGAGAAGATAAGAAAGATATACATGAAAGTGATATAAATTACTTAACTAAATCTTATAATAATGCTTTACATATAGCTAATAAGTATAATTGGAATAAAATAAATTGTATAGAAGAAGAAAATTTAAGAAGTATAGATAGTATACATGAAGAAATATATAATACAGTTAAACAAACTATAGATTCTATGGAGAACTAGATATGTATTTTGAAAAAATTATAGGGCAGAGTTTTGCTAAGAAATATATAGCAAACTCTATAAATAAAAATAAAATAAATCACGCATATTTATTTGAAGGAATAGATGGAGTTGGAAAAAATACTTTTGCTAAAGAGTTTGCTAAGTATTTACTAAAAATAGATCATGTTGAAAATAGTCCTGACTACATAAGTATAGAACCTCAAGGTGCTAGTATAAAAATTGCTCAAATAAGAAATTTACAATCTGATGTAATTGTAAAACCACATGGAGATTATAAAATATATGTAATTAATGATGCAGAAAAAATGACAGTAGAATCTCAAAATGCATTATTAAAAACATTAGAAGAACCTCCTGGTTATGTAATTATAATACTTATAACTAATAATAAAAATTCATTATTAGATACAATTAAATCTAGATGTGATATAGTTAAGTTTTTACCTATACCATCAGTTGAATTGAAAAGATATCTAGAAAATAGAGGTATAGATGAAAAAAAATCTAGCATATTATCTACTTTTTCTAGAGGTAGCATAAGTAAAGCTCTAGAATTATCAGAGTCATCAGATTTTATGATTATGAGAGAAGATATACAAAATAATATACAAATAATGCTAGAAAAAAATATTGTAGAAATTTTAGAACTTCCAAATAAGTATGATAAATACAAAAATAATATTGTAGAAGTTTTAGATATAACCATAAATTATTTTAGAGATATTATGATGATGAAAGAGAATGTAAATAAAGATATGATTATAAATATAGATAAAATAACATTTTTACAAAATATGAGCAAAAAAATTAACTATTCTCAAGTATCTAAGATTATTGATATAATAGAAGAAACTAAGAAAAAGTTAAGAAGCAATTGTAACTTTAATTTGAGTATACAAGTAATGGCTTTAAATATATATGAGGTGATTAAATGATAAGAATAGTGGGTGTTAGATTCAAAAGCGCAGGTAAAATATATTACTTTGATCCTGTAGATTTTGAAATAGAGAAAAACATAGACGTAGTTGTAGAGACAGCAAGGGGATTAGAATACGGTAAAGTTGTAGTAGGGCCTAAAGAGTTAGATGAAAGTGAACTTGTATCACCTTTAAAACCTATTGTTAGGATAGCGACTGAAGAAGATACTAAGATATATTTAGAAAATAAGGAAAAGGCAAAAGAAACATTTGAGATATGCCAACAAAAAATAAAAGAGCATGAACTAACAATGTTTCTTATAGACTGTGAATATACATTTGACAGAAATAAGTTAATATTCTACTTTACAGCAGAAGGAAGAATCGATTTTAGAGAGCTTGTAAAAGATTTAGCATCTATATTTAAAACAAGAATAGAGTTAAGACAAATAGGTGTAAGAGATGAAGCCAAATCAATAGGTGGACTTGGACCATGTGGAAGAAGATTATGTTGCTCTTCTTGGCTAGGAGATTTCCAACCTGTTTCTATAAAAATGGCCAAAGATCAAAATCTATCACTTAATCCAACTAAAATATCTGGTATATGTGGAAGATTATTCTGTTGCTTAAAGTATGAACATGATGTATATAGTGAAGCATTAGAAAAAATGCCTAACGTAGGTTCTATAGTTCAATCTCCAGATGGAAAAGGAAAAGTAATAGAAATAAATCCGCTTTTAGAACAAGCTAAGGTAGAATTAAATGATAAGAATATAAAACTATATGAAAGAGAAGAACTGAAGGTTATACAAGAAGCGAAAAAGTGTAATGGTTGTGGTTCTAAAGATGATAAACTAGATGCAGAAACATTAAGAGAGTTAAAAAAATTAGAAGATTAATATGGGGGTAGGATAGTTCCTACCCTTTAAATTATAGATTTTTAATAGCAAGGAGCAGATTTATGGACGTAAAAATAAAAGATACAGAAAGAATAGATGATATACAACTTAAAGGACTAAGGTTAATACAAGATACTACTGGATTTTGTTTTGGAGTAGATGCAGTTTTATTAGCTAATTTTGCAAAAGTAAAAAGGAATTCAAAAGTAGTAGACTTAGGAACTGGGACAGGTATAATACCAATTCTTATAGCTGGAAAGAGTGAAGCTAAAGAAATAATTGGAGTTGAAATACAAGAAGAAGTATATGAAATGGCTTCAAGATCTGTACTACTAAATGACTTACAAGATAGAGTCAAAATAGTTAATGGAGATATAAAAACGATAGATCAAATGTTAGAAGTTAATACATTTGATGTAGTTACATCTAATCCTCCATATATGCATGATAATGGAATTAAAAATCCTAATGATAAAAAAGCTATATCTAGGCATGAAGTAAAATGTAATTTAGAGGATGTAATTAGATCTTCATCAAGACTATTAAAAGATTTAGGAAAATTTTATATGATTCATAGACCGACAAGATTAATAGAAATAATAACACTAGCAAGACAATATAAATTAGAGCCTAAACAAATACAGTTTATACATCCTAAGCAAGGAAAAGCTCCGAATATAATGCTAGTTCAATTTACTAAAGGCGGAAGACCGGATTTAAAAATATTAGATCCTTTATATGTTTATGATGAAAATGGAAACTATACTAAAGAAATAGATGCTATATATGCAAATGAAGATATAGGAGAGTAAAAATGAGCGGAAAATTATATATATGTGGAACACCAATAGGTAATTTAGAAGATATAACATATAGAACTTTAAGAGTTTTAAATGAAGTGGACTTAATAGCAGCAGAAGATACTAGACATAGTATAAAACTTTTAAATCACTTTGAAATATCTAAACCATTAACAAGTTATCATGAGCACAATAAAGACAATAAGGGAGACTATTTAATAAATAAATTATTAAGTGGAGAAAATATAGCTTTAATAAGTGATGCTGGTATGCCAGGAATTTCAGATCCAGGAGAAGAAATTATAAAACAAGCTATAGAAAATGATATAGAGGTAGAAGTTTTACCAGGACCAACGGCATCTATAACAGCATTAATAGGATCTGGACTTGAAACAGGAAAATTTGCATTTGAAGGATTCTTAGATAGAGATAAAAAAAGAAGAAGAGAGCAATTAGAAGAATTAAAACATGAAAGAAGAACTATAATATTTTATGAATCACCACATAGATTAAAAGATACATTAAAAGATATGCTTAAGATACTAGGAAATAGAAATATAGCGGCAAATAGAGAACTTACTAAAAAGTATCAAGAAGTAATAAGAACAGATATTCAAGGATGTTTAGACATATTTACAGAAAGAGAAGTAAAAGGAGAATTTGTTCTTATAGTTGATGGATTTAAAGGCGAAGTCGAAAAAGTAGATAAATATGATGCTTTAGATGAACGAGAATATGTAATAAAGCTCATAGAAGAGGGAATAACTAAAAAAGATGCAATTAAAGTAGTTTGCAAAGAAAGAAAACTTAAAAAAGATATAGTATACAAGCAAGTTTTAGATTTATAAAATGAGGTGATAAAGCATGACATTAGTTAAGAAGCTAATGGATTGTATAAAAAAAGATGATAGTTATAATCATCTTAAACTAATGGATGAATCAGGAGATTTAGAAAAACTATTACCTATAGTAAATCAAATGAAAGATGTGGGTGAATGTAAATACCATGTTATAAACTGTTTTGATCATTCTATACTAGCACTTAAGGCTTTTGAAGAGATAGTGAATGATAATAATTTTTTTGAATCTCATATAAAACTTAGAGTGCATGAAGAATTAAATAAGGTAGTTGATGATAATTTATTAAAAAGAGACCTTATAAAATTAGGTGTATTTTTACATGATATGGGAAAGCCATTATCTAAAACTATAGATGATAATGGAAGAGTGCATTTTAAGAGTCATGAAGTTATAGGTGCTAATCAAATATTGAGCATTGGAAGTAAATTAGGATTAAGTGAAAAAAACATAAATAGATTATATAAATATATTAGATACCATATGACTCTTCTTGAATTTTATAAAAATAATAATATGGATAAAGAAAATTTATTCAACGTATTCGATAACTTAAAAGAAGAAAGTATAGATATATTTCTTATAGGATATGCAGATATAATTTCTACTAGAAAGTTAATAAGACCTAATGAAGATATAGGTGTAATAAAATCTTATATGACTTATGGAATAACAAATTACCTGTATAGATATGGGAGAACTTAAGTCAAATAAATTAATATGAAAATATAGACAATTTGCAAAAATTTGTATATGATAAAAGTGTATTAATCATTTAAAGTTAATACACTTTTATTATATTTATAATTAAAGTTTTTATTAATTAAAGGTTTAATTAATAACCGCGTGAAAAACGATTTTTAAAAGGTGACTTAAATTGGGGAGGAAAATATGAAAAAAGAGATATCAAATAAATTAAAGTCAATTCAACCATCTGTGACATTGGCAATAACAGCAAAAGCTAAAAGCTTAAAAGCTCAAGGAGTAGATATAATAGGTTTTGGAGCTGGGGAACCAGATTTTAGAACACCTAAACATATAAGAGATGCAGCTATAGATGCAATAGAAAATGAAAGTATAGGATATACAGCTGCTTCTGGAATGGATAGCTTAAAGCAAGCTATATGTGATAAATTAAAAAGAGATAATAACTTAGAATATACAAAAGATCAGATAGTTGTATCAAATGGAGCTAAACACTCATTATTTAATACATTATCAGCTATTTGCAACCCAGGAGATGAAGTAATAGTTCCTAATCCATACTGGGTAAGTTATCCTGAATTAGTTAGCTTAGTAGATGCTAAACCAGTATTTGTAGAATGCCCAGAAGAAGCTGAATTTAAATATACATTAGAAGCTTTAGAAGCTGCTATAACAGATAAAACAAAAGCTATAATACTAAATACTCCTAATAATCCAACAGGAACAGCATATAAAAAAGAGGATTTAAAAGCTATAGCTGATTTAGCTGTAAAACATAATATTTATGTAATATCAGATGAAATATATGAAAAGCTATTATATGAAGGAGAACATACAAGTATAGCATCTTTCAATGAAGATATAAAAGATTTAACTATAGTTGTAAATGGAGTAGCAAAAGCGTATGCTATGACAGGATGGAGAATAGGATATACAGCTTGTAATAAAGAAATAGCAAAAGCTATGTCTAACTTCCAAAGTCATGCAACATCAAATCCTAATACGATAGCTCAATATGCTACAATAGCAGCTTTAAATGCGCCAGAAGACACTTTAAATGAAATGGTTAGTGCATTTAAAGAGAGAAGAGATTATATGGTTGAAAAAATAAATTCAATAGAGAACTTATCTTGCTTAAAGCCACAAGGTGCATTTTATGTAATGGTAAATATAAGCAAGTTAATAGGAAAAACTATTAATGGAAAAGTTATAAATAATTCTATTGAGTTTGCAGATTACTTATTAGAAGATGCAAAAGTAGCTGTAGTACCAGGAATAGGATTTGGAAATGATAATTACATAAGACTTTCTTATGCAACTTCATTAGACAATATAAAAGAAGGTTTAAATAGAATAGAAAAAGCTATATCATTATAAAAATAACACATAGGTTATTTTAAAGTATAAGTTCATTAATATTAAAAATATAAATTGAAAATATTCATTAAAATATTTATAAAATTTATATTTTTATTTAATGTTTCTATATTTTAAGATAACCTATTTTTGTGATTGAATGAATTATGTTGCTGAAGTAACGGGATATGAACTGTTAATTGATAAATTAATTTTAAATAATAATTTTTTAACACCATGAAATTTTGACAATATACTTCCTAAAATTAGATAGTTTTTAAATTAGTAATTTAAAATATGAGAATCTTACTAGAAGTTAGAAGAATTATATCGTATAATTATTAATATTGTTTTAAAATAAAATGAAATTGGGGGAAGTTATGTCAAATAAAGTAATAATAGCTGTAGTAATAGCTGTAATAATATTTACAGGATATAGCTTATTAGCATCAAAGGAAAAAGATACTTATGCTGATACAAATGAGATTGAATCAAGTCAAGAAGTAGTAAAAGAAGAACCTGATCATATAAGAAGTGAATATATAGAAGGTGAGAAACCTTTATATGTAGATGGAATATTAGTCGTAAACAAAGATTATGGATTGCCTAGAGATTATGAGACAGATACTGGAAGAGAAGACTCAGAAGCTATGCGAGCTTTCAAAGAAATGAAAGAAGCTGCAAGAAAAGATGGAATTATAATAAATATTAGAAGTGGATATAGAAGCTATTATACTCAAGTTGATTTATACAACAGCTATGTAAGAAGAGATGGAAAAGCTGCAGCTGATAGATATTCTGCGAGACCAGGATTCAGTGAACATCAAACAGGTTTAGTTTTAGATATAACAACTGGAAATACATCAAGATCTATAGGTACATGGTTTGACGATACACCACAGGCTAAGTGGTTATATGAAAATGCTTATAAATATGGATTTATATTAAGATATCCAGAAGGTAAAGAAGATATAACGGGATATATGTATGAATCATGGCATTATAGATATATAGGAAAAGAACATAGTAAAAATTTCAATATGAACAATTTAACATTAGAGGAATATTTAGGGTTAAAATAAAAGAGGATGTATAAATACATCCTCTTTTTTATGTTTTATATAAATGGATTTTAATAGAATTTAATTCTATAATATAGACTTAGATTCTATCAGCGTAGATAATATAACAGAGGTTTTAGTTCTACCTACTTGTTTTATTTTATCTATAACTGTTTCAAGCTCATACATATCTTTAACGATTACTTTTAAAAGTAGACAGTCTTCACCTGTTATGTGATGACACTCTACAATACGATTATCATTTTTAGCATATTCTATAAAACTATGATAATTTTCACTAGGCAAAGATATGTTTATGAAAGATTTTATAACTCTTCCTAACTTATCTGGATTTACAACTGCTTTGTAACCTTGTATAATTCCAGCTTCTTCAAGTCTTTTAACTCTTTCAGAAACAGCTGGAGAAGTTAAACCAACTACTTTCCCTAAATCTTTCATAGAAATTCTACCATCTTCTTGTAATAATTCTATAATCTTGCAGTCTGTCATATCCATATATAGACCCCCTTCAATTTACATTAGTTAAATATTTTTTTTATTATCTAACATAGAATTTTTTAAGTTCCAAAGTTTTTCAGATAAATCAACTTTATATGTTTGAGGATATAGTAATCTTTTATATTCTCTCCATAAAGTATTTAATTCCTTTTTAGTATATTCTTTTATTTCTGATACAGATCTATGCGTATAAATGCATTTTCCTTCAATAAATAAAGGTTGTAGCAATTCTTTAATTTTATAATTTTTAAAAGTTTTTTTCTTCCATGAATATAAAGGATGGAAGATTGTAAGTGGTTTTGTTGTATCTAGAACTTCATCTTCAAGCATTACTAAATCAGCTTCAGCTTTTCCTTGATTATTATATATTCTAACAACTTTTTTGAATCCTGGGTTAGTTATTTTTTCTGGATCTTCAGAAATTTTTATTTTAGGTTCATACTTACCATCTTTATATGAAGCAACAAGCTTATAAACTCCTCCTAATGAAGGTGAATCAGATGATGTTATTAATTTAGTACCAACTCCCCAAGAATTAATTGGAGATCCTGAAGATTTTAAATCTGATATGCAATATTCATCAAGGTCATTAGAAGCTGTTATTTTTACGTCAGTAAATCCTTCTGCATCTAATAACTTTTTGCACTCTTTAGATAAATAATCTAAGTCACCCGAATCGAGTCTTATACCTACAGGCTCATAACCTCTTTTTCTTAAATCTTTAAATACTTTGATTGCATTAGGAACTCCACTATTTAAAACATCATAAGTGTCTACTAGTAAAAGACATTTATCTGGATAAATTTTAGCATAAGCTTCAAATGCTTCTAACTCAGTATCAAATTTTTGAACCCAACTATGTGCATGAGTTCCAACAACAGGTATATCAAACATTTTCCCTGCAAGCACATTTGCAGTAGCACTACATCCCCCAATTATAGCTGCCCTTGCACCATAAATACCAGCATCAGGACCTTGAGCACGCCTTAGTCCAAATTCAAGTACAGAATCACCATTAGCTGCAAAGCAAACCCTAGATGCTTTACTAGCTATTAACGATTGGAAGTTTATTATAGTAAGTACAGCCGTTTCAATAAGTTGAGCTTGATAAAGAGGAGCTTTAATCCTTATTATAGGCTCATTTGGAAACATTATAGAACCTTCTTCAACTGCATAAATATCTCCAGTAAACTTAAACTCTTTTAAGAAGATTAAGAATTTTTCTGAGAATAAATTTAAACTTCTAAGATAGTCTAGGTCACTATCTGAAAAATTAAGGTTATTTATGTAGTCAACAAGTTGATCTATACCACATACTATAGTATAACCACCTTTGCAAGCGTTTTTCCTAAAAAACATATCAAATACAACTATATCGTTATGGACATTATTCTCGAAGTATCCATTGATCATAGTAAGTTGATACAAGTCAGTAAGAAGTGTTAAGTTTTTCATTATATATCTCCTTATTACCCTAAAAATATAAAAAAATTACATAATTATACTTAAACATAATATAGAGTAAGTTTCAAGTATAATCTGATAACTTAACATCATAAAATTGATAAGAGGGGGGATTTATATAGCAAAGATATGGTTTTGGATGATTTTTATTGGTATAGTTGGTAGCATACTTACCAATAATTTAGGTCAATTGAATGAAGTTATATTAAGTGAAGCTTCTAATGGAATTGAATTTGCAGTTAGTTTAGCCGGTATCATGGCATTGTGGATGGGAGTTATGAACATAGCAAAAGATTCAGGACTTATAAGTAAAATAGGGGATATTATGTATCCTATTTTAAAAAGATTATTCCCATCTATTCCTAAAGGACATAAAGCAATGTCTTACATAGTTATGAATATGGTTTTAAATATGTTAGGAGCAGGAAATGGAGCTACAGCATTTGGGCTTAAAGCAATGAATGAATTGCAAACTTTAAACAATAAAAAAGATACAGCTACAAATGATATGATTATGTTTTTAGTTATAAATATTTCATCTATACAAATTATTCCGTTTACAATGATTAAACTAAGGTTAGATGGTGGAGCTAGTAACCCTAGTGAAATAATAGTATCTACATTATTTGCTACACTGATATCTACTATATTTGCAGTTACAAGTTGCAAAATTCTTCAAAGAAGGAGGTATAGATAGTGTTAAATATATTTTCAAACTCTATAATACCTATAATAATTTTAACTATAATTATTCATGGAAAGATTAAAGGTGTAGATATATATGATAGCTTTGTGCAAGGTGCTATTGATGGGTTAAAAGCGACATGGTCTATACTACCGTACATCATAGGAATATTTTTAGCTATAGGAATATTTAAAAGTGGAAAAGGAATAGACATGCTAGAATTTATATTTGAACCTATAACAGATTTATTAAGTATTCCCAAAGAGCTAATAGGATTAATAATAATAAAACCTTTATCAGGAAGTGGAGCTTTAGGAATGTATAATGAACTTGCAGGAAGAGTTGGAATGAGTACACTTATAGAACAGATGGGAGCAACAATAGTAGGTGCTTCGGAGACAATATTTTATACAATGGCTATATATTTTGGAAGCTTAAAGATAAAGAATACAAGACATACATTAACTTGTTCAATGATTAGTCATATTGCAGGAGTAATTGCTGCAGTATTTATATGCTACATATTATTTAGTTAGAATTTTTACAAAAAACATATTGACAACTAGAGATTAAGTTAATATAATTTAAAACAATAACAAAACTTTAGAAAACAAATTCTATGAAAAAGAGAGTAACACTAAATTGAGTTTCAGCGAGCTAGGGTTGGTGTGAGCCTAGTAATGAAGTTTACTGTGAAGAGAGCTTTGGAGAAGATTACTTGAAATAATAGTATGGTAATCGGTGAGCCTGCCTTAAAGGATAGAGTGGATAAGTTTACTTATCAATTAGAGTGGTAACGCGGATATAATTCGTCTCTTGGTTTTTATAACCAAGAGACTTTTTTAATATAAAAAATTATATTAGCTTTATTATAAATAATTGATTTACTTATCAATGAGAGTGGTACCACGGATAATTTCGTCTCTTAGCATTTATTTGCTAAGGGACTTTTTTATTGAAAAAAATAGAATCTTAGAGGTTAAATCAAAACAAATATAACAAGGTATTATCAATTACAAATAATTATTAATTGGGAGGTATTTTTATGAAAAAGTTAAAAAAGTCGGTATACGCAATATTAATAGGGGTTTTAAGTTTAGCAGTTGTGGGATGTTCATCTGATAAAGAAGAAAAAAACCAATTACAAGCTATCAAAGATAAGGGAGTATTAACAATTGGAACAAGTGCTGATTATCCACCGTATGAATTTCATAAAGAAATAGATGGCAAAGACACAATTGTAGGATTTGAGATGATGATAGCAGAGGATATAGCGAAGGATTTAGGAGTAAAATTAGAAATCAAAGATATGAAATTTGATGGATTATTAGGAGCTCTTAAATCAGGAAATGTAGATATGGTAGTTGCAGGAATGAGTCCTACAGAAGAAAGAAAAAAAGCAGTTGATTTTACAGACACATATTATAACGGAGAACATGTTATTTTAGTCAAAAAAGAAAATAAAGATAAGTACAAGAGTATAGCTGATTTAAGTGATGCTAAAATAGGTGTTCAAAAAGCAAGTTTACAAGAATCAATAGCCAAAGATGTTATCAAATCTAAAGATATAAAATCTCTAGGGAAAATATCTGATGTAATATTAGAGCTTCAAAATAATAATGTAGATGCTGTAGTAGTAAGTAAAGAAGCTATAGGAGGTTACTTAAAACAGTATCCAGATATAGTTCAATCTACAGTGAGTTTAGGTCAAGGTAAGGAAGAAGGATCAGCTATTGCAATTAATAAAGGTCAAAATAAAGAATTACTAAATGAAGTAAATAAAGCAATAGATAAATTACAGTCAGAAAATAAAATAAATGAATATGTTCAACAAGCTACTCAATTAGCTCAATAAACAAGGAGGAAAATATTATGGATTTTTCATTTTTAAGTGAATACTCGCAGTTTTTTATAGATGGAACAAAAATAACAATAGGAATATCTTTATGTACTTTATTTTTAGGATTTATAGTAGGGGTAGTAATATGTTTAGCTAGAATATCAAGAAATAAAATAATAAGTTTTATAGGAACTATGTATATAGAGTTTTTAAGAGGAACTCCTCTTTTAGTTCAAATATATATAATTTATTTTGGATTTCCAACTATAGGGATAAAGTTTCCTAGTATAGGACCAATACCATCAGAATATATAGCCGCTATAGTGGCTCTTTCAATAAATTCTAGTGCATATATAGCAGAAATATTAAGATCAGGAATACAATCGGTAGATAAAGGGCAAATGGAAGCTAGTCGTTCTTTAGGATTAGATTATTCTATGAGTATGAAGTTAGTAATAATTCCACAAGCATTAAAAAATGTAATTCCAGCACTTGCTAATGAATTTATAGTTTTAGTAAAAGAATCATCAATAGTATCGGTAATAGGAATTCAAGATTTAATGTATAGTGCAGATATAGTAAAAGGTAATACGTATTTAGCTTTTGAACCATTGCTAGTAGCAGCTATGATATATTTTGTCCTTACATTTACATTATCTAAGTTAGTAGGATTATTTGAATTAAAATTACAAAATAAAACTATAAGCCAAAAAAATATAGTAACTAAATTATTAAAAACTAGTAATGCAGCTTAGGAGGTGTAGTTATGATAAAAATAAAAAATATAAAGAAAAAGTTTGGTGAAAATGAGGTTTTAAAAGATATAAATTTAAACATAACAAAAGGTGAGATTTTAGCTATATTAGGGCCAAGTGGATCAGGGAAAAGTACATTGCTAAGATGTTTAAACTTACTAGAAAAACCAAACTCAGGAGAAATAATATTTAAAGAAGAAAATATATTAAGTAAAAAATGCAATATAGATAAAGTAAGACAAAATATAGGTATGGTATTTCAAAATTTTAACTTATTTCCTAATATGACAGTACTTGAAAATATAACGGTAGCTCCTATTAAAGTAAAAAAAATAAGTAAAGAAGAAGCTATAACAGATGCATGTAATTTATTGGATAGAGTTGGACTTTTAGACAAACAAAATTCTTACCCAGATCAACTTTCAGGTGGGCAAAAGCAAAGAATAGCAATAGCTAGAGCTTTAGCTATGAAACCAGATGTTATGTTGTTTGATGAACCAACATCAGCGCTTGACCCAGAGATGGTAAAAGAAGTTTTAGATGTAATGAAAGAACTTGCGAACGAAGGTATGACTATGGCAGTTGTAACTCACGAAATGGGGTTTGCTAGAGAAGTAGCGAATAAAGTAGTTTTTATGGATGGAGGATATATATTAGAAGAAGGAAAACCAAGTGAAATTTTTAATAGTCCTAAAAATATAAGAACTAAACAGTTTTTAGATAAAGTTATATAAAAGTAAGCTATATAGCAAATATAGATTGACATAATGTAGTAAATTTAATAAAATTAAGCTTAAATAAGTTAATAAAAATTTTCACATAAATAATGAATATAACATAAAATATATGGAAATTATATAAATAATTAAGCTATGAAAAGATGAGTAAATAAGGAAGTTTTCTACAGAGAGCTAGGTAAGGTGAAAGCTAGCGTTAAAAGAATTATTGAATATGGTCTTGGAGCTATCTTATCCGAATGATAAAGTAAAATCTTTAAGATAAGACGGATGGACTCGTTAACGTCTATTAAGATATCTACAAAATTAACTTTGTTGTAGATAATTAGGGTGGTACCGCGTATATAATCTCGCCCCTATGTATATCATAGGTGGCGAGTTTTTTAATTATAAGAGAATAATCAATTAGAGGAGGAACTAAAATGACTAAACCAACTTTTTATGTTACAACTCCTATATATTACCCAAGTGGTAATTTACATATAGGACATACTTATACAACTGTTGCAGCAGATGCAATAGCAAGATTTAAGCGTTTCTGTGGATATGATGTAAAGTTCTTAACAGGAACAGATGAACATGGTGAGAAGATACAAAAGACTGCTAAAGAAAAAGGAATGACAGAAATAGAATATCTTGACGGAATGATAGCAGACATTCAAAAGTTATGGAAAACTATGGATATATCATATGATGATTTCATAAGAACAACTCAAGAAAGACACGAAACTATAATACAAAAAATATTTACTAAGTTATATGAGCAAGGAGATATATATAAAGGAGCTTACGAAGGTAAGTACTGTACTCCATGTGAAAGTTTCTGGACGGAATCACAATTAGTAGATGGAAATAAGTGTCCAGACTGTGGAAGAGAAACTTATGATGCTAAAGAAGAAGCTTACTTCTTTAAATTATCTAAGTACGAAGATAGATTAAGAGAATTATTTGCTGATCCTAACTTCTGTTTCCCAGTATCAAGAAAAAATGAAATGGTTGCAAACTTCTTAGACAAAGGATTAGAAGATCTATGTGTAACTAGAACTACATTTGACTGGGGTATAAAAGTACCTTTTGATGAAAAACATGTTATATATGTTTGGGTAGATGCGTTATGTAACTATATAACAGCTTTAGGATATATGAGCGAAGATGATTCTGAGTATAAAAAATATTGGCCAGCTAATGTTCATATAGTTGGTAAAGAAATAATGAGATTCCATACAATAATATGGCCAGCTATACTTATGGCTTTAGGTGAAGAAATGCCTACACAAGTATATGGACATGGATGGATATTATTTGATAATGACAAAATGAGTAAGTCAAAAGGAAATATAGTTTATCCAGAGCAAATGATAGAAAGATACGGAGTAGATGCTCTTAAATACTTCTTATTAAGAGAGTTTGCATTTGGTCAAGATGGAAACTATACTCATAGAAACTTTGTAACAAGACTTAATTCAGATTTAGCTAACGATTTAGGAAATTTAGTAAGTAGAACAGTTTCTATGGTTGAAAAATACAATGATGGAATAATACCAATGCCAAAGGTAAGTACTGAATTTGATGCAAGTTTAAAAGAAACTGCTAAATTATCAGTAGAAAACTTTGAAATTGAAATGAACAAATTACAATTCAATGAAGCATTAGAATCTGCTTGGAAATTAATAAGAAGAACTAACAAATATATAGATGAAACTATGCCTTGGGCTTTAGCTAAAGATGAAGCTAAAAAAGACGAGTTAGATGCAGTTTTATACAACTTATGTGAATCTATAAGAATAGTAGCTACTCTTATAAATCCTATGATGAATGATACTGCTAAGAAGATATATGCTCAATTAGGTATAAAAGATGAAAACTTAATGACATGGGAAAGTACTAAGACATTTGGATTAATAAAAGAAAATACAAAAGTTGAAAAAGGAAATGCATTATTCCCAAGATTAGATATAGAAAAGGAAGTAGAAGAATTGAACGAATTATTTGCAGAAAAGACAGAAGAAGTAGAAGCTCCATTAGAGCATAAAGCAGAAATATCTATAGATGACTTAGATAAAATAGAGTTAAGAATAGGTAAAATAGTAAAATGTGAAAAGCATCCAAAAGCTGATAGATTATTAGTATCTCAAGTTAAAATGGGACCAGAAACAAGACAAATAGTATCTGGAATAGCTAAGTGGTATAAGCCTGAAGATTTAGTAGGAAAAGAAGTAACAGTTGTATGTAACTTAAAGCCTGTTAAATTAAGAGGGGTTGAATCTCAAGGTATGATATTAGCAGCTGGGGATGATGGAGACGATTTAGTATTACCATTAACTCAAGGAGCTAAAGACGGTTGCGAAGTTAGATAAGGAGATGACTTAAATGTTATTTGACTCACATGCACATTTAAATGACGAAAGATTTGATGAAGATAGAGAAGAGTTGATAAATTCATTACAAGAAAAAGGAGTAGACTTAGTTTTAAATCCTGGAGCTTGTATAGAAACTTCAAAAAGCAGTGTAGAATTAGCTAATAAATATGATTTTATATATGCAGCAGTTGGAGTTCATCCTCACGATGTAGGAAATATAACTGAAGATGATATAGAAACTCTAAGAAAACTAGCTTTAGAAAATGATAAAGTAAAAGCTATAGGTGAAATAGGGTTAGATTATTATTATGATACTTATCCTAGAGAAGACCAAAAAAAATGGTTTAAAAGACAAATTGAATTAGCTAATGAATTAAAGTTACCTATAATAATTCATGATAGAGACGCACATGGTGATACTTTTGAAATAATAAAAAACACTAAGAGTCCTGAAATAGGTTGTGTGCTTCATTGTTATAGTGGAAATGTTGAATTAGCAAGAGAATATGTAAAAATGGGATGTTATATATCTATTCCAGGAACAGTTACTTTTAAAAATAACAAAAAGACTGTAGAAGTTGCTAAAGAAATACCTTTAGAATATTTATTAATAGAAACTGATTCTCCATATATGGCACCTGTGCCTAACAGAGGGAAAAGAAATGATCCTTCTATGGTTCAATTTGTAGCAGATAAAATTGCACAAGAAAAAGGAATTTCTTATGAGCAAGTTTGTGAAGCAACAAAAGAAAATGCAAAAAGATTTTTTAACATAAAATAATAAATTAAAAGAGATTATCTATTTTAAGATAATCTCTTTTTGCATATAACTAAATTTGAAGCCTTGATAAAATTTAGTATAAAGCTTAAAATATAAGGATATCAAGTAAAATGAGCGAAAAGGTGATTAAATGATAAAGGAAATAATAGTAGTAGAAGGAAGAGACGATGTAACGGCTGTAAAAAGAGCTGTAGATGCTGAACTTATAACTACAGGTGGATTTGGATTTCCTAAGGGAGTTATGGAAAGAATAAAATCAGCACAAGAAAGAAGAGGAGTTATAATATTTACAGACCCAGATTTTGCTGGAGAAAAAATAAGAAAGACTATAACAGCAGAAGTTCCAGGTTGTAAGCATGCTTTCTTACCAAGAGAAGAAGCTAAGAAAAATGGTGATATAGGTATAGAAAATGCTACTCCAGAAAGTATAAGAAGAGCTTTAGAGAAAGTAAGAACAGAAAGTACAGATAAAAGAAGTGAATTCGGACAAGTAGATTTAATAAGAAATGGTCTTATAGGAAATGATGATGCATCTCATAGAAGAGATAAGTTAGGAATGATTCTTGGAATAGGATACGGAAATGCAAAACAATTCCTAAATAGATTAAATAATTATGGAGTTAGCAGAGAAGAATTTGAAAAAGCTTTAGAAACTTTATAATAAAACAGAAAACAATGAAGGAGAAAAAATATGGATAGACTATCGTCACATAGAAAAACCAAAGAAGTAGTAGATAAACATGGATTTAGATTTTCTAAGTCATTAGGTCAAAACTTCTTAATAGATGATAATGTAATAGATAGAATTTTAGATGGAGCTAGATTATCTGAAGGAGATAAGATAATAGAAGTAGGTCCAGGGATAGGAACTCTTACTCGTGAAATGGGTAGAGTAGCTGATAAAGTTGTTGCTATAGAAATAGATAAGACTTTAATTCCTATATTAAAAGATACCTTAGTAGAATTTGATAATATAGAAGTAGTAAACCAAGATATATTAAAGGTTGATGTACAAGAACTTGTAAAAGAAAAATTAGATGGAGGACCAGTGAAATTAGTAGCTAACCTTCCATATTATATAACTACACCTATAGTAATGAAATTCTTAGAAGAAGATATACCTGTAACAGATATCGTAGTTATGGTTCAAAAAGAAGTCGCAGATAGAATGAATGCTGTTCCAGGAACTAAAGATTACGGAGCATTGTCTGTAGCAGTTCAATATTACTGTGATACAGAAATAGTTGCAAAAGCTCCAAGACATATGTTTATACCTCAACCAAATGTTGATTCAACAGTTATAGGTCTTCATGTAAGAGAAGAAAGAAAATATAATGTAGATAATGAAGATATATTCTTTAAAACTGTTAAAGCAGGATTTGGACAAAGAAGAAAAACATTACTAAATGCATTAGGAACATTAGGGTTTTTAACTAAAGATGAAATAAAAGAAGTTTTAGCTGAAGCTAATATAGATGAAAAAAGAAGAGGAGAAACTCTTACAATAGAAGAGTTTGCAAATCTTTCAAATGCTGTAAATAAAAAAGTACCTTCTAAATAGAAGGTACTTTTTTGCATGTCCAAACATATAATGTTTAGAGGGATTTAGATTTTATAGGGGGGGATAACTTTGAGTACTAAGAAAAAGTATAAAAGAGACTATATAATATTAGAAGCTAAAGATATGAATTTTAGATATAAGGAGCGAGTACTACCGAAGGCATTTGCAAAGGTTGAGGTTACAGAAGATAAATCGTTAGTAGCTCTTTATGTAGAAAACCTTAAATATGTTAGAGATGGATATAAAGTTATAGCAATATTAGAAGATTATAATACTGTAGATTTAGGACGCATAGTACTTAGTGAGCAAGGAAAAGGAGAATATACTCTAAACTTAGAAGAAGACAATACTAATATAAAAGCAGTAGCTTTAGTATTTGAAAAAAGTATACCACTGATTGGATTCAAGGGAAGTAAAATAGACAACTATGAAGAAATTATATTTACATCAGATGAAGAGTATGTTGAATATGAAGAAATTGAAGATGAATATGACTATGAAGAAGTAGAATATATAGAGGTTGATGATGATAATGATAGCGATGAAGAATATGAGTATGAATATGAATATTTAGAGTATGTAGAAATAGAGGATGATGAACCTGAAGATGAATATGAAGACTCAGACTATAAAGAAGAATATGTAGAAAGAGTAAAACCTAAAAATAAAAAAGAAAAAGTAAGACAATTAGAAGAAGATAAAGCTAGAGGAGATTATAAATCTTATGAAGAAATACATCAAATTTATAACGAAGTAGAGCATGAAGAAATTGATTCTAATAAAGTGAAAAATTTATTAATGCCAAGACAAATAAAAAAAGGATTGAAGATGTTTAAAGAAGTAAAGCCATTTGTAAGCGATACTATAGAGAATTCAAGATGGTGGAAAATAGAAATAACTCCTATAACAATGTGTGGGTATACAATGCCATACTTAGGATATATAAATACATTAAATTATACAATGTATAGTGATATAGTTCTTCAATCATACAGATACAGACATTATTTATTTGGGGTTCAATACGATGAATATAATAAACGTAAAAATTATATGTATGCTATTCCTGGAAATAAAAATGAACAACCTGATCAAGGGCATACGGGATTTGACACTTATAAACCATGTGATGATAGAAGTGATAAATTAGGGTATTGGGTATGCTTTGTTGATTCTAGAACTAGAAAAATAGTTAAATAAATTGTATAGAATATTCAAAATACCGTTTTCTCTTGATAAAATTACTAATATAATTTACAATATATGTATGTTTAATAACAAAGGAGGAAATTAAAATGATAAATAAGCAAAGATTAATAGATGAATTCATCGAATTAGTAAAAATAGATAGCCCTTCATCAAAAGAAGGAAAAGTAGCAAAAGTATTAGTTGAAAAGTTAGAAGCTATAGGATGTGAAGTTTGCATAGATGAAGCTGGAACTAAAGTTGGCGGAGAAACAGGAAATGTAATAGCTAAATTAAAAGGTAATAGAGAAGGAAAAACAGTATTATTCAGTTCTCACATGGATACAGTAAGTCCAGGAGAAGGAATAAAACCTATAATAGATGAAGCAACAGGAATAATAAAAAGTGATGGAACTACAGTATTAGGTTCTGATGATAAAGCTGGTATAGCAGCTATATTAGAAGCTTTAAGAATGATACAAGAAAATAAAATAGACCATGCCGATATAGAAGTAGTATTCTCTATATGGGAAGAAGGCGGATTATTTGGAGCTCAATACTTAGATTATTCTAAAGTAAGCCCAGACTTTGCATTCGTATTAGATAGTGGTGGTCATCCAGGAGAAATAATAACAAAAGCTCCAGCACAAGATAAAATAGAAGTATCAATAAAAGGTAAACCAGCTCATGCAGGATTACAACCAGAAAACGGAGTAAGTGCTATAATGGTAGCTTCTAAAGCTATAGAAAACATGAACTTACTTAGAATAGATGAAGAAACTACTGCAAATATAGGTATAGTTAAAGGTGGAATAGCTACAAACATAGTTATGCCTGAACTTGAAATAGTTGCAGAAGCTAGAAGTTTAGAAGTAGCTAAATTAGAAGCTCAAACAAACCATATGGTAGAAGAGTTCAAAAAAGCAGGAGAAGCTATGGGAGCTGAAGTAACAACTAAAGTAACTAGATGTTACGCACCTTTCAAAATGGCTGATGATGAAGCTATAGTAGAACTTGCTAAAAAAGCATTCTCTAACTTAGGAATAGATGCTTACACTGCTTCAACTGGTGGTGGAAGTGATACTAACGTATTAAATGGAAATGGAATAAAAGCTGTAAACTTAGGTATAGGTATGAAAAATGCACATACACTAGAAGAATATATAGCTATAGAAGATATAATAAATGCTTCAAGAGCTGTATTAGAAATAATTAAAGAAGCTTAATCAAATATATGATATAATAGAGAAATCGCCCAACATTTGTTGGGTGATTTTTGATTTTTACAATAAATGATAATTAGTATTGAATTATAATTATAATTTGTTGCGTTTAATATTTAATATAAGTTTAAAGATGAATAAAAATGGATACTAAAATAAAAGATATAAATTAAGGAGGTAACATAGTGGAAACAAGATATGATGAAGCTAATAAGGTAACAATACAATCTATATTGTGGAATATATTATTAACAATTATAAAAGTATTTGCAGGTATAGTAGGGAAATCAAGTGCAATGGTAGCTGATGGATTACATTCAGCATCAGACATAATAAGCTCGGTGGGAGTTTTAATAGGAAATAAAATTGCAAAAGCTCCAAATGATAAAGAACATAATTACGGACATGAAAAAGCTGAAACATTAGTATCATTTTTACTGTCATTATTATTAATAGTGGTATCATTAAAAATTGGATTTAGTGCATTAAATTCATTATTTAATTTAGATAGTGTTCAGGTACCGACGCTATTACCATTAATAGTATCTATTATATCTATAGCGATTAAAGAATATCAGTATAGAATAACTATAAAAATAGCAAATAAAATAAACTCTCCATCATTGAAAGCAGATGCATGGCACCATAGATCTGATGCACTATCATCTATAGCTGCTTTTATAGGTATAGGAGGTGCTTTATTAGGATTTAAAGCATTAGACCCAATAGCATCAGTAGTAGTTGCATTATTTGTTGCTAAAGTAGGATTTGATATACTAAAAGATTCAGCTAATGAATTAATGGATTA
Source organism: Paraclostridium bifermentans (assembly GCF_964259345.1). GTDB lineage: Bacteria > Bacillota > Clostridia > Peptostreptococcales > Peptostreptococcaceae > Paraclostridium > Paraclostridium bifermentans_B. Next base: position 22,890 of record NZ_CAXVJR010000010.1, read on the forward strand.
CTCAATAGATGAGGATAAAGAAAAACAAATAATAAAAATAGCAGAAAATACAAATGGTGTTATAAATTTAGGTGAAATTAGAACAAGAAAACATGGAGCAACAGCATATGTAGATTTGACTATATGTGTAAATAAAGATTTAACTGTATATGAAGGACATGAAATTGCAACAAAGTTAGAAAAAAGAATTATAAAAGAAATGCAGTTTGTAAAAGGAATAACAGTTCATGTTGAACCATGTATAAATTGCCCAGGAAATTCTTGTAGAAAATAATCAAATAACTACTAAAAAGCACTACAATTAAACTGTAGTGCTTTTTAGTTTGTATATTTTATAGTATAATAAAATCGTTAAATATATAGGGGGGAGCTTTTATGGCAAAGAAAAGAAAAATTAAAAAAAGTATGTTAGTACTTGCAGGAATAATTTTATTTTTTATAGTCTATACAAGTACATACATATATGTCTCTAAAAAACAGCAAAATGATGCGCCAGTTAAAGTTGAAGATAATAATTTAGAGACTGATTCAAGCTCATTGTTATCTCAGATGAAAACAACTAATACTGTATATATTTCAGATAAAAACTTACAGGATGTAAGAGTAGAGCAAGAATATTGGGATCAAATAAAGTTTTTCTCTACTAAATTCAAAGAAGTAAGAAAGCCAAGTGAATATAATAGTATATATGAAGGATATTTAGATAATGGTATTAGATTTTCTACGGATTTAGATTATTTTAGAATATATACTGTTAATAAGGAAGAATTTTATAAAATACCTGTTTCTGAAAAAAAGGCATTTGATAAATTACTACAAGAAAGTATTTACACATCTATAGATTCTGTGAAAAAATATAAAACTTGGGATAGTGTAGAAATAATATATGGTGATCAAGTTAAAAAGCCATGGATGTGGAAGTACGATGATTTAGCTTATAAGATATCTGTAAAAAGATTAGTTGGAAAAATTCAACCTGAAAAAAGCAAAGAGAGAAGTCCATATAACTTTACAATAAAAATAAAAGGAGATGGATACTCTATAACTTTAGATACTATGGGTAAAGATTATGTTAAAGTAACATCAGATAAAGCTACAGCATACTACGAAGTACATGAAGGTTTATATGAGTACTTAAGAGATGATATATTTAAGTTAGAAAAAACAGATAATGGATCAAAATAAAAACTAGGTTGATATCAACCTAGTTTTTATTTTGATTATTTTTCAAGTAGCATTTCACCGATTTTATATACAGTACCTGCTCCTGCAGTTATAACTAAATCATCTTCATCTATATTTTGTGAAAGATATTCTACTATATCTTCAAATTTGCTTAAGTAAGTTACATCAACATTATTTTGATATAATTTGTCAACTAAGTCTTTAGAGTGTATATCACCTGGATCTTTTTCACGAGCTGCATAAATATCTGTTATTATAACTTTATCTGCAGCATAGAATGCATCAGAAAACTCCGTTAATAAAGATTTAGTTCTAGTATAAGTATGAGGTTGGAATATACACCATAACTTATTTTTCTTCATCTTTTTAGCAGCCGATAAAGTAGCTTTTAGCTCTGTTGGATGATGTGCATAATCATCTACAACTAAAGCATTATTGTATTTACCTTTAACTTCAAATCTTCTACCTACTCCACCATATAAAGATATATTTTTTCTTATAGTTTCAAGCTCAACTCCAGAAACTAAAGCAGCAAGTATTGCTCCAGTAGCATTGTAAATATTGTGTATTCCTGGAACAGAAAGCTTAAATTCTCCTAAGTCATTTCCATTATACTCTATTTTGAATATTCCATGACCATCTGAATTGAACTTAACATCTTTGATTAATGCATTATTACCTGGGTTTTGGCCATACTTTATAACAGTAGCTTTTATTTCATGTAATATATCTTTAGAATTTTCATCATCGCCATTTATTATAAAGTAACCATCATAAGGTAATAACTTACCGAATTTATTAAAAGAAGCTTTTATTTCATCTATACCAGAGAAGTAGTCTAAGTGATCTTCTTCTATATTTAATACTATAGATATTTTAGGGTTGAAGTTTAAGAAACTATCAACATACTCGCAAGCTTCAGTTATGAAGTTTTGAGATTTACCTATCTTAACATTTCCACCTATTATACTTAGATTACCCCCAACTAGTATAGTAGGATCAAGATCTGCATATTCAAATATAGCAGATAACATTGAAGTAGTAGATGTTTTTCCGTGCGTACCAGAAACAGCTATAGAATTTTGATATTCCCTCATTATCTGTCCTAAAAATGCAGCTCTATCCATTGTTAACTTATTTTTTTCTCTAGCAGCAACTAATTCCTCATTGTCTGACTTAACAGCAGCTGTATAAACTACCATATCTATATCATCAGTTATATGTTCTTTTTTATGTCCAAGATAAATTGTTGCTCCTTGATTGCGAAGACTATCTAATAAATAAGAATCAGTAGAGTCTGATCCAAAAACATTGTATCCTTTATTTAAGCAAATTTTAGCTAATGCGCTCATGCTTATACCACCAACGCCTATAAAGAATATATTCATAGTGAAACCACCTTTCTATTAAATTAAAAGTTCTACAATAAGAACTATGTTTGTGCTATAATAGTATAATGTTCAATATTTTAAGCAAAATAATAATTATAAAATATTTCTATACATTAATATATTAAAATTTCAAATAAAACATAACAAATATTATAACATAACGATAAAGAATGTGCATTAACAAGTTTAGATACATAGTTTTTTAGTATAGGAGGTATTTATATGAAATTTAAGAGAACGGAACGTATAGGTGCAATAGTTAAAATACTATCAGATAACCCTAATAAAATATTTACATTAAGTTATTTTACATCTAAGTTCAACTCGGCAAAATCTACAATAAGTGAAGACTTAATTGTAGTTAAAAATGTATTCGAAAAATTAGAATTAGGTCAAGTTATAACAATATCAGGAGCTGCTGGTGGAGTTAAATATATACCGAAAACATCTAAGTCAGAAAATGAAGAATTTTTATTAAAGCTGTGCGAAGAAATTAAAGATCCTTCAAGAGTATTATCAGGAGGCTTCTTATATTTAATAGATTTAATATATGATCCTAGAGTAGCATCTAAAATAGGTAAAATATTTGCTTCAAATATAGATTATTCAGAAGCTGATTATGTTGTTACTATGGAAACAAAGGGAATACCGATGGCACTTATGACAGCTAAAGCTATGAACTTACCTTTAGTTATAATAAGAAAGGATACCAAAGTATCTGAAGGACCAACATTAAGTATGACATATGTAAGTGGAAATAATTCTAAGGTAGAAAGTATGAGTTTACCTAGAAAAGCAGTTAAACCAGGTAGTAAAGTTATATTAATAGATGACTTTATGAGAGGTGGGGGAACAATAAAAGGTATGATGCAACTTATGAACGAATTTGGGGCTGAAGTAATAGGTAAGGGAGTATTCATATCTACAACTAATCCAACTGAAAAAATGGTTGACGATTATATATCTTTAATTCAAATTGATGTAATTAATAATGAATTAGTAAATGTTGAACCTAATTTACAAACATTTAGAGAAGAGTATTGGGCTACAACAGATACAATAGATATAACTGAAGATTTAGGAGAATAAGACAGATTTTGAGGGGAAATTCATATCAACTAAAAAAATGTAAAAAAAAATAAAAAAGTTTTAAAATAATAGAGGAAATTTAAAGTGTTGATAGAATTAATATAATATAAAAAAGAGTTTCAGATTTTTTTATTAAATTTGTCAAAAATAAAAGGGGGATATTAGTAAAATGAAAATAACTGACGTAAGAGTGAGAAAATTAACTGATGAGGGGAAAATGAAGTGTATAGTTTCATTAACTTTCAATAACTTATTTGTAGTACACGATATAAAGGTTATAGAGGGTCACAATGGATTATTTATAGCTATGCCAAGTAGAAAAATAGGAGAAGGAAACTTCAGAGATATAGCTCATCCTATAAATGCAGATATGAGACAAATGTTAGAAGAAGAAGTGTTAAAAGCTTATCATGAAGCTGTTTCTCAATTAGAGGTAGCTGCTGAATAATATTAAAAGTAGAATTAAAAATATATTATATTTTAAAATATATTTCACAAAGAGCCGAATTTTAGGCTCTTTTTTTGTTTGAATAATATGTACTTTTTTATTCAAAAATGTTATATTAGTTATTAGAATTAATAAATTGTATACAAAATAAAATATTAACATATTATATATAGATTGCTTAATGTAATAAAAAACTTGAAATGGAGTGGGTTTATGAATTTTAAGGCTATAATCCTGGCAGCAGGTAAAGGAACAAGAATGAAATCAAAATTACCTAAAGTAGTACACAAAGTATGTGGAAAAGAAATGGTAAATCATGTTATAAATGTATCTAAAAAATCAGGGGTTTCGGAAATAGTTGCAATATTAGGGCATGAAAGTGAAATAGTTCAATCTGTATTACCAGAAGGAACTAAAGTTGCTATGCAGACAGAGCAATTAGGAACAGGTCATGCAGTTATGATGGCTAATGATTATATATCTGAAGATGATACAATTGTTGTATTATGTGGAGATACTCCTTTAGTTAATCCAGATACACTAGAAAATTTATTTAAGTATCACTTAGATAATGGATATCATGCTACTGTTTTAACAACAAAGGTAGATAATCCTACAGGATATGGTAGAATAATAAGAGATGGAAATGAAGACTTATTAAAAATAGTTGAGCAAAAAGATGCTAATGAAGAAGAAAAATTAGTAAATGAAATAAATTCAGGAATATATTGTTTCAATGGAAAGAGTTTAAAAGAAGCACTTTCTAATATAAATAATAATAATGCTCAAGGTGAGTATTATTTAACAGATACAGTTGAAATAATGAGAAATAACTCATTAAAAGTTGGAGCTTTTAATGGAGCTACAATAGAAGAATTAATGGGTGTAAACTCAAGAGTTGAATTAGCTAAAGCAGAAGAAATAATGAGAAAAAGAATAAACACTATGCATATGATAAATGGTGTAACAATAATAGATGTAAATAGCACATATATAGAAGCTGATGTACAAATAGGAAATGACACTATAGTTTATCCTGGAGCAATGTTAAAAGGAAACACTGTTATAGGTAGTGAGTGTGTTATAGGAATGAACTCTAGTATATCAAACTCTACAATAGGAGATGCTACAGAAGTAGAAAGTTCTACAATAACAGATAGTGTAGTTGGTAAAAACACTACAGTTGGGCCTTATGCATACTTAAGACCTAAGAGTAATATAGGAAATAATGTTAAAATAGGAGACTTCGTAGAAGTGAAAAATGCTACTATAGAAGATAACTCTAAAGCATCACATCTAGCTTACATAGGGGATGCCCATGTAGGAAAGAACGTTAATATAGGATGTGGTACAGTATTTGTAAATTATGATGGAAAAAACAAATTTAAATCAGTTGTAAAAGATGGAGCATTTATAGGATCAAACTCAAATTTAGTAGCACCAGTTATAATAGAAGAGCATGGATATATAGCAACAGGTTCTACAATAACTGACAATGTACCATCAGGAGCTTTAGCGGTAGCTAGAGAAAGACAAGTTATAAAAGAAGGTTGGGTAGAGAAGAAAAACCTTAAAAAATAATAAAATTTGAATCAGGCTATAACATAGGTATAGTCTTTACTATACCTATGTTTAAATATAATATTTTCTTTAACAAAATTTTCGGGAGGTAATTATGAATACTAGCGGAAGCGAAATTAAAATACTTGCAGGAAATGCGTCGAAAGAATTAGCTCAAAAAGTAGCTGATTACATAGGTGTACCAATGGCTAAATGTGAAGTTGGAACATTTAGTGATGGAGAAATAGCTGTAAATATAAGCGAGACAGTAAGAGGATGCGATGTTTTTGTTATACAATCAACTAATAGTCCAGTAAATGATAATTTAATGGAATTATTAATAATGGTAGATGCATTAAGAAGAGCATCTGCAGGTAGAATAACTGCTGTTATACCATATTACGGGTATGCAAGACAAGACAGAAAGGCTAAGGCTAGAGATCCAATCACAGCTAAGTTAGTTGCAAACTTAATAACTGCAGCAGGAGCAGACAGAGTTTTAACAATGGATTTACATGCAGCTCAAATACAAGGATACTTTGATATACCACTAGATCATCTTCAAGGAGGAACAATATTAGCAGATTACTTCAATGAGAAAAACATAGAAGATTTAGTAGTTGTTTCACCAGACTTAGGAAGTGTTACAAGATCTAGAAAGTTTGCTAATACTTTAAATGGGGATGTTCCAATAGCGATAATAGATAAGAGAAGACCAAAAGCTAATGTTTGTGAAGTTATGAATATAATAGGTGAGGTTAAAGATAAGAATGTTATCTTATTAGACGATATGATAGATACAGCAGGAACAATAGTTAATGCAGCTAATGCTCTTAAAGAGTTTGGAGCTAAAGAAGTTTATGCATGTTGTACTCATGGAGTTTTATCAGGACCAGCTATAGAAAGAATAGAGAATTCAGCTATAAATGAGTTAATAGTACTTGATACTATACAACTTCCTGAAGAAAAGAAGATAGACAAGATTCAAATAAAAACTGTAGCTCCTTTATTTGGAGATGCTATAAAGAAAATATTTGCTAACGAATCAGTAAGTGAATTATTCAACTAATATGGGAAAAAGAGACTTCGAAAGAAGTCTCTTTTATTGTGTTTTTTTAATAAAAGTGCTAAAATTAACTCGAAATTTATTGGAAGGAAGTGGAATAATGAAACAAAATGATAAAGGTTTTACATTAATTGAATTACTAGTTGTAATTGCAATAATTGGAATACTAGCAATAGTAGCTTTGCCTGCTCTATTTGAAAATATAAATAAAGCAAAAACTGCAGAGTTAGAATCAGATTATAATGCTATAAAGAGTTCGTTTTTATCGACGTATGCAGAAAAAACAGAATTAATAAATGCAAATGTTGGAATAACAAATGCAAGTGGAAATGATAAAAATATTGAGGAACAGTTAGAAAGTGTTCCTAAGAATAATCCTTTTGGAGGGATATATAGCATCTCTACAGGTAATCAAATACTATATAACAAAGATGGTAGTGAAAGAGTTAGTATAATATACCAATATGATAGTAGTAAAAATAACCTAGAGCAAAAGAGAGCTAATGAGGTAATTAAAGACAATTCGGTTTATTTAATTGCGGAACCAGCATGGGAGACACATCCTGGATATGATGGAAAATCAAAAAATAATATTGGATATGATGCTTTTAAGAAGCTATCTAATGATATTGGTAGTAGTATTGTATTTTCACAATTAGATTTAAAACCAGGGGAAAATACACCGAATAATAATACTATATATATAAAGTTAGCTGATTAATATAAAAATAATAAAAGGGGGTAAATTTTTATGAAAAATAATAAGGGGTTTACATTAATCGAATTATTAGTAGTTATAGCTATAGTAGGAATATTGGCAATTGTTGCAGTTCCAGCTTTATTTAAAAATATAAATAAAGCTAAAATGGCAGATTTAATTTCAGATTTAAATGCTATGAAAACATCAGCGACTTTATTTTATGCTGAAAATAACAGACTTCCAGAAACTGAAGATGAGTTATTTGAAAATATGGAGTCGGTTCCACAGGTACCGGAGTTTACTCATAATAGCAGAGTACAGAAATATCAAATTAATTTTATAAGACCTCATAAATTAGATGGTGATGGAAAAGAAACTTCAGAAGTAGATAAAAGCAAGGATGTATATAGAATTGATGTTGGATTTGAAGCAAGCGATAAGGTAATATCTCCAAACTATTTCAGCGATGATAAAGATCTAAAACAATTTAAGGTAGCTGTAACTCCACCTACAAATAGTATATATGGTGTGTGGTTCATGTTGGATTCTGAAAAATAAGAAAAATATTAATATTTCCAATAAATTTAAAAGTAAAATAATGGTAAAATATGTTGAAAAAACTATATAAAGGGAGTATTATTATAAAATAGAATAGGGACGTTGAAATATGCTCTGTATCTGGGCACCTGGAGCATATTGAGTTAGTGGTGCAACCGACTATAACTGTAATTTTATGTACAGTGTTTTTTAATATCAAAAAACAGATGTATTTTAGAAATTATAATTATTAGTGAGAGGGGTTTTTTTTATGTTAAAAAAGACGAAAAATAATAAAGGTTTTACATTAATAGAATTATTAGTAGTAATAGCAATCATAGGAATATTAGCAGTAGTAGCTGTACCAGCTTTATTTAATAATATAAATAAAGCAAAAGTAGCTGATTTAAAATCAGATTATAATGCATACAAGAGTGCATCATTAGCTTATTATACAGATGAGAATAGCATACCTACTAAAATAAGTGATTTAAATTCATATATGGATAATGTTCCAGAAACATCACCATTTGGACAAGCATATATTCTTAAGCCAGAAGATGGAAATTTATACTTAGAAACAACTACAGACAAAGCTTCAGAGTTAAAAGATAAATTAGAAAGTGATTCAAATGGAACTATAACAGTAGAGGGAAATAATATAAAGATGAAACTTATAAGTGATTCTATGGTAAAAGGTGTTACACCACCAACAACAGATGAAAATAAATAAGATGGTAAAAATTAAGTAATTATGGTTATAAATGCGTTTATAGATTAAAGAGTCTATAAACGCATTATTTATATAATTTAGCATATAAAATTATCTAAATAAACTGAGGTGAAAAATATGTCACAGAAAGTAAGAATAGGGGATAAGTTAGTTGAAAAAGGATACATAACTATTGAACAATTAGAAAAAGCCTTAAAACTACAAAGCGGAACAGGCAAAAGAATAGGTGAAATACTTATAGAACAAGGGCTAATAACACCTGAATTATTAACAGGAGCATTAACAGAGCTTCTTGATATAGATAGCATAAATTTAATACGATCTAACATAAATCCAGAAGTAACAAAACTAATTCCAGAAAACATATGTAAAAGATACAAAATATTCCCTTTTAAAAAAATAGAAAATAAGCTTTGTCTAGCAATGGCAGACCCTCAAGATAGACAAGCAACTCAAGATGCTAAACGTATATCTGGATTAGATATCATACCTTACATATCTACAATGGGTCAAATAAATCAAGCAATAGAATTTTTCTACTCAAATGTAGACCTAGATAAAGCATTAAATGAATATTCAAGTACAGGAAACATACAAGATGAAATAATACTAGAAGATGATGTAAACTCAGCACCCATTGTAAGGTTAGTACATAGTGTTCTTGAAACAGCAGTAAGAATGAGTGCTAGTGATATACATATAGAACGTGATGGGGAGTTTATGAGAATCAGATTTAGAGTAGATGGTATATTGAGCGAATATATGAAAATGAGTTCAAAACCATATAAAGCAGTAATAAGTCGTGTGAAAATTATGGCAGGGCTTAATATATCTGAAAAGAGATTACCTCAAGATGGAAGAATATTCTTGAATGTAGACAACAAGCCTATAGATTACAGAGTTTCAACTATGCCAACAAGTAAAGATGAAAAAGTTGTTATGAGGGTATTAGATAAGAGTACCTTCATGGTTAACAAAGAAAAATTAGGACTAAGTGAAAAGAACGTAGAAATCTACGATGAATTAATTTCAAATCCATATGGATTAATATTAGTTGTTGGACCTACAGGTAGTGGTAAAACAACTACCTTATACTCTATGTTAAACCAACTTAACAGTGTTGAAAAAAATATACTTACAATAGAAGATCCAGTGGAGTATGAATTAGATGGAATAAATCAATCTCAGATAAATTATAAAGCGGGACTAGATTTTGCAAGCGCTCTAAGAGCATTTTTACGTCAAGACCCAGATATCATAATGGTTGGGGAAATAAGGGACTTAGATACAGCTGAAATAGGTATAAGAGCAGCTCTTACAGGACACTTAGTTTTAAGTACATTGCACTCTAATACAGCAGTAGGTGCGATATCAAGACTTTCAGATATGGATGTAGATAGTTTTCTTATAACATCAGCATTAATGGGTGTTGTATCTCAAAGACTTGTTAGAAGAATATGTCCAAGTTGTAAAGTTAGCTATATAGCTGAAATGGGAGAGAAAAAAGCACTTAAGTATCCTCTAGATAAAGAGCTAATTCTTTATAAAGGACAAGGTTGTGAAAAATGTAATAACACAGGTTATAAAGGAAGAGTTGGAGTTTATGAAATTTTAAAGGTATCTAAATCCATAAGAGATTTAATAAATAAAGGTGCAACAGAAGAAGAAATATTAACAAAAGCAAAAGAACTAGGAATGGAAACAATGAAAGAAGATGCAGCGAGTAAGGTTATTTCAGGGGAAACAACAGTAGAAGAAATGTTAAGAGTAACTTTCATAGCAGACTAAAGGACGGGTTGATAAATGAAAGAATTTAAATATACAGCGATAATGCTAAACGGGAAAAAAGTATCAAGTACAGTAATGGCAACAGATTATACTGAAGCCAAAAAATTATTAAAAGAAAAGAAAATGAGGATTATAGAACTCAAGGAAAAGAAGGTATCTGCATTATTTACAAGTAAAAAGTCCAAGAAAAAGAAATTAAAATCAGACCAAATAAGTCACTTTTGTAGACAGTTTGGGATTATAATTTCCTCGGGAATAAATAGTATGGTAGGTTTAGAAACTTTAGGTAAAAAATCTCCCAATAAACTTTTATCAGATGAAATAAATCGAATAGTAAATGATATAAAAATGGGTTCTACAATCGCAAGTTCTATGCTAGATAAACAATCAAAGTTTCCTAAATTACTTGGTGCAATGGTAGCTACAGGAGAGGAAACAGGTACTTTGGAAGAGGTACTTGCAAATATGGCTACTTTTTATGAAAGAGAACATAAAATTAATCAAAAAATAAAAAATGCTTCGATGTATCCAGCTATAGTAGCTATTACATCATTTGTAATGCTATTTGTATTTACTAGTTTTATACTACCTCAAATGATAGATACAATAACTGAAACAGGAGCAAAACTTCCACTTATGACCAAGATAGTAATGCATATAGGTAACTTTATGAAAAATTATTGGTATTTAGTATTGATTGTAGGAGTATTACTTTTTTACCAATTAAAGATATATGTAAAAACACCTGTAGGAAAAATGCATAAAGATAGGATTATAAATAAGATTCCTCTTTTAGGAAAAGGAATAAATAGTATTGTATCAATGAGATTTTCTAGAGCGTTGTATTTATTTGTATCTACAGGATATCCAATGCTTCAAGGATTAGACCATATCAAAGATAGTTTAAATAACTCTATAGCAGAAAAAGCCGTAGTTAACGCTAAAGAAGGTATAATAAGGGGAGAAACCCTAGCTGAAAATCTTGAAAAGTCAAAGTATTTTGACCCAGTGCTTATACAAATGATAGCTATAGGAGAGCAAACAGGGGAATTAGAAAAAATAAGTAAACAGATGGCTGAGTTTTATGAGTCAGAATCAGAGATTTACTTAAACAGAATGGTAGCTATGATAGAACCTATAATGATAATTATAGTGGGAATAATGGTTGGAATATTAGTAATATCGGTATTCTTACCAATGTTAAGCATATACGATGCTATATAGGAGGAAGAATGGATGACAAAATTATATATTTCGTATTATGAAGATTATATATCTATAGTAGAAGGTATGTATAATAAGAAAAAAGATAAATTTACAATGAAAAATAAGTTTTTTATTTCAAATAATGATATAGAAATAGATTATGATGCAGATAAATATGAGTTACTTAGACAAGCACTAATGAGGTGTCAATTTAAAAGCAAAGATGTAGTTTTATGCTTAAATACAAAAGATGTAATACTAAAATCGAATAAAATTCCAAAGGTAAATAAAAATGATTTAGAAGGTATTATGAATATCGAAATTGATGAAATGATATCTTTGGATAGAGATAGTTATGTTTTTTCATATGAAGTTACTACAGAATCGAAAGAGGATCAAACTGAATTTTTAGAAATGGTTCTAGCTGCAGTTCCTCAGAATGAAGCAAACAATATAGTAGGAGTTTTAAAGGAATTTAAGTTAAATGTAGAGGCTATAGATACTATAGCTACATCATATCTTAGAGTTTTAAAGCTAGTAGAATATGAAGATATAATGGTTGCAAATATAGGAGATTATGGAACTATAGTTGATATATATAAAAATGATAAATTATTTATTCATGACAATATACCAACAAAGCTTACAAAAGAGAATTCTGAATACCAAAGTAGCATTATAGCTGGAGAAGTTAATGGTTTAATGAACTATTATTCTTCAAGAAACTTTGGTAAATCTGTAGATAAAATAGTAACAATAGGGAAATACGGCAAAAACAAAGATTTAGAGAATGCATTTAAGATTGCATTTACAAGTGAGTTGGTAAGTGGAATAGAAAATTTATTTGATATAGAAGAAAGTGTAAGAGGTAGCATCGCAAAAGATGAAATTAGTTTTATAGTAGATTCTTTAGGATGTATGTTACGTATAGAGGATAAAAAGGGTTATCCATATATGGATCTTTTACCAGAAGAATTAAAGTCAAAGCAAAGAAGAAAACAAGCTATAAAAAAAGTATATAAAATAGTACCTGCAACTTTAGTTGTACTAGCAATACCATATTTAATTATGGATTACTCAATTAGTAAGAAGCATGAAGAAATAAATGAACTATCAGATAAAATTAATCAAGTTATGATAAAAGATGAAGAAATTAAAGATTTAAATAATCAAATAAGTTTAAAAGAAGATGAGTTAAAAATTTATGATATGCTACTATCAAAACAAATAACTTGGGGTCATATATTAAATTCAATAAATTCAGTAATGCCTTATACACTAGATATAGCAAAAATGGATGTAACATATGACAGGAGTCTTAATAAAGATAGTGAAAAATCTAGTAAAGACAATAAAGAAACTGATAAATCACAACAAAGTAGTGAAAATACAGAAGAGAATAAAGATAATACACCAATATATGAACAAATTCCAAATGTTATAACTATAGAAGGAAATGCGAGTTCCTCAAGGAACATTGGTCAATTTGTTTATGGGTTAAAAGGATTAAGCTATTTTAAAGATATTAAGCTACAAAATGTTAAGAAAAATGAAGATAAAGATGACAATACATATTCATATCTAATCAAAGCTTACTTGAAAGAAGGTGTTGTATTAAATGGATAAGAAAAATATACTTCAAATGGACATAAAGGATTTATTTAAAAGTGATATAAAAATAAACCCTAAAAATGTATTAATATTAGTAGCTATTTTATTCGGAATAGTTATATACGGGTATTTTATACTATATCCTAAATACAATGAATATGCACAGGTAAATGATGAATTAGAATTAAAAAACCAAGAATTGGAAGAGGATAAAATTGAACTAGATAAAAGGCCTCAGTTAAAAGAAAAGTTAGCTCATTTGAGTGTGGAGTTAAATTCAAAAAGCCAAAGATTATCATATGATATGGAAGATGGAATGTTTTTAGTAGGCCTTTCAAATATTATGAGAGAATATGGAGTTGATTTACTTGATTATACAATCGAAGAATCTATACCATATGAAGGGTTTTATGCTGTACCTACAACTTTAAAAATACGAGGAAACTATAGATATATAAGAGAAATTATGTATTATCTAGAGGAACAAAAAAATGTTACACAAATTCAAAACTTTACAATGGAAACATATATACCAGAGGTTAAAATAAATCCTAGTAACTCTAATAATTTAAATCCAGAATTAGGAGGTATAGACCTAGGACCATCACCAAAAGCAAAAGCAAATGGAGAGGTAACTGCTGATTTTAAATTTGTAATATATATGTCAGAAAATCCTAAGTTGAACCTACAAACAGAGAATCCTAATGACTGGAAACCAGGAAAGTTTAATCCTTTTGTTGATACGACAAATTAGAGGTGAAACATATGAATTTAAAAAAGGAAGATGGGTTTACCCTTATAGAAATTTTAGTTGCACTGGCAATTGTCTCAATTGTCAGTATGGCTTTTTTCGCTACTGTAAATATGACAACTAAATATAACGCAAAGAATGAAAAAGATATACAATCGATGGATGTTGCACAAAGTGAAATTGAATATCTTACGAAAGAAATAAAAAGTAATAAAAAAACTATAGATATAGATTTTAATGATAATGGACAGCTTGAAGAAACTGATAATTCAAGTAATGAATGTATATCTAAAAAATCTATAAAGGATAAAGGATTTGATAATTTCAATGGAAATCCTAAGTACATAGTTAAATATGAAGGAAATGAAAATACAAAGTATCAAGTTTTTGTAAAAATAGATACACAGGAAAAAAAACAACAAATAAAAGATTATTATTTATACAATATAGAAATTAAAGTGAAGTCTTTATCTAACTTAAGTGAAAGAGAGTCGGTAATAAAAACTTCTGTATTGGATAATGGCAATTAAAGGTATTAGTAAAGTTAGATAAGGGGGGCTATAAATGAATAATAAAAACAAACTTAAAAGCGAAAATGGCTCTGCCATGGTGTTAGCTATTATTGTTATAGTACTAGCTAGTCTTACTATGCTAATACTTACTAAACAGGTAATTAATCAAATTAAATTAACACATAAAACAAATACTTCTATAGAAAAAGATTATGTGAAACAAGCTGATATAGAAAGAGGAATAGGTGACTTTATATCTAAAATTAGTGTTGAAGATATAAAAGAAGATAGTGAAACACCAGAAGCTAATTACAAAGCACCTAAAGGTATAGTTTATAGAGAAATAAGATTAGCAAAAGCTAAGGTTTTAGAAGCACAGGTTCTCAATAATAGTAAAATAGTAAGAAACGGGCATATAGATGGAGAAGATACTATATACAGTAGCTTAGATAGAAGATTGGGTAATAATTTAGAGTATATAGAAGATGAAATTGATAGATTAGAAGGTCTAGCAATAAATTCAGTTGGAGAATACCCAACGGATTCAAGTTATATAAATAGGATAATAAACAAGAAAAGTGAAATGAAAAATATTTTATCAAATATAGATGATAAGATAGAAGATATTTTAGATGATAAGGAATATAAAAAAAATAACAACTTAGATTCTGATTCTAAAAAAAACATAACAGCTAGTCTTTTAGCTGTTAAACAGATAGTTGTATATATGGATGATGCTTTAGCTAATTTAGTATATAGTGATTACGACTCTAATTTAATCAGTGGCAAATCAAGTTTAAATAATAGTATAGATGATTTAGAAAATGATATGAATTTAAGTTTGGAGTATCTAGAATTTATGAAAGATAATGTTGACTTTAATAACTCAAATTTTAAAACTATTTATATAAAAATTAAAGAGGAAGGAAAGTTTGTGTGGAAGGAATATAGTGTAGAGGATTTTATTGATCATACTATAGAACTATTAAATGGAACCAAAGGTGAATTACAGGACCTAAGAGATACTATTGATGATATGAATAATCAATCTTATGAAGTAAATCAAAGAAGTGTAATAATAATAGCTACTAGGCTAAATTCGCTTTATCATGAAGTAGGATTTTTTAACTTTGAAGAAGAGAGTATGCAGATATTTAATAAAGGTGTGCTTAAGACAGATTCAAATATATATAAAGATTATGGGGCTAATAAGAGCGGATATTTATTAAAAACTTATGCTCAAGGTTTGAGAAGATCTTTAAAAGAAACACAGGTACAATCAAAGTTAATACAGTATCAGACTTGTAAATATTTTTTAAATGGATATGTGGAAAACAATGAAATAGAAGATGAAATAAAGGATGACATTATAAAGAATCACTTGAATATTATTGAAAATAGCGGGTTAAGCAATTTTAGTAATATTATAAAAGACGTAAAACAAACATTAGATGAGATTTGTACTAATATAAGTTCTTTTGATTATTTAAAAGACTATAGTAAATATGATACAAATATTAAAAATATTGTAAATAAACTTGATTATTCAGTTACAAAGTTAGCTGAAATAAATAAAGTGTTAGCTGGAATGATGTATAGTAATTCTTATAAAGGAGATTCAAAAATAGCTACAACTTATAGAGCATCTGAGGAATCTATAAATTCACTTAGAAAATTAAGGTTAATATTCAATAGTGTATACAGCGAAGGACCTAAAACCCCAGAAAATATACCAGATCAAGGGCAGAAAAAGATAACTTATGCAGATAGAAATATTTTACCTAATATAAAAGTAACAGATATTAAAACTAATGGAATAGATTTATATGGAACACAGCAATTAGAAGGTCAATTTTATAGCATCAAAGTAAATAAAAATAGTAATGTTGAATTTACTATAAATAATAATGGAGCAAAAGTTTTAGTTAAACTAGAACATATAAAAGATAAGTCTAATTATCAAATAAGTTATCAAATACTAGAATTGTAGATAAAGTGAGTTGAGTTAAAATGAAGATAAAGAATAGAGGATTTACTTTAATAGAGGTCATAATAGCTATGGCTATTATGACCTCTATTATATTTATTGGATATCAAGTTATAAATAAAACAGATATCTTAAGGCGAGACCAAATACTTGTATCTAATATACAAAATGGTACTAATAACTTAAAAAGATACATAACAAAAGAATTAAAAGAATCAAAAAGTGTATATGTGAAATACGGGGAAAAAAAGATAGATTTAAAAAAGAGTGATGATGTTAATAATCTTTATAAATCTATACAAAATGAAATCAATAATAGAGATGATATTGAATATAAGTACATAATAAATACTAAGGACAAAGAAATAAATTATATAGTTCAAGTTATTAAAGATAGAAGCAAGAAAGTATACTCAATATATAGACAAGAACAAAAAGCAAGTTTTTCTTTGATAGAAAAACAACCTTTAAGTAATAATATGATTCCGCTTAAAATAACAGAGAAAGACAGCTTGTATGATGTTCAGTTAAATTACATAAAAGATAATACTAAAGTTTATAGTTTTGATGTCTATAATTCGTTATTAGCATATAATGATGAAGATATAAATAAACCTACTGATCCAGAAGATCCAGATACAGGTAACCCTGGAGGAGAAAAGGGGCATAATTATTTATCTTATTGCTCTCAAAGGATAGATAAAGCATTTAAAGAGGTTAAACAAGTTTTTAATTTAGAATTAGATGGTAAATTATATGAAGAAATGCGAAATGAAATAGATGATTTTACTGAGTTAGCTAGAGAAAATAATCCAAGTGATAAACTTAAAATAATAGATATTTTGAAAAGTATAGAAAGTAATATTGATAAACTAAGAGATTACAACTTAGATAAAATTATAAATGTTTTTAATCAACTTAATGAATTAGAATATTATACAAATGCAGCACAAATAACAACTGAATATTTACAAAAACAGAAATATGAACTAAATAATCAAAATGATGCTACAAAAATACATGATCATACTCAAGAAGAAATAGTACCTGAATTACAAGGAGCAATAGAGGAAGTTTGGAATTTAGTAAATCAAAGTTATAATTTATCCAATGTCCATAAAAAGTTACATAGTGAAATTTTAGCTACAGATATGTTGAATTTACAAAAAAATATAAATGATAATATAGTTAACCATTTTAATCCTAATAAAGATATAACTAATCAATCTAAAGATATAGCTAATGATATAAATAATTTGATTGATAAAATTATAGAGCAGCAAATAATAATTAAAGATACTGTAAAAGATGAGGAATTATCAACTGATAGTGGGGATAAAGCATTAGAACATTTAGATAATGCAGTAAAAGAATTGATAAGGGTTAAATACATGTTAAGTCAAACTAACTATCATCAACAATAACGTCAAAAGGAAGGAAATAAAATAATGAAAATTTTTAGTATGCTAAAAATAGCAGTTGAGTTAGGGGCATCAGACATACATATAGTAACTGATTGTGAGCCAATTGCAAGAACAAAGGGTAAATTTGTTAAGCTATCAGACAGGATACTCACAAAAGAAGACACTCTTGAAATGGCAGAAGAACTTGCAGGTCCTAAAAACTTTGAAAGACTAAAAAAACACGGAGAGTGTGACTTCTCTGTTGCAACAGAACAAGGAGAAAGATTTAGAGTAAATGTGTATAAGCAAAAAGGAAACTATGCGATAGCAATAAGAACAATAACTTCACAAATACCATCGTTTAGAACTTTAGGATTACCAGAAGTTATAAGTAAATTTACAGAAAAAGAAAAAGGATTAGTATTAGTTACAGGGCCAACAGGTAGTGGTAAAAGTACAACACTAGCAAGTTTAATAGACATAATAAATGAAAATCAACAAAAACATATAATTACATTAGAAGATCCTATAGAATATGTACATAATCATAAAAGCTGTATAATTTCACAAAGAGAAATTGGAAATGATACAGAGAGCTTCAATACAGCATTAAGAGCAATACTTCGTCAAGATCCAGATGTAATCCTTATAGGAGAAATGAGAGATCCAGAAACAGTGTCGATAGCACTAACTGCGGCAGAAACAGGACACCTAGTATTTTCTACTCTACATACTGTAGGAGCTGCAAAAACAATAGATAGAATTGTAGATATGTTCCCCGCGGAACAACAGCAACAAATAAGAACTCAATTATCAACTGTATGTGAAGGGGTTATATCTCAACAACTTATACCTACTATAGATGGAAGAAATAGAGTTGTTGCAGTTGAAGTAATGATAGCTACACCAGCTATAAGAAACTTAATAAGAGAATCAAAAACATATCAAATCCCAAATATGATACAAACCGGAATAAAACTAGGTATGCAATCTATGGACCAAGAATTAGTTAACCTTTATAGACAAGGTAAGATATCAAAAGAAAGTGTACTAAGTAGATGTGCAGACTTTGAATATACTAGTAGATTAGTTGGTGGAGCGTATTAATGGATATATATTTTACAGTAATATCATTTATAATGGGGACTATATTTGGGAGTTTTTATAATGTATGTATATATAGAATACCGGAAAATCAGTCTGTAGCAAAGCCACCATCACATTGTTATAACTGCAATACTAGACTGAAACCAATAGACTTAATACCAATTTTAAGTTGGGTGTTTTTAAGAGGTAAGTGCAGATATTGCAATGCTAAAGTATCATCTAGATATGCAATGGTTGAACTACTAACAGGAATACTGTTTATGCTTACTTATATAAGTTTTGGATATGAAGTTAAAACCTTATATTATATGTTTTTAATATCTATACTTATAATTATAACTTTTATAGACATAGATCACTTTATAATACCTGATAAATTGGTGTTATTGGGAAGTGTATTTGCTATAATATTAAACCTTTTAGGACAAGGAATACCATTTTTAGATGGAATAAAAGGGGCATTAATATCAGGAGGGTCAGTATTATTAGTAACGCTTATTATAGAGTGGATATTGAAAAAAGAAGTAATGGGTGGTGGAGATATAAAATTATATGCAATGATAGGATTGTTTTTAGGAATGAAATTATCATTACTAACAATTTTACTTAGCATATATATAGGTGGAGCATATGGGATAATAGTTATTATTTATAACAAAATTAAAAAGCATGAATTTAATTCTATGATACCATTTGGACCATTTATATCAATAGCTGCAGTAATAGCTACTTTATATGGAAATAATATAATAGAGTTTTATATAAAAACATTCTTATAAATAATAAACCTATGGGTATAATACCCATAGGTTTATTATTTAGTAAATTAATTAAGATTATATAATATGTTAAAATTGTTAATAATTTAAATAACCCTGCTATGAGTATTTAAATTTATGATTAAAATAATATTAATTAGTTTACTAATAGTACAAATTATAATATTTTTTGTTAAGGAAATAGGAAAAATAGATATAAATAGAATAAGATCTATAAATGTATTATATGTAATAATGCCAATTATAATAGCAATGTTATACGTGAAACTAGGTTTCACAGAAGAATTTTTAAGATATTTGATATTAATATGTTTTCTAATAGTGATATCAATGATAGACTATTATACAATGTATATATACGATATAACTATAATTAGTGGTATAATAATTCAAGGATTTATATTATTAGTGATAAAGGATGATATAGCAAATCATATATTAGGATTAATATTTGGATTTATTATTCCTTATATAATGGTTAAACTAACAAAAGGTATAGGCTCGGGAGATGTAGGAGTCTATGCTTTGTGTTGTTTTTGTATAGGTATAGAAAAAAGCATACATATGATACCGTTATCATTTGCGTTAGGAGGCATATATGGAGCTTATTTATTAATAGGTAAAAAGAAAAATAAACATTCTTATATGCCTTTTGCGCCATGTATATCTTTAGCAACAACATTTATTATATTATCACAACAAAATTTTATAATAAATATATGAAAATATAAAATATAGTTCTATATAAAGGAGGAATGAAAATGTACGTAGTAGTAGGGTTAGGAAATCCGGGAAAACAATACGAGCATACAAGACATAACGTTGGATTTGATGTTATAGATATTTTAGCAAAGGAATATGGTATAAGTGTAACGAAAATAAAACATAAGGCACTTATTGGAGAAGGACGAGTTGGAACAGAAAAAGTGCTTCTTGTAAAACCACAAACATATATGAATTTAAGTGGAGAAACATTAATAGATATATACAATTACTACAAAGTAGATTCTAATAATATAATCGTTATATATGATGATATAGACTTAGAAGTTGGAAAAATAAGAATAAGAAAAAAAGGTAGTGGTGGTACTCATAATGGTATGAGATCTATTTTAAAATGTTTAGGAACTAATGAGTTTCCGAGAGTTAGAGTAGGTGTATCTAAACCTAGACCAGGACAAGATTTAGCAGATTTTGTTTTATCTAGATTTAGAAAAGAAGAATCAGATGATATACAAGATGGACTAGAAAAAGCAGCTAAGTCAATAGATTGTATGATAAGAGAAAATATAGACTTAGCGATGAATAGATATAATGGTTAATAATTAAGGGGGATTTATAAGATGAACGATATTTTTATATCTCCTTTGCAACATTCTAAAGAGTATAAAGAAATAATAAATAATATAGAAAATTCTAAAGGAACACTATTAATCAATGGATTATTACAACCTCAGAAGCCAAATATAGTATATTCTATATTCAATGACTTAAAAAGGCAAACTTTATATATTGCAAACACTGATTTAGAGGCTAAAAAGGCATATGAAGATTTATGCTTTTATATGAAGGACAAAGTTGATTATTTAAGTTCTCAAGATATATACTTTTATCACTTAGATGCAAAGGATAGAAATGAAGAAGCTAGAAAATTAAAAGTATTATTAAGAATGCTAAGTAGAGAAAATACAGTAATAGTAACTTCTGTAGAAGCTATACTTAGAAAATATATTCCTAAAGATATTTTAAAAAATAATATATTTACTTACAAGATAGGCGATGTAGTGAATATAGAGAAACTATCAGAAAAGCTTGTTAACTTAGGATATGAAAGAGTATCTAAAATTGAAGGATTTGGTCAATTTAGCGTTAGAGGTGGAATAATAGATATATTTTCATTAGAATATGATACACCTATACGTATAGAATTATTTGATGATGAAATAGAATCTATAAGAACTTTTGATGTATTCACACAAAAATCAATAAAAAAAATAAAAAAATGTACAATAACTCCATCTAGAGAGTATATATATCCAGAAAATATAGAAGAATCAATAGCAAGATTAAAAAAAGATACTAATGATTTTACTAATGAAGATGTATATAAAAATATAGATAATATATCATCTAAAACTTATTTTGATGGTGTAGAGAACTACATAGACTATATGTATACTGATGAAAATAAGAGTATATTTACATATTTAAAAGATGATGCAATTATATTTGTAAATGATATATCTAGATTAAAAGAAAGATGCGAAAATTATATATCTGAGTTTAAAGATAATTATAAATTAAACTTAGAGAGAGGCTTAGGTTTAAAAAAGCAAGGAAACCTATTATATCATTATACTGATTTAGAATTTTTAGTTAATGATAAAAAAGTAATCTTAAATATGTTGTTAACTAAATCTATAAAGGATTTTAATATAAATTCTATAGTAAACATAGAGAGTAGAGAAATTCAATTATTTAATGGTAAGTTAGATTTATTAGCAGAAGAATTGAATAGATTAAAGTATAATGGGCACAAAATAGTTTTAGCTACTAATACTTATGACAGAGCTAAAAAATTGAATAAAGAACTTTTAGATTTAGGAATAGAAAGTATTCTTTCAAGAAAAAGAGATGTAGAAATACACTCATCACAAGTTGTTATAGTTGTTGGAAACATAGCATCAGGTTTTCAATATAAAGCTATAAAGTTTAATGTTATAACTGATAAAGAGATGATCGGTGCACATAAAAGAGCTAAAACATCTAAATCTAAGAAATTTAATAAAGGTCAAAAAATTGAAACGTTCTTGGATTTAAATATTGGAGATTATGTAGTACATGAAAATAGTGGTATTGGTAGATATGTAGGTATAGATCAATTAACTGTTAATGGAGTTAAGAAAGATTACATGAGGGTTGTATATCAAGGCGGAGACAACTTATATGTACCTATAGATCAAATGGATAAAATACAGAAGTTTATTGGATCTGATACTGAAAAAGTAAAGTTAAATAAACTTGGAAGTAGCGAATGGTCAAAAGCTAAAGCTAAAGTCAAAAAAGAAATAGAAGATATGACTAAGGATTTAGTTGAACTATATGCAAAAAGAGAAAAAATAAAAGGATATAAATTCTCAAAAGATACTTTATGGCAAGGTGAGTTTGAAACGTTATTCCCATATCAAGAAACAGATGATCAATTAAAAGCTATAGAAGAAACGAAAAAAGATATGGAGTCTAATAAAGTTATGGATAGACTTATATGTGGGGATGTTGGTTATGGAAAAACAGAAGTGGCTATAAGAGCAATATTTAAGGCTTGTATGGATCAAAAACAAGTTGCTGTACTAGTTCCAACTACTATACTTGCACAACAACATTACAACACATTTAAGGCAAGATTTGAGAACTATCCAATTAGAGTAGAAGTTTTAAGTAGATTTAAAACACCTAAGGAACAAAAGCAGATTATAGAAGATGCTAGGAAAGGTCTTGTAGATGTAATAATAGGAACTCATAGAATAATATCTAAAGATATAGATCTTCCAAATTTAGGATTAGTTGTAATAGATGAAGAACAGCGATTTGGAGTTAAACACAAAGAATCTTTAAAGAAAATCAAATCAACTGTAGATGTACTAACTTTATCGGCAACACCTATTCCTAGAACTTTACATATGTCACTGAGTGGAATACGTGATATGAGTGTTATAGAAGAACCTCCACAAGAAAGATATCCTGTTATAACATATGTTGTAGAAGGCAAAGAAAGTATAATTCAAGACGAGATAGAAAGAGAAATAGCTAGAGGTGGACAAGTATTTTTTGTTTACAATCGAGTTGAAAGAATAGATGAAATGGCTAGTATGATACAAAAACTAGTTCCAGATGCTAAAATAGCTGTAGCACATGGTAGAATGACAGGGAAAGAGTTAGAGAATATAATATTAGGCTTTTTAAGTAAGGAATATAATGTACTTGTATGCACAACTATAATAGAAACTGGTATGGATATATCTAATGCTAATACTATGATTGTATATGATGCAGACAAGATGGGGTTAGCACAACTGTATCAATTAAGGGGTAGAGTAGGAAGAAGTAATAGACAAGGATATGCATACTTTATGTATGAAAAAGACAAAGTATTAAGTGAAATAGCAGAAAAAAGACTTAAAGCTATAAGAGAATTTACAGAGTTTGGATCAGGATTTAAAATAGCTATGAGGGATTTAGAAATAAGAGGAGCTGGAAATATATTAGGACCTCAACAACATGGGCACATGGCAGTTATAGGGTATGACTTATACGTAAAAATGCTAAATGATGCTATAAGGAAAGTAAAAGGTGAAATAGTTCAAGAAGAAATAGATGTTGAGATAGATTTACCTGTAAATGCATATATTCCAGATTCATATATAGATGATGAAATTATAAAGATAGAGATGTATAAAAAGATTGCATCTATAGAAAATGAAGAAGACATGCATGATATAAAAGATGAGTTAGCAGATAGATTCTCAGATGCACCAAAAGCTGTTAATACTCTTATATCAATAGCATATATGAAAACACTATGTAAAAAAATAGGTATAGAAAAAATAAAAATGATAAAAGATGAAGTAATACTGCTTCCTTTAACTAGATATAAAACAAAGGAAAAAAATGGATATAAAATAATCGATGAATTACAAGATATACTTGAGCAAATGTGTGCAAATAAAAAGTAAAAAAATTTGAAAGGGTGATGAAATTGAAGAAAATATTATCGGTTTTGATGGTAATAATGTTAGGAATAGGAATGACAGCTTGTGGAACTAAAAAGCCTGTAGCTGTTGTAAATGGAGTTGAAATATCAGCTGATGATTTTAGAAAAACTGTAGCTACATATAAAGAGTCTATTTCTAAAATGTATGGAGATGAATTATGGAATCAAGAAGTTAAAGGTGGCGTAAAATATAAAGATGAAATGAAAAAAGCTATTTTACAACAAATGATTCAAGAGCAAGTAATATATCAAGAAGCTAAAAAAGAAAAGTTAGAAGCTAAGTCTGAAGAAGTAGATAAGCAATTTAAGCAATTAAAAGAAAGCATATCTAAAGATAAAGAATATGAAAAATTCCTTAAAGATAATGATATAGATGATGAATTTTTAAAAGCTCAATTAGCTAAAGATATATCTATTCAAAATTATAAAACTAATTTTGATAAAAATACTAAAATAAGTGAAGAAGAAATGAAGAAGTATTATGAGGAAAATAAAAATAATTATATAGATGATGAAGTTAAGGCTTCACACATATTAATATCAACAGTTGATCCTAAAACAAACAAACCAGTTTCTGAGGCTAAGAAAAAAGAAGCTAAAGAAAAAGCAGAAGAAGTACTTAAAAAGGCTAAATCAGGAGAGGATTTTGCTAAATTAGCGAAAGAATATTCTGATGATAAAGGATCAGCTGAAAATGGTGGAGATTTAGGATTCTTCTCTAAAGGAGAAATGGTTCCAGAATTTGAAAAGGCTGCATTTTCAATGGATAAAGATGAAATATCAGATTTAGTTGAATCTCAATTTGGATATCATATAATAAAAGTTACTGATAAAAAATATAAAGAATATACATTTGATGAAGTTAAAGATAATATAAAACAAAACTTACTATATAAAAAATATACAGAACAAGTTGACAAGTTAACTAAAGAAGCAAAAATAGAAAAAAATGAAAAAGAAGCTTTAAAGATTAATGTATAAAAAAAAACCTATACCATTTTAATGGTATAGGTTTTTTGCATATTTTTCTTAGTGTTGGTAAAAATAAACTCAAAGTTACTAATGGAGGTATTAATCTGATATGAGAGCTACAGGAATAGTTAGAAGAATAGATGACCTTGGAAGAGTTGTTATCCCAAAGGAAATAAGAAAAACATTAAGAATTAGAGAAGGAGATCCTTTAGAAATTTTTACTGCAAAAGATGGAGAAGTTATATTAAAAAAATATTCTCCAATAGGAGAACTAAATGAATTTTCTCAAGAATATGCAGAAACTTTAGGAGAAACGCTTGGGCATGGTGTTGTTGTTACAGATTTAGATTCAATAATAGCTGTATCAAAGTTACCTAAAAAAGATTATAAGGAAAAAAGTATAAGTAAAGAGTTAGAAGAATTAATAGAAAATAGGATATCTACTTATATTAAAGACAATAAATTAGTATCGTTATACAGAGATGATTCTATGGAATATAAATCTCAGATAATCTCACCAATAATTAGTTCATCTGGAGATTGTATAGGATCAATATGTTTAGTTTCTAAGGATACATCGGGACTAAATGAAAGTGATGAGAAATTATTAAAGGTAGCGGCTAATTTTTTAGGAAAACAAGTTCAGTAAAGTAAAAAAGGCTTATATTTTGAATATGAGCCTTTTTTAGCATTAAATGGTAATTATCTCAAAATATTGAAATTAACCTCTTATATATGATATATTAAGATTTATTATATGACATAGTATGGAGGGATCATATGGGTAACTATAAAGAAAAAAACTCTTATGGAAAAAGAGCTACAGGGATAGTTAGAAGAATAGATGATCTAGGACGAATTGTTATTCCAAAAGAAGTTAGAAAGACGCTTAAAATTAGAGAGGGAGATCCTCTTGAAATTTTCACATCAGAAAATGGAGCAATTGTATTAAAAAAATATTCTCCACTAGGAGAATTAAATGAATTTTCACAAGAATATGCTGAATCGTTAGGAGAAACGCTTGGGCATGGGGTAATAGTTACAGATTTAGATGTAATTATAGCTACATCAAATGTAACAAAGAAAAGTTATAAAAATAAAGATATAAGTAAAGAATTAGAAGTATTTTTAAAGAATAGGCAAGTTAAGACTAGTAATGATGAAAGATTAATACCATTATGTGAAGATGACGGTATGGATTATAAATCACAAATATTAATACCGATAATTAGTTCTTCAGGTGATTGTATAGGAGCAATATGCCTATTATCTAAAAAAGATGAATTAAATAAAAATGATGAAAACATACTAAAAGTAGCAGCTAATTTTTTAGGCAAGCAAGTTCAATAATATATATATAAAGATATCTCTGCTTAATATTTTAAAATATTAAGCAGAGATATCTTTTTTATATTTTACATAACAATTAAATTTTAAAAGTTTAGTAATTAAAATTATATAACTATTGATTTGAAGTAGTAATATTAAGATTTTGAGAGGGGAATATATTGAATCAGTAATAGCATATATGTTATATTAGAGTTTGTTACATAATATAAAATGGAGGGGTTTTATGAGTAACAGTAAGGGGAAAGATTCGTTCTTGAAGGGAGCCTTAATACTTGGATTAGCTGGAATAATTGTCAAGATTATAGGAGCCTTTTTTAGAATACCTTTAGGGAATTTAATTGGGGCAGAAGGTATGGGATATTACCAAGCTGCATATCCTGTATATACTTTATTTTTAACTTTAGCCACAGCTGGCTTTCCGACAGCACTAGCAAAATTAGTATCTGAAAAGATGGCTATAGGAGATTATAAAGGGGCTCATAAGGTATTTAAAGTATCTTATACAGTTTTAGCAATAACAGGATTTATAGCATTTTGCATATTTTTCTTTGGTGCAGATTTTATAGTAAATGATATAATGGAAAATCCAGGGGCTAAATATGCGATGATAGCAATTTCACCAGCTCTTTTATTTGTACCTGTAATGTCTGCTTATAGAGGTTATTTTCAAGGTAGGAGAGAAATGAGCTATATAGCTATTTCTCAAATTAGCGAACAACTTTTTAGGGTTGTCTTAGGAATAACTTTAGCATATCTTTTTATGAATAGTTTAGGTCCAAATCCAGGACCAGAACAGGGGGCAGCAGGGGCTATAATTGGAGCTACAATAGGAGCGATAGCATCTATTGTATATTTGATAATTGCATATTTGTTTAAATTAAAAACAATAAGAAGAGAAATCAAGAGAAGCACGAAAGTTAGAGAAGAACATGTAACTAAAATATTGAAAAATTTATTAGTTGTAGCAGTACCTATAACTATAGGGGCTTCAGTTATGCCATTAGTAAATATGATAGATAATGTCATAGTTATTAGACGATTAATAGAAGCTGGATTTACACAAACTGAAGCTAATATATTATTTGGACAACTAACAGGAATGGCTATGGCTATAATAAATTTACCAGCAGTTATAACTGTTGCTATGAGTATGAGTTTAGTACCAGCTATATCTGAAGCTTATGCTGTAGGAAATAGAGCTAAGGCTATAAAAGAAACTAAAAGTGCTATTAAAATAACTTTAATGATTGTATTGCCGGCCGCTTTTGGTATTGCATCATTAGCTCACCCAATAATGAAATTATTATATCCAGGTGAACCAGAAATAGTTGGAACAATATTATTAGTTCTTACACCGTGTGTTGTTTTTTTAGGACTAATACAGAGTTTAAATGGAATTCTTCAAGGAATGGGAAAACCTATGATTCCAGTAATATGTTTAGTTATAGGAATGGCATTTAAAGTAGTTATAAGTTATACTCTAACAGCTATTCCACAAATAAATGTTATAGGGTCTGCATTAGGAACTGTAATCGCTTACTTTGTAGCAGGAACACTTGAATTAATTTACATAAAAAAGGCAATGAGAATGAAATTATCCATTAAAGAATTCTTTATAAAGCCGATTATAATAGTAACAACTATGTTTTTAATAGTTAAACTAAGTTTTGGATTTATAATAGGGATATTAGGTAATACTATGGCGACAACATTATCAATAGCAATTGGAGCTATTGTATACGTTATGGCTACATTTGTATTAGGTGGTATAAAAAAAGATGAATTATTAAGTATTCCTAAGGGCGATAAATTATATAAAATCCTTAGAAAATTAAAACTTATGAATTAATATATGTATATATATATGTAAATAGAGGAAATACTTATATAAGTGATTTCCTTTATTTTTACAAAAGAGAAGGAGCTTTTTATATGGGAAAAATAACTATAGTTGGGCTTGGACCAGGAGATTATTCTCAAATAAGTCAAGGCGCTTTAGACGCTTTAAAAAATAACTCTAGAATTTTTTTAAGAACAGAAAAACATCCAATAATGGATAGGCTTAAAAATGAAATAACTTATACAGCATTAGACTATTTTTATAATGAGAATGAAGACTTTGATAATGTGTATAATAAAATAGCTAACTTTATCATAGAAGAGTCTTATAGTGGAGACCTTGTATATGTAGTACCAGGGCATCCTAGGGTTGCAGAAAAGACTGTAGGGATAATTAGTAGCATTGCTTATGCAAAAGGTATAGAATTAGAAACAATAGCTTCTATGAGCTTTGTAGACGCTATGTTTAATTACCTAGAGGTAGATCCATCAGAAGGATTTAAGTTAGTAGATGCATTTGAAATTGAGAATAGTTATATAGATACAAATACTAGGATGATAATAACTCAAATATATGATAGATTTATAGCTTCAAATGTTAAATTGTCTTTAATGGAATACTATGATGATGAGCAAGAAGTATGTATAGTAAAAGCTGCAGGTGTTAAGAATCTAGAGAGTAAGAAATATGTAAAGTTATATGAGTTAGATAGAAATGAAAAAGATTTTGATTATTTAACTAGTTTATATATTCCAAAATCAGATAAAACTATGTACAATACAGTTAAGGACCTAGAAAATATAGTACAAGAATTAAGAGGTGAGAATGGATGTGAATGGGATAAAAAGCAAACACATCAATCACTGAAAGCTCATATAATTGAAGAAGCCTATGAATTAGCACAGGCTATAGACAATGATGATATTGATGAGATGATAGAAGAACTAGGTGATATATTACTTCATGTGGTATTCCATTCTGAGATAGGCAAAGAAGATGGATATTTTGATTTAAAAGAAGTTATAAATACTGTTTGTGAAAAATTAATATTTAGACACCCTCATGTGTTTAAAAATGAAAATGTAGATATGAATACATATGACAAAACTTGGGAAGATTTAAAAAAGAAGGAAAAAGGAGAGTCTACAGTTACTGAAGGTCTAAAAAGAATTCCAAATAATTTACCAGCTTTAATAAAAGCTAAAAAAGTGCAATATAAGGCATCTTTGGTAGGTTTTGACTGGGATAATATAGACGACGTATTTAAAAAAATTGTAGAAGAATATAAAGAATTACTTGACGAACACAAACAAGGAAATATAAAATACATAAAGGAAGAACTAGGAGATTTACTATTCTCTATAGTTAACCTTGCTAGATTTTTAGATATAAGTCCAGAGGAATCATTAAACTTAACTACTGAAAAATTTATAAAAAGATTTGAATATATAGAAAAAAATGCTATAAGTTCAAACAAAAATTTAGAGGATATGACACTGGAAGAAATGGATGACTTATGGAATCAATCTAAAAACAAATAGCAAATAAAAGGTATTTTGTTAAAAATCTAGAATTTTATCTAATATCTAGTATAAATTTCTATAATATAAACTTTTAGGAGGTAAGAACCGTGAACAAAGCTGAATTAGTAGCAAAAATGGCAGAAAAAAGTGAATTAACAAAGAAAGAAGCAGAATTAGCATTAAATGCTTTTATGAAATCTGTTGAAGAAGCATTAGTAGAAGGTGAGAAAGTACAATTAGTAGGATTTGGAACTTTCGAAACTAGAGAAAGAGCTGCTAGACAAGGAAGAAACCCAAGAAATCCAGAGGAAGTTATAGATATACCAGCTTCTAAAGCACCAGTATTCAAAGCTGGAAAAGGATTAAAAGATATAATAAATGGATAATTAAATTTATTTTAAAAAGTGTGGATATTCCACACTTTTTGTGTATTAAGGAGGTTTAAAAAAATGAGATTAGATAAATTTTTAAAAGTTTCAAGAATTATAAAAAGAAGAACTGTAGCAAAAGAAGCATGTGATAAAGGAATAGTAACTATAAATGGTAAAGTTGCAAAATCTTCTTCTGAAGTTAATGTAGGAGATACACTAGAGATTCAATTTGGAGAAAAATTGATGAAGTTTGAGATAAAAGAAATAAAAGAACATGTATTAAAAAATGATGCAAAAGAAATGTTTGAAATAATAGAATAAATTATTAATATCTCTCGTATATTTATATTAGATTATTTATAAATGCTAAATATGGAGGGATATTATGGAACATAAGATAGACTTAAAAGATCGATCTAGTTTAACTATTTCTGGAGTAGAGCACATATACTCTTTTAATGATAAAAAAGTGGAAATACGAACTGCATGTGGTGATATGGTAGTAGATGGTGAAAATTTAGATATGAGCAAGCTTAGTATAGATGAGAAGATTATAACCGTAACAGGAACAATTGATGGAATAATTTATAGTAAGACAAGAGAACCTCAAGAAAGTTTTTTAAAGAAATTATTTAAATAATGATACCGTTTACACAAGATATTGGAGCTTTTTTTGCGACTATATACGGGGGTATCTTTATAGGAGTTTTATTTGATCTATACAGAGCTTGTAAACAAAACTTTAATATAATTAAAATTTTCTCATTGTTTTATGATGTGTTATTTTGGATAATTGTAACAGGTCTTGTTTTTATAACTATAAATGTCATAGAGTCATTTGATTTAAGATATTATCACTTTGTTGCTCTATTTTTAGGGTTCATTATTTATTACAATACATTAAGTAAATTGATTTTAAAAATGTTAAATTCTATAATTGGATTTATAACAAGGTCTATTAGAAGATGTATATCATGTATGTGCAATATTTCGGTTAATTTGTATTACGTTATAATCTACTCAATACATTTATTATTTGATACTATATTTTATATACCTAATTTAATTTTTAGATTATTGAATAGCTTAAGCTTAAAATTAGGAAAGTTAAAAAGAGTAAAAAGTAAATCATAGGAGGCAGATTATGAACAAAAGAAAACAGTTTGCAGTACAATATATTGTAATAGGTACATTTTTATCTTTTGTATGCCTATCATTAGTAGGTGGACTTGTAACTCAAATTATAAAATCATCTAAGTATAGCAAGGAAATTGTGGCTTTAAAAGATGAAATAAAAAATACCGATAAAGAAATAAAAGAGCTTAAAGAAGAAAAGAAAAAAATGGATAATGATAAATACATAGAAGATATAGCCAGAAATAGATTAAAAATGGTTAAGCCAAATGAAATAATATATATTGATATAAATAAAGGGAGTAGTTAATATACTTCCTTTATTTGCATTAAATGGGATTAGAACTTTATAGGAGGATGATAAATATGAAGTTTGGAGCTATAGATATAGGAACTAACTCAATGAGGTTATTAATAGCTGATTATGAAGATGGTAAATTACTTAATAGAGAAAAATTTGTAAATACTACTAGAATAGGTCAAGGAGTAGATAGTGAAGGATATATTACTCAAGATGCAATAGAAAGGAATATAAATGCATTAAAAGAGTTTTCTGAAATAGCATATGAAAAAGGATGCAGGGCTATATTTTGTATAGGTACATCGGCATTAAGGGATAGTAAAAATGGATTGGAATTTGTTAATTTAGCTAAGGAAAAAACAGGAATTGATGTAGAGATAATAAGTGGAGAGGAAGAATCTAATTTAGGATTTATAGGGGTCTTAGAAGGCTTAGAACACAATGAAGATATATTGGTTATAGATATAGGTGGAGGCTCAACTGAGTTTATTCTAGGGGGACTAGGTGGTATAAAATTTAGTAAAAGTGAAAATGTAGGAGCTTTAAGAATGACAGAAAAGTTTTTAACGGAAGATCCTATATGTGAAAAAGAGTTTGAAGATATGTACAAATTTATATCTGAGACTATAACAGAAACATTTAATACATTAAAATCCGAAAATATAAAATCTATTGTAGGTATAGGAGGGACTATTACATCTGTTTCTGCTATAAACCAAAAGTTAGAAGTATATTCTATGGATAAAATACATTCTAGTGAAATATACCAAAAAGAATTAGATATTATTTTACAAACTTTAAAAAAGATGACATTAAACGATAAGAAAAACATAAAAGGGCTACAAGCTAAAAGAGCGGATATTATAACAGCTGGTGTAACAATATTAAGTATAATAATGAAAAATTTAGAAAAACAAAATATTATAGTAAGTGAATATGATAATTTAGAAGGATTATTATGTCAAAAGGCAAAAAAAATGTCTTAATATTATTAGGGACAAGCTACTGATTATGACAAAAAAGATACCTCTCGTTTGTTACAATTTCAATATGAAAATAACAAGGGGAGGTTTTTTTATGGAAAAAAGTATAATTGCTAATAGAGGTATAGGAACTTTAAAAAATAATATGAGGGTTTCTATATTAGATTCAAATACACTTATATTATGTTTGATTGGTTTTTTATTAAGTAGAGCTCGAGTTGTTGATGATATAGCTCCGTTAGGAGTTGCATTCTTCTTATGTGTATCAACTATGGACAAATATAGGTTACCGGTTTTTGTATCGACTTTAGCAGGTACTTTGATTTCATTTAATCAACCAATAAATATTATAAAGTATTCGATATGTATAGCTATAATATACTTAATAGCTAATAATTTAAAAAATATAAAATCAGTGTGGAAAATTTCTACGATAGGTATGCTGATAATACTTCCTATATCTATAGGACAAGCATTGATATTTGGAAGTTATGTATACCATATAAGTATAATGTTAGTTGAATGTGTATTAATGCTTGTTAGTACCTATATATTCTATTATGGAGTATCAGTTATAAATAAAAGAGCATCTAGAAAGGTGACCTCGAGTGAAGAGATTGTAGCACTAACAATAATAATAATATTTAGCATAATGGGTATAGGAGAGGTTTCTGTATTAGGGGTTTCTATAAGGAACTTACTTTCTAATATTGTAATATTAGTTTTATCAATAACGGGAGGAGCATCACTAGGCGCGGCTAGTGGTGTAATAATAGGACTAGTCTATTTTATAAATAACTTAACCTCGAGTATGTATATGGGTGTATATGCATTTGCAGGACTTATTTCAGGTGGCTTTAGTAAAGCTAACAAATACCTAAGTATAGCTGGTTACATAGTAGGATGGAGTTTAATATACATATATACGTCGGGTGAAGGATCAAATATTTTAGAAATAAGAGATATACTTATAGCGAGTTTATTTGTAATGCTTATTCCTGAACAAATTCTAAAAAATATAGAAAAGTTTATAAAAGGAAATGGGGGATTGAGTGATGGAATAGAAGATTACCTAGATAGAAGTAGAGAGATTACAAATAACCGATTAAGAGGTATGTACAAAACATATGATGATTTAGCAAATACCTTTGATAGAATACGAGAGAAAGATAAGATATTAGATCAAAAGGATATAGCACACATAGTAGATATGGTACATAATGACGAATGTAAAAAATGTGGGATGAAAAGAAGGTGTTGGGAAGCTAAATTTAATTATACTTATACAATGATGAATAGAATACTAGAGCAATTAGAGGAATATGGAGAAATTCATATTGATAATATTCCTATTGACTTTAGGAAAGACTGTATAAAACCAGAAAGTATAGTTAAGACATCCAACTATTACTATAAAATGTTTGCGATTGATTACAGTTGGCAGCAAAAATTTTCGGAAAATAGAAAACTAGTTGCAAACCAAATAAGATACATGTCTAAGTCAATTGAACATATGGCTAAAGAATTAGATAGAGATATAGTTTTTGATATGGAAATGGAAAGAAATATAATAGTTGAGTTGGATAGAAATAATATATCGGTTAAAAGGCTTAATTATATATCAAAAGATAATAATGAATTTGAAATTTTAATAGAAAAAGAAACTTGTAAAGATAATAAGTTGTGTGATCAAAAAATGAATAAAATAATATCAAATATAGTTGGCACAGAGTTAGTTGCTAGGAAAATGGGATGCAATTGTATAGGAGAAAATTGCAAAATAAAATTATCTAGACGACAAGAGTATAAAGTTATATCAGAGGTATCTAATATGTCTAAAGATGGATATATAATATCTGGAGATAATTATACATACATGGAAATATCAGAGGGCAAATATATGATGGCTATAAGTGATGGTATGGGAAAAGGAAGAAAGGCATATGAAGAGTCGTCTGTAACTATAGATTTACTAGAAAAAATGATGGATTCAAAGATAGATGAAGAAATTATTATTGATACTATAAATAATATACTAATGCTTAAATCTTCTGATGAAATGTTTTCAACACTTGACCTAGGAATCGTTGATTTAAATAAAGGTATATTAAATACTATAAAAATGGGTGCATGCTCAACTTATATAAAACGAAATAATGGAGAGATTGATTTAGTTTCTACAGCATCATTACCAGTTGGAATTTTATCAGATGTAAATATTGAGAGAGATAGTAGAAAAGTAAAAGATGGAGATTACATAATAATGGTCTCTGATGGAATTATTGATGCAGGGAAAAATAATAACTTAGGAGATAATTGGTTAATTTATTTTTTAAAAACTTTAGAAACGACTAATCCGAAAGAAATATCTAAAGAAATTTTAAATAAGGCTTTAGATATTCAGAATAATAATATCTATGATGATATGACTGTATTAGTTACTAAGGTGTATAAACATTAAATCCACAAGTTATACACAGAATGTTAATAAAATGTGGATAAGTTGTGGATATAGTTAAAAAGTATAAAATATTGAAATTACAATATTCGACAAAAAAATATAAGGTTGATTTATAAAAAATAATTATCTTTTATAAATTCAGGAAGATATAATAGAAAATTATTAACAATATAGCCTAAAAAAATAAAAAAATTGTTGATAACTTTATAAAATATGTTAATAAGTTGAATATTAAATTTCTATAATAAAATTTTATAAAAAATAGATGTTGAAATATAGCGTTTTATGAAGCTAAATACTATGTTAATATGTTGATAAGTATGTTGATAACTTAATAAAGACTTATTTTGGCAATAATGTTGAATAATATAAACACAAAAAGCCATCCTAATACTAATAAATTTAGTGAAAGGATGGCTTTTTATGGGGAAAAAAATATATAAAATTATAATTTTTACCATCGCAATTATAATGGTTTCGTCTATTGTTTTAAAAAGAGATATAGATAGAAATTTAGAGACGATGAATGAAAGTGCAATAGAAGCGATTAATGATACAGATAAAAATGAACCACCTAAAAAAGAAGCTAAAAAACAAACTAAATATACCACTTGGAATTTAACTAATTTATATAAAAGTAAAAAAGAATGGGATAAAGAGCTTAAAACGTTTGATAAAGATACAAAGGAGTTAAAAAATTATATTGGAAAAATTACAAAGTCTTCTAAACATTTAGGATATGCCTTGAACATAAAAGAGGGATTAGATGTTAAAGTAGAAAAACTGTATGCATATATATCTTTAAACAAAGATATAAATAAAAAATCTTATGATTTTATGGAATTAGAGAAAAAGTTAAATGAATCTTACAAAAAATACAATTCGATTTGTTCAGAGTTGGAATTGGAGATATTAAAATTATCAAATAAAGAATTTAAATCAATTATTAGTGATAATAGAATATCTAGTAACTATAAAATGTACTTAAATGATATAAGAAAAAATAAAGATCATTATTTAAATCCTGAAGAAGAAAGTATATTAAGCGATATAAGTGATATATCATCACTACCTAGCGATGTTTATGAACTATTTGTAAATATGGATAAAAAGTCTAACTTGAATCCAGGGGAATATGCTGTAGCTCTAGAAAATGAAAATCGTGATATAAGGAAAAAAGCATTTGAAAATGAAGCTATATTATATAACGATAATTTAAATACACTATCTGGACTACTTATAGGGCAAGTTAAGAAAAATATGTTCTATTCAAAAATTAGAGGTTACGAAGATTCTAGAAATATGTATATGTCAAATGATGATATAGATAGTAAAGTTTATGATGAATTAATATCTACAGTTAATAAAAATTTAGGCACATTACACAAATATATAAGCTTAAGAAAACTCGTATTAAATACTGAAGAGATTTATTTATATGATATGCATAATCCAATAATACCGCCAGTAGAAGAATATATATCTTATGATAAAGCTCAAGGAATTATATATGCGGCATTAAATCCATTGGGAAAAGAATATGGAGATATATTGTATAAATCTTTTAATGAGAGATGGATTGATGTTTACTCTAATGATAATAAAGTAGGTGGAGCATATTGTTTATCTTTATATGATAATCATCCATATGTATTAATGAATTATAGTGGGAATTTGGACTCAGTTTCTACACTAGCACATGAATTAGGTCATGCTGTATATGGATATATGAGTGCTAAAAATCAAAATTATTTAAATTCTAAGCCAAGCGTATTTACACATGAAGTGGCTTCTATAACAAATGAAGCTTTATTATATGAAATGCTAATAAAAAATACTCAAAATAATGATGAAAAAGCATATTATATATCTCAATATTTAGACTTAATAAAAGATACTTTATTTACACAAACTATGTATGCTGAATTTGAGCAAATAATACACAAAAAAATGGAAAATGGTGAAACTGTAAATGTGTTAGTTCTAAATGATGTATGGGGAGAACTATTAGGCAAATATTATGGTAAAGACTTCAAGGTTGATCAACTATCTAAAATAGGATGGGCTAAAATACCACATTTTTATAGCAGTTTTTATGTTTACAAATATGCAACAGGGTGTAGTGCAGCTGTTGCATTCTCGCAAGATATAATAACTAATGGGCCTGAAAATTATATGTCTTTTCTAAAAAAAGGAGGCTCTAATTACCCTATAGAGTTGTTAAAAGAGAGTGGTATAAACCTATATAGTACTAAACCTATAGAAAAAACTGTAGAAAAATTTAATAGTCTTGTATCTGAATTAGAAAAATTACTTAAAAATTAGAGATAGAAGGAAATTACAAATAGTGGTAGAATATAAAAAAGCCCTTGGGAAAAGGGCTTTTGATTTTACTTATAGAAAAAGATATATGTATGAATGTAAAAGATGTATAATGATAAATGTTAATGAGGTGAGAGTATGGCAAAAGCTAGTAGTAAAAAATCTAATAGAATTATTGCTATAAGTATAATAGGTCTATTAGTTCTATCTAGTGTAGCTAGTGTAATTAGCCTATTTATAGGAATGTAAAAATAAGGAGGTACATAGTATGAAACTATTTATAGATACTGCTAATGTA
Organism: Paraclostridium bifermentans; assembly: GCF_964259345.1. Lineage (GTDB taxonomy): Bacteria > Bacillota > Clostridia > Peptostreptococcales > Peptostreptococcaceae > Paraclostridium > Paraclostridium bifermentans_B. Next base: position 61,069 of record NZ_CAXVJR010000010.1, read on the forward strand.
GATGAAATAAAAGAGATAAATTCATGGGGAGTTATAGAAGGTGTAACAACTAACCCATCGCTTATAGCAAAAGAAGGAAGAGTTTTTGAAAATGTTGTAAAAGAAATAACTGAGATAGTAGATGGACCTATATCTGCTGAAGTTATTTCTATGGAAAGTGAAGGAATGATAAAAGAAGGAGAAGAATTAAGTAAGATTCATGAGAACATAGTTGTAAAAATACCTATGTGCGCAGAAGGATTAAAAGCTGTTGCAGCTTTATCTAAAAAAGGTATAAAAACTAATGTTACTTTAATATTCTCTGCAAACCAAGCTTTATTAGCTGCAAAGGCAGGAGCTTCTTATGTTAGTCCATTTGTTGGTAGATTAGATGATATAGGGCAAGAGGGTATAATGTTAATCGAAGAAGTTTCTGAAATATTTAATATACACGGTATAGAAACTGAGATAATATCTGCAAGTATAAGACATCCTCAACATGTTTTAACATCAGCTAAAGCAGGGGCTGATATAGCTACAGTTCCATATAAAGTATTTAAACAAATGTTAGGACATCCTATGACTGATATAGGAATAGATAAATTCCTTAAAGATTGGGAAAGTGTACCTAAGAATTAATAAAGATGGCGATAATTTTTAAAATTATCGTCTTTTTTATTGTTCTTGCATAAAAATACAGCATACTAATAAAATAAAATCTATCTATAAATGTTTACTATTTATTAAATGTGATATATAATTTTGAATAAAGATTAGCGACTAAGGGAGATGGAATTTATGGATAGAAATTTAGCATTAGAATTAGTTAGAGTTACAGAAGCGGCAGCTTTAGTTTCATCGCAGTTTATGGGAAGAGGAGATAAAAACGGAGCTGATGGAGCGGCTGTAGAAGCTATGAGAAGAGCATTTGAAACTGTTAAAATAGATGGAGAAGTTGTAATAGGAGAGGGAGAATTAGATGAGGCTCCTATGTTATATATAGGAGAAAAAGTAGGTATGGCAACTGAAGATAGTATGAAAGTTGACATAGCAGTAGACCCTTTAGATGGAACTACGCTAATAGCAAAAGGAATGCCTAATGTTATATCTGTAATAGCTATGGGTAAAAAGGGAAGTTTACTTAAGGCGCCAGACACTTATATGAGAAAGATAATAGTAGGACCTAAAGCAAAAGGTTGTATAGATTTAAATGCCAGTGTAGAAGAAAATATAAAAAATGTAGCAAAGGCTTTAAACAAAAAAACAAATGAAATGACTATAGTAGTTCAAGATAGAGATAGACATAATTATATATTTGAAGCAGCTAGAAAACTTGGAACTAGAATTAAAATGTTCGGAGATGGAGATGTTGCAGCAGGAATTGCAACTTGCTTTGATGATACAGGGGTAGATATGCTTATGGGAATCGGTGGAGGACCAGAAGGAGTTATAACTGCTGCGGCTATAAAGTGTATGGGTGGAGATATGCAAGCTCAAATATATCCATTAAGTGAAGAAGAAAGAGTTAGATGCCATGAAATGGGGTTAACAGATGAAGATATAGATAAGGTATTATCTTTAGAAGACTTGGCAAAAGGGGATGAACTTTTCTTTGCAGCTACAGGAATAACAGATGGAGATTTATTAAAAGGTATAGTTAGTTTAGGCAATGATAGAATGACTACAAATTCTGTTGTTATGAGAGCTAAAACTGGGACAATAAGATTTGTAGATGCTATACATTCAATAGATAAAAATGATATATTAACAGACTTAATGGGTAAGTATGATATATAAAGATATTATAAAAAAATAAAACTATTTGAATCAAATAGTTTTATTTTTTTATTTATTGACCATAATGTATAAAAAGTGATAATATTAGAACTAACTACTTAAGCAAAACAATGAAAGCTTCTCATTTGCACGCCTTTAATTTCCAAGTAAAGCTATAATTTTAATTATGGGATAGGAGGATTCTTTTGAATATAGAAGATATAAATATAGAAAAACTAAATGACATGACTCTAGTGCAATTAAAAGAATTAGCTAAGGGGCTAGAGATTAAGTCTATAAGTAAATATAAAAAGAATGAATTAATACAAATTATAAGTGAGCATAAAAATAAAAATATGATAGATAATAAAAAAGAAGTTGAAAAGAAAAAAGAAATTAAAAGTGAACAAAAGCAAATTGTAAATAAGCAAGAAAATAGAGGGTATGAGAATAGAAATCAAAGGTATAATCAAGGATATAATAGAAATTCTTATAATGTGAAAGAAGTAGATGAAGCTAAAATTGTAGATGAATTTAATACATCAAAAGATGATGAGGTAATGGGAGTTTTAGAGATATTACCAGATGGATTTGGATTTTTAAGAGGGCCAAATTACTTATCAACAGAACATGATGTGTATGTATCACCTTCTCAAATAAGAAGATTTAATATGAAAACAGGGGATAAGGTCAAAGGTATAACTAGGCATCCAAAAACAGGAGAAAAATTTAGAGCTTTATTATATGTTCAAAAAATAAATGATGAAAATCCAGATACAGCTACTAAAAGAAGAGCATTTGAAACTCTTACGCCTATATATCCAGAAGAAAAATTAAAATTAGAGAAATATCAAAATGAAATTTCGACAAGATTGATAGATTTAATTTCTCCTATAGGTAAAGGTCAAAGAGGTCTAATTGTTGCGCCTCCAAAAGCTGGTAAAACTATTTTATTAAAAAGTGTAGCAAATAGCATAGTAAAAAATCATCCAGAAGTAGAGCTTATAGTACTTCTTATAGATGAAAGACCAGAAGAGGTTACTGATATGCAAGAGTCAATAGATGGAGATGTAATCTATTCAACTTTTGATCAAGTTTCTAGTCACCATGTTAAAGTTGCTGAAATGGTTTTAAACAGAGCTCAAAGATTAGTTGAACATGGAAAAGATGTTGTTATATTACTTGATAGTATAACAAGACTTGCTAGAGCTTACAATTTAAGTATAGCGCCTACTGGAAGAACATTATCTGGAGGATTAGACCCAGGAGCTCTTCATGGACCAAAGAAATTTTTTGGAGCAGCTAGAAATATAAGACAAGGTGGATCTTTAACTATACTTGCAACAGCATTAGTAGAAACTGGATCTAGAATGGATGATGTAATCTTTGAAGAATTTAAAGGAACTGGTAATATGGAACTTCATTTAGATAGAAAGTTAGCTGAAAAAAGAGTATTCCCGGCTGTGGATATATATAAATCAGGAACTAGAAGAGAAGACTTACTATTGACAGAAGAAGAAAAATCTGCTCTTTGGAAATTAAGAAAAGAAATGAGCAATAATTCTGTGTACGAAGTTACCGACAAAGTACTTGAATTACTGAAGAGAACGAAGGATAATGATGCCTTTATAAAGTATATAAAAGAGAGTTTAAACTAATCAGAAAACTCTTGTACGCCAAATAATCTTATGTTATAATGGTGTAGTTGAATGATGAAAAACGAAAAGTTAATATAATTAATTTCGAAAAATTAGTGAGAAGAGGTGACAAATATGCAAAAAGATATACAACCAAAATACCAAGAAGTTGAAGTACGTTGTGCTTGTGGTAACACTTTCGTTGCTGGATCAACTAAAGATGAAATAAAAGTTGAGATATGTTCAGAGTGCCATCCTTTCTATACTGGAAAGCAAAAGAATATAGAAGCAGGTGGAAGAATAGACAAGTTCAAGAAGAGATTCAAAATGGACTAATAGTAAATGCGGAGTTGGCTTGCCAACTCCTATTTTATTTATGTAGGAGGATTTAGATTATGTATAGACCGATAAATCACGGGTATATAGAAGTTGTCATAGGGCCTATGTATAGTGGAAAAAGTGAAGAGTTAATAAGAAGGTTAAAAAGAGCTAAAATTGCAAAGCAAAATGTAGTTGTTTTTAAACCTATAATAGATGATAGATATAGTAAAGAAGATGTAGTGTCTCATAGTGGGTGTACTATAAATGCAATTCCTATCAAAGATTCATCAGATATATATGATTATATAGATGATAAGACACAAGTTGTAGGAATAGATGAAGTTCAATTTTTTGATGAAAAGATAGTTGATATAGCTATAGAACTAGCTGACAAAGGGGTAAGAGTTATCGCAGCTGGACTAGATATGGATTTTAAAGGAGAACCTTTTGGACCAACACCTAGATTATTAGCTGTAGCTGAATTTGTAGATAAAATACAAGCTATATGTTCTGTATGTGGACAACCAGCAACTAGGTCTCAAAGACTTATAGATGGAGAACCAGCAAAATATGATGCTCCTATTATACAAGTTGGTGCAGTTGAAAGCTATGAAGCTAGATGCAGAAAATGTCATGTAGTAAAAAAATAATCTTGCATAATTAAACACCTTTGAGGTGTTTTTTCTTTATATATATAGTAGTATTATATATATAAAATATTATTGGAATAGAGGTGAAGCGATGGGAAAGCAAGCCGTTGGAGGTCAAGCTGTAATAGAAGGTGTAATGATGCAATCAAAAACTAAAAGAGCTATAGCAGTTAGAAAAACTAATGGAGAAATTGTAGTTAAAAAGAATAAGATAAAAAGCTGGGTATCTGATAATAATATAGATAAAATACCTTTTATAAGAGGTGCTTTCATATTAATTGAAACTATGATAGAGGGTATAAAAAGCATGAATTTTTCATCTGAATTTTTTTTAGAAGAGGAAGAAGAGGAAGAAGGATTTTTTGATAAGCTTATAAGTAATGTATTTAAAGATAGAGCTAATGATGTAATAATTATTCTATCTCTGATACTAGGATTAGGTTTAGCTACATTGCTATTTGTTATTACGCCTACTCTTATAGGTGGCGTTTTTTCTAAGATTATATCTAACAAAATAGCTTTAAACTTAATAGAGGGGATTACTAGAATCTGTATTTTGTTCATATATATAGTTTTGATATCTAAAAATAGAGATATACAGCGAGTTTTTGAATATCATGGAGCAGAACATAAAGCTATATATTGTTATGAAAATGATCTTGAGCTTACAGTTGATAATGCTAAAAAGTTTACTACACTACATCCTAGATGTGGGACTAACTTTTTATTTATAGTAATGTTTACATCTATAATACTATTTTCTTTTTTTGGATGGCCAAATCCTTTAATTAGGATAATAATGAGAATTGTGTGTGTTCCTATAGTAGCTGGAATATCATATGAAATAATAAAATTGCTTGGGAAATATAATAATATTTTGACAAGGATTGTAGCTTATCCAGGAATGATGTTACAAAAGTTTACAACAAAAGAACCTGATGATAAACAATTAGAAGTAGCATTAGAATCGTTAAAAGCGGTTATAAAGTAATAAGGAGAATAATATGACAATAAGAGAAATACTAATTAAATATATGGAAGATTTATCGCATATAAGCGATACTCCTAAACTAGATACGGAAATATTGCTTCAAAAAGCTCTTGGAAATGTAGATAGGATATATATTCAATTAAATTTGGATAAAAAGCTTAGCGATGAAGAATTAGATTCGTTTAATAATATGATGGAAGATAGATTGAATGGTAGACCTATAGCTTACATTGTAAATAATAGGGAATTTATGGGATTAGATTTCTATGTTGAAGAGGGTGTTTTAATTCCGAGACCAGATACAGAAGCTTTGGTTGAAGAAGTAATAGAACTAGCTAAAAATAAGGAGGACCTAAATATAGTAGATATAGGAACTGGATCAGGAGCGATATCTGTTAGTCTGGCTAAATATATAAATAAATCACATGTTTACTCACTAGATATATCTGATAAAGCATTAGATATAGGTAAAAAGAATGCTATAAGCAATAAAGTTGAGTCTAAGATAGATTTTATAAAATCGGATTTATTTACGGGTATCAAAGACAAAGGGTTATTACTAGATATAATTGTTTCTAATCCTCCTTATATAAGAAGAGATGATATAAAAACTTTACATACTCAAGTTAAGGATTATGAACCATATATAGCGCTTGAAGGTGGAGAAGATGGATTGGACTTTTATAGAGCTATAACTGAACAATCTATGGACTATTTAAAAGAAAATGGTATATTAGCTTTTGAAGTTGGCCATGATCAAGCTGATGATGTATGTAGTATAATGAGTGAAAATGGTTTTAATAATATATATACAAAGAAAGATTTACAAGGAATTGATAGAGTTGTTATAGGGTTTAAACTATGATATAATCAACTATTGATATGTTACAATTAAAGAGGTGAAAAGTATGCTAAACAAATTAGAAGTATTAGAAGATAAATATAAAGAATTAAGCGAAAAAATAGCTGACCCGGAAATAATAAACGATCAAAAAGTTTGGCAAAAACTTATAAAAGAACATGCTGACCTGGAACCGATCATAATGAAGTTTAGAGAATACAAAGATGTAATGAATACAATAGCGGAATCTAAGACTATATTACAAGAAGAGTCTGACGAAGAGCTAAGAGAACTTGCTAAAATGGAATTATCAGAAATGGAAGAAAAAGTAGAACCAATAGAAGATGAGTTGAAAATATTATTATTACCTAAGGATCCTAATGATGACAAGAACGTTATAGTTGAAATTAGAGGTGGAGCTGGTGGAGACGAAGCAGCTCTATTCGCAGGTGACTTATTTAGAATGTACTGTAGATATGCAGAAAGAAAGAGATGGAAAGTTGAACTACTAAGTGCTAGCGATACTGGAGTAGGTGGATATAAAGAAGTTTCTTTCATGATAAAAGGTAAAGGTGCATACTCAGTTCTTAAATATGAATCAGGAGTTCATAGAGTTCAAAGAATACCTTCTACAGAATCAGGCGGAAGAATACATACTTCAACTGCAACAGTTGCAGTATTACCAGAAGTAGAAGATGTTGAAGTAGAAATAAATGCAAATGACTTAAGAATAGATGTTTTCCGTTCTTCAGGAAATGGAGGACAAAGTGTTAACACTACTGACTCAGCAGTAAGGGTTACACATATACCTACAGGAGAGGTAGTTTCTTGTCAAGATGGTAAATCTCAGTTAAAAAATAAAGAGCAAGCTTTAAAAATATTAAAAGCTAGACTTTATGATAAAGCTGTTGCTGAGCAAAATAAAGAAATATCAGCTGAAAGAAAGAGTCAAGTTGGTACAGGTGATAGATCTGAGAGAATAAGAACTTACAACTTCCCTCAAGGAAGAGTAAGTGATCATAGAATAAACTTAACATTATATAAATTAGATGCATTTTTAGATGGAGATTTAAATGAAATGATAGATGCATTAATAACTGTAGATCAAACTGAAAAGATGATGTCTTTATAATTTTAGATAATAAAAAATCCCTATTTCGAATAGGGATTTTTTGCAAATAAAAATGGTTATCAAGTAGTATTGGAATAATGGCAAATTTTTATACATAAAATTAAAACAAGTTAACAATACTAGGGGGTAACTGAAGATGATAGAAATAACATTGATTGGTCTTATATCAGGAGTTATAGGAACTGGATTAGGAGGACTTATATCTACTGTTTTTAGAAAGAATATAAGTAGATATCTTAGTTTTTTTATGGGTATTTCAGGTGGGATAATGCTAGCTGTTGTAGTGTTTGATCTCTTGAAAGAATCTATGGGTGAAATTGGGATTTTAAATACAATCATATTTGTATTTGTTGGAGCTATAGCAACAATGCTAATAAAAGGTAAGTTAGAAAATAAAAAAGGATTTAATGCTGGGTACTTAATATTTTTAAGTATAGTATTACATAATCTTCCTGAAGGGCTGGCTATAGGATCTTCTTTTATAGCTACAAAGGACTTGGGAATAACTTTAGCGATTGTAATTGGCATACACAATATCCCTGAAGGGTTGGCTATGGCATTAAGTTTAGTTGGAAATAAGATGGGAACTATAAAAGTAATACTACTAACTTTGATTGCTGGGATACCAATGGGAATAGGAAGTTTTCTAGGGGCATATTTTGCAGGAATATTTACCTCTATAATAGGCGTATTTTTATCGATAGCAGCAGGTACTATGATGTATGTAGTTTTAGAAGAAATATTTCCAACAACAAAATCTATGTATTCTATAATAGGTTTTTTAATTGGGATTTTGATAGTTAGTTATGTATAAAGTTAATATGAAGGAAGGTATACACCTATGATAAAGACATTAATAAGTAATATAGATGAATTTGATATAGATAAAGAAATAATAAAAGAACATGCGAAATTGATATCTGAAGGAAAAACGGTTATATTTCCTACAGAAACTGTATATGGATTAGGAGCTAATGCACTGGATACAGAGGCTGTAAAAAAAATATATGAAGCTAAAGGAAGACCTAGCGACAATCCATTGATAGTACATATATGTGAAAAAGATGAAATTAAGGAATTAGTTACAGAGATAAGTGATAAAGCAAAAAAACTAATGGATGAAATTTGGCCAGGTCCTTTAACTATGATATTTAAGAAAAAAGATATAGTTCCAGAAAAAACAAGTGGGGGATTAGATACAGTAGCTATAAGAATGCCTTCAAACCCTATTGCTAGAGAAATTATAAGACAATCAGGAGTACCTATAGCTGCTCCATCGGCTAATATATCAGGAAGACCATCTCCTACTAAAGGAAAACACGTATGTGATGAAATGAATGGTAGAGTATCGGGGATAATAGTAGGTGGAGATTGTGATTTTGGATTAGAATCTACAGTTGTAGATATGACATCTGAAAAACCTATGATTTTAAGACCTGGTAGTGTAACGAAAGAACAAATGGAAAAAATAATAGGGGAAGTTTTAATAGATCCATCCATAGAAAATAAAGAAGATGTAGCAAAAGCTAAAGCTCCTGGTATGAAATATACACACTACTCTCCTAACGGGGATGTATATATAGTGAGTGGAAATCAAAAAAATGTAATAGATAAAATTAACTCATTAATAGAAGAAAATGAAAATAAAGGATTAAAGTGTGGCGTAATCTGTATAGATGAAAATAAGGATAAATATAAAGGTGAAGTCATAAGCTTAGGAACTACTCTTGAAGAAGTAGGGGCGAATTTATTTGACTCATTAATAGATATGGATAAAAGAAAAGTGGATATAATATATTCAGAAGCTTTTTCAAATTCAGGAGTAGGAAGAGCTATAATGAATAGACTTCTGAAATCTGCAGGATATAAAGTAATAGAATCATAAAGTAAAATTATATTAAAATAATTGGACATAAGTGGTGCAAAAAATGTTAAACTTTGGTATAATATAAAATTAAGTATAAATCTATTCGTATAAATTTATTGGAGGTATTAGGACTATGAAGATAGGTTTAGGTAGTGACCACGGAGGATACAACTTAAAAGAAGAGATAAAAAAGCATTTAGAAGCTAAGGGAATTGAATGTGTGGACTTTGGTACTGAAAATAGTATAGATTCAGTAGACTATCCTATATATGGAGAAAAGGTTGCTAAAGCTGTTGTTAGTAAGGAAGTAGACTATGGGATATTATGTTGCGGTACAGGGATAGGAATATCACTAGCTGCAAATAAAGTTAAAGGAATTAGATGTGCTGTTGTTTCAGACACATTTTCTGCTAGAATGTCTAAAGCTCATAACAATGCAAACATGCTTTCTTTAGGAGAAAGAGTTATAGGTAGAGGTCTAGCACTAGAAATAGTTGATGCATGGATCAACACTGAATTTGAAGGTGAAAGACATTTAAGAAGAGTAAATATGTTAAATGACATAGAACAAAATAATTAGGAGGCTTACATAATGAATAAAGTAGTAGTTGCAGATCATCCATTAATACAACACAAGTTAACTCTAATGAGGGATAAAAATACAGGATCTAAGGATTTTAGAGAACTTTTAACAGAAATAACAATGCTTATGGGTTATGAAATAACAAGAGATTTACCTCTAGAAGATATAGAGATAGAAACTCCTGTTGTAAAAACTACAGCAAAGGTTATAGCTGGTAAAAAATTAGGAATAGTTCCTATACTAAGAGCAGGATTAGGTATGGTTGATGGTTTAGTTAACTTAATACCAGCTGCTAAAGTTGGACATGTAGGATTATATAGAGATCCAGAAACATTACAACCTGTAGAATATTACTGCAAGTTCCCACAAGATATACATGAAAGAGAAATGATAGTAGTTGACCCTATGTTAGCAACTGGAGGATCAGCTGTTGCTGCTATAGATGTATTAAAAAGAGATGGAGCTAAAGTTATAAAATTAGTTAATTTAGTAGCTTCTCCAGAAGGAATAGCTGAAGTACAAAAATATCATCCAGACGTAGATATATACGTTGCTAGTATAGACGAGAAGCTAAATGATCATGGATATATAGTTCCTGGTTTAGGTGATGCTGGAGATAGATTATTCGGTACTAAATAATAAGGAATAAAGGTGTCTATAAATATTTATAGATGCCTTTTTCGTTATATATAAAATTAAAATGATTTAGTTAAAAATGGTTTTAATTTTCTAAATAAACTAAGTGTACTTTGTAAAAATTGAAGAAAATATAAATAAAAATATAAATTAAATTATAAAATATTTTTACAAAATGTAATTATTTGTAGAAAAATATTCAGAAAAGGTATAAAATTAATATATACTGTATACATAAGAAAACGAAGTTCAATAAAAAAATAATAAAAAATTATTAAAGTTTTTGTGTGTAAAAATATGCATAAATACTAATATAATGAAGATTATATTAGTATATTGAAGTATAGTTAACAAAAACAAATGTAAAATAAGATTAAAGTAAATATTTTGAATAATTCAAAAATAATTATTCAAAATTTAAATAAAATAGAAAAAACTGAAATTTTAAAATCTATATTAGGTATTGATAAAACTAAATAAAAGAAATATAATAATAAAATATGATTTAGAATTAAAATATTCAATATTTCAAACAAAAAAATACTTAGATACATATTAAAATTAAATAAAAAATCACGACTGTGAGGTATACTATTTATGGATAAACATAAAAAATATATGCAAGCTCTCAGTATGCTTTCGTTAGTCAGCCAAGTAGGATTAATGATAATAATACCTATTTTAGGATGTACATTTATAGGAAAATATCTAGATGATAAATTTGGAACTAGTCCATTTTTACTTTTAATATTTTTATTATTAGGCATAGGTGGAGCATTCAGTGGAGTTTATAAAACTCTAATTGTATATACAAAAAGGAAGTGATTAAATAATGAATAATACTTTAGAAAAACATATACGTGACGTAAATAAAGGTGTAGTCATAATTGATTTAATCGCAGCAATTCTAATTATTTTTTTGACAAACTCTCAAAAGGAGATGATTACAGGTCTTTTGTTTGGAAGCATAATAGCTGTATTAAACTTTAGGTTATTAGCAATATCTCTACAAAAGTCAGTAACATATCCTCCAAATAAAGCTCAAATTTACTCAACTAGTAGATACATAATAAGGATAACTATAGTAGCAGTAGTACTATTTGTTTCAGCAAAATCGCCGAATATAAGTATTGTAGGAACTGCAATAGGGTTATTGAGCACTAAGTTTGCTATATTAGGTAAAGCATTATTAATAGACAAACTTAAAAGAAAGGAGGCGTAATTGTGAGTCAAGCTAGATATATATTATACTTTGGAGACTTTAAATTAAGTGAAACTGTAATAACAAGTTGGCTAATATTAGCAGGTCTAGCATTAGTATCTTATTTACTAACTAGAAACTTAAAGAAAGTTCCAACTAGTAAAGTGCAAATATTTTTAGAGTTTGCAATAGGTGGATTTGATAAGTTTGTAAAGGACACTATGGGTCCAACAGCGATAAAAGAATTACCTTTTATTGTACCATACATAGGAAGTTTATTCTTATTCTTTGCAACATCAAACCTTATAGGATTATTAGGATTTAGATCACCAACAACAGATCTAGATACTACATTAGCATGGGCATTAATAACATTCTTTATGATTTATTATGCTGGTGTTAAGAAGAAAGGTCCAGGATTCTTTAAAGAATTACTTGAACCAATACCATTTTTATTACCACTTAATATAATAGGTGAGTTAGCAAAACCTATATCATTAAGTTTCCGTCCATTTGGTAACATATTAGGAGGAGCTGTTATAATGAAGTTATTATATGACTTCTTAGCATTTGTATCAACATCTCTAACAGGATTATCAATACCTTTTGGACAATTAATAATACCAGTACCTCTTCATTTATACTTTGATATGTTCGCAGGTATATTACAAGCATTTATATTCATAATGCTTACAATGGTATTTGTATCAAATGCTACAGAGTAATTGATATGCTAAATAAAAAAAATAATATAAAATGAATTCAATTTTAAGGAGGAAACAATCATGGAAATGGCTATATTATTAGCAGGTTCAGCTATAGGAGCTGGAATAGCAGTTGCAACAGGTATAGGAGCAGGAATAGGACAAGGATTCGCTGCAGGTAAAGCTGCAGAGGCAGTTGGTAATCAACCAGAAGCTAAAGGTGAAATAACTCAAACAATGTTACTAGGAGCTGCAGTTGCAGAGTCTTCAGCAATATATGGTTTAGTTGTAGCTATAATACTTCTATTTGCTAATCCATTCAAAGGAATGTTATAAGAGAAATTAAAGTTAAGTCATCATAACTAGGAGGTGGGAAACCATCTCCTAATTACGAATTGTGATTAGTAGAAAGGAGGAATAAGGATGTTTGAAATAAAACCACTAATTGGAGTTTCATGGGAGTTAGTGTTCCAGTTAATAAATACATTCTTAGTGTTTGTAGTTTTAAAGAAACTTTTATTTAAACCTGTTTTAGGAATAATAGAAGCTAGAGAAAAAGACATTCAAACAAACTTAGCTGAAGGAGAAAAAACTAAGGCTGAGGGTGAAAAGTTCAGAAAAGAATACGAAGAAAAATTAAGTTCTGCGAAAGAGCAAGGGCAAGAAATAATAAAGCAAGCTACTTTAAGAGCAGAGCAAAAGTCAGAGGAAATAGTATCTACAGCTAAAAATGAAGCTACAAGCATAAAAGAAAAAGCTAGTAAAGATATAGCTCAAGAAAGACAAAAAGTTATGAATGAAGTTAAAGATGATATATCTTCAATAGCTTTACTTGCAGCATCTAAGGTTATAGAAAGCGACCTAGATAAGTCTAAGCATGAAAAGCTAATAAATGACTTTATAAAAGAGGTAGGCGAAGCTCAATGATAAATATAATTGCTAGCAGATACGCTGAAGCCTTATTCCAAGTTGGAGAAGAGTCTAACTCAACTGAAAAGCTATATAATGAGCTAAAGGCTGTAGTAGATATAATAAAAGAAAACAAAGAATTTGCAGATATATTAAAATCTCCTATTGTATCAAAGGAAGATAAAAAAGAATTAATAACTAATATATTTGGATCTAACATAGACAAAGAAATGTTAAATTTCATGAAAATATTAGCAGATAAAGATAGATTATCTTTAATTGGTAATATAGAACAAGCTTTAAAAGCTTTAATAAACAAGAAAAATAATATTTTAGAAGGTACTGCTATAACAGCAGTTCCGATGAAAGAAGATGAAGTAAAAGAACTTCAAGCTAAACTTTCAACTAAATATAATAAAACAGTTATTCTAAAAAATGAAGTTGATGAGTCTGTACTAGGAGGAGTTCTAGTTAGACTTGGAAATGAAGAGATAGATGGAACGGTTAAAAATCGTTTAGAAAAAATGCAAGAACAACTATCTCAAGTAATATCTTAGGAGGGCGGTGAACCCATGAATTTAAGACCAGAAGAAATAAGTGCTATAATAAAAGAGCAAATAAAAAGCTACGAAAATAAAGTAGAATTAACAGATACAGGAAGTGTTTTAAAAGTTGGGGACGGTATAGCTAGTGTTTACGGATTAGAAAAGGCTATGGCTGGTGAATTACTAGAGTTCCCAGGGAAAATATACGGAATGGCTCTAAACCTTGAAGAAGAAATGGTTGGAGCAGTTATACTAGGAGATGACTCTGGAATAAAAGAAGGAGACATAGTTAAAAGAACTGGTAATATAGTTCAAGTTCCAGTTGGAGAAGCTATGTTAGGAAGAGTTGTAAACTCATTAGGACAACCAGTTGATGGAAAAGGACCTATAAATACTGATAAATTCAGACCAATTGAATCAGAAGCTACTGGAATAATGGCTAGAAAATCAGTACATCAACCATTACAAACAGGAATAAAAGCTATCGATGCCATGATACCAATCGGTAAAGGACAAAGAGAGCTTGTTATCGGAGATAGACAAACAGGAAAAACTTCTATATGTATAGATACTATACTTAACCAAAAAGGTAAAGATGTTGTATGTATATATGTTGCAATAGGACAAAAACGTTCTACAGTATCTCAAGTTGTTAGTACATTAGAAAAAGGTGGAGCAATGGATTACACAATAGTGGTTTCTGCTACTGCATCTGAATCTGCACCACTTCAATACTTAGCTCCATATGCAGGTGTTACTATGGGTGAAGAATTCATGTTCAATGGAAAACATGTATTAATAGTATATGATGACTTAACTAAGCATGCAGTTGCATACAGAGAGATGTCATTATTACTTAAGAGACCACCAGGACGTGAAGCTTATCCAGGAGATGTATTCTACTTACACTCAAGATTACTAGAAAGAGCTGCTAAATTATCTGACGAGTTAGGCGGAGGATCAATAACAGCATTACCTATAATCGAAACTCAAGGTGGAGACGTTTCTGCTTATATACCAACTAACGTTATATCTATAACAGACGGACAAATATACCTTGTACCAGAATTATTCTACTCAGGAATAAGACCTGCAGTTGACCCTGGTATATCAGTTTCAAGGGTTGGAGGATCTGCACAAATAAAATCAATGAAAAAAGTTGCAGGACCATTAAAACTTCTTTATTCTCAATATAAAGAACTTGCTGCATTCTCTCAATTCGGATCAGACTTAGACGAAGATACTAAGAAGAGACTTGCTCAAGGGGAAAGAATAGTTGAGGTTCTAAAGCAAGGAGAACATCAACCTATGGAAGTTTCGAATCAAGTTGTAATGGTATTTGCAGTTACTAATAACTTATTAGCAGATATACCTGTAAATAACATAAAGAGATTTGAAGCTGAATTATTAGAATTTATAGATGCTAATAATCCGCAAACAAGAGAAAAAATTCTTGCAAATGAAGATTTCGCTGAAGAATTAACAAACGCTATAAACGATTTTAAAAAGAAATTTGTTATAGAAGCGTAATCCTTTTTGAGAAAAGGAGGTAACCCAATTGGCAGGAGCTGGAATGAAAGAAATTAAAACTCGTATTGCCAGTGTTGAAAATACAAAGCAAATAACTAAAGCTATGGAATTAGTATCTTCATCTAAATTCAGAAGAGCTAAGGAAAAAGCTGAGAGTTCTAAGGCTTATTTTAACACTTTAAAAGAGGCTGTTGAAAATATAGCTAAGAATACGAGCGGATCAAAAAGTGAATTTCTTAAACAAAGAGAAGTTAAAAATAAATGTTACGTAGTAATAGCTGGAGATAGAGGTCTTGCTGGAGGATACAACTCAAATGTATTTAAAGCACTAGCTGCTGAAGCTGAGGGGACTACAAAAGCAAAAATTATTACTGTAGGAAAAAAAGCAAAAGAATTTGTTAGCAAAAGAAATTTTGAATTAATACAATCTGTTAATTCTGTTGAAAATGCTAGCTATGAAGATATTATGAATATATCAAAAACTATAATGGATTTATATCAAAAAGGTGATATAGATGAAGTTAAATTAATATATACTGAGTTCGTTTCTGCATTAAGTCAAGAACCAAGATTAGTTAAGTTATTACCAGTTAGTATCGAAGCTAAAGAAGGTAACGAGAAGAAAAGTGGAGCAGCAGTGCAATACTTACCTTCTCCAGACGCTGTACTTGGATTTATAGTACCTAAGTATGTTTCAGGAATGATATACGGAGGATTAGCTGAATCTTATGCTTCTGAGCAAGCTGCAAGAAGAACAGCTATGGAATCTGCAACAGACAATGCAAATGAAATGATATCTAATTTAGAATTACAATACAATAGAGCAAGACAAGCTGCAGTTACTCAAGAAATATCAGAGATAGTTGCAGGAGCTTCTTCAGCTCAATAAATAAGGAGGTTAGGACATGGCAAACATAGGTAAAATAGTTCAGGTTATCGGGCCAGTAGTTGACGTAAAGTTCAATGATGAAAAAAGCTTACCTAATCTATTAAATGCATTAGAGATAAAGCACGGAGATAAAAAAATAGTTATAGAGGTTGCACAACACGTTGGTGATGATACTGTAAGATGTATATCAATGAGTTCAACTGATGGACTTGTAAGAGGTATGGACGTTGTTGATACAGGAGCTGCTATAAGTGTACCTGTAGGAGAAGAAACGCTAGGAAGAATATTCAACGTATTAGGTGAGCCAGTTGATGGTAAGGAAGCTCCTAAAAATGCTTCTAAGCATCCAATACATAGAGAAGCACCAGCATTTGATGAATTAAACCCAGGTGCTGAAATACTAGAAACTGGTATAAAAGTTGTTGACTTACTAGCACCATACTTAAAAGGTGGTAAAATCGGTCTATTCGGTGGAGCCGGAGTTGGTAAGACAGTTCTTATACAAGAGCTTATAAACAATATAGCTACTCAACACGGTGGTATATCAGTATTCGCAGGTGTTGGAGAGAGAACAAGAGAAGGTAATGACTTATTCCATGAGATGAGTGATACAGGAGTTATAAATAAAACAGCTCTAGTATTCGGACAAATGAATGAGCCACCTGGAGCAAGAATGAGAGTTGCTTTAACTGGTCTTACAATGGCTGAGTACTTCAGAGATCAAGAAGGACAAGACGTTTTATTATTCGTAGATAATATATTCCGTTTCACTCAAGCAGGATCTGAGGTTTCTGCACTTCTTGGACGTACTCCATCAGCAGTTGGATACCAACCAACATTAGCAACAGAGATGGGTAGATTACAAGAGAGAATAACATCTACAAATAAAGGGTCTATAACATCAGTTCAGGCTGTATACGTACCTGCCGATGACTTAACTGACCCAGCACCAGCTACAACATTCACTCACTTAGATGCTAAAACAGTTTTATCTAGACAAAAAGCTTCTCTAGGTATATTCCCAGCTGTTGACCCACTAGAGTCAACATCTAGAGTTCTTGACCCAGCTATAGTTGGTAAAGAACATTATGAGATAGCTGTATCAGTTCAATCTATACTTCAAAAGTATAAAGAACTTCAAGATATAATAGCTATACTTGGTATGGATGAATTATCTGATGAAGATAAGATAACTGTTAACAGAGCTAGAAAGATAGAGAGATTCTTATCTCAACCATTCTTCGTTGGTGAGCAGTTTACAGGAATACCAGGTAAATACGTACCTGTTAAAGAAACTGTAAGAAGTTTCAAAGAAATATTAGAAGGTAAGCATGATAGCTTACCAGAATCAGCTTTCTTATTCGTAGGAAGTATAGAAGAGGCAGTTGAAAAAGCGAAGGAGAGTAGATAATAATGGCAAGCGAATTTGCGGTTAAAATTGTTACTCCTGAAAAAGTCTTCTATCAAGATCAAACAGAGATGATAATAGTTAGAACTACTGAAGGAGATAGAGGTATATTAAAGAACCATAGACCTTTAGTTGCAGGATTATCAGATGGTACTCTACGTCTAAAAAAAGAAGGTAAATTTAAAGATGCAAAAATATCTGGAGGATTCATACAAGTTGATAAAGAACAAGCTGTTATATTAACTGAATCTGCAGAGTGGTTATAAAAAAAGGCTAGAGTTTAACTCTAGCCTTTTTATTATTTTTAAAATAAATACCACAACAAATAAAAAAACATATAATAGTGGAACTACAAAAATAATTTCACTTATAGTAGTATTGTAAATAAGAAATATGTGTAAATTTAATAATATTAAGTAGAATATATTTAAGTATTCGTAACAAAATAAAAACATGATAGTAATTTGGAGGTATCTATGAATATATTGGATATCGGTATAGATATTGTAGAAATAGAAAGGATAGAGAATGCTATAAAAAGAAATAATAGGTTTTTAGAAAAATTATTTACAAAAGAGGAAATAAATTATTTTAAATCTAGAAATTTTAGGGTAGAAACTATAGCAGGTAACTTTTGTGCAAAGGAAGCTATAAGTAAGGCTTTTGGAACTGGGATAAGAAATTTTAATTTTAATGATATAGAGGTACTTAGGGATAAAAATGGTAAACCCATAGTTAAAACTTATAATAATTTGAATGAAATTTGCATAGATTATAATGTTTTAGAAATAAAAGTATCAATATCTCATAGCAAAAACTATGCGGTAGCAAACGCTATTGTAATGATTAAGGAGTGATAGATATGAAAAACAAAAAAGCTAAAGATATAATGACTACTAATGTTAAAGTAGCTAAAGAAAGCGATACTATACAGGATATAGCACAAACTCTTATAACAGAAAAAATAGGAGGAGTGCCTGTAGTAGATGAAGACAATAGAGTGGTTGGGATTATTTCAGAAACAGACATAATGAAAAAAGAGAAATATGTTAATCCTCCAGAGTACATAACATTTTTACAAGGATTTATATATCTTAATGACTTTAAAAAAGTAGAACAAGATATAAAAGATGTAGCAGCTACACAGGTAAAAGATTTAATGTCTAAAGATGTTATAAAAGTAAATGAAGATGACACTTTTGATGATGTAGCAAATATAATGATAAAAAAATCTGTTAATAGAGTTCCTGTAGTAGATCAGAATGGCAAAATAAAAGGAATAATTTGCAGATACGATATAATAAAATCTATGTATGAAGATTAAATATATAGGGGGTAATTTGTGAAATACAAGTGGACTGCAATTATATGTATAATAGTTACTTTGATGATTGGAATTGGATGCCAGAAAAGTAAGTCCACAAAAGAAGAAATATATAAAGATTTTCAAAATTATATATCTAAGATTAAATCCTACAAGTGTAAAGCAGATATAGAGGTTTTAGGTAATAAAAACTCACAGAAGTATTCTTTAATACATGAATACAAAGGATCTGGAAATTACAAGTTAGAAATAATAGAACCTAAACATTTAAAGGGAAAAACTATAGAGTATAAAGAGGAAAAAATAGTTGTAATTAATCCTGATATAAAGGATAAATTTATTTTGCCCAACGTAGGAGAAGATAGCCAACATTTATTTATAGGCGATTTTATAAAGAATTATCTGCAAGGGGAAGAGATGGAGATTGAGATGAAGGGTGAGTATTTAGCACTTACAGTGCCGATACCAGGGAACACTAAATATTTCAATAAGCAGATACTTTATATAGACACGAAGGAGAAAAATCCTGCTAAATTAGAAATATTGGATCAAGAGGGGAATAATCGATTTATAGTTAATTATTCTGATTTTGAATACAGAAAATAGCGAGGGATATAAAATGGATAAAAATATAGCAGCTCCTACATGGGCGGAGATAAACCTAGATAACATTAGATTTAATTTAAATAATATAAAAAAAATAGTAAAAGAAGATACTAAAATTTGTGGAGTAGTTAAGGCTAATGCATATGGACATGGATCTGTGGAAGTGGCGAGATTATTAGAAAGAGAAAATGTAGATTATGTAGCGGTTTCTAGATTTGAAGAAGCGTTAGAACTTAGACAACATGATATACGTGTACCTATATTATGTTTGGGATATATACCGGAATGTTCATTAGAAGAAGCTGTAGTTAACGATGTTACTTTTACTGTATTTTCTTATGATACAGCTTTTGTTATAAATGAATTATCAAGAAAATATAAAAAAATATCTAAGATTCATATAAAGATAGATACAGGAATGAGTAGAATAGGGCTGCAAGTTAATGATGAATCTATAAATGAAATATTAAAGATTAATAAGTTAAATAATATCCAGATAGAAGGTATATATACTCATTTTGCAACAGCCGATGAAAAGAATAAAGAGTATACTTATAATCAGGTATATAAATATAATACAATACTAAAAAAACTAGAAGAGTTAGATATAAAAATTCCTATTAAACATGTTTCAAATAGTGCAGCGATTATGGATTGTAAAGATTTGAATTTAAATATGGTTAGATGTGGGATTATACTTTATGGGCACTATCCTTCAAATGAGGTAGATAAAGATATGATTGAACTGAAACCTGCTATGACATTAAAAACTAGAATATCTCATATAAAAGAATTAGACGAAAATATAGGTATAAGTTATGGACTTAAATATATAACTAAATCTAAAGAGAGAATAGTTACACTACCTATTGGATATGCAGATGGATTTACTAGGATGCAAAAGAATCCTAAAGTATATATAAAAGGAGAAGTGTTTGATGTTGTAGGGAGAATATGCATGGATCAATGTATGGTTAAAATAGATAAAGAAATAGACATAAAAGTTGATGATGAGGTTATAATATTTTCAGATAGCAAAAATCAATGCGTAGAAAAAATAGCTGATGATTTGGGAACAATAAATTATGAAGTGCTATGCATGATTTCGAGAAGAGTTGAACGTGTTTATATGGAAAGAAATGCAATTGTACAACAATATAGTTATTTGGTAAAATAAAGATGATAGTATACCCTAGGAGGCGATTCTGTGCACAATATGAGTAAGGAAAAAATTGTGTTTACTTTACCTGATTCTCTTATTTCTGAAGTTGATCACATAGTTCAAATAGAGAATACAAACAGAGAAGATTTTGCAAAAGCTGCTTTTCAATTCTACATTACTCAAAAGAAAAAATTTGATCTAAAAGAGTCCATGATAAAAGGATATAAAGAAATGGGTCAAATAAATTTAACTTTAGCCGAGCTAGGAATGACAAATGAGGTATCTTCTGAGGATAACCTTGAAGGGACTATAGCTCAAGGTGAGTTCTAACAATTTAGATATAAAGCGCGGATACTTATATTATGCAGATTTAAGTCCTGTTGTGGGATCTGAACAAGGTGGAATAAGACCTGTACTTATTATACAAAATGATATAGGGAATAAATATAGTCCTACTGTTATTGTTGCGGCTATAACATCTCAGATTAACAAGGCTAAATTACCTACTCATATAGAAATAAGCTCTAATGAGTATGGGCTTAATAAAGATTCCGTTATTCTCTTAGAACAAATAAGAACGATAGATAAAAAGCGATTAAGAGAAAAAATAGGTTATCTAGATGAATGTATGATGGAAAAAGTAAATAATAGTTTACAAATAAGTTTAGGACTATTTCAAATTTAATTTAATTATTGATATATATAATATACGTATATCAATAATTTTTTTTATATTTTTCAGCAAAAAAAATGCAAAAAGTGATATAATAATATGGAATTAGTATGATACAATTGCAAAGTACATAATATCGAGGCAGTAGTTTTACTCATAAATATAAGGAGGTAATTACATGAGAGACCATAAAGTATTAAATGGAATTACACGTAACATAAGAAAAAATATAGTTACTATGATACATGGTTCTAAGTCTGGACATCCTGGGGGATCGTTATCTGCAGTTGAAATATTAACAGCACTTTATTTTGATGAAATGAACGTAGATCCTAGAAATCCAAAGATGGAGGATAGAGATAGATTTGTGTTATCAAAAGGACATGCAGCTCCTGTTTTATATTCAACATTAGCTGAAAAAGGGTATTTTGACAAGAAAGAATTAGACTCATTAAGAAAAATAGGAGCTATGCTACAAGGGCATCCAGATATGAAAGGAACTCCTGGAGTTGAGATGTCTACTGGTTCTTTAGGACAAGGTTTTTCTGTTGCTTGTGGTATGGCAATGGCATCTAAGTTAGATAATGCACCATGGAGAGTTTATACTTTACTTGGAGATGGAGAGGTTCAAGAAGGTATAGTTTGGGAAGCGGCTATGAGTGCGGCTCATTATAAATTAGATAATTTAGTAGCTTTCTTAGATTACAATGGATTACAAATAGATGGAGAAGTAGAAAAAGTTATGAATATAGGTCCTATAATGGATAAATTCAAAAGCTTTGGATGGAATGTTATAGAAATAGATGGACATGACTTTGATCAAATATTTGCTGCTCTTGATATGGCTAAAGACACAGTAGGAAAACCTACTATGATTATAGCTAAGACTGTAAAAGGTAAAGGTGTATCATTTATGGAGAATAATGCTTCTTGGCATGGAACAGCTCCAAGTGATGCTGATTTAGAAAAAGCTTTAGCTGAATTAGGGGGTGCAGATAATGAGTAATATAGCAACTAGAGAAGCATATGGAAAAGCCTTAGTTAAATTAGGACAAGTAAATGATAATGTAGTTGTTTTAGATGCGGACTTATCTAAATCTACAAAAACTAATGACTTTTTAAAAGCATTTCCTGATAGATTCTTTAATATGGGAATAGCAGAACAAAACTTAATAGGCGCGGCTTGTGGATTAGCAGCAGCTGGTAAAATACCTTTTGCTAGTAGTTTTGCTATGTTTGCAACTGGAAGAGGGTTTGAAATAATAAGAAACTCAGCTTGTTATCCAAAACTAAATGTAAAAGTATGTGCTACACATGCAGGTGTAACTGTTGGTGAAGATGGAGCGTCTCATCAAAGTGTTGAAGATATAGCTATAATGAGAGCTATACCTAACATGACTGTTATAGTACCAGCTGATGGAGTTGAAACTGAGCAAGTTATATTTGAAATAGCAAAATACAATGGACCAGTATATGTTAGACTTGGTAGATCAGCTGTTCCAACTATATTTGATGAAAACTATAAGTTTGAAATTGGTAAAGGTGTAGTTGTAAGAGAAGGTAATGATGCTACTATAATAGCTTGTGGAATAATGTTAAATGAAGCTGTACAAGCACATGAAATCTTAAAGTCTGAAGGAATAAACGTAAGAGTTATAAATATGCCTACAATAAAACCTATAGACAAAGAATTAATACTAAAAGCAGCTCAAGAAACTAAAGCTATAGTTACAGCTGAAGAGCATAACATAATAGGAGGACTTGGATCTGCAGTAAGTGAAGTTGTAAGTGAAGAATGTCCTGTTATAGTTAAAAAAGTTGGAGTTAAAGATGTTTTTGGACAATCAGGGACTCCAAAAGAACTTTTAAAAGCATATGGATTAACAGCTGAAGAATTAGTTAATAGTGTAAAAGAAGCAATAGCTAAGAAATAGTTGATAATTAATATAGATTGTATAGCCATAGATTTTATTAAAAATCTATGGCTTTTTTTATATGTAAATATATTCTATAAATTAAAACAAGCTCATATATTTATATGGGGGTGATAAAATGAAAGTAAAGTTTAATATTAAAGGAGTAATCTATGGAATTATAGCTTTGATATTGGTGCTTGGGGGATTTATATTTATTCCTAAGGTGTTTATGGATGAATCAAAGCCAATAGATTATATTATGTTGCAAAAAACTGAAATACCAGAAAAAATACTTGATATGATGGGGAAGTATACTGATGAAGAAAGAGCTTTAGCTGTAAAAATTGACAATAAAATTTATGTTGTAGTAACAAGAGGAAAAGATGAAAAAAATGGAATAGAAATTGATTCTATAAAACTAGCTAAAGAGGATTCTAAAAATATTATGAAAGTTGAAGTTGTACATAAAAATAAGGAAGAATCACATCCATATATAGTTGTTGAAACGAATTTAAAAGATTTACCAGATAGAATAGAATTGAATTCAAGAACAGAGAAGTAGAAATAAAAACTGTGTTTAATTAAACACAGTTTTTATAGTTTAATCTAAAAAATACATCATTTAATATATATTAGGTAAAACTAAATAGTAAAATACAAAGCTATGAGGTGAATAGATGTTTAATTTAGATAGATTTAGATTGAATTCGAATGAACTAAAATGTATTTGCAACTTAGATGATATAAATTTTAAATCAACTGAAGATATAGAACCTATTAGAGAAATTATAGGTCAAGACAGAGCTGTAAATGCTATAAAATTTGGGCTAAAAATGAAGCAGAAAGGATATAACATATACGTAGCGGGTTGTAGCGGAACAGGAAGAAACAGTTATACTAATATGTTAATAGATAAAATAAAAAAAGATAATACAAATATAAAAGATTGGATTTATGTTTATAATTTTAAAAATCAAAATGAACCTATAGCATTATCTTTTGATTGTGGAAAGGGTAAGATTTTTAAAAAAGATATAGAAGAAATAATAGAAAAGTTAAAAAATGAAGTTCCTAAAATTTTTAGTACTAAAGAATATGAGTACCACAACAGATTATTAATGACTGAACTTGAAAATAATATTCAAAAAATAATAGAGAAGCTAAATGATATTGCTAAACCTAGAGGGTTTAAATTTGAAGTAACGGAAAGAGGTTTAGTAAGTATACCGATAAAAGATGATGGTAACATTTTAAGTGAATCAGAAATCGGAAGTTTAACTCCTCAAGAAATAAAGATATTAAGAGAAGCTGGACTAAAATTAAATCAAGATAGTAAAGAGTATATAAATGAAATTAAATTGTGTGAAGAAAGTTACAAAGAAAAGTTAGATGAATTAGATAAAAATGTAGGAAAAAGTTTGGTTGGATTTTATGAACAATACTTAATAGATAGGTATGGAAATGATAAAAAAGTAAAAAGTTATATTTCGGACATGTGTGATGATATTGTAAAGAACATATGTAAATTTAGAAACTCACAAGAAGACGCATCACAAAATCCGATGGCCTTATTAGGTATGATAAATCCTAAAAATGATATTAAGTTCTTTATTAGATATGGAGTTAATTTACTAATAGACAATAGTGAAAACAATGAATGTAAAGTTATAAATGAAAATAACCCTACGTACTACAATTTAACAGGATCCATAGATTATAAAAATGAAATTGGTTCTTTAACCACTAGTTTTATGGAAATTAAACCTGGGTCACTACATAAAGCTAATGGAGGATTCATAATTATAAATGCCAAGGATTTATTAAGTAATCCTTTCTCGTGGGAATGTTTAAAGAGATCTCTTAAAACTGGAAAAATAACTATAGAGTCCTTCAATAAACAAT
The DNA here is from genome assembly GCF_964259345.1 of Paraclostridium bifermentans. Classification (GTDB taxonomy): domain Bacteria; phylum Bacillota; class Clostridia; order Peptostreptococcales; family Peptostreptococcaceae; genus Paraclostridium; species Paraclostridium bifermentans_B. Next base: position 86,251 of record NZ_CAXVJR010000010.1, read on the forward strand.
ATGGTTACTTAATGACATCGACATTAAAACCAGAACCTATAGATTTAGATATAAAAGTAATACTAATAGGAGATAATTATATATATAACTTGTTGTATAGCTATGAAGAAGATTTTAGGAATTTATTTAAAATAATGGCAGATTTTGATATAGAAATAAATAAAGATAAGCAAAATATATATAATACGATAAAATTAGTATCAAATACATGTAAAGAAAATAATCTGAAGCATTTTGATAAAAGTGCTATAGAAAGAATAATAGAATATAGTACTAGGATAAGTGATGATAAAGAAAAATTAACTGCTAGATTTGATAAAGTTATAGATTTAATATATGAGTCAGAGGCCATAAGTGATTCGAAGTTAAAATTTGTAACTAGAGAAGATGTAGAAGCTGCAATAAATCAAAAAATATATAGAAGTAACAAGTATGAAGAAAAGTTAAATGAAATGTTTAAAGATGAAACTTTATTAATTGATATAGATGGAGAAAAAGTAGGTCAAATAAATGGACTAGCAGTTATGGGAAATGGAGAATATAGTTTTGGAAAACCATCTAAAATAACTGCATCAACTTACAAAGGAAGAAGTGGAATTATAAATATTGAAAGGGAAATTAAAAAAAGTGGAAGTATTCATGATAAAGGGGTACTGATACTTACTGGATATTTAGGAGAAAGATACGGGAAAGAAAAACCACTATCTATATCGACTTCAATAACCTTTGAACAAAATTACTCTGGAGTTGATGGAGATAGTGCATCAAGTACGGAGTTATATGCAATAATATCTAGTATATCGAAAATTCCTATAAGACAATATATAGCTGTAACAGGATCTGTTAGTCAAAAAGGAGAAATACAACCTATAGGAGGAATAAATGAAAAGATAGAAGGATTTTTTGACGTCTGTAAGTTAAAAGGGCTTAATGGAAAGCAAGGGGTTATGATGCCTATTCAAAATGTTAAAAATTTAATGTTAAAAGATGAGATTATAGAAGCTGTTAAAGAGAACAAGTTTAGTATATATGCTATTTCTAATATAGAAGAAGGATTAGGAATATTAACTGGACTAGAAATTAATGAAATTGATAAAAAGGTTAATGACCAATTAGAAATATATAGGAAGAGTGATGAAGAAAAGAAAAATAAATAAAATATAAAAAGTAGAGCGATATTCTTGCTCTACTTTATAATTCTACTTTCTGTTACAACATAATCTAATTTAGCATCATGAGATTCTTTTGGAATAGTATTAAATACTTGGAAATCAAAAGCTATGCCTATTGTTATGGCGTCTTTTCTTAACTTTTCAATAAACCTATCATAAAATCCGCCACCATAGCCTAATCTATATTTATTTATATCGAAAGCTACAGCAGGGACTATTAGAATATCAATAGAATCTATAGAGGTTATTCTTTTACATTCATCCTTAGGTTCTCTTATACCGTAAGTACCTATTGCTAAATCCGAATCCAAGTTTTTAATTTGAGAAGGTATTAATAGTCTTTCTTTTTTTAATGTGATTGGAACGAGAACATTTTTACCTGAATTTATTAAAAATTTTGCTAAATAATCTGTTTTAACTTCATTATTAAAGTCTAAGTAAATCATTATAGTGGAAGCTGTTTTAAATTCTTTCAAAGCTAAAAGATTGGATATTATTTTATTAGAATGTGTATTTACAAAGTTAGACGATTGTTCATTTCTAAGACTTATAACTTTTTTTCTAAAATTATTTTTCAATAAAATCACCCCATTTAATCTATGTTATAATATGGTATATTATTATCTATTAAAAGTTTAATACGATAATTAGTAGATAGCAACAAAGGCATGTAATAAAAAAAAGACTAAGACATATACTATTATAGTATATTATGTAAAAGGAGATGTATTTAATGATATCTAAGAAAAGGGCTATAATTTATTCTGTAATACTTGTTATTGCAACAGCTTTGATAACATCTCAAGTTGTAGGATTAAAATACAAAGATTACGATAAGCTTGTAGGGGTAAAAAAATCTATAGATAAAGATTTTTATAAAGACACTAAAGATGAAAAATTGGAAACTAGTGCTATAAAAGGGATGTTTGAAGGTCTAGATGATCCATATTCGCAGTACTATACTGTTGAAGAATTTAATAAATTAAAAGAACAAACATCAGGAACATATGTGGGTATAGGTGTAGTTATAAGTCCTATAGAAGGTGATGACTTAATAACAGTAGTATCTCCTATAGAAGGATCTCCAGCTGAAAAAAGCGGAATAAAGCCAGGAGATAAAATACTTAAGGTTGATGGAAAAGAAGTTAGCTCAAAAGATATGGATAAAGCTATGAGTTTGATAAAAGGTAAAGCTGGTACTAAAGTTAAACTTACAATCAAAAGAGGGAATGAGACTTTAGATATAGATGTAAAAAGAGAAGAGATAGTTATGAAAACTATTGATTCTAAAATGATTGATGGAGACATAGGGTACATAAAAATAGCATCTTTTGATGAACATACATACGACGATTTTAAAAAAGCTTTAGATAATTTAAATAGTAAGGGTATGAAGGGATTAATATTAGACTTAAGAGATAATCCAGGAGGATTACTTGATGTATGTGAGGATATAGCTGATGAAATATTACCACAGGGTGATACTATAGTATCTGTTAAAGATAATAGTGATAAAGCTAAGTATCTTAAATCTGATGATAAGAGGGAAGTAGATATACCTATAGCTGTTCTTATAAATGAAGGAAGTGCATCAGCATCAGAAATACTTACAGGGTCTATTGTAGACAATGAAAAAGGAGTTGCTATAGGGACAACAACTTTTGGTAAAGGGTTGGTTCAAACTGTAAGAGGATTAAGCGATGGTACAGGATACAAACTTACAACAGCTCAGTATTATACTCCAAGTGGAGATTATATAAATAAAAAAGGAATAAAACCAGATATAGAAGTTAAAGATGAGAGTAAACAGTTAGATACAGCTGTGAATTGGATAAATGAACAAATCAAAAAATAATGAAGAAGGAGATAAGAATATAAAAACTTATCTCCTTTTTTATTAATTACAAATTTTTATTTGATAAGAAGCTTCGAAAACTTCACTTGTTGATAATTTATTAATTCCTAATTTTGATTTATAATCTTTGTTGCTATCTACTGAATCTGCAATTCCATACCAAGGTTCTATACATAAAAATGGAGCAATTGAATTACTTTCCTTATAGTAAGGAGACCAAATTCCTACAAATGGGAAATTAGTAAACTTAACATTTATAGACTGGTTTGTGTTCTTAGAGCATATAGATACTTCATATACATTATCGTATATTAGAGCATCATTTTTAAATAGTTCAGGTTTTAAATTAAGTAACTCTAAGTTATCGACTGATTTCTTATTAGACACAAATGGGCCATCTAATGAATATGAATGTACTTTACCTGTTGATTTGAAATTTAAATAGTAATTTTCGATTGTATCTGTTTCTTCAAAAGGAATATTAAAAGCTGGATGTGCACCTATTGAAAAATACATATCTGAATTGCTTTTGTTCACTACCTTCCACTTAATATCTATAAAAGACTCTTCAAGTGTATAAGTTATTAATAATTCAAAGTCATAAGGATAACGAGTTTTTGTATAAGCATCAGCCTCTAATTTATAAGTTAAAGAATTATTTTTTATTTCTATTAACTCAAAATCCATATCACGAGCAAATCCGTGTTGGTTCATTTTATATACGGTATTATCAATAATTGTCTCATTATCTTTTAATCTGCCTACTATAGGAAATAGAATAGGGGAGTGTCTTCCCCAGTGAGTACTATCTCCACACCATAAAATTTCTTTATTAGTAGTTTTTGAATATATTCTTGATAGCTCAGCACCTTTAGTATTTATTTCTATTAATAAGTTATTGTTTTCTAATGTATGCATATAAAATTACTCCTATCTAAAGTTAAATATTTTGATTAATGTGTTTACGTTTTCATTATATAATAAGAGTGAAAAAATAAAAATAAAATAAAAATTAAAAAATGTATTGACAATAAATAATATAGGTGGTAAAGTATTACTTGTAAGTTTGAAAAACAACTTCAAGAACTTTGAAAATTAAACAGTAGGTTAATTATAAAAATTCTTTTTAAAGAATTAAACAACAAACAACCAAGCCAGAT
>NZ_CAXVJR010000011.1:0-74330 GCF_964259345.1 Paraclostridium bifermentans
TAAAAAGTTGTCCAATTGCTCAGCTAATCATTATCTGAATATCTGGCTTGGTTGTTTGTTGTTTAATTCTTTAAAAAAGAATTTATATAATTAACCTACTGTTTAATTTTCAAAGTTCATTTTGTGTTTTTGTTTCGTCCGTTTCTCAAGGACAAGTAATACTATATCACCTGAGTAATATATCGTCAATACTTTTTTAAATATTTTTTTAAATTATTTTGCAATTTTTCTTTGATAGTAATCGCATTTCTCTTCAACACTAGTATTTTCAACACTTACATTGACACGCTTGCTTCTTTTAATTTTTTTATTTTTTTTATTTAACTCTAATATTACCTCTTTATTTATATGTACCATGACTTGTAAGATTAAAACCATTATAGAAAACAAACACATCCAATTAACAAAATTTTTCATAAGCTATCCCCCTGAGTTTATTATTATATATAAGTTTCTAATCTTTTATTCATTTTTCCTTTTATTAAATTATTTTATAATTTCTTATTTTTTAATATTTTAATCCAGTAAAATTTAATAATTTTCACATTTATACATTAATTAATTATGTTTATTGTTGAAATAAAAAAAAGCATAGATTATTAAATCTAATACTTTTAAAAATTTCATAAAGTTGATAAATATACTTCTAGTTAATTTTTCAATAGTCTTATCTATAACAAAAAGCCTCTCTGAGCAATCAGAAAGGCCTTTTAAGTATTATTCTTCTATTTCATCAGTCGCTTCATTAGCAACATCTTTTATCGGCTTCATAGTAGGGAATAATATAACGTCTCTTATAGATGGAGCGTTAGTTAATAACATCATAACTCTATCTATACCTATTCCTAGTCCACCTGTTGGAGGTAAACCTACTTCTAGAGCATTTACGAAATCTTCATCCATATCACAAGCTTCGTCATCCCCTAATTCTTTCTTTCTTAATTGATCCATAAATCTTTCTTTTTGATCTATTGGGTCATTTAACTCAGAGAAAGCATTAGCTAGCTCCCACTTGTTTGCAAAGGCTTCAAATCTATCTGTTCTTCTTGGATCCTCAACATTTCTCTTAGCTAAAGGAGATACTTCAACTGGATGATGAGTTATGAATGTAGGTTGGATTAATTTATCTTCACCAAACTCTTCAAATAAAGCATTTATGACTTCTCCTCTTCTCATTCCAGGAGTTATTTCTATTCCTTTTTCTTTAGCTACTGCTAAAGCTTCTTCATCTGTATTTATTGTAGAGAAATCTACTCCAGCATATTCCTTTACACATTCTTCCATAGTCATTCTCTTCCATGGAGGAGTAAAGTCTATTTCAGTTCCTTGGTAATTTATCTTCATGCTTCCAGTAGCAGCTTCTGCCATGTAAGCTATCATATTTTCTGCTATTTCCATCATATCAGTATAATCTGCATATGCTTGGTATAATTCTACAGCTGTATACTCTGGGTTATGCTTTATAGACATTCCTTCATTTCTAAACATTCTACCCATTTCATAAACCTTATCAAATCCACCTACTATAAGTCTCTTTAAGTAAAGCTCATTTGCTATTCTTAAATACATTGGTATATCTAATGTATTATGATGAGTTATGAAAGGTCTAGCATTCGCTCCACCTGCTATAGTATTTAATATAGGAGTCTCAACTTCTAAGAATCCTCTTTCATCTAAATAAGTTCTTAAAGCCTTCATAGCTTTAGTTCTTGTAACGAAAGCATCTTTAACTTCTGGATTAACTATTAAGTCAACATATCTTTGTCTATATCTTAAATCTTGATCTTTTAATCCATGATATTTTTCTGGAAGTATTTGTAGAGACTTTGTTAATAATTTTACATCATTAGCTTTTATAGATATCTCTTCTTTTTTAGTTTTGAATACTTCACCTTCAACACCTATTATGTCACCTATATCATATGTAGAGAATACAGCATACTCTTCTTCACCTATTCTATCTAGTCTTACGTAGCATTGTATTCTACCTTCTTGATCTTGTATATCTATGAATCCAGCTTTCCCTTGAATTCTTTTACTCATTATACGTCCAGCTAACTTAACAACTTTTCCTTCAAAAGCTTCAAAGTCATTTTTTATATCCATAGAATAATTAGTTCTATCATATCTACTTACGTGGAATGGATCTCTTCCCATTTCTTGTAACTTAGCTAACTTATCTCTTCTAATTTGAAGTACTTCTGTAAGTTCTTCTTTTACTTGATCATTAGCATTTTGTTGATCATTACTCATTTGTTTACCTCCAGATTATCTTCTTATTTCTAATATCTCGAATTTCGCAACTCCATCAGGAACTTGAACGTCTACTACTTCTCCTTTAGCTCTACCTAAAAGAGCTTTTCCTACAGGTGATTCGTTAGATATTTTCCCTTCATATGGATCAGCTTCAGCAGAACCAACTATTGTGTATTCTACTTCTTCTTCAAACTCCATATCATTAACCTTTACTATAGACCCTATAGTTACTATGTTTGAGTCTACTTTTGATTCATCTATTATAACTGCTTTTCTTAGCATGTTTTCAAGCTTTATTATTCTCTCTTCAACTTGAGCTTGCTCATTTTTAGCTTCATCGTACTCAGCATTTTCTGATATATCTCCAAAAGATATAGCTACCTTTATTCTTTCAGCAACTTCTCTTCTTCTAACTGATTTTAAATGCTCTACTTCATCTTCTAACTTTTGGTATCCTTCTTGAGTTAATAATATTTCCTTATTATCTTCCATGACCCCTACAACTCCTTCTTAATTTAATTTTTATTTAACATTAATCTTATTTATATCTTTGTTATTTATGCGGTATATTATAAATTACTATTACCCTTATGTCAAGGAGTGGTCTAAGTAGTAAGTTAGCTTGTTTACAACTTCTTCATAACTTTCTATCTTATTAATTTCATCCCTTAATCTAGCAGATCCTCTTAGTCCTTTTAGGTACCAAGCAATATGTTTTCTCATCTCTCTTACAGCTACATATTCACCATGTTCTTCTACAGCTAATTTTAAATGCTTTAAAGCTGTATTTATTTTTTCATCACATGTAGGCTCAGGTAAAATTTCACCTGTTTTCATATAATGATTTATTCTTTTAAATATCCATGGGTTACCTTGAGCACCTCTACCTATCATTATAGCATCACAATTAGTCTTATTTAACATATTTATAGCATCTTCTACTTCAAATACATCTCCGTTTCCTATAACAGGTATATCTATATTTTCTTTTATTTTAGCTATTATATCCCAGTCTGCTTTTCCTGAATAATATTGTTCTCTAGTTCTTCCATGTATAGCTAGTGCACTTATACCAGATGCTTCTGCTATCTTAGCTATTTCTACAGCATTTATACTATTATCATCCCAACCTTTTCTTATCTTTAGTGTAACAGGCTTTTTAGATTTTTTAACAACCGATTTTAAAACCTCTTCTGCAAGCTTTGGATTTTTCATAAGAGCTGATCCGTCTCCATTTTTAATGACTTTAGGAGCTGGACATCCCATATTTATATCTAGTATTTCATTTGGATACTCATTTAATATCTCTGCTGCTCCTCCCATAAAATCTGGATCTGATCCAAATATTTGAACAGCAACCGGATGTTCTTCATCTTCTATTTTTAACATTTTTTTAGTATTTTGATCATCATAGCAAAGAGCTTTTGCATTAATCATTTCCGTATACAGCATTCCACAATCTTGCTCTTTACATATTAATCTAAAAGGCAAATCAGTTACTCCTGCCATAGGAGATAAAAACACTGTATTGTCTAATATAACATTTCCTATTTTCATATATGGTCTCCTCTTAAAATGTATTTTATTATATATATACCCAATTTTTAATAATATCTTATCGTAAAAAAGGAACTGGATTTAAAATCCAATTCCTTGATACTATTCTTTGTTTTTATCGTAAATAATTCTTAATCCTTCTAATGTTAGGAATTTATCTACACAATCTATACTATCAGTCTCAGATGCAATTAGCGATGACAATCCACCTGTCGCAATCACTTTAACATCTTGATTTTCTAATTCTTCTTTCATCATTTTTATAATTTTATCTACAAGTCCAACATATCCGTATATTATACCAGACTGCATGGCAGATACCGTACTTTTACAAATAGTCATACCAGGTTTAGCAAGTTCCACTCTAGGTAGTTTCGATGCTCTTTGGAATAAAGCTTCACTAGATATTTTAATTCCAGGAGCTATAGTCCCGCCTAAGTATTCTCCTTTTTCTGATATTGCACAGAATGTTGTAGCTGTTCCAAAATCAATTATTATCATAGGTGTTTTGTATTTATCTATAGCTGCAACAGCATTTACTATTCTATCAGCTCCAACTTGCTTAGGGTTATCATATTTAATATTCAATCCTGTTTTTATGCCAGGCCCAACTACTAATGGTTGTTTTTTAAAATATTTTATACAGAAATTTTCAAGAGAATGCATAACATTAGGTACAACTGATGATATTATTACATCTTTTATTGATTTCATGTCCACATTATCATATTGAAATAAACTGCTTATCAGCATTCCATATTCATCTGATGTTTTTGCTTTATCAGTACTTATTCTCCAATACTTTTTAAGTTCTTTTCCCTCATATATACCTAATACCATGTTGGTATTTCCAACGTCAAACACTAAAAGCATCTACTCTAACCTTCTTTCTATTTTTTGCTTTTCTTTAGTATAGTTACAACTCCAGATACAACTAAAGCTCCAATGATAGCTTCAGGTATACCATTAGTAGCAGCAATTCCTAATATTACAGCTCCAGCTGTAGATGTATCTCCACCTATAGCTTCAACATATCTTTGTGCATATAACAAGTAAATCATCCCTAAAACACCAAATGTATTTAATAGAGATCCTATCATTCCTGAAAATGCACCTGCAGCAGATATATTTTTACTTACTTTAAATACACCTTTATAAACATAATATGAAGCAACACCCATTATAACTCTAGGAATTATAGATATCAGAGGATTCATAAATGCAAAAGAAGTTATGTTTGGCATTGTTAAAGCTCTTATGAAACTTGTAAACCCAAATATAAATCCTATTATTCCTCCAACTATCGGTCCTTCTATTATAGCTCCTATTATAACTGGTATGTGCATTATAGTCGCATCAATAGGTCCTATCGGTATAAACCCTAATGGTGTCATAGACAACATTATAGATATAGCCGATAACATCCCAATTACAGCCATTTGTCTAACATTAATTTTTTTCGCTACTCCTACTTGTGTTTTCATTATAAAAATACACCTCCGTTCCAGCTCTTTAAAGATGCCGGACTTTTAATTTACAATTATTATTTATCTATATCATAATCAGTCAGGCTCCATAAATTTAAAGGATGCCAGCTGCAACAAAAATAATTTTATCAATAGCAAATAACATTGTCAATAATTCTTATTTCAAATTAATTTCTTCATATGAAGGTATATTGTCAATACTTTTAGCATTTTTTATAGCATTTATTATACTTTTTTCAACTACTTCAGTTGCTATAGATCCTAATAGTGTAACATCAGATTCTACCTCTCCTGTCGCTATAGTAAATATAGTATCTCCATCATGAGGTGTATGTATAGGAAATATAGCTTTTGCATATCCATTATGTGACATCTGAGATATTTTTTTACACTCAGCTTTAGTTAGTTTAGCATTTGTAGCTACTATACCTATCGTAGTGTTATCTATATTAAATCCACCACTATTCACTCCATTTTTCATAAGATCATATGTATTTAAAACCTTATTCTTTTCATTATTTAAAACTCCAGCTATAACTTTTCCATTTTCATATACATCTCCAAATGCATTTACTGCAACTAACGCAGCTACAACTAGTCCATTATCTAGCTTTATAGAATAACTTCCTATTCCACCTTTCATGCAGTATTCAGCACCCTTTACTTTTCCTACTGTAGCTCCGCATCCTGCCCCAAAATTACCTTGTTTTAACTCTTTATCATTAGCTACTTCGCAAGCTTTATATCCCATTTCAATATCAGGTCTACTCTTTGGGTCTCCTACTACTAAATCAAATAATACCGCCCCCGCTACTATTGGAACTTTAGCAACTCCTACATCAAATCCAATATTGTGTTCTTCTAAATATCTACTAACACCACATGTAGATTCTAAGCCAAACGCTGAGCCTCCAGATAAAACTACAGCATGTACTTTTTGAACCATATTAATCGGATCCAACAAATCTGTCTCCCTTGTTCCTGGAGCTGATCCCCTTACATCTACTCCACATACTGCACCTTCTTCACATATAACAACAGTACATCCAGTTAATCCCTCTATATCTTCTATTTGACCTACCTTAATACCTTTTATATCGAGAATGTTATTATACATATCCGTGCTCCCCTCTTATTGATACTTCACCTGACATAATTTCTTTCGTATGTCCATTTTCATCTTCTACAACTAAATTACCATTTTCATTTACGTCTAAACATCTAACTCTTTCTCTAATATCATTTTTTATAATATATATATCTTTACCTATAATAGCCGAGTATTTTCTACAAATATTCAAAGTTTCTTCTTTATCATTATTTTCTACATATGATATGTATAGTTTTTCAAACTCTGATAATATATTTCTAATTATGTCTAATCTAGATACATCATGCCCTTCTTTATGTACAGATGTAGCAATATTAATCACATCTTCTGGAAAATCTAAAGTTTTTACATTTATTCCAATCCCTAAAATAACATAGTTTATCCTTTCAATTTCTGCTGAAAGTTCAGTTAAAATTCCACATACCTTTTTTCCATTTATAATTATATCATTAGGCCATTTTATATAAGCATTTATCTTTAAATTATTCAAAGCTTTAACTATACTAGCTCCCGCAACCAATGTTAAAAAAGGAGCATCCATAGGAAGTATATTTGGTTTTAGTATCATACTCATCCATATACCTTCGTGTTTCTTAGAGTGCCAACACTTGCCTAATCTACCTCTCCCACTTACTTGTTCTTCACTTATCACGATAGTTCCACCTAATTTGTCATTAGCTATACTCTTTGCATAATTATTAGTAGAATCTATACTGTCAAAATGAATTATGTCTTTTCCTATAAATTCAATATTTAAATCGTGTAGTATATTTTCTTTACTCAAAATATCATCTAACGAACCCTTTATTCTATATCCTTTTCTATTTACAGATTCAATATCATATCCTTGTTCTTTTAAAACATTTATATGCTTCCATACCGCAGTTCTAGATATACCCAATTGCTTAGATATTTCTTCTCCTGAAATGAATTCTAAACCATTGTCTAACAGTATATTTATTACTTTTTCTCTCAATAATAACACCCTTTCGTTATTAATAATTAAAATTAAAGGCTAGGGTAAACCCTAGCCTTAACTCTTATTAGTCATTTATTTGATCATCTTGATCTTTGTCATTGTTTACCTCTGTAGGTAATTCTATTTTGCTATCTTTATTTTCTGTATCAGTAACTTGCTCTATATCTGAAACTTCATTTTCATCAACAGTTTCTTCAGTTACCGCATCTTCTGATTTGCGCTCTAAAGGTAACTCTTTATTAAATGCTTTTATAAATTGTTCTGCATCTAAAGTTTCATGTATTAATAGCGCTTGAGCTACATATTCTAATCTATCCATGTTATCTTGTAATAACTTCTTAGTTTTTCTATAAGCTACATCTACTATATCTTTTACTTCACTGTCTATTTCAAATGCAACTTCTTCTGAATAGTTTCTCTTAGTTCCTATACTATTACCTAAGAATACCTCTTCTTCACCATCTCCGAAAGTCATAGGTCCAAGTTTTGAACTCATTCCGTACTTAGTAACCATTTGTCTTGCAGTAGCTGAAACTCTCTCTAAGTCGTTAGAAGCTCCTGTAGATATATCATCTAGTGTTAATTCTTCTGCAACTCTACCACCAAGTAAAACAATTATATTTTCTTTCATTTCATTCTTAGTAGCATAGAATTTATCTTCAACTGGAAGTTGCATTGTGAATCCTCCAGCTCTACCTCTTGGAACTATTGTTACTTGATGTACAGGACTTACGTGTTCAAGTACATGAGCACAAACTGCATGACCTGCTTCATGGTAAGCTGTAAGCTTTCTTTCTGGTTCACTTATAACTCTAGATTTTTTAGCAACACCTGCTATTACCTTAGTTATAGCTTCCTCTATAGTTTCCATTTCAATTTTCTTTTCTCTTTTTCTAGCTGTAAGTATAGCAGCTTCATTCATTAAGTTTTCTATATCAGCTGGAGTAAATCCAGGTGTTCTTCTAGCTAATACATCTATTTTAACATCATCCGCTAAAGGTTTGTTTTTAGCATGAACTTTAAATATAGCCTCTCTACCTTTAACATCCGGTGCTCCTACAACTACCTGTCTATCAAATCTTCCTGGTCTTAAAAGTGCAGGGTCTAATATGTCCGGTCTGTTTGTAGCAGCCATTATTATTATACCTTGGTTAACACCAAAACCATCCATTTCAACTAGTAATTGGTTAAGAGTTTGCTCTCTTTCATCATGACCTCCGCCAAGACCAGCTCCTCTTTTTCTACCAACAGCATCTATCTCATCTATAAATATTATAGCTGGAGCGTTTTTCTTAGCATCTTCAAATAAAGATCTAACTCTTGATGCCCCTACCCCAACAAACATTTCAACGAAGTCTGAACCACTTATACTAAAGAACGGTACTCCCGCTTCTCCTGCGACAGCTCTTGAAAGATACGTTTTACCTGTTCCTGGAGGTCCAACCATTAATATTCCTTTTGGTATTCTTGCACCTAAATCAATATACTTTTTAGGGTTTTTCAAGAAATCAACAACTTCTTGTAGATCTTCTTTTTCTTCATTCAGTCCCGCTACATCCTTAAATGTAACTCTAGTTTTTTCATCATCCTTATGAACTTTAGCTTTAGATTTACCAAAATTCATAACCTTTCCGCCTCCACCTTGAGACTGATTCATGAAAACAAACCATAATATTAACACAAAGAATAGCATAAATAATGATGGTAATATTTCAAAGAACCAAGGAGTCGTTGGTTTTGGTGATCCAGATAATTGTAATTTACCTTCATTTGCTTGCTTTAATAACTCATTAGCAAATGCATCAGATTGAATCTCTTCTGGTATGTATGTTTTAAACTTTTTGTTAGTACTCTTTATAGTTCCTTCTATTACTGTATCTTCTACAATTTTTATACTAGATACATTTTCTTTCATTAATTCTCTATAGACACTTGAAAATTTCATTTCTTGTACTTTTTCTGTAGGACTACCTGAGAACTGTACTATACCTACTATAATTATAAATATCAGTAGATAGAAACCTGCTCCCTTTAAAAATTTATTCAAAAGAAGCCCTCCTTTCGTAAGTTGTTTTAATTTATAGTTTCTTAAAGGTAATCTTTAAGACTTCTTTTGTATTTGCATCAATTTTATAATTTTCACTTATTTTATAATCTCCAACACAAACCACTTCATTTTCATCTACAACCACAGGAACTTTACATCTTTCTTCCCTAGGTATTTTTAAATCTATGAATAAATTCTTTAACTTCTTGCTTCCTCCAGCAAGCTTAATTTTATCCCCAGATTCTCTATTTCTTACAATTATCCCTCCTTTAAATTTATCTAAATCAAATGCTTTGGAAGATTTATCAACTTTCATGCTTTTAAATCTTTCAATACTCATTGTTTTGGTTTCTACAAACACTCCCAATTCTTTTATTTTTATAACTCCATCCTTAGGAAGTCTGTAAGAATACTCTATTTCCTCATATGTTATTTCTTTATTTGTAAATAATATACTTTCATTATTTCTATAAACAAACAACCCTCTAGGTAATACTAATTTTTTGTTTATCTTGTTATCATCTTCTAACTCCAATATATCTTCTATATGTTTTTGATCTACAAAGTTAGTATCTCCTAAAATATACTTAATAGAGTTTCTAATTATTCTAGTTTTTATTGCTTTATGCAAATTAATATATTTATCTAGTACAATTTCCACTTTTTCATTATCTTGTACATTAGAAACCTCTTTAAATTTATTTATACCCTCTTGTTCGATATAATCACTATCTAACTTTAAATTATTACCCATTCTGCAAATAGATTCAACAACATTGTTATTAAAATTTTCTTGCATATAAGGTATTAAATCTAATCTTATTTTATTTCTTGTATAAATATTTTCCAAATTTGTACTATCTATTCTTGGATTTAAATTATGTTGTTCACAATATGCCTCTATACTACTTCTTTCTATATCAAGAATTGGTCTTATTATTGTGTCGTCTCTTTTGTAATCAATACCTTTTAATCCTTGTAATCCTGTACCTCTCATCATTCTCATAAGAATAGTTTCTGCTTGATCGTTTAAGTTATGCCCAATCGCTATTTTATTAGATTTTGTTTTTTGCTTTATTTCATAAAACATCTCATATCTTAGCTTTCTAGCACCTTCTTCAATTGATAATCCATTTTCCTTGCAATACTTAGGTACATTTATTGATTTAACAAAAAATTTAACACCTAAACTATCACATAGTTGAGATATATACATAACATCTTTTTGAGCTTCTATACCTCTTATTTGATGGTTCAAGTGAGCTGCATATATAGATATATTATACTCACTTTCAAGCTGTTTTAGTATATGTAATAAACATACTGAATCAGGACCTCCTGAAAGACCTAGTACAACTTTATCGCCTTTTTCTAATAAACTATATTTATTTATAGTACTTCGTACTCTATCTACTATCATAAACCATACCTCTTATACTTAGTTTTTTAACTCAAGTATACTTTCTATAAAAACTTCTCAAATCCTTGTATAAATTATTTTATTTTAAAACCTTGTTAAGTAATATAATACCAAATAAATTAATTCAGGGATAGGTTTTTTATATACATTTCATATACCTACATAAAATTATTATGACCCTAAATATAATTAAAATAATATCATACAATAACAATATAAAATAATTTTTTATAAATCAACAAATAAGGAGTAAATAATCATGAAAAAAATTACATCATTACTAATTCTGCTAGCTATATTTATCTCTTGTTTTAAAGTTAATGCTTATTGTCTACAAATTTCTAAAACTGAAAATAAAACAGTCTATATAACTTTTGATGACGGACCCAATAGTAATACAACTAAAATTTTAGACTTGCTGAATAAATATGATATGAAAGCAACTTTCTTTTTGTTAGAAAATAAAATAAACCTATATCCAGAAGTCGTAACTAGAATATTAAATGAAGGCCATTCTATAGGCCTACATGGACAAAGTCATGAAAAAGCTGTTTTTTATGCTAATGATACCTCTGTATTAAGCGAAATCAGTAATACTAAAAATACTTTGTTAGATAAATTTGGATATGATACAAAACTAGTTAGAGTTCCTTATGGCAGTAAGCCTCATCTAACAAAAGCTCAATATTCAAGTTTAATAAATTCAGGTTATAAAATTTGGGATTGGAATATAGATAGCACTGATACTTACCAAAATGCTAATGTTTCATCTATAGTAAATAATACATTAGATAAATTAAATCAATATGAAAATTCCGTTATATTGTTTCATGAAAAACAAATTACAGTTTCTTCTTTACCTACTATACTAGATTACATCAAAAATAATAATTATGAAAGTAAAATCATAACTGAAAATCAAGTTCCTATGAATTGGTGGAATAGAAATTTAAACTAACCAAGAAGCTGACTAAATTTTAAATTGTATATTAGTCAGCTTTTTTATTTAATTATTTTTTTCAACTTCTATTTTTATTTTATTTACACCTTCAAATAAACCTATTATTTGCATGTTGTAATCTATACATATTTTGACTACATCTTTCGAATTTATTATATCTAGCTTTGTTGTATTAATTTTTATATCAAATATACCTTGAGGAGTTCTATATTTAGTAACCGTTTCATTATTTAATATAAATTTCATATTTGAATTTACAACTCCAAATCTCTTTATTAAAACTTCTTTATCAGATATTTTTATTGTTGTTGTAACATGCGCCGCACCTTTTTCTAGCTCTTCTTTATAAACTATGTATGTATAACCATTTTTTTCATACATATCACCTATAGATTTAACTTCTATACTATCTTCATTTCCTTGTTTATCATATTGTGTTGTATGCATATATATATTAACACTTGTCATTTTTAACCTCCATAATAATATAAACTTTAGGCAATCCTACCTAAAGTTTATATAAATTTAATACTTTTGTATTTCTATTTGATCTATATCTTCAATTTCTCTATTTAAAAATTCTTTACCTATACTAGCAAATCTTTCAGGTATATCAGAAACATAATACTTATAATATGCTTGACCTAAGTTATTTTGATTAAGTAAATCATTTTTAGTTAAAACATCTCTTAAATCTTTTGCCGTTTCTCTCGCTGGGTTAACTAAATTTATTTTTCCTTCTACAACTTTATTTATAGTATTTTTTAGTAATGGGTAATGAGTACATCCTAAAACTAAAGAATCTATATTTGAAGCTTGTAATTCTTCTAAATATTTTTTTACTGTTAGCTCAGCTACATCTGTGTCTGCCCAACCTTCTTCAACAATCGGAACAAATAAAGGACATGCTTTGCCTATTATATTTATGTTTTTGTCTATTTTATGAATCTCAGTTTCATAAGCCTTAGAGTTTATAGTTCCTTCTGTACCTATAACTCCTACAAGTTTATTCTTAGTAGTATACGCTGCAGTCCTAGCTCCCGCTTCAATAACCCCTATTATAGGTATATCATACTTAGCTTTTGCTAATTCTAACGATCTAGCTGTAGCTGTATTACATGCAATAACTATAGCTTTAACATTTTGTGATATTAAAAAATTTATAGCTTGAAAAGTATATTTTATTACTGTCTCTTTTGATCTTGATCCATAAGGAACCCTCGCAGTATCTCCAAAATACACTATATTTTCATTAGGTAATATACTTGTAATCTCTTTTAAAACAGTAAGTCCACCTAGTCCTGAGTCAAATACTCCAATCGGATTATCATTCATATATTATGCACCTTCTTTACTTTCTAGCCTTTTATAGTCCATCTTCTAAACTTATATTTCAATAGTATTTTTTATAATTATATGCGTTTTTATTATCTAAGTGATTATTATAGTCCATTTAACAAAAAAAATAAAGGAGTAACAACTCCTTTATTTTTAAATATTTTATTCTTTTGCAAATACATGATTCCCAATTCTTTTATATGGGTCTAGCGTTTTTATCCAACTACAAGTTGATATTTCAGGGTTCCAAAAGTATATAGCTCCACTAGTTGGATCCTTACCATATAAAGCCTCTCTAGCAGCTTTATATGCACTATCTGTAGGATTTTTATAAATCTCACCATTATTAACTACAGAAAAGGCATTTTTTTGATAAATAACATCTTTTATATTATTAGGAAATCTTTCATCTAAAACTCTATTTATAACAACTGCAGCAACTGCAACTTGCCCTTCATAACTCTCTCCTCTAGCTTCACTAGATACTAATTTAGATAATAAATATAATTCGTCATTAGTAATACTTATAACCTCTTTAGGTTTTTCTTTTTTATTTTCTTCTTTGGATTCAGCAGTATATTTTTTATAACTGCCCTGTAAATCATTTGCAGCAAATATAATATTCAAATTGGAACTTATAATAAATAAAGTTAATACTCCTATTATAATCTTGGTGTGATACTTCATAATTATATAATCCTCTCCTTTTTCTATTACTTAGATTTATTTTTTAATTTATCTATTATCTCTACTATCTTAAATTTCATTTTTTTATTTTCAGATTTATTTAAATTTTCTCCTGCTATTAATTCATACTCTTCTTCTGTTAAAACATCTTGTAACTTTTCATCTGTTTCCTTGTCTATAACACCATTATTTTCATCTACAAAACATAGAGGAGGAAACATAACGCACCACCAATTCTTACCTTCGCCTTCTCCTATTATAATCCTTAATGATTTATACTCCCCAGCAGGAAGAACAACATTTGAGTATTGCTTTGCTGGAAATTTGCTATATTCAAGATTAACTTTCACATCATAATTATACCCATTTTCTTCAATAATATTTTTAGATATATTTTTTAAGTTGTTACTTTCTCTTAATATTATGCTTTCACTTTCTTGAATACTTCTAGATTTTTCTAACATCGGCTGTAAATATTTTATAACTTCATCTCTAACTTTTAATTTTAATTCTTGGTCTTTTTCACTATCACTGTTTGCTAATACATGAAATCTTATTAATTTATCTTTATAATTATTTGAAAGCTTTTCTACATTGTTCATTTCCCCATATATATGAATAGTTCCTATTGTAACTATTGTAAATAATAAAAATATCCAAACTAAAATTCTTAACTTTATTTTTTTCATAATATATATCCCCCTAATATATTTTAATATCTTGATTATCTCCAAAACTTATTTAATTATTCTTAATTTATTAAAAAACTTATAAACAAAAAAGTAGACAAGTACTTAAAGTACTTGTCTACTTTTTTGTTTATAAGTGCTTATTATTTATAGCTTTCTCTATTATAAATTGCTCTGCTTTTTCTATATGCTCTATAGCATATTTTTTTGCATCCTCATTATTTCCTGCTATTATCGCTTCTAATATATTATTATGTTCTATTACTAAGTTGTCTGAAGTATCAAAGTCAGATATATATGTTGCTCTGAATCTGTGAACTTGCTCCCAAAGCGAATTTATAATTTGACTTAATTTTTTATTTTTAGTCGCATTAAATATGAATTCATGAAACTCAACATCTTTTTTTAATAAAGTATCTACATCATCTTTATTTTCTATACTCTTTTTAAAATCTTCAGCTATTTCTCTTAATTTCTTAGCATCATCTTCATGTATTCTCTCTGCTGCTAAATAGGCAGCTAACCCCTCTAAACTTGATCTAATTTCTAATACATCAATAATATCCTTTAATGACATATTTGCTACATAGGCACCTTTTCTAGGAAGCATAACTACTAGACCTTCTAATTCTAATTTTCTTATAGCTTCTCTTATAGGTGTCCTACTTACTCCCAATTGTTCTGCTAATTGAACTTCCATAAGCCTTTGCCCTGGTTTTAACTGTCCTTCTAAAATAGCCTCCCTTAAATTTTCAAAAACTACATCCCTTAATGGCTTATAGTTATCTAAATTTAATTTAGTTAAACTATCCATAAATTTCAACTCCTTTGTTGCTACTATTAACTAAATATACTTGATTATAGTTTAACAGTAACTCTTCTTTAGCCTTTATTGCATATTCTTTATTGTCAAATAGCCCAAATACAGTAGGGCCACTTCCACTCATCATAGATCCTAATGCTTTATTTTTAATCATAACTTCTTCTATTTCATTTATTTCTTTATATTTAACTGATGTTACTTCTTCTAGCACATTAACCATATTTTCAGAAACAAATTTTATATCATTATTCTTTAGAGCTTCTATAAGCTTTTTATTATCTGGTCTTTTTTGAACATTTTTCATATCTAAAGATTGATATACTTCTTTTGTTGATACAAATATATTTGGTTTACATACTAATATATTAACATCTTCATTTATTCCATTTATATCTGTTAATATTTCCCCTATACCTTCAGCTAATGAGCAACCTCCTGTTATACAGAAAGGAACATCTGCACCTAGCTGTAAACCGATTTCTTTCAACTCATTTTCACTTAACCCTAAATTCCATAACTTATTTAATCCCACTAAAACTGCAGCTGCATTTGAACTTCCACCTGCCATACCAGCTGCTACAGGTATGTTTTTTTGTATAGATATCTCTATCCCTTTGCTTATATTAAATCTTTCTTTTAAAAGGTTAGCAGCTTTATAAACAATATTATCTTCATTTAACGGTATGTCTACGCTATCACTCTTTATTTTTATTAAGTTTTCTTCAACTTCTTCAATTTTGATTTGATCATATAAATCAATAGTTTGCATTATCATCTCTACTATATGATATCCATCTTCTCTTTTGCCAAGTACATCTATTGATAAATTTATCTTGGCTCTACTTTTTAAATCTATAGAGTTCATTAGTTCCTCCTTATTGTTCTAAAACGGCCATAGTTATTTATAGTATACATTATACTACAAAAAATAAAATAATAGGGAATTATAATTCCCTATTATTTTATTTTATATATAATTTTAAGCTTCTACTGCTGCTTTTTTCTCTATTATTAAGCATTGACCTGCCATAAGTTGGTCTTCTGGTTTTATTTCATTTATTTCTGCAATGTCATCAATTGTAGTATTATACTTTTTAGCTATGTTCCATAGTTTATCTCCTTCTCTAGCTATATATAAAGTTATACTTGGTCTTTTAGATAAATCTACAGGTCCTTGATCTTCTCCTTTAACTATAAAGCTATCTTTCTTTTTATCTAATGCTTCACAGTATCTTCTAACCTTGATAGTTACATCTATTTGATCTCTATTTAAATCAAATTCTATTCTGTCTATATTTACATTATTAAATGCATTAGTAGTTTCTTTTACATTATCCATTTCTACATCATGAGTAAATGGAATTTCTTCTGTTAATCTATATACAGGTCTTAACCCTTCTACTGGAGTATATAAAACATCTATTAAAACTATACCCTCAATTATATTTTTATTTCCCTCAAAATATGAATTTTCAACTATTATATTAGAATCTACACTCACAACTTCTTTTATTTGTATATCATCTGTAGTATTTTTTATTGTATCTCTTATATTAAAGAATTCACTACCACTACTTACAACTTTATTAAGCTCTACATTTCTACTTTCAAACTTAAGAGTTCTATCTGGTGAGTATGCATCTTGTAATACTTCTCTAGTAACATCTTCTGATACCTTAACTTTAGCTCTAGCTGTGCAATCTACCTCTAAAGAAGATATGTTAGTTTCTTCATTTGGCTTAAACACGTAGTTTAAATCAACTATTTCTACCATAGCTTCTTCTTTCATACCTTCGCATACCCCTGGCACTTCTATAAATTGTGTAAAATCTAATCCAATTTTATCTAGTTCAACTAGCTCTCCTTCATAAGTATAAGCTACTGGATTTAAATCTAATACTCCTCCAACTATAACTTTATTATCAGATACTCTAGTTTCCTTTAATTTAATTCTAGGTCCTATAGAAACTATACTAGCTATATCTTCAGTATTTATATTTATAGTATCCCTTATAACACTTTCTGATTTTTCTATTCCTACTATATCTTCATATTGAACTTCTTTTCTATGTTTTTGCACATTATCTATTTGAGAAACATCTTTTATTATATCTATTGTATTTTTTTCAAATAAGCTTCCTCTTATATTTAAAAGTGCTCCTACTCTTATTTTTCTTTCATTTATTACTGTACAATCTATATGCTCTACATCATAGAAAAGCATATTTTCCATATCAGCAACTATATTATCTTTCTCAACTACTTCATTTATTTCTATTCTTCCTTCTATATTTGATACTGTGCTTTTATCTTCTGTTAAATAAATTACATTATAATTAAAGTTTCCTCTAAATATTATTTTGCCATCTAGTATTTCTTGTTTCTTTAAAGCTATGTACCCTTCTGTTTTTATTATTTCATATACATCTTCCTTTTTATCTGACACAACAGCCTCTGTTTCTATAAAAGTTTGAAATCTTCCAAAGTCAATCCTATTGTCAACTTGTAATATATCTTTTATTAGATTCATATGTTACCCCTCCTAAATTAAATATAAATATCACACTATATTTATATTTAATAAACAAAAAAAAAATTACACCTATTTTCAATAGGCATAATTTTTTTAGCTTACATTTAATTTATTTGTTTCTTTAATTACTTTCAATTTAACGTTATCAGTCAATAAGTCTGAGTAACTGTATGATACTCTAGAGTATCCATTATCTTCATCATCCAATTTTACAACAAATATACTAGGATATACTTTTTCTAGTACACCTTTTTTAGTAACGATCTGCTTTCTTCCTTTATTGGCTTTTAATAAAATTTTTCTTCCTAGGTGCTTCTCTAAAGTCTGTCTTATTTTATTCAAAGTTTGAACAGTAGCCATTACATCACCTTCTTTAACATTATATGTTCATACAATGATATAATACCACACCTAACTTTTTTTGTCAAAGCTAAACTAAATATTTTATATATTTTTTAGTAAAAAGTCAATACTGTTTTTTTTTTGATTTTTAATTTATAATCTATAATTTTAAAACTTTATGAGTTTAATAATTATTATATATAGAAAGTGGCATTGTAAGTCTAAACTTGCCTCTTGTCTCTATTCCTCCAACACCTTTAATGCCTGTAACAGTGTGACTTAGAATTTCTTCTAATGGAACTACTTTATCAATCCTAGAACAAGCAATTTTCTCAACTACTAATAGCGGATCAAGAGCATGTATCATTACTCGACTTGGTGAACTAGCAAAATTTGCTCCTGATTTTATTATTTCTTCATAATTTGACTGGCATGCTCCTGCAAATATAACTAAACTATCTAATGATGGATCATATTTTCTAGCTTCTCTAACTGTTTTTATAAAGTTAGCTGTATTTCTATAATTTTTTATATCTTTAATATTTCCTTTATTATTAACTATAGCATCATGCCCTGTTATAACTAATATAGATGGATTATGTTGTTCTAATAAACTTCTAACTTCCTTATATTGCAAACTTTCTGGTATTGCTTTTCCAACTGCTGGTATTCCCAACTTAGTATATACATCTAAACAAATTTTTAAATACTCTGGATCTCCATCTATATGAAGTACTTTCCCTGGCATTCCGTATGAATTTTGTACTTGATTTTGAGTTTGAGCTTGTTTTGAGTTTCCAGAAGATTTTTGCATAGCTCGATTTAATTTCTTATTTCTTTCTTTAGTTTTTTTTATACTTTTATATAACATGCTCTCTATATTTTTATCTATTAAGGCATCTTTTACATCTGAAAAGTTTACTTTTTCTAAATCATCTATATCAGAATCTGCAATTATCCTATATGCTACACCCTTTAGTATTGCTATTTTTTGGTTGTTCTGATTTATTTCAAAACCTATTATCCTAAATACAATATCTTTATCGTAGGATTTCCTTACAACAACGTCTCCTATCCTCATAATATAGTTGTCCTCCTAACAAATTTAATATCTTAATTTATATTATGAGAGTCGACAAATATTGTTACTATGTGCCTAAATTTATTATAGTATTTGATTTTACTCTTGTATTTATTTTTTATAAGTGTTATTATATTTTTAAACAAATGCTTATTTGACTAAGCAAATATTTATATATGGTGATATTAATGACTGATAGAGAAAAAGAAATTTTAGAGATTTTAAAAAATGACCCTATGGTATCTCAACAAGAATTAGCGGATATGCTCAACATTACACGTTCATCGGTAGCGGTGCATATAACAAACCTAATGAAAAAAGGATACATAAAGGGAAAAGGTTATATAATAAGCACTAGTAATTTTGTTACAGTTATCGGAGGCTCTAATGTCGACATACAAGGTTCACCTAACACTGAACTTACTATGTTCGACTCTAATCCTGGAAAAGTTGACATTTCTCTTGGAGGGGTAGGAAGAAATATTTGCGAAAATATTTCTAAACTTGGCATAAATACTAAGCTTTTATCAGCAATGGGGAATGACGTGTACGGAAATAAGATAATATCTGAATGTAAGAAATTGAATATAGATATTTCTGAATGTTATATATCAAATTCGCATCCTACATCTATGTATTTATCTATATTAAATAACGATAATGACATGCAATTAGCAATTTCTCATATGGATATTATAGAAAAAATAGATGTTGATTATATAATATCTAAACATTCTTCAATTAAAGATTCTTTGGCTATAGTTTTAGACACAAACTTATCTTTTGAAGTTATAGATTATATAAGTAGAACATATACAGATATTCCAATATTTATCGATACTGTTTCTACTAAAAAGAGTCTTAAAATAAAAGACATAATAGGAAGATTCAATACTATAAAACCTAATAAATTAGAAGCTGAAATACTATCAGACATGAAAATAAATAGTAAAGATGATTTACAAAAATGTGCTCAATATTTCTTGGACAAAGGGGTTAAGAGTGTTTTCATAACACTAGGCCAAGATGGAGTTTTCTGCGCTAATGAAAATGAAACTTTACTATTACCTGGAGTTAAAGTAAATGCTGTCAGCGCTACAGGAGCTGGTGATGCATTTATGTCTGCGTTAGTTTATAGCTACTTAAATAATTTTAATTTGAAAGATTCAGCTGAGTTTTCAACAGCTGCTTCAATACTTGCATTATTGCATAAAAATACTATCAACCCAAGTATGTCTGTTGATAGTGTAGAAAAAATACTAAAGGAGATGATCTAATGTTAGAAAAATACTTACATATACACCCAGAGGTAAAAAAAGCTTTATCAGAAGGACAACCAGTCGTTGCGTTAGAATCAACAATAATATCTCATGGAATGCCTTATCCTAAAAATGTAGAGATGGCTAAAACTGTTAGTAAAATAATAAGAGAAAATGGGGCAATACCTGCTACTATAGCTATAATAGATGGTGTTTTAAAAGTTGGTCTTACAACAGAAGAAATAGAGTTCTTAGGGACTAGTAAAGACGTTGTTAAGGCTAGTAGAAGAGATTTGCCTTTCATCATAGCTAAAAAGCTTAATGGAGCTACTACAGTCGCTACTACAATGATATTAGCTAATTTAGCTGGTGTTAAAGTATTTGCTACAGGTGGTATAGGTGGAGTTCACAGAGGCGCTCAAGAAACTTTTGATATATCTGCTGACTTACAAGAATTAGCTAATACAAATGTTGCTGTTATATGCGCAGGAGCTAAATCTATACTAGATATAGGTCTTACTTTAGAATACTTAGAAACTAACGGTGTTCCTGTAGTAGGATTTGGTGCTGATGAATTCCCTGCATTCTATACTAGAAAAAGTGGATTTGGAGTTGACTATAGAGTAGATTCTTCTATGGAAGTTGCTAAAGCTTTAAAAGCTAAATGGGACTTAGATTTAAAAGGTGGTATGGTAATAGGAAATCCAATACCAGAAGAATTTGAAATGGATTATGACACTATAACAAACGCTATAGAAACTGCCTTAAAAGAAGCTGAAGAAAATAATATAACAGGTAAAAAAGTTACTCCTTTCTTACTAGACAAAGTTAAAACTATAACTGCTGGTAAGAGTTTAGAGGCTAATATAGAGCTAGTTTATAATAATGCTAAAATTGCTGCTAAAATAGCAAAAGATTTATATGACTTAAAATAATTAATATTAAAAAAAGGAGCGTTAGCTCCTTTTTTTAGTCTTCTTTTAAATTAGGAATTACTTTCTTTACTTCCTCCACTTGATGCCACGTCTTATCGATGTCATTTTCTTTAACGTAATCCTTTAAAGAGTTTAACGATGTAAACTCCTTTGTAGATAGATTATCATCTTCATCAATGAATTTTAGTAAAAACATTTTATCTCCTTATTTTCCACAACACTTTTTGAATTTCTTTCCACTTCCACATGGACAAGGCTCATTTCTTCCTATCTTGTCATCTTTAACTATAGTTTTAGTGTTTTTATAAGCCTTTTGTAATTCTTTTCTCTTATCTTCTGATAATATATCATTCCATCCTTGTAAGTTATATAACCAGTGAGCTTCTACAGATACCATGTTGTAGTATAACTTTTCCCAGTCTATTTCTAACTTAACATCTGTGTCAGCTTCTATAGTTTCTAACTTATCTTCAGTTAAGTCTTCTTTTAAACTTTCGCTTATTCCATCTATGAATCCCATCATGTATTCTACAGATGTGTTATGAGCAGCAGCTAAGTCACTAACTTTTCCTTCTATAACATCTTTTTTATTATTTAATATCTCATTGTATATTTCTGTCTCTTTCTTTAAGTACTCTTCCCAGAATTTTACTTCTTCTTCTTGGCTATTGTGGTTCTCACTTAACGATCTCCATGTAGTATATAAACTCATTTTCTTTCCTCCTAATTCATGACTACGTCATGGTTTAAATTATAAATAATTAACTCTTATATTATATCACAATTAAATAATTCTTTTAATACTTTTATAGCGTAGTCCTGCTCTATAAAAAACGGACTACTTGCAATAGTTATAACATTCGCTCTATCTATATATTCTTTTATTTTATCAACTCTCAAGTCATATGACATATATTCCATATCTTTTGAGAATATATCTAAATCTATATCTAAAACTATTTCACCTTCTACATCTAACTCGAATCCATAAGTACTATCTATTATTATAGCTTCAGAAAATATCTTGTGATGTAGTGCAGGTTTAATAAAGTTTCCTACATTTAAAACGTAGTTAGTATATCTAAATACATCATCTATATCATTTATATCAACATCGTAATTTTCAGGTTCTCTCATATCCTTGTGTTGATCTATATGAACTAATTTGCACCCTTTATTAAACATATTATTGTTTAAACTTTTTATCCAAAAATAAAAAGCATGATTATGATTATCAAATATATATACATCTTTATTTTTATAGTTAAATTTAACCATATTTTTAAGACCTATAGCATTTATTTCTTCTTCAAAATCAATCTCACTAAATACTACTTCGTCTCCAACCTTAACAGAGCTTAAATCTCCTTCTATAAGCTTAGGTACATATATTTTTTTGTTTGATCTATCTTCATGTGAAAAAATATTATTTCCTGTAGGTTCTTCTATATAAAATCCTGTATATTTATCCATAATCCTAAACCTCAAATAAGTTCCATGGATATTTATTTGGTGGCTCACATATAAATTCCATTTCTTCTTTAGTTGTAGGGTGAGTTATTTCTATTTTATATGACCATAATGCTATTTGATCACCTTTTTTATTTATATCTTGCCCGTATCTTTGATCTCCAAATAAAGGATGTCTTCTACTTGCAAACTGAACTCTTATTTGGTGAGGTCTTCCTGTTTTTAAATCAACTTGAACTATACTAAATTTATCTTTTTTATCTAGTGTTTCATAGCTTAGTTCTGCATTTTTAGATTCTTTATGGTCTTTTCCAACTACACTTACCATGTTTGTTTTTTTATTTTTATAAAGATAATCTTTTAAAGTATCATTATCTTTCTTCATATTTCCATTTAAAACAGCTCTATATGTCTTTTTAAAACTTTTATTTCTAACTTGCTCAGAAAGTCTTGATGCAGCCTTCGATGTTTTTGCAAACACCATAACTCCACCTACAGGTCTATCTAATCTATGAACTAAACCTATAAATACATTACCAGGTTTATTGTATTTAACTTTCACATAATCTTTTAAAAGATTTACCATATCTTTATCATTAGTATTATCACCTTGTGATAATATATTTACAGGCTTTTCTACTACTAGTAAATGATTGTCTTCATATATGACTTTTATCATTATTTAGACTCCCATCTTCCAAAAATTCCACATGGAAGTACTTTACCATCTTTAGATGTAGGTATACCTATTTCTCCTCCATATATTTTTCCACCTTTAGAATGTTTTTCAACAGTTGCATCTAATATATGTTCAAGAATTATTGGAGATAATCCTGTAGTATATGAGTTTATTAAGAAGAATAAAGGATTGTCAGATAATACTTTTGTACATAATTCTACTAATCCGTATAATTTTTCTTCTATTTGCCATACTTCACCTTTAGGTCCTCTTCCGTAAGAAGGTGGATCCATTATTATAGCATCATATTTATTTCCTCTTCTTATTTCTCTTTCAACAAACTTAACAACATCATCTACTATAAATCTTACTTTTCTATCTCCTAATCCAGATGTATGTAAGTTTTCTTTAGCCCAAGTTACCATACCTTTAGAAGCATCTACGTGACAAACTTCTGCTCCAGCAGCTGCACAAGCAACAGTAGCTCCACCAGTGTATGCAAATAAATTTAATACTTTTATAGGTCTTCCTGCATTTTTTATTTTTTCCATCGACCAATCCCAGTTAGCAGCTTGCTCTGGGAATAATCCTGTATGTTTAAATCCAGTTGGACTTATGTTAAATTTTAAATTCTTATAGCTTATAGTCCATTTTTCTGGATACTTCTTTTTATGCTCCCATTGTCCTCCACCTCTACTACTTCTGTGGTAATGTCCGTGTGGATTTTTCCATAATCCTTTTTCTTCAGCTATTGGCCACATAACTTGAGGATCTGGTCTTCTTAAAACTACATTTCCCCAACGCTCTAATTTCTCTCCGTTACCCATATCTATAAGTTCATAATCTTTCCATTTATCAGCTAATAATAACATTGATTTCCTCCTAAAATTATTAATCTCAATTTATGTATTATATCATATTATTACTTGATATTTTGAGTATTTTAAAGAGTTTATATACTTAGCTATTAAATTTTGGGAATACTATTGTATAATAGAATTGGAATAAAAATTTTAACCAAAATTTAGGAGGGGTTTTTTATGGCAAGTCAAAAGGTTTTAGATGCATTAAATAAGCAACTTCAAATGGAGTTTTTCTCTGAGTATTTTTACATATCAATGGAAGCATATTTTGCAGATAACAATTTAGATGGGTTTGCAAATTTCTTCAATGTTCAAGCTAGAGAAGAAAGAGATCATGCTTATAAAATTTTCAACTACATAGGTAGAGCTGGTGGTAAGGTAGTATTACAAGCTATAGAGCAACCTAAGGTAGATTTTGAAAGCCCATTAGAAGTATTTGAATTAGCTTTACAACATGAAAAGCTTATAACTAGTTCAATATACGAAATAGCTAATTTAGCTATGGAAGAAAGAGATCATACTACTTCTTCTTTCTTAAGATGGTTTATTGATGAGCAATCAGAAGAAGAAGAAAGTACAGAAAAAGTTGTTAAAAAGTTAAGATTACTTAAAAATGACCCTGCTGGTCTTTTAATGATTGATCAAGAGTTAGCTCAAAGAGCTTATGTACCACCTGTACAAAATGCTTAATTTTTAGATTAAATAAAAAACCGTTTAAGTTAGATTAATATATCTAACTTAAACGGCTTTATTTTTTTTACTTATTTATGTAGTAAGTTTCATTTCTGAATACTTTATTTATATCTTGTTGAAGTATTACTCTTCCATTTGATATTAGTTTTATATTTCCTAATTCCCAATCATCACTAACTCCTGTTTTGCTGTCTTTTTTAACCCAGAAATTAGTTATATCATTAATATTTACACTAGCATTGTCTTTTATTTTTAATAAATAATTATCTGTTTGATTTCTTTCAAAATCATTTCCTG
This sequence comes from Paraclostridium bifermentans, assembly GCF_964259345.1. Classification (GTDB taxonomy): domain Bacteria; phylum Bacillota; class Clostridia; order Peptostreptococcales; family Peptostreptococcaceae; genus Paraclostridium; species Paraclostridium bifermentans_B. The sequence goes on from NZ_CAXVJR010000011.1 coordinate 25,508, forward strand.
CATTATCTAATGTCCATTCATAAGTTTTACCATCTTTTGTTTCAAATCCAAAAGATACATTATCATCTGTTCCTGCATATTTGTTATCTACAGTTTTTAATACAACGTTAAACTCATTAGTTATACTATTATTTTCAATCATATCTTCAGATACTTCATTTATAAATCTGTATAAAAATCCTGCTGTACAAAATTGAGAGTTCTTTATTGCTTCTCTTCCTGAATAATCCCAATCTTCCCAACTATGATTCATTGTTGAATGACTATAATATAAGTCTTTAGCTTTTTTAGCATAGAAAATAGAGTTTTGAGTCATCCATTTATCAAAATCTGCATTAGCTACAGCCTCTTTATATACTCCTGAATTAGTATCATTACCTGTAGTATTTAATGCATAGTTTTCTTTTCTTTCTTCTACAAATGTTTCATATTTAACATGTCCTGTGCTATCTACTGCAGTTACATTAGATGCATGATATGGTGTGTTTATATCTCCTAAATAATGTAGCCCTTGACCTAGTAAAAACGTAGCTTCTTGATAATTACCTTTTTCCCATTCATTTTGAGCTAAAGTTGTAAATTTTCTTACTTGAGTTTCTGCTGTATCATATATAGGATATGCTGCATACCACTTATTATCTATTGTAAAGTTATTACCTGTATCTGGATCAAAGAAATGATCTTGATATAAATCATATGCATTTGGATCATAATCAGGATATGTTGACCCTACCTTTAAATCCTTAATATACTTATTTAACATTTCTATATTTTGTTTAACTATTGGAGATTCATTTTTACTTAAATCATTATTTAACATAGTTAATCCTTGTTCTGCTATTAGTGCATGTGTACCTGTTCCATCCTTTTTACCATCCCATGCATATGAAGTAGTTCCCATAAACGTACATAGTCCTAATACAAAGAATGTATTAATTGCTTTTTTTAACATTTTAACTTTCATCATTCAGGCTCCTTTTATGTCATTTTTTAAACTAGTTTATGGCTATGATATTATCATCTATTGTAAAAAAATCAATAAATTTGGACTAAGATAGCTATATTAAGCACTCAAATAAACGTTTTACATTTTTAAAATAAAAATAGAGTTTACCTTTGTATTAGGTAAACTCTATATAAGTCATAATTTACTGTGCAAATTTCAAATTGTTATTTATATTTTCTTTTGTATATATAATTAAATCTTTTCTATTCCTCATGTCTAGTTTTAAAAGTATATTACTTATATGTTTTTTAACTGTATGCTCAGTTACATTTAAGGCTTTTGCTATCTCTTTGTTAGAGTATCCTTTACCTACTTTTTGTAGAACTTCATTTTCTCTATTAGTTAGTAAGTTTATATTATCATATTTATTATTCATTTGATTATTTATTAAAGCTTCAAATGATTGAGTGTCATAAAATTTTCTTCCTCTTAGTATCATATTTACAATATAGTCTAAGTCATCTTTTTCGGCAATATCAGCAATATATCCATCAATACCACTACTCATAGATTTTATAAATATATCTTCCTTATTTTCTCTATCAAATACTATTAATTTTATACATTGATAATATCGCTTTATTGCTATTGCATGTTCTATATTGTTTTTTTCAATATCTACAAATATAACTTTTATATTAGATAAATCTATAGATTTAACCTCAGATATATCTCTTAGACATTCAATATTATTTTCTTTAAACTTATATCCAAAAAATATTTTTAATGCCTCTCTTACTATAAATGATTTAGATATTATTAATACCTCCATTTTAATCCCCCTATAAAAATAAACTTTGTCAAATATAGGAAGCCGGTTGCACTACTAACTCCATATATTCCAAGTGCCCACATACAGAATATACTTCTTCGTTTCTTACATATTATAATAAATTGTTATTATACCTTTCGGTAATATAATATCATAATATTTAGAATACTTTTATAATTTTTGTTTTCTATTTTTTTACTATTTTAGACATTTTTTTACATGGTAAAACAGGATAGTAGCCACTACCCTATTTTTCATTAACATATACTATTATATCTTTGCGACTTTTAAGTTTTAATTTATTAAAAATATTACTTAAATGCTTTTTTATCGTAAATTCAGTTACACCTAACATATTTGCTATATCTCTATTAGACAATCCTTTTCCAACCTCAACCATAACCTCTTCTTCTCTTTCAGTTAAAAATAATTCTATTTCAAGCCTTGGTTGTTTTATTATTCTAGACATTACCTCTGAGTCATAAAATTTAACTCCTTTTATAACTTTGTCTATTACATATTTAAATTCATATTCATCTTCAATATCAGTTATATATGCATCTATATCATTATCAATACATATGCTAAGAAGATTCTCATCTTTTAATTGGTCTATAATAATTATTTTACTTATAATCTTTTTTAAGTTTATAATTTCTTGAAAATAATCAGTAGCTTTAGTTCTGTAAAAAACTAACATATCATATTTATTTTCATATGTTTTATATATATTATTTGTATCTTCTATACATACATCAATAATTTCATATATATTTTTCAAACTACATCCTATAGATTCTGCAAATAAAAAAGAATCCGATGTAATTAATACCCTCATACTTATGACCCCCATTTTTATACCTTAGTATATTATACTTTTTAAACATTACTCTACATATTCACCTTTAACTATAAGCCTATGGCTTCCTATATATTTTGGTGTACAAGTTACTAAAGTTATTTCTTTTTTACTTTTATCTGTTGAGTCGACTACCTCTACTTTGTCTGGAGCAACTACTTCTATACTTTTAACTTTATATTCATGATTTTCATTATTCGATAAAACATTTAATTCGTCTCCAACTTCTAGTTCATCTAAGTTAGAAAAAAATTTATTATTTGTATATGCTCTATGTCCTGCTACTGAAAAGTTTCCATATTCTCCAGGCATTGCTGTGTTTTCAAAATGACCTACTGAATCTTTTAGTATTTCATTTTCTATTCCTCTTTTTATTGCTACTTCTAAATCTATTTTAGGTATGTTTAAAACCCCTATTACATCTCCTATTTGATACTCATCTTTTTTGATTTCTGTGCTTTTTATATTCTCTTTATATTCTTTTACAAAGTTTTGATTTATTTGGGTTGTTCTATAGTTCATAAAAACAACTGTAGCTATAATTATTACTCCTACTGATATAAGTAATTTTCCTATAATACGTTTCATAGTTATCACCTTTAATCTCTATAGTAGAAGAATATAAATACAGCTAGTAATACCATCTCTATAGCTACTACTTTAGGATTTGATAAAAAGTTCATTACGTATCCAACTTTAGGTATGCTAAATTTAACTTCACCTATTATATCTTGATCTTTTAAAATATCAGCATCCTTTACGTTGTTGTTATCTCCTTTAGTTATATATCCTTCGTTTGTTTTTTCTATTATTCTATGAGTAATTATTATTCCTTCATTATCCCTGTAAGTCACTATGTCATTTACTTTTATATCTGCTTTGTCTTTATGTTGAGCTATTACTAAATCCCCTGGGTAAAATTCTGGTTCCATACTTCCCGATAGTACTGTATAACTCCTAAATCCTATTAGTTTAAATAGTTTATCTGATTTTGTAGTCATTAGGTTTAGTGCTAGTATTCCCACTATAAATATAACTACTATATTTACTATTTTAGATTTATCAAATTTTTTAATTTCTACGTTTTCCTCTCCCACTTTTGTTTCCCCCTATAAAGTAAAGGTGCTGTCTATGTTTAAAACAGCACCTTTTTTAATTATTCTTGTATTTCTGTTTCTTCTTTTGATGGTGCTATTACATCTGGTTGACTCGGTACAACTGTTTCTTCAACTTTTGGTGGTTCTACTACCTCTGGTTGACTCGGTACTTCTACTTCTTCCTTTGGTGGTTCTACTACCTCTGGTTGACTCGGCACTTCTTCTTCCTTTGGTGGTTCTACTACCTCTGGTTGACTCGGCACTTCTTCTTCCTTTGGTGGTTCTACTACTTCTAGAGACTCTGATTTAGTTTCTTCTATTATGTTCAAGATTTTTTTATGTCCAATAGAAACTGTTTCCCCATGACACTTCCCATTTACACCATGATCCGGATGACTTGAATTATCACAGTCGTTACCTGCATTTCCTAAGGTTGTGTTACATTCTAAGTCGTATTTTTCTATTATATTTCCATCTTTTTTTATAGCAACGGTTATTGTTATATTTACAATACCTTTAAATTCCATTGATCCATTATCTATTGGTTGTATTAAAATATAATCTTTATCTCCATATTTATAGTATGTTGCTTTATAACTCACCGTATTATTCCCACTGGATACTGTAGCTGATAATTCAAATTCATTATTTGTTCCTTTAACATTAACTGGAACATATAACTTTTCAAACCAATTACCCTTACCACCTGTAAAGTATGCCTTTTCTCCTGTGTTTATAGTTATTATTTCTCTTTCAGCTATACTTATAGTATTTTTCTGAATAACTTCATCATAGAATCCATTATTAAACACTCCATTAGTATTATCACTTATTTGTGTAGATTTTACAGATAAATCTATATTTTGTTTCTTTCCAGCTAAGTTATCTTGTGCTGTTTTGTCCATCTCAGATACAGTTATATTTATACTCCCCGTTATGCTACTTCCTGGAGCTAATACAAACAATTCTGTGTTATTGTACATAACTCCATCACCTTTAACCTCAATACCATTAAATACAAAATTAGTTGTTAAATATTGTTTTATCTCTTTAGATATATTCAAATTTAAACTTATATTTTGATTTAAAGTACCATTATTGGTTATTGTAACAGGTATGTTTATCATATTCTCTGGATGTGGAGCTGGTTCTATATCTATAAAGTCGAAACCTTCACTAACTTCCACATCAACGTCACCAGTACTTATAGCTATATCGCTAGGTATATTTTCTGTTTCAGTAAACAAAGCATAAGTTCCTAAGCCTTGGTATGATCCCATTACTAAAGCAAGAGCTAATCCACAAGAAGTAGCTTTTATTCTATTTTTTATTTTTCTTTCTTTTAATCTTCTAAGTCTACTCATCGTGTTTATCTCCTCCTTTTTCTTCAGACTTTTTATTTAATATAAACCCAGTCCCTATAGCCACAGTTCCTAATACTACTAAACTAGTGCTATTTATAATTCCACCTGTTTGTGGTAATTTTCCTGAGTTATCGCCATCTACTCCAGTATCTGGTTTTATTACTGGTTTATCTGGATCAGGATTAGTTGGGTCAGTAGGTTTTACTGGTGGTTTTGGAGTTTCATCCATTTTATATGCAACACCTATAGTAAATACATTATTAAGTGCTTGTGCATCATTATTCATTTCTAAATCCATATCTATTGTCATATTTAATAGTTCTTTTCCATTAGCCTTTATCTCTATTTCATCTGATAAAACTATTCCTTCTTCAGATAGTAAGTTTTCAAGTTTATCTTCAAATAATATATTTTCATTATGTTTTAGTGTAGCTGTACTATAGCTAGCAAGTTCTTTAAACTGCTTGCTATTTATATCTAATGATTCTCCTGTTTTCCAATATTCACATGACTTTAAACTCATATATAATCTATCTATGCTTATGTCATTTTCTTTATTATTATTTATATAAAAATCTTTAGATTCTATTCTACCTGGTTTCCATAATCCATCTTTATATGTGAAGTTAGAATCTATAGTTATATCTCCACTGGCATATGAGTTTATTGGAAATATTGAAACTACAGCTATTATTGCAATAATTTGAATTATTTTTTTTCTAAATTTTATATTAATCACCTACTTCTAATAAAAACACTCTCTATGAGAGTGCTTTTATTTCTAATTTACTATTTAACATTTTTAGGATTTTGTTGTACGGCATTCAATGTATATGAGTCATTTAAATTTATAATTGTTTTTTCTTGCTCATCACTGTTAAGTGAACCTTCCTTATTATGTTCTCCCCCACCTACAACTTCTATCTTCAAATCAACTGTTGAACTACTACCTATATCCATAATTGCATTTTCTGCTAATTCATTACCTTTTGCATCCGTAAAACTAGCAGTATATTTTATTCCATCTGGTAACTTATTCGTTACATTTTCATCTTCTATAAGATTAACATGAGCTTTTAAAGTTCCTTTATTTGTTATAGTTACTTTTTTAGTAAGAACATCTCCAGTTTTTAAGTTATCAAACTTTGCTAACAATATATCTCCTGATGAATCAGGTGTTCCAGTATTCGGCTCCTCACCATTACGATCTATAGTCCAATCTTGTGTAACTTTTGCATCTATATCTACATCTCCAGTACTTATTGATAGCTCTCCTACTGTATCTATCTTATCTGTAAATAAAGCCTTTGTTCCTACAAAAGTTCCCCCTACTAATAATGTTGCTGCTAAAGCATATGCTACCGTTTTGTTCTTTTTCATACCAATATATCCCCCTATATATTTCTAAAATTAGTAATTATTATTACATATTCATTTTATATCGATTAATCATCAAAATATATTGACCACTCTTCCCATTTTTAAATACAATTTATAGCTACCTAATTGGTAAATTAATCTACTATCCTCTCTAGTAAAATAGGTATTAAACTTATCTACTACTTTAGTGTAATAAGTCTAATACCTATTAAATCAGAACAAAAAAATAAGAGATTAGATTCCTCTAACCTCTTAAAAATTACTCAGCTATATTATATACAGCTAATCCGTCTCTATTTATATCTTTCTTCTTAACCTCTACTAAAGCCTTTAAAGTATCTAGTGATGTCATTACCTCTGTAGAGAACTCTGTAGCAGTTCTTCTTATCTTAAATCCATCTCTATTTGAATCATTTCCTTTAGTAGGAGTATTTATAACTATATCAACTTGCTTATTTCTTATAACATCCAATATATTTGGTCTAGCTTCCTCAACTCTATTTACTACCTCTGCATCTATTCCATTCTCTTTTAATGCCTTTGCAGTCCCCTCAGTAGCTACGAAAGTATATCCCATCTCATTCATATCCTTAGCTATTTCCATAAACTCATCTTTATCATAATTATTTATAGTAGCAAGAACAACTCCTCTTTCATTAGACATCTTCTTACCAGCACCTAAGAATCCTTTGTATAAAGCTTCTTCTAAAGTTTCTCCAACTCCTAGAACCTCTCCTGTAGATTTCATTTCAGGCCCTAAGCTTACATCAACTCTAGCAAGTTTAGACATAGAGAACACTGGAACCTTTACAGATATTAACTTAGGCTCTTTATAAACTCCTGTACCATATCCTAAATCCTTTAACTTAGCTCCTAACATACACTTTGTAGCTAAATCTACTATAGGCACTTTACTTACCTTACTTATATATGGAACTGTTCTACTTGCTCTTGGGTTAACTTCTATTATATATAACTCTCCATGGAATTCTATAAACTGTATATTAACCATTCCTAATACATTTAGTTCTAAAGCAATCTTTTTAGTATAATCTAATATCTTAGCTTTTATCTCGTCACATATATTTTGGCTTGGGTACATTGTTATACTATCACCAGAGTGAACTCCAGCTCTCTCTAAATGCTCCATTATTCCTGGTATTAATATATCTTCACCATCGCATATAGCATCTACTTCTATTTCTCTACCAGTTAAGTATTTATCTATAAGTACTGGGTTTTTGCTATCTCTCATGAAAGCATCTTTTAAGTATTGAGTTAACTTATTTTCATCGTAAGTTATTTCCATACCTTGACCACCAAGTACATAAGATGGTCTAACAAGCACTGGGTAACCTAATTTATTAGCTTCTTCAACACCTTCATTTACTGACCATATAGCTTTACCTTTTGGTCTATTTATATCTAACTTCTCTAATAATTCATCGAATTTTTCTCTATCTTCTGCTGCATCTATATCTTTGCAACTTGTTCCTAATATTTTTATTTTCTTTTCATCTAAGAACTTAGCTAATTTTATAGCTGTTTGCCCTCCAAATTGAAGTACCACTCCATCTGGATTTTCTTTTTCTATTATGTTTAATACTTCTTCCTCTGTTAATGGCTCGAAGTATAATTTATCAGATGTATCAAAATCTGTACTTACTGTTTCTGGGTTATTGTTTACTATTATAGTTTCTATTCCTTGTGCTTTTAAAGACTTAACACAGTGAACTGAACAATAGTCAAACTCTATTCCTTGACCTATTCTTATCGGTCCTGATCCAAGTACTATAACTTTTTTCTTGTCGCTTACAACTACTTCATCATATTGCTCGTAAGTTGAGTAGTAATATGGAGATAATGCATCGAACTCTCCTCCACAAGTATCAACCATTTTATATGCTGGTTTTATATTGTATAAGCTTCTTAATTCATAAACTTTTTCTGGGCTTATTTTCATTAAATCTGCTATACCTTTATCAGAGAATCCTTTTTTCTTAAGCTCTAATAAGTATTCTTTATTTAAATCTTCTATGTGCATTCCTTTTAATTTTTCTTCTTGCTCAACTATCCATTTGAACTTGTGTATAAACCACTTATCTACTCCAGTGATTTGCTCTATCATTTCTATTTTGTAGCCTCTTCTTATCATTTCAGCTAAGTCAAATAATCTTTCATCATCTGGAACTACTACTCTTTTCTTTAATTCTTCTATACTTCTGTTTTCAGATGGTTTATGAATTAAAGAGTATTTTCCTATTTCAAGTGATCTTATTCCTTTTAATATAGCTGCTTCAAAGTTGCTACCTATACTCATTATTTCTCCAGTAGCCATCATTTTTGTTCCTAACTTTCTGTTAGCTTGCTTGAATTTATCAAATGGCCACTTAGGTATTTTAACTACTACATAATCAAGTGTTGGCTCGAAACATGCGTAAGTTTTCTTTGTAACTGCATTTTGTATTTCATCTAATGTATATCCTAGAGCAATCTTAGCTGCAACTTTAGCTATTGGGTATCCCGTTGCTTTTGATGCTAATGCTGAAGATCTAGAAACTCTTGGGTTTATTTCTATTATTGCATATTCTAAACTATGTGGATTTAATGCTATTTGAACGTTACATCCACCCTGAACTTCTATAGCATTTATTATATCTATAGATGCTTTTCTTAACATTTGATATTCTTTGTCGCTTAAAGTTTGACTTGGAGCAACAACTATACTATCTCCTGTATGAACTCCAACAGGATCTATATTTTCCATGTTACATACTGTTATACAAGTTCCATTAGAGTCTCTCATTACTTCGTACTCTATTTCTTTCCATCCTTTTATACTCTTTTCAAGTAATACTTGGCTTACTGGACTTAATTGTAATCCTTGAGAAAGTATTTCTGTTAACTCTTCTTCAGTTTCAGCTATACCTCCACCAGTTCCTCCTAGTGTATATGCCGGTCTAACTACTACTGGATATCCTATTTTTGCTGCAAATGCTAATCCATCTTCTAAAGTAGTTACTATATCACTTACTACTACTGGTTGGTTTATTTCTCTCATAACTTCTCTGAATAAGTCTCTATCTTCACCTTTTTTGATAGATTCTATAGAAGTTCCTAAAACTCTTACGTTATATTTATCAAGTATACCTGCGTCATGAAGTTCAACCGCTAAGTTAAGTCCTGTTTGTCCTCCCATTCCTGCTAATATACTATCCGGTCTTTCTTTTTCTATTATTTTTTCTATAAATTCTATTGTTAATGGTTCTATATATATCTTATCTGCTACTTCTTCGTCCGTCATTATTGTAGCTGGGTTACTATTTATTAAAACAACTTCTACTCCCTCTTCTTTTAAAGCTTGGCAAGCTTGTGTTCCAGAGTAGTCAAACTCTGCTGCTTGACCTATTATTATTGGTCCTGACCCTAATACTAATGTTTTCTTTATACTATCTATTTTAGGCATAATCCGTAATCTCCTTATCTAGTTATTTTTAAACAATCTATTATATTAATGCTAAGAAATTATCAAATATATAATCATTGTCTTTTGGCCCTGGACAAGCCTCTGGATGGTATTGCACACTATATATTGGTAATTCGTTATGTCTCATTCCTTCAACTGTATTATCATTTAAGTTTATGTGTGTAACACTCATGTTTTCTGGCATTTTCGATACATAGTATCCATGGTTTTGAGATGTTATATAAACTTTTCCACTTTCTAAATCTTTAACTGGATGATTTCCTCCTCTGTGTCCAAACTTAAGCTTTCCTGTTTGCCCACCTAATGTTAAAGCTAAAAGCTGATGTCCTAAACATATTCCAGCTATAGGTTTTTTACCTATTAACTCTTTTATATTTGCTATAACATCTTCTAAATCTTCTGGATCTCCAGGTCCATTAGATAAGAATATTAAATCTGGATTTTCTGCTAGAATTTCTTTAGCAGATGTTGTTGCTGGTAGTACTACTAAATCACAGCCTCTTGCTTTAAATGATCTTAGTATATTTTCTTTAACTCCAAAGTCCATTACTGCAACTTTAGGTCCATTTCCTTTTATATATTCTTTTTCTTTTCTAGTTACAGTCTTTACTGCTTCTGTATTAGAAAACTTTCCAAGTTTTAAAACTACATCTTCTAAAGTAGCATTTTCTAAAGTTATTATTCCTCTCATTGTTCCACTGTTTCTTAATATCTTAGTTAATGCTCTTGTATCTATTCCTTCAAGTCCTATAACTTTATTTTGTTTTAGGTATGTGTCTATATCCATCTCACATCTAAAGTTATTTGGATTATCACTTTTTTCTCTAACTATAAATCCTTTTACGTGAACTCCTCTTGATTCAACATCTTCAAGGTTTATTCCATAGTTACCTATTAATGGGTAAGTCATTGTTACTATTTGCCCATAGTATGATGGGTCTGTTAATACTTCTCCATATCCAGTCATAGAAGTGTTAAATACTACCTCTCCTACACTGTCTTTTAAATATCCAAAAGCCTTACCTTCAAATATCGTTCCATCTTCTAATATTAACTTAGCTTTCATAACTTATCTCCCCCTAAGCATTCTCTATTTCACTTATTATATTTTTTGCAGCTTCACTTGGATTTTCAGCCTTTGTTATTGGTCTTCCAACTACTAAGTAGTGTGCTCCGTTGTTTATTGCTTGTGCTGGTGTTACAACTCTCTTTTGATCTCCTTTGTCTGCACCTGCTGGTCTTACACCTGGGCATACTTTAACAAAATCATCTCCACAAGCTTCTACTATTTTATCGACTTCTTGAGCTGAACAAACTATACCATCTATTCCAGCTTCTTTAGCTAACTTAGCTCTTTTTATTGCTAATTCCTGAGTAGTCATATTGCACCCTATATCTTGTAAATCTTTATCGCTTAAAGAAGTTAATACTGTAACTCCTACTATTATTGGTTTTTCTATTCCTAACTTTTCAGCTTCTTCTTTTGCAGCATTAGCACATTGTCTCATACCTTCCATATCTGAAACATGTATTGTCATTAACCATACATTATCTCTTACTGCTGCTCTTACTGCACTTTGCATTGTATTTGGTATATCGTGAAACTTTAAGTCTAGGAATATTTTCTTTCCTTTTTCATTTAAATAATCTACTGTCTTTCCTCTTGTTGCTACGTATTGTTCTAATCCTACTTTAAATATATCTACACTATCTTCTAGTTTATCTATTAATTCCTTAGCTTTATCAAAGTCGTTAGTATCAATTGCTACGATTAATTTGTCTTTACCATTTATCATTTTACTCTCTCCTTTTTATATAAAGCCCCTAATATCAGAAAAATCCTTATACCTATAGAGGTATAAGGATTCAATACTTCACAACTAAACTTCGTTATGACGATATCTTTCCCAGCCTCTCTGGACTAGTTTAAAAGACTTTATTATTTATTTTTATATATAAAAAACCTCTAACTAATCCAGTTAGAGGTTATATTTATCAAAATTCACAATTCATTATAATAACCTTACTAGCCTCTCTGGACTACTTTCAAGGAAGTTCTAATTTTCGATTTTATAAGTACACTTAATATCCTCTCGGGATACGTTAAAGCATTCTCTTGTGTATAATTATTACATTTATTACCACGCATGTCAACTGTTATTTATTGCTTAAAATTTTGCTTATAACCTTATTCATTAATAACATAGAGACAAAACATTTACTACCATCTTCCATAAATAAAATTCTTTGTTTTTTATCAACCTTTACTACTTTGTCTTTATTTACAATAAAAGACTTATGACATCTAATAAATCTTTTATCTAACTTATTTTCTATTTCCTTCAAGGTTCCTTTAAATTCTACATAACTTTCATATGTATGTACTGCTATAGTTCTTTTTTTTGTTGTTTCAAAAAATATAATATCATCATACTTAGTCTTTTCCACACTTTGATTGTTTTCTATAGTTATACAATTACTTAAAGTAACTTGCTTGTTCTTATCATCTATAAACTTCAAACAATCTTTTACTCGTTTATATATTTCTTCTTCGCTTCCTTTAACAATATAATCTATAGCTCCTATATGATATTTAAATGTAAGTGGGCTCATTTCTGCATGTGATGTAATCATTATTATATTAGCATTTCTATCTATTTTATTTATCTTCTTTGCTAATTCAATTCCATTGATATTCTCTCCTATATCTATATCTAAAAAATATACACCCATAGAATTGTGTTCTTTTATATAAGATAAAATATCTTCAGATGAACTCGTAGATATTTTTATATCTCCTTGTATATTATCTTTTAATAATATTTCTTGTATTATTTTTTCTAATCTTAACCTTTGGTCTTTGCTGTCCTCACATATAAATATATTCAATCTTATCTCTCCCCTAGCTATTATATATATCTAGTTTTTGTATAAAATTATCATCTAATTTAACTGAAAAACAGACATCTTCATAGTTATCTAATATTTCATTTAAATTACTTAATCCTATACCTCGGTTTATTCCTTTCGTGGAAATACCTCTCTTAAATAATTCGGCTAAACTATCTATCTTCTTTATATATGTATTCGAAATTAAAAAAGATGTACAATTCGAATTTGTATCTATGCATATATCTATCTTTGGATTTTTACACTCCAAACTAGCTTCAATACAGTTATCTAGTATAATCCCTATAACTCTACATAAATCTATAGTATTCATGCTAATATCTCTTATAACTCCATTTACACTTATATTTACATCTATTTCTAACTTTTCAGCTTTGTTTATTTTAGACAAAATAATTCCTTTTAATTCTAAAATCTCGATGTTTATTGTAGATGCAATATTAAGGTTATATGAATTTAAATCTTCATTTAAAGGTTCTATATTAGCATAAAAAAACTTTTTTAGTCCTTCCATATCATCTTCTTGAATATATCCATTCATAGAAAGTAAAATATTTTTATAATCATGTCTAAACTTTTTCATTTCATTAGTCATTATTTCTAATTTCTTACTATATTCATTCATCTCATTTAATCTATTTTCACTATTTATCATACTTATTAAAAATAAAAATGATACAAATGTTATAAAATATAATAGTAATAACGCATTTCCAGGATACTTACATATGGTTTGTATATCTAGTAACCTTATTTGCCTTAATGTTTCAAAATATATAATAAATACTAATACTGAAATTAGTACAATCATAGTTTTAACTTTAACATTAAATTTTTCTATATTTTTCATTACGCTTTTATTAAAGCTTCTGGCTAATAAAATCATTAATATATATGTAAATATATAATACATAAATATATTTAATAAATCTCGTTCTTGATATATGCTAATCTTGAATGCTTCTAAATATAAATAATATGAAATAATATTTATAATTGCACATAATAAAGTAGTACTTAACGGAACTACTATAGTTAGTAATATTTTCTTTGTATGCTTATATATAGTAACCGACATAATGATGTTTACTATATATAATGGAGATATACCTAAATGTCTGTATGAAAGCACTAGAAATATGTATATAATAGAAAAATATATAGTTATTAAACGCCTATTACCTTTTAAGTTATATATATTAATAAAGGTTAGTATCATCCCTATATAACTCAATATCATGTGAAAACATATCATTACTACTGCCCCTTTAAAATAATATTATTTGATTAAACTTATCTTCTAAATAATACTTATATAATAATTTCTACTTAATTTCTTTTTTAATTGTAAATCTTCATATTTAAAATCAATATTATTGTGTTGGCATCCTATTTCAAAATGTTTTAAAGCTATACCTGTATTAATTTTATTAATATCTTCATGTTTATTTTTCTTTATATATAAATCTAAACGTCCGTTATTTTGATAAAATTTCCATGGTTGATCATTTTTATAAGAAGGAGCTAATCTAACACACTCTACAGGATTCAACCATTTTTCATCAACATTTTTCGCTATATCTTTTATTTTTTTTCTATCTAGCTTATCTCCTTCTTGTCTAAATAATTGCTTATCTTTTTCTGGGAAACCAAATGCAATTAAGGCTACAGGAATTTCTTCTTCTTCTAAAATAACAAAATCATTTACAGATACTTTATTAAAACTATCACCTATCCAACAAGTAGCTAGCCCTAACTCTGTTAATTTTAAAACCATGTCCTCTCCAACATACCCTATATTTTCTAAATAACATTCTGCATCTTCAGGTGTCTTGCTCGTAATTAATAAATAATGTGGAGCTACCACTCTTGAATGTTTCTTTATAATAAACTTTAGGCTATCACCTTTTAATATTGGATGTACTTTTACTTCCATTTCTCCTTTTAATATCTCTGTTTTTTCGCATATATTTTTAATTTCATCAAACATAGGTATGCTAACCCTATTTTTAGAAAACTTTTTTGTCGATTTTCTATAAAAAATAGCATCATATAACTGCAATTTTAAATCCTCCTATCTGTAAACATAATAAATATTATTATATCAAAATATATAACCTTATACTATCACTCATGAACTTTAAAATAGTTACATTATTTACTCTATTTTGTTAAACTCTTAAATTTTGGGTATTCTATTTTTATGATATTTAATAATATATACAGATATGTTTGAATACTCTTTTATTTTAGAATAATACAACTTTTTTAAAATGAAAAAAGTGTTTTGTAGTATATATCAAAATGGTGCTATACTTAAGATAAATAGCATAATTTTACTTAATATGTAATATTTTGAGAGGATGTGGCCTTTATGAATTTAGAAAGAAATTTAGAAAAATATGCTGAGTTATCAGTTAAAGTAGGAGTAAATATACAACCCGGACAAACGTTATTAGTTAGATCTCCTATTGAATGTGCTCCTTTCGTAAGAAAAGTAGTTAAAAAAGCTTATGATTTAGGTGCTAAAGAAGTTTTTGTAGAGTGGTCTGATGAAGAGTGTACTCTTATAAAATACTTAAATGCTCCTGATGAAACTTTCAATGAGTTCCCAACTTGGGTATCTGATCAATATGTAAGCATAGCTAAAAACGGCGGAGCTTTCTTAAGCGTTTATGCTCAAGATCCAGATTTATTAAAAGACGTTGATCCTCAAAGAGTAGCTAACTTCCAAAAAGCTTCTGCTGAGGCTCTTCAAGAGTGGAGATCATATACTTTATCAGATAAAGCTAAGTGGAGTATAGTTTCTGTTCCTACAGCAAAATGGTCTCAAAAAGTATTCCCTGGTGTTTCTGAGCAAGAAGCAATAGATAAAATGTGGGAAGCAATATTCCATTGTACAAGAGTTGATCAAGAAGATCCTATAGAAGCTTGGAATGAGCACAATAAAAACTTAAAAGTAAGAATGAAGTTCTTAAATGACAGTAAGTTTAAAACTTTATACTTCAAATCTGGTAAAACAGATATAACTATGGAATTACCTGAAGGTCACATATGGGCAAGTGGTGCTTCAAAAGACCCTAACGGTGTAAACTTCAATCCAAATATACCAACTGAAGAAGTATTTACTCTACCTCATAAGTTTGGTGTTAATGGTGTTGTTGCAAGTACTAAGCCACTTGTTTACGGAGGAAATGTTATAAATAACTTTACATTAACATTTAAAGATGGAAAAATAGTTGATTTTACAGCTGAAGAAGGATATGAAACTTTATCTAAGTTAATAGCTACTGATGAAGGTTCTCATTACCTTGGAGAGGTTGCTTTAGTTCCATTTAAATCTCCTATATCTGATACTGATATAGTATTCTACAATACTTTATATGATGAAAATGCATCTTGTCACTTCGCTATAGGTACAGCTTATAAGAGTTGTGTAGAAAATGGTGTTAATATACCACAAGAAGAATTATACAAGCATGGTATAAACTTCAGTATAACTCACGTTGACTTCATGATTGGTTCTGAAGACATGAATATAGTTGGTGAAAAAGCTGATGGTGAAAAAGTTCAAATATTCAAAGATGGAAACTGGGCATTCTAGTTAAAATTAAAAAAGAACTATCTTATTTAAGATAGTTCTTTTTTAATACTCTATTTCCGTCCAATCAAGTTTTTCTATATGTTCTAAAACAGTGGCATCACTCATATCAGGATGTATAGTATCTTCATGAGCTATAGTTAAAACAGACATAGCTACTGCATATTTTACAGTATCCTTTAATGACACATTGTTCATGTATCCATATCCTAAACCAGCTACGAATGAATCTCCTGCACCTGTAACATTAACAACTGGAACATTGTTAGCTTTTATAGTTCCTTCTTCTATGCCATTGTTGTAGTAAATTCCATCTTCATCTAAGCTTATAAACACATGTTTTATTCCTAAGTCTATAAAGTGCTTACCAGCTCTTCTTAAATCTTCTTCGTTCTTTATTTCAAATCCACACATTATTTCTGCCTCGTATCTATTTGGCTTTATAGTATGGAAATGCTTTATTAAATGTTTTATATTTTTTGCCTTACAAGCTGATACTGGGTCTAATATAAATTTAGTATCATCTTTAAATGTAGTTACTATATATTCTACAATATCTGGTTTGTCTGAATCTAAAAACATATATTCAGAACCTTTTATTATTTCCGCCTTTGAATCTATAAATTCTGTAGTAAATAAATCAGTTATTTTCATATCTACTACTGCCGACTCAAGCTCTCCTTCATGATTTAAAACAGCCATGTATGTAGGTGTACTTTCACCATTTATAACTAACGACTCTTCCATATCATAGTTCATAACTTTAGAATGTTCCATCATTCTTCTTCCTGTTTCATCATCACCTAATATAGATATGAACTTTGTGTTTACTCCTACTCTTGCCATATTTTCTGCTATATTTCTGCAAACCCCTCCAAAAGAAGTTTTAACTTTTCCTGGATTTGAATCATTGCATCTATAATTATTTTTTGTAAATCCGATAATATCAAATATTGATACTCCAAAAACCAAAGCATACGGTTGTGTATTATTCGCCATTTTTGTTTTCGACCTCCCATAAGAATCACTTTCATATTTTAACATAAATATGCATTCTTTTTCTAGACAAAAAAGTACATATTTTGAGGTTTTGCAATATTTTCTTGAATATTCCGATTATATAAATCTCATGATATCGTTTACTTTTAAAATCTATATTTTATTTTCCATTATATAGTTAATCCATTATTTGTTTATTTTAATTGTTCAAATTCATTTCCTTAGTTTTATTATTAAGTTTTTCATAAAAATAATTCTTTAATTTAAAAGTATGCCTTATTAATTGTTATAAGTTTTTTAGTCTGATATAATATTTTTCTGACAAATAATTTATATTCTTAGGAGGAATATATATGCAAAAACTACTTAGTAAAGCAAGACAAGCAATTAATGATTTTGACATGATACAAGACAACGATAAAATAGCAGTTGGATTATCTGGAGGTAAAGATAGTTTAACGCTTCTTCATATTTTAAATAACTATAAAAAGTTTTCACCTCAAAAATTTGAACTAATCGCAATAACTTTAAACCCAGGAGGAGTAGATAACTCACCTTTATATGATTTATGTAAAGACTTAGGTGTTGAATTTCATGAAGTTCAAACAAATATAAAAGAGATAATCTTTGATATAAGGAAAGAAAAAAACCCATGTTCATTATGTGCAAATTTAAGACGTGGGGCTTTAAATGATACAGCTAAAAAGTTAGGATGTAACAAAGTGGCCTTAGGTCATCATAAAGATGATGCTGTTGAAACTTTTATAATGTCTATGTTTTATGAAGGAAGAGTTAGTTGTTTTTCTCCAAAAACTCATCTTGATAGACAAGATTTAACTATAATAAGACCTATGGTTTATATAGATGAATATATGACAAAGAAAGCAACTAGAGATTATAATTACCCAGTTATAAAAAATCCATGTCCAGCTGATGGTCATACTAATAGACAAAATGTTAAGGAACTTATTCAAAAACTAAACATAGATATACCTAATGTTAAGAGAAATCTTTTTAAAGCATTAAATAATTCAGATCAATTATTTATATGGGATAAAGATGAAATAAAAAATATATAATAGTTTTATATACAAAAAAGCTAGAGAAGTGTAACTATCTCTAGCTTTATAGCTTATTATTTTACATTGGCATAGATGCTGCAAATAAAAGTGATGCTATTGTCATTACTGAACCTATTATAGTAAATATATACAGTACAATAGGAAGCACTATATGTAACTTTCTTGTTGCTATATAATATTTAAGTATTCCATGTAACATGTAAGCCGCCCATAACTTTATAAATAGATTATTAACTACGCCTGCTATTCCTACGTATATTTCATCTCTTATAACTAAGCTCATCACTATCCCAAGTATAGAAACAGCTATTGCAACACCTATGAATCTAACATATAACAAGCTCTTAAAATATTTTTTATCTAGTATCTCTTTATCTTCAAATCCACTTATTAATATTTTATTTACTATATACAATACATTTACACATATCCATGCCCATACTATAGGAAATACAACATATCCTACAACTTGAAATGCCATATATGAAGCTCCACTTAGCCCAAAAGTTTCTGTAATATCAGCAGCTTCTGGAACTAACATTGTTTGAATTACTCCACTAATTATACTTATTCCTATATAAATTAAGAATAAAAGCTTTAAATTTATGGATTCTCTTTTCTCTATACTATCACCTTGAAAACCACTAAAATATTCTTTTGGTTGAAACAATAATGTTTTTAAATTGCTCATAATATCTCCTCACTTATCTTTATAAAATATTAATTATATATAGCTTTTATAGGGTCTAATTTTGAAGCTTTGTATGCAGGAATTATTCCAAATATTATTCCTACTATTACCGATGTCGATGATGCTCCTATAAAAGTTTTTAATGTAAGTACTGGTTTAAACGGCATAAACATTCCCGCACATTGAGATAGTAAAAATCCTACTAATATCCCTAATAATCCACCTAACAACGTTACAAATATCGCTTCAAATAAAAACTGTAACATTATAGAATTTGGAGTTGCTCCTATTGCTCGTCTTATACCTATTTCTCTTTTTCTCTCTGTAACTGAAACATACATTATGTTCATAACACCTATTCCTCCAACAAATAACGATATAGCTGTTATAAGTGTAATAAACATTGTTATCGCTGATATTATCTTAGTAAATGCCTTAGTTATCTCTCCTGGGTTAAATATTTCATATGTACCTGCTACATCAGAATGTGATTCCTCTAAATTAGATTTAACCTCCTCAGAAACAATACTAAAATCATGTCCTGGAGATATGTATACATCTAAAGCAGTTATAGTATCTTCATCACTTTTATTTTTTATATTATTGATCCTATCTATAGAAGCTTTTTGAACTAGGTCTCCACTAAAAGAAAATATATCATCTGATTTTTCTAAAACTCCTATAATCTCAAACATTGTTCCATCTAAATTTATAGCTTTTCCTATAGCCTCTTTAGGTTCAGCAAATAAAGCTTGAGAATTTTCATAAGTTAAAACTATTACATCATTATTTATATCACTTTTTTTAAAGTATCTTCCTTCTAATACACTATCTGATTTATCACTTGAAAACATATCACTACTCTTATCGTCATATGCAGATGCCATTATAGAAGTTGACTTGTCTAGAAAGTTAGTTTGTGTATAAATTTCATTTCCTGTATCCATAGCATTATTTTCTTTAGACTTTTCTACTTTCTCAACTCCATCTATTTCTTTTAAGTTATATATATCATCCTGTATAAAAGGTTCTATACTTGAAATATCTTCTCCATAGTTTTCTGGAATAAAACTTACTGTAACCTTATTTGCATTTGTTTCTCCTGTAGCTTTTGATACCTGAGCTTTAAGTCCATCACCAATTGATAAAACTACTACTACTGAGCTAATACCTATAATAATTCCTATCATTGTTAGAAATACTCTTAATTTATTAGCCTTTAAACTTAGTAACGAACTCTTAATTAAGTTTTCTAAACTCATTTTCTAGACCTCCTCTGTAAATACACCATCTTTTAGATATATAACTTTAGTAGCATATCTAACTAGATCAGGGTCATGAGTAACCATAATTATAGTTTTTCCCTCTTTATTTAAACTTTCTAATATATTCATTATTTCATTACTCGTATTCGTATCTAATGCACCCGTTGGCTCATCTGCAAATATTAACTGAGGATCATTTATAAGCGCTCTTGCAATAGAGATCCTTTGTTGTTGTCCTCCTGATAATTCATTTGGATATTGATTTAATTTGTCTTCTAAGCCCACCATTTTAAGATTTCTTTTAACTCTTTCTAGTCTTTCTTTTTTATTAAATCTATTATCATATAACATAGGTAGCTCTATGTTTTGACATATATTTAAATTGTTTATAAGATGAAATTGTTGAAATATAAATCCAATATTTTTATTTCTAAAATGTGATCTCTCAACTTCACTTAAATTACTTACATTTTCTTCATTAAATTTATATTCACCTTCATCAAATCTATCTAAAAAACCTAGTATATTTAATAAAGTAGTCTTTCCACTTCCCGACTTACCCATTATCATTACAAAATCTCCATGCTCGATATCCAGGCTTATTGATTTTAAAACATGAAGTCTATCTTTTCCTATTTTATAGTACTTTTGTATTCCATCTAATTGAATAATCTTACTCAACTTCTTGACCTTCTTCCATGTTATCCCCGATAACTTCTACTATTTCATCTTTTTCTTTTAAGCCTGAAATTACTACTATATTTTCACCTTTAGTTCCTTTTGTTTTTATAGTTTGTTTTTTTAACTTATTATCTTCTATTAAATAAACATATTGACTATCGCCATCTTTCTTGACAGCTGTCTTAGGTATTTTTAATTCTTTATTTCCCAATTTAAGCTTTGCTTGAACATGATATCCATTTACTACATCATCTTGTGATTTTAATTCTATTGTGACTGGATAAGTAGATACCGATGAAGCTCCTGAAACCTCTTCTCCTAAAGAAGCTACCTGACTTTCTGGTTCATATGATATATCACCTATTGTACCCTTTACTTTTTTATCATTTGCTAGAACTAATACATCCACAGGTTGATCTTCTTTTACATTATCTAATTCTCTTTCTGAAACTTGCGATTTTATATAAAAATCATCACTTCTAAGTTTTAACAGTTCTTGATTTTCTTCTCCTACAACTTTATTACTTATATATACTTTTCCTGCAAAAGGAGCATATTCACATGAATATTGTTTTTTCTTTAATTTAGAAATTTCTTTTTCTAAATCTTTTATTTGATCTTGTATCGATTGTGTTGCCATCTCTTGACCTTCTAAAGCTTGTACTTCGGGATTATTATTAACTTTATTTTTTTCTTTCTTTAAATTATTTACTTGATCTTGTAATTCCGAAATTTGATCTTTAACACTTTCATTTGTGTATGTTATAAGTAAACTTCCTTTGCTTACATAATCTCCATTTTTTTTATTAATTTTATAGTCTTCACCCTTTGTTACATCCTTATAAAAAACTTTAGATTGTTTTGGTTGTACAACTCCATTCAAGAAAATTTTCTTATCTTCAGGTATTACATATCTCTCTATGCTTTCTTCGGTTCCAATATCATTAGGTTTATCTTTACTCTTTATTGCTAAAAAACCTATAGCACCTATCCAAACAACTCCAATAGTACACGCTATTGCTATATATTTTTTCTTCATATTTCCCCTCCGTATATTTTTAAAATTTCTATATATTCTTTATAGTTCTTTGTTTTAAATATTAGCATAGGTATTTTTACCTATGTAAAAAGTGGACTAAGATAGGTTATTTTGACACTAAAATCATAAGAAATATCGATTTCAGTGCGTAAAAACTCGATTTCAGTCCACTTTTTACAATTTTCACATTTTTTGTGATATTATTTTCATAACATATTTAAAGAGATATTTTACAGCCACAGACTGTGTAGCTTATATTACATACTTAGCCGTATATATATTTGTTAACGTTCTTTCTGATAATTTCCTATCTATGAAATATAATGAATGCACGGTTTTAAATATCTCTTTAAATTTTTACAGATATTAAAATGTTTATTTTTAACATTTTCATATAATAGAATTTTCCTAAATAAAAAACAGTTAACTTTTAAAAGTTAACTGTTTTTTATTATTTCATTTGCTACAAGTTTGCTTCCATCAATAATCACAGAAACACCATTTCCAGGATGTGTAGATGACCCTATAAAATACAGGTTTTCCACACTCTTAGATTTTATATTTGGTCTAAAATATCCTAATTGGTTTAGGTTATGTCCTACTCCAAATGCACAACCATTATAGGCATTAAATTTTTCTTTTAAGTCCACTGGAGTTAAATACTCTTCAAATACTATATTTTTTTCTATATCTTCCATTCCCTTTATTTTAGATATACTTCTTATAAGTTTATCTCTAACTTTTTTTATTAGGTTTTCATCCCAAATAATATCTTTGTAATATAAATTAGGAACCCTTAACATTATATTTAAATTTTCTTTAAAGTTGCTGCATATGCTTTTATCAACTTTACTTGGGCAATACATATAAAATGAAGGGTTATCAGAAATTTCACCATTAAAAGGAGCTTCTATGTTTTTTCTAAATTCATCTCCTATGTATAAATTATGTACCTTTAACTTTTTATACTTCTTTTTCAAGTTTAAATACATGATAAACGTGGAACATGAATAATCAATTCGATTTATTTTTTTATCAGTATATCTATCTTTATATTTATCTTCTTTTATTAAATTTTTAATTGCATATGGAAAATCCGCATTACACACAACTATATCCGCCCAATAATCTTTCTTTTTTGTACTTAAACCTTTTACTATTCCATTCTCAATTATTATGTTTTCAACAGTTAAGTTGGTATGTATTTCTCCGCCCATCTCATATATAATTTTTTCTAATGCTTTTATATATGCATACATACCTCCCTTTATATACCATAAACCATAAATTTGAGAAATTGCAGGTATTACTGTATATAAATTTGATGACTTATACGGATTTATACCTATATACATACTTTGAAATATGATGAAATCTCTAAGCTTGTCATTTTTTATATATTTCGATACGTATTTATAAGAATTTGACATTGGCTTTAATTTTATAGCATTATTTAAGGTATTTAGATTTATCATTTCACCTAATTCAAGCATTGGCTCTTTTAAAAAATTATCATTAATATTTATGTACTTTTTATATGTATCAGTTATATAGTCTAAATAATTTTGAGATATATTTTTATCTATACCTTCTAGCATTTTTATAGTTTTGCCTATATCACTATAAAATTCATAATTTTTTCCATCATTATAAAATACGTTATACAAAGTATCTAACTTTATCAAGTCTATATACTTTGTATAATCCCTATTGATATCTTTAAACAAGTCAATATATATTTGAGGTGTCATAACTATACTTGCCGTTAAATCAAATACATTTCCATACTGATTCAATTGATTTATTTTTCCGCCTACTGTACTTTCTTTCTCTATTATCGTAACTTTATATCCATTTTTTAATAGTCTTATAGCTGTTGATAAGCCTCCAATGCCAGCTCCAATTATAGCAACTCTTTTCATGGGAATTACCTCCGTTCTTAGGTAATTATTATTTCCATAAAATTGAATCTTTATAATTATATGTTTTTATATGATTACTTACTTTTAATAGAGTTTTGTTTATTTAAAATAACAGCAATTATCGTAACTATAATATCAGATATCGGTAATGCAAAAAATATAGAAAACTTAGGTTCTATACCTA
Organism: Paraclostridium bifermentans; assembly: GCF_964259345.1. Lineage (GTDB taxonomy): Bacteria > Bacillota > Clostridia > Peptostreptococcales > Peptostreptococcaceae > Paraclostridium > Paraclostridium bifermentans_B. The sequence goes on from NZ_CAXVJR010000011.1 coordinate 49,847, forward strand.
ATATGTTAGTTCTTGAAAATATCCATGGAAGCAATATAACTAATGGAATTAATATTCCTATTTGGCGTAAGAATCCTATAGTCATAGCCTCTACTTCTCTATTTGATATCTGCATAAGTGATATAAAAGTATATATAATCCCCATAAGAGGAAATGCTATAAATGAAACCTTTATAACTGGATTACTTTGAACTATTAAACTATTATCTGTTGTAAATAACCTAGCTACAAAATCAGTAAATCCTATTATTATAATAGTTATAAAAACTCCATAAATTAAGCTATATAATATACTTTTCTTAACAACCTCTTGCTTTCGTTTATCATTATTACTGCCATCATAATAAGCTATTACAGATTGTATCCCTTGTGTAAGTCCTACTAGTGGCAATATTAATACAGAATGAGTCTTTTGTGCTATTGACCATACTCCAACATAAGATATATTAGAATAGTATAAAATTGTCCTATTGAATATAAATCCACCTATACTAGATAAAGATTGTATGAAAAACTGAACAAATCCTATTTTTACTAAACTAGTTAAAGTTTCTCTATATTGTTCAACTCTCAATTTGCTCTTTTTAAACCAAAGTTTTTTATGTAGTAAAAATCCACCTGATAATACCGCATAGTATATTTCACTTATCAATGTTGCCAACCCTATACCAACCAATCCCATATCAAGCTTGAATGTAAATAATACATTTAAACTTATATTTATTATTGTGGCTGTAAATGTAATAAACATTTCCATCTTTGGATATCCAAATGCCCTTACATTGTTAACTAATGTATATCCAACTGAGCTAAATACATTTGTTATTAATGCTATTAATAAATAATCTTTAGCTAATTCTCTAACTATTCCATTTGCTCCAATTATAGTTAACAGTTTTTCGTGAAACAAATATATTATTAAAGATATAAATGAACTTAGCATTATAGATGAATAGTAACCTACTTTAAAACTATTATTTATTCTTTCTTCACTTTTTTCCCCTTTACCCTTCGCAATCATTATACTCGTAGACACTCCAAAAACTAATTGAGCAGCTATAAGCATTGATATTAAGGGGTTTAATACTCCCATAGCAGATATAGCATTTTCACTCATTTCTCCTAATCTACCTGCAAAAGCTGTATCTATTACTGATGTTAATGATTCTAGCATAAGTGAAAATATAGCTGGTGTTGAAAACATGAATATTAATTTATTTACAGAGTACCGTTCAAATACATTTTCCATGGTTCTTCTCCTTTCTTTATTTAAAACCAATCTAGTTATTATATTAATATAATAACACCATTTAAACCTTATTTATTTCCCAGGAAAAGTTTAAATTTATTTATATTTTTTGCACATACTATTCTATGAGGTGATTATATGAAAAATTTAAAACTTATCTTTAGTTTAATATGTTTAAATCTGATATTATTTTCAACTATATCTTTTGCTGATATTTCAAAAGATACTAAATTTACCTTGATGCCTTTACCTTATTCTTATGATGCCCTTGAACCTTACATAGATAAGGAAACGATGATTATACATCATGACAAACATCATAAAGCATATGTAGATAATCTAAACAAAACATTATCAACTTATCCTCACTTATATGATAAAAGTCTTGATGAATTGTTATCTAATCTAAGCTCTCTTCCTAGAGATATTAGACAAAGTGTTATAAATAATGGTGGGGGTGTTTACAATCATAATTTCTTTTGGACTATAATGGGACCTAATAAAGGTGGCGAACCTTCTGGTGATTTATTGAAGGCTATAGAAAGAGATTTTGGTTCTTTCGAAAATTTCAAAAATGAATTTAGTAAATCTGCTCTAACTAGATTTGGATCAGGTTGGGCTTGGTTAGTTTCTGACGACAAAGGTAAATTATCAATTATATCTACTGCAAATCAAAATACTCCTATATCAATGGAACTAACACCTATTATAGCTATAGATGTATGGGAACATGCTTATTATTTAAAATATAAAAATAAGCGTAACGAATATATAGAGAATTGGTGGAATGTAGTAAATTGGGATCAGGCTAATAAAAATTATATAACTAAATAAGAAAAAAGTAGCGTAAGTATAATAACTACGCTACTTTTTTAATTTCTTTTTCTTCTAACTTTTTATTTCTGTTTTTCTCTATTTTCTCAATTACTCTATCTATTAATAATCCATTTAATACTATTACTAATATAGAGTAAATACCTTTCTCTAAACCAAAAGTAAATCCACCTACTATTGCAACAAATAAATCTACTACTAAAAGAGAAATCCCTATGTTTAAAGTTGAATAGCTATTTAAAATTTTAGCTAATATATCTGTTCCCCCTGTAGATGCATTTGTAGCAAATACTATAGCTAAACCTATTGCAGTAACTAATGTTCCTACTATAGTAGCTGTCAATAAGTTTGTTGTTATTGCATATGAGTGCATTATTTTATCCATAAATTCTATAACAATAGATAACATAAAACTTGCATATATAGTTTTTAATCCGAAATCCCCACCTATTAATAAAAATGCTATAGCAAATAATATTAGGTTTCCTAAAAATATTATAGTTCCTATCGATAAGTTAGGTACATAATAATTTATTATTAATGCTAATCCACTAAGCCCTCCTGCTGCTATATTATTTGGAGCAAAAAAGTATTGTATTGCAGCTGCTACTAAGATTACACCTATAGTTACTATAGTATATTCTTTTAAAAATTTACTCATATCAAATTTTTTCATACTTTAGGTCCTTCCTTTGATGTCAAAATGTTTTTTAGATTAATAGAATATCAAACTTTTTATATTTTTAACAGTAAATATGATTATATTTTACATAGTTTTTTCAATTTTATATATTTTACTATACATTTAAGGAATATTTATGTAGTATTTGTTAATTCTTACAAGTATTTGAATTTCGATTCTTATTTACAACTATAAATTTAAAAACTTAAAATTATATTGTAAATAATTAATTTTAAGGGGGATACTCTATGAGTTCAGATACAAGTATAAAAAATAAAGCTTTATATAATTTTCTCAATGAAAACCTTAATGATTTAAAATCTAAAGGATTATATAACAAAATAGATTCTCTTCAAAGTTCAAATGGGCCTATCATAACTATAAACGGAAAACAACTTATAAATCTATCATCAAATAATTATCTTGGACTAGCTACAAATGAACGATTAATAAATGCAAGTATAGATGCTACAAAAAAATATGGTGCTGGAGCTGGTGCTGTAAGAACAATAAATGGAACTTTAGAGATACATGATATTCTCGAAGAAACTATAGCTAAATTTAAAGGCACGGAAGCTGCTATAGCTTTTCAGTCTGGTTTCAACTGCAATATGGGTGCTATACAAGGTGTTATGGATAAAAACGATGCTATATTATCAGACGAGCTTAACCACGCATCTATTATAGATGGTTGTAAATTGTCTGGTTCTAAAATAATAAGATTTAAACATTCAGATATGGATGATTTAAGATCTAAGGCTAAAGAAGCTAGGGATAGTGGTAATTATAATAAAATTATGGTTATAACTGATGGAGTCTTCTCTATGGATGGTGATATAGCTAAATTACCAGAAATAGTTGAAATAGCTGAAGAATTTGATTTAATCACTTATGTTGATGATGCTCATGGCTCTGGTGTTACTGGTAATGGAGCTGGTACTTGTAAGCATTTTGGATTATCTAGTAAAGTGGATTTCCAAATAGGTACACTATCTAAAGCTATAGGTGTTGTTGGAGGTTATGTTGCAGGTTCAAAAGATTTAATTGATTGGTTAAAAGTTAGAGGTAGACCATTCTTATTCTCAACATCATTAACTCCAGGGGCTGCTGCAGCATGTACTGAAGCAATAAATATCCTTATGGAAGATGACTCTTTAGTTTCAAAAGTTTGGGAAAATGGAAATTATCTTAAATCTGGATTAAAGTCTTTAGGATTTAACATAGGAAATAGTGAAACACCTATAACTCCTTGTATTATAGGTGATGAAGCTAAAACTCAATTATTTAGTAAAAGATTATTAGAAGAAGGAGTATATGCTAAATCTATAGTCTTCCCTACTGTTCCAAAGGGAACAGGAAGAGTTAGAAATATGCCAACAGCTGCTCATACTAAAGAAATGTTAGATCAAGCTTTATCTATATATCAAAAAGTAGGTAAGGAATTAGATGTTATAAAGTAAAAATTTTAATTTATTTTGTAGGGGGATAACTATATGAAAAAAATTCTTATTACAGGAGCTTTAGGACAAATAGGTTCTGAATTAACTGCTAAGTTAAGAAAGGAATATGGAAAAGATAATGTTTTAGCTACAGATATACGCCTTATGGAAGGTAGCGAAGTTGTTAGTGATGGTTTATTTGAAATTTTAGATGTTATGGATATGGAAGCTATGGGTCACATGGCCAAAAAGCACAATGCAGATACTATAATTCACCTAGCTTCATTGCTTTCTGCTGTAGGAGAGCAAAAACCTCAATTTGCTTGGAAATTAAATATGGGAGGACTAGTAAATGCTTTAGAAGTTTCTAAAGAAACTAAAGCAACACTTTTTGCCCCTAGCTCTATAGCTGCATTTGGTCCTAATTCTCCAAAAGATTTAACACCTCAAGACACTATACAAAGACCTAATACTATGTATGGTGTAACTAAGGTTGCTGGAGAATTATTATCAGATTACTACTTTAATAAATTTGGAGTAGATACAAGAAGTGTAAGATTCCCAGGTCTTATCTCATATGTAACACCTCCTGGTGGTGGAACTACTGACTACGCTGTAGATATATACTATGAAGCTTTAAAAGCTAAAAAATACGAGTCATTTATAGCTGAGGGAACTAAGATGGATATGATGTATATGCCTGATGCTCTTCAAGCTGTTGTTGATTTACTTGAAGCTGATAGTTCTAAATTAGTTCATAGAAATGCATTTAATATAACTGCTATGAATTTCTCTCCTGAAGAAATAGCTGCTGAAATTAAAAAGCATATACCTGATTTTGAATTTGGATATAATGTAGATCCTGTTCGTCAATCTATAGCTGAGTCTTGGCCAAATTCTATAGACCCATCTTGTGCAGTAAATGAGTGGGGATTCAAATTTGAATACGATTTAAACAAGATGACTACTGATATGCTAGAAAAGTTAAAAGAAAAAGGAATAGGTCAAAGTCTTCAAAATGCTTAATATATAAAAACAAGGTGCTAACTATATTTAAGTTAGTACCTTGCTAGCTTATTTATTGTTTAATTTCCACTCATTATATCTCTTGCTTATAATCAAAAAAACTCTATCATAATTTTCCCACACATCTTCTACTTCATATGTTGAGTTTATTTCATCTTTTTTAAAAATTTCAATATAATCAGCTATATATTGACAATAGTCCTCTCTACTACTCAAATAATATCCTAATGTAAACTCTAGTACTTTTTTATCTATAAATTTGTCTTCTAAAGCTTTATTACAATTATTAATTAGAAATTCTCTTCCTGTAATTTCTCTTCTTTTAACTTTTTTTATATCACTATCTAAAATCTTTTTTAAGTATTCACTCTCAAAATTATTATCTATAATCCAAGCTAAAAATATTCCAATATGAGTAGCCGCATTAACTCTATCTATATTTTCTGGATAATTATCTCTATAATGCCATTCCATACTATCTATTATCATATATATTTCCCCTTAATATCTTAATCTTATTTACTTATTTTTTCTGTTCTATAACCAATTTCTTTATTAGCAAAATTATAACTTTCTTCTATCATTTCATCCTTTGATTTATTTGTACCTAGTAAATTATCTATACTTAATTGATTTCTTTCACTAAAATATTTATTTAATAATTCCTCTTCTATATTTTGTTGATTTGCTAAATCTCCTTCATGTAATATATATCTAACATTAAATCCATTTTTATTTAAATATCTACCTACCATTATACTTCTATGGCATCTTATAGGTTCTTGCATAGCTCCTAATAAAACTATCTTATAACCCATTTCGATACCTTTCTTAAGTCTTTCTACTCCTCTTTTAAATAATTCTTCTTTGATTACTTCTTTAAAGTCTGCATACCCTTCTTCATTGTAAGATTCTCTAGTTTGTCTTTTTGCTCCAAATTCATATCCCATGTATATATACAAAAACCCATCTTTGTTTAAGCTCTCTTTTAAATCTTCTTTATTATACTGAATATTATATTTTGAATAAGGCGTTTCCCTTATATCTACAACACAATTTACATTATATTTTTTTATCATATCTATTAACTTTTCATAAGGATAATTAGAATGTCCTATTGCAAATATTTCCATAATAAATCTCCTTAATATTTTTATTTATGAGTTCCACGTATTACTTTAAACCCTTCATTTTTTAAGTCTTGTACTTGTTTCTCATAATCTTTACATTCTATTTCTATACATTTTGCTAAATGTATATTATATACATCTCTATTTTTTAACTGATTTATTTTGTGACACCAATCTTCACCTTCAAACTTAGTACTACCACATCCTTTACAACAAAAAATGCTAACTAATTTAGGTTTTTCAGATTCATATATTTCAAAAGAATCTGATAGAGAGTTGTACACATCAAAACAACCTGTACAACTACACTTATTTATAAGTTTCCTACAAATCATTATTGCTATATTCATAATTATATCTCCATTAATTATATGCTTATTCTATTATTTCATTTTCTGTTATTATACCTGTTATATCATCTATTGTAGCAAATTTATAAAACTCATCGTAATTAAATTTTTCATTCTCCATTACTATATAACTTTTATTTGAACATTCTATTATTGTTTTCTTTGTATCTCCATCTTCTAAATGTATTGTGCTTATATCTCCTGTATCCTTATTAACTCCTCCTACTCCTATAAAACATTTATCGTAATTAAAGTTTCTTATGTATCTATCTGCCGCTCCTCCTACAATAGCTTCTACTTTTTTATTAAATTCCCCACCTATAGAAACTACTTTTATATTATTGTTTAACCTTAATTCCCATACAATTTCTATCATATTTGTTATTATTGTAATTTTTTTATTAGTTTTATTTAACTCTTTTGCAATTTCCAAGTTATTAGTAGATACATCTAAAAATACTACATCTTCATCATTGATTAATTTAATTGCCTTTAAAGCTATTAAGCTTTTTTCTTTTTTATTTATATTTTTTCTCTCATCTATGTTTTTAAGATCTATGTGATCCCTTTGAATTATAGCTCCTCCATAGACTCTTTTTAGGTGTCCTCTATTTTCTAATTCTTTTAAATCTTTTCTTATACAATCTTCTGTTACATCAAAAAACTTAGATAGTTCTTTAACCTTTACCTTTCCATTTAGCTTAATCATATCTATAATTTTTTCATATCTTTCTTCTAAAAACAAACTTTTCACCTCTTATTTATTCTTAATTTATATTGTTTATTATTGTTTTGTATTGATTCTTTATAATTATTATATTATACTAAAAATATATTAATTACGATATAAAATAGCGTTATAAGTTAAGTCTTAGCGTGATATTTTATAAAAAAAGAGAGCTATTAAGCTCTCTTTTCATCTATTTATAATTATTTTCTCTAGATTGTGCTTCATCTTTAATTTCACTTCTCATGTAACTTAAAGCATCTTCTCTTCTTTCATTTTTTTCTTCCAATGCTTTTCTAGTTTTTGGATCATCTGTTTTTGATATCATTTTATCTGCTAACCTAATATTTTTTATAGTACTGTCAATATTGAATTGTATTTTTTCTACATTATCTTTTCTATTGTCTGGATTAGGTTTCATAATAAAATCTCCTTTAAGTTTATTTTAAATTCCCTCTAATATATTGTTCAATCCTAGTTTATTTTATGTATTAATATAAAATCCAATAAATAGTCATTTAATTAATAATATAAAAAACACTAACCTTCTAAAAGATTAGTGTTTTTTATATTATTATGCTTTTTTAACAACGCTAGATTTTAATTTCATAGCTCCGAATCCGTCTATTTTACACTCTATATCGTGTCCATCTGCTGCATCTGGTATTAAACGTATACTTTTTACTTTAGTACCTATTTTTATAGATGATGAACTTCCTTTTACTTTAAGGTCTTTTATAACTGTTACTGCATCTCCATCATTTAACACGTTTCCGTTTGCATCCTTTATAACAACTGCATCTTCTGCTGCTGCATCTGGATTCCACTCATGAGCACACTCTGGACAAACTAAAAGACTTCCATCTTCGTAAGTATATTCTGAGTTACATTTAGGACAATTTGGTAAATTTTCCATATCTATAATTCCTCCGTTCAATTGTAAATTCTAGTTATTCATAGGACTATATAATATCATAGTATTCTTATATTGACAAATTTTCATCTAATTTAACCATAAAAAACGATATTTTTGACTATTATATATATTAATATCTTTTTCTTTTATATTTGCTAATAAATATGGTTGCACCTACTAACATGGTTAAAGTTATCCCTAATGTCAAATAGTAAATCCATGTATTTTCCTTATTGCCTTCCATATTTGGTGGCATCATTTGATTATTATCATCTCTTAGTTCTTCTTGTTTATCTTCACTTGATTTGTTCAAATTATTTTCAGTATTATTATTTATAGTTTCCATAAATTTTTCATCAGATTTTTCTTCATCATTTATCTCTTTCATTTTCCCCATATTTTGTTGCCCTAATGCAGGTAAATTTAAACTAGTTACTATATTTCCATACTCTGTTGATGGTTGTTTTCCATTTAATTGAGCTTGTACACTTTTATTTCTATCTTCTCCAAAAGTTATTAACTCACTTACACCAGTTTTATATTCTTCGTAATCATAAAATGCTGTAGCATCATTTTTTACATAATCACTAATTAATTTATCTATTTGAGTAACTCTATTGTTAAAAGTTCCATTACTAAAATACTTCTCTGATATTTGCTTCAAATAGTTATGATAAAGTTCTTTGTACTCATCATTTTCTAAAAGCTTACCTATAAGAGGTGCATCTTCTAAATTTCCTGTTACCGGTAAATCAATAGGAAAGTTTATTGCTTTTTCTCCATCTTTAATAGAAAATCCTCCAAACGACATATTTAAATCCCATGGTAGTATTTCAGATACTCCATCTTTTTCATATAAATAATAATTGTGATACATTCCTCCTGAGTAACTATCTAAGTTAACTAAAAATGTATTTACCGCAAAGTATTTTAGAACTTCTTCAACATTTAAATGCTTTTCTATATCTTCTCCAGTACTTAGGCTTTCCATCATTTCAATAATTTTTTTAAAATCTTTATCTTTTGTGTTATCAAATACTGCACTATCTCTTAAAATTGAATAACTGTCTATGTTGTCATCAATATATTTTAAATCTGCACCCTGACTATTTTTATTTCCCATTTTAGGGGCTCCAGCATTATTTTCTAATTCTTCATTATTAATTTGGGGATTTTGAATTTCTCCATTCATCTCAGGTGGTTTTCCACCCATTTCTGGCATGTCTTCATTATGATCTGGTCTTTGCATACCTCCATTATTATCCTTATTTCCTTCCATACCCATTGTTTCTGGCTTATATAAATTCCCAGCTAATTCTCCATAATTTTTTTCAATAAATCTCTCATCTATAACTTCTACTCCCAAATATAATCCCCAATCAGATCCATTTATCTTTATATCAGTATAAGAATACTCTGGAGTTGGTATACCTAGAAGATTATATATATCATAAGAAATAGCCTCTTTCATATAAGTTGTATCTGATATATTGTTATTTAAAGCCAACTTTCTAATTCCATGATATGTTTGACCATCAATATATTGTCCAAAATCAATTTTTAAACTATACCTATTTGTTGTACTATCATTTGCTACGGAAGTTAAACTTGAGTTTCCTTTTGCTCTTACTCCCACATTATAAAAAGTTTCACCATTTATAGTTATATCTGCACTTTTATATTCTTCTTTTGTTGCATTTTCTAAAATCCATTCCCAATCACTGTCTTTAATTTTTATATCTATACTTGTTATACTATTTTTATCTAAAACATCTTCTGTTGTAACTTCAAATTCTGTATCGGTTTGTTTTTGAGGTATATGTAAAGATGCTATAATAAATACTACCGATAATATTATACTTATTAAAGATATATATTTACTCTGCTTGTCATTTATCACTCAGTCTCACCACCTTATTTGTAATAAGTCAGTATACTATTACTTTTAAGCCATATAATCTCCATTGTAGCTTACTAAAACTACATTTGAAACACCCTTTATAGTAGATATCTCGTTAACAAAGTTTGTTGTAACATTTTTCAACTTAACTTCAACAGTCATTTCAATTCCATTTGATGGTGAAACAGTTTTAGATTTAACACAATATCTATTTACACTATTAGAAATTTTTTCTAATATTTTATTTTCACTATTATCACTATCACAGTTAACAACTAATATATATGGGTTATCAGTTGTTTCTTTATTTGCAAATAGTACCATTATAACTCCTATAAAAATTGCTCCTAATACAGCTAATGGAATTAATCCCGCTCCTAATACTATTCCTTCACTAATTGACCAAAATAAAAATGCTATATCCATAGGTTCCTTTACTGCACTTCTAAAACGAACTATAGATAATGCACCAACCATCCCTAGAGAAAGAACTACATTAGATGTAACTCCTAATATAATTAATGTTGTAATTAATGTAAGAGCCATTAAAGACATACTGAATGTCGATGAGTACATAACTCCTTTAAATGTTTTTTTATAAACCTGCATTATAAATAGTCCTAATACAAATGCAAGTGACATTGCTATTAACATATCTAAAAATGATATAGATGTCATTTTTTCAACAAAACTTGATTTGAAAACATCACTAAAATTTACTGCTTGGTTAGACATTATCTTTTCCTCCTAATTTTTTATCCATATATTCTAGATGCTGCATATTTTGAAATTGCAGTCGCTCTACGATTATTAGTTTGTATGATATCTTGTATTATCTCTGGTAAATATTCATCAAACTTAACTTCTAAAACTATTACATTACTATCTATAGATTCTATAGTCGGTAAATTATTATCAAATAAATTTTTACTTTGAATTCCTGTCCTAATTTTTTTATCAAAGGTTATTCTTACATTTCCCATTTTATAAATATAAGCTTCTCTTGTGTAATCAACAATACTTTTAGGTCTTAATAACTCCGATTTAATTTTTGAATAAAACTCAATAAATAAAGGCTTATTACTTTCAAGTAAAAATTCTATATCGCCTTCAATTACTTTTTCACACTCAGCTTTAGTTATTAACTCACTATCTTTAGAACACAACCCATTCACCTTTGATTTTTTTTCTAATTTAATAAACGAGTGATCATCATTATAGTATCTTATACGAAATTTTTCTCTTATACTTATCCCATTGATTTTTTCCATCAAAACCTTGTCTCTAAAATTATCAAAATAAAGGCTTCTAATTTTATATTCATTTTCTTTATTTGAATTTTTATCTAAGCTCATTATTTTAGTTAATCTACTTTTGATTGCTAAATAATCTGATGTATTTATATAATGCTTAATTTCATGTCTAAACTTTTTTTCTTTCATATTTTCACCCCCTATCTGTTTGAAATTAATATATATAAGTAAACTTAAAATTTCCTAAAATAAAAAAATTATATTCACTAAAAGTATTACTTTCTAGTGAATATAATTTTTTTATTTTATAGAATTTATAAATATTTTATATCTTGTCACAAAATCTTTACATTGAATAACATTTTATCGCATTAATTGACAATAATCGACAATTTTAACTGGTATAATATGTAATTGTTATTTAGCAAATTAAACTTTTTTGGAAAGAAGGATATATTTATGGAAAATCAAAACACTTTACAAGTTCCTAATGAAATAAAAAAATGGAACTGGGGAGCTTTTATGTTTAATATCTTTTGGGGATTAGGTAATGGTTCTTATTTACCTTTATTATGCTTTATACCTGTATTCAACCTTGTTTGGATGTTTGTATGTGGAGCAAAAGGTAACCAATGGGCTTGGAAAAAAGGAACTTACACTGATGTTGAAACATTCTTAGCTGTTCAAAAAACTTGGAATAAAGCTGGATTATGGTCATTTATATTAAGTATATTATTTATAGTTTTATACTTTGTCGCTATATTCGCAATAGGAATGAGTTTAGCTTCTACTATGACTTATTAATCATACGCAAGTAAATAAATTACTAAAAAGACACTCATACTTAAAACTTTTTGTTTTATTATTGAGTGTCTTTTTTTATTATTTAATTAAAATTTTAATATAAATATATATCTCTTAAGTTTTCTAGTTCAGCTCTAGTTATTCCATACTCTTTTTCAAAATATTCCTCATAACTATCATATTTGCTTTTTATTGAATTTAAACTAGATTTTATTAAGTCTTCATTAACACCTAATATACTTTTAGCCATTTTCTCTATTTTTTCATTTATTATATATTCTTTATATTCTTCCATTATTTTTTTATTAAATTCTTTTCTACTATTATTACTTTCCAAATAGTCTTTTATAACTATTTCTTCATCTACATTGAGTGCTAATAATATCAATGCTGATCCTACCCCTGTTCTATCTTTACCTGCAGTACAGTGTTGAAGTATTGCTGTATTGTCTGGGTTTTTAAATAACTTGAATAGCTCTTTATATGCAGGATTATTTATAGGCATAGTTTTATAAGCTTCTTTTAATAATTTTACTGGATCTATGGCATTGTCATTCCCAGCTAGCATCTCTTTAACATATACTGTCATATCTAAATTATTGTTGCCATTTAGATTCATCCCTGGAATATTTATATTATTAACTGAATCTACCTCTACATCAGGACTTGGTTTACGTTCATCTTCAGCTCGATAGTCTAGTACATTTTTTATTCCTAGACTTTTAAAGTATTCTAAATCACTTCCTTTTAAATTTGAAAGTTCTTCTGATCTATAAAATAATCCCCATTTTACTTTTCTACCATCTTTTGTCTCATATCCTCCTAAATCTCTAAAGTTGGTAAAGTTTTTTAAAGGTACAATTCTTTCTGCTAATATAATCTTTTCATTACCTACTTCTATACTATAGAAGGTTCTATTGTTTGGATTTGGGTCTTTAAATTTAATTTCATTTGTATCCTCAAAGCTAATTAAGAATATCTCTTTATCTTTCAAACTATTTTTATAATAAACTTTTACGCTTCTACAAAATTTATTTAATTTTATTATTATTATAGTATTATCTTTTTCTCTACAGACTTCTCCTTTTAAACTATCCATTTTTACTACTCCTTTTTATATTTAAGTTATTACATAACTCTATTTATCGAGTAAAATCATACCTTAATAATAATTTTATTATTACTTGTTATTTAAAATTCTTTTTATAATAAAAAGATTACTTTTAATCATAAGAAGTTCTTTAAATATTTTTTATTATTTACTCATTATTTATTACATACCCTTTATAATAAGTTGTTAAATTTATTTTATAGTAAAATAATAATGAACCGTATCACTTACTTGTGATACGGTTCATTATTATTTATTCTAAACGCTCTATATACTTGTTCTAAAAGAATTAATTTCATCATTTGATGAGGGAATGTCATCTTTGAAAAAGATAATTTATAATCTGCTCTTTTTAAAACTTCATTCGATAATCCTAAAGACCCACCTATTATAAATGTTATATGACTATTACCTCTAACAGCTAGATTACTAATAGTATCAGCTAACTCCTCAGATGATAAATTTTTTCCATCTATCGCTAAAGCTATTACATAACTATTATTCTTTATCTTACTTAAAATCTTATTACCTTCTTTTGTTTTTACAATCTCCATGTCCTTATCACTTAAATTTTCTGGACATTTCTCATCATCTAGCTCTATCATATCTAACTTACAATACTTAGATAGTCTTTTACTAAACTCCTCTATCCCTAACTTTAAATATTTCTCTTTAAGTTTTCCTACACTTATTACAGTTATATTCATAAATTTCTCCAATCTTTATAATCTATATATATCCGATGCTTCCTCTCTCAAAAGAACATCTAACTTTAGATCTTGTCCTATTACCATATTATTTTGAAGTAATATACCCTTAGATGTTTCGTAAGCTAACTCTGGGAAGTTATTTTCTTTGCTTAAATGTGCAAGTAATATAGACTCAGTTCCTTGGTTTACTAGATCTACACAAAACTTAGCTGCTTCTTCATTAGACAAATGCCCTGTTTCAGACATAACCCTCTTCTTTAAAGCATATGGGTATGATCCCATCATTAGCATATTAGGATCATAATTAGACTCCAATACTACTAATTTTGACTTGTATAAATGTTTCTTTAAATTTTCAGTTATGCATCCTATATCTGTTGCAATCGAAATTTTTTCGTGTTTTTTATTATAAAAATTAAATCCAACGGAATCTGCCGAGTCATGAGATGTTGAAAATGGTCTTACTACTAAGTCATCTAGTGCATAAGTCTTATCATTTTCAAAAACTTTCATATTAACATCTTTTATATCCCCTATCTTATCTTTCATTGCACACCATGTTTTTACATTTGCAAATATAGGTATATTAAATTTTCTAGATAATATACCTGCTCCCTTTATATGATCTGAATGTTCATGTGTTATAAATATCCCCTTTATATCACTTGCATCTATATCTAAATTTTTCAAATTAGTTGTTATCTTTTTTCCGCTAAGGCCTGCATCAACTAGAACCTTAGTATTCTTACATCCAATATAATGACAATTTCCGCTACTCCCACTCCCTATAGAACTATATTCTAGCATGCGGTCACCTTCCTTCTTTAATAATCATAAATTATATTATACCAAAAAAATTGAGGCTTAAAATAAAATTTAAGCCTCAATTTCAAATTTACTTATATTTACCTATAATTTTTTCTATATCTACTCCATTTTTTCCCCACAATTCCACAAACTGAGTTCCATTTACATTTTTAAACTTATAAGTTTCATAATACTCCCTCAAAACCTTAAAAAATACTTTATCTCCTACTTCTTCTCTTATTCTATGAAACATTACCGCTCCCTTAGTATAAACATTTAAACTATATTCAGTTGAACTTTTATACTGATCAGTTGATTTGAATATATCTTTATCTGAGTAAGATCTTGTTTGAGTATCCATCGTTTCCATCAATCTACTTGCTGCATCTGCTCCATATTTTTTTTCAAAGTAAAGTATAGTAGAATATTCAGTCAAAGCTTCATCTATCCACGGCTCACTTACTTCATCATTTCCAATTACTCCATACCACCATTGATGTGCTGTTTCATGTGCTATTACATACTCTAGTAAAAATTTATTCATATTACTGTATAAACTTTTATCTATCATAGATAAATTAGGATACTCCATTCCCCCTATGTAAAAATCACTCGCTATAACTGAATAATTCTCATATGGATATTGACCAAACATATCACTAAATATTTTTATGGAATCTCTAGCTACATCTGTTGCCAATTTTGAATATTTACTATCTAGACTATAAGTTACTATTTCAACATTATTTATATTATCTTTTTCTATGTGAAACTTATCACTTAAAATAAATGCAAAATCTCTTACATTCTTTGCTTCTATTGTATTCATATCTTTCTTATTATCCGTTTTTGTTTCAATTACTTTTCCTGTGGTTGCTATGTCATACTTAGCAGGAGATAATATTGTAACTTTAAAATTACTTATATCACTATAAAATGGATCTCCAATAGTTTCATAACTTTTTGTATTCCATCCTCGCTCATCATAGACACATGCTATAGGAAACCAATTTGTTATATTAATTGTATTTTCTCCATAACCAAATCTTCCTTCTGAATTAGGTAGTTTAACGTTAAACTTAATATCTATTTTTATATTTTCATTGGCTTTTAACCCTTTATTAAGTTTAATATTCAATATATCATTTTTTTCTCCCTCTATGCTATATTCTGCTTTGCTATTATTGATTATAATGTTTTTGATATCTATATATCCCTCATTAAACCCTTTTGGATAAGCTTGTTTCATCTGACTTTTTTCAAAAGGTACATTTTCTTCTTCTGAAAAAGCATTTGGATATATATGAAAATATATGCTATCTAAACTTTCTTTTGTATTATTTACATAATCTATAGTTTGATTACACATTAACCTTTTACTTTCATCATCAAGTATTACATCCATTTTATATTCATTTACTTTATTATTAATATTATTAAAAACTTGTTTTTCTGATTCTTTATCAAAATAAATTAAACCAACTAAAAAAATTATTCCTGCCATAAGCATAGATATATTTCTTCTAGTTTTTTTTCTAAAGTCAACAACCAATTAAACTTCGCCCCCTTTATATTTAGTGAATATTTTTTTTAATTATCTACATCATAAATTTGTAATAGATTTTATGATATAATCAATTTGAGGTGATAAAATGTTTTTTAAAGAAGTCAATGAAATAGATTTAGGCCAAACTACTATTGATAACATATTTATAGATATATTTATGCCAATGGCTAATGGATTATACGTACAAGTTTATCTTTTAGGTTATAGATATGCTTGCGATATGACTTCTAACCCTAAGTTTAATAATAATTCTATTGCAAAAAATTTAAATATACCATTATCTGATGTATTAGCAGCTTGGGATTTCTGGGAAGAGAAAAAATTAGTTAAAAAGCATAAAAATGAAGGTAATGATGATTTTAGTTTCTCTATAGAGTTTTTAGACTTGAAAAAAATATATATGGATAATATATTAAGTCCAAATCAATCTATAAAATCCGATGTTAATAGCATCGTTTCTGCTGGTGAAAGTCCTCACATAAGAAAAATGTTTAATTCTATAAATCAAGTTGTAGGAAGATACCTTCAACCTAGTGAAAAAATTTCTATTTTAGAAATGATCGATAAGTATAATATGAGTACAGATATGATTATATGCGCTTATGAACATGTTAAAGAGCAAACAGGAACTGCTAAGCCTGTAAGTTATATTGAAGGTGTTATAAGAAACTGGTACGATGCTAATCTGTATACTCCTGAAGAAGTAAAAAATAGCTTTGTAGAACGAAGCCAGCGCTTTATGATGTACAAAACTGTATTTAATGAATTAGGATTTTCTAGACAACCTACAAGATCAGAGAAGGAAGTTATGGACACTTGGTTTGATAAATACAATTTTGATATAGAGCTTGTTTTAGAAGCATGTTCTAAATCAAAAAACATTTCAAATCCTTCAATATCTTATATTAATGGTATTGTTAAGAGTTGGAATGAGAAAAATATTAAAACACTAGCTGATTTAAAAGTATCAGAAGAAGAATTCAAACGTAAATCTGAAACTAAAAAAACTAGTAATAACGCAAATAAAAATAACAGTAATAATCAACATGTAAAAACTAGGTTCCATAATATAAATCAAACATTTACTAAATATAGCCCAGATGAACTTGAGAAAATGCTACAAGAAAGTCAAAAAGGTAAATTTAGATAATTTATTGTAAGTAGGTGATTATATGAGAGAAGCAACATTGAGAGAAATTCTAACTTCTTATGAAAGAAAAAGAGAACAATCTGAATATGAATTACAAGAAAGAAAAAAGAAGGTCTACTCTAGAATACCTGAAATTAAAGAAATAGATAGTGAAATAGGAAAAATCGGATTAAAGCTTGCTAAATTAATTCTTCAAAATCCTAATGATAAAGAAACTATATTAAATGAAACAAAAATTAGAATGGATGAACTAAAAGCTAAAAAGCAAAGATTATTATCAGATAATCGTGTTCCAAATGGATATTTAGATATTAAATATGACTGTTCTATATGTAAAGATAAAGGATTTTTATCTAATGGTCATAAATGTAACTGCTTAAAACAAAAAATAGTTAATGAAGCTTACAAAATGTCTAATTTATCTAGAGTTCTTAATAAACAAAACTTTTCTACTTTTGATCCTTCTATATTTTCTCCTAATAGATCTGCTGATGGAGATATTTCTCCACAAGAAAATATATTAGAAATATTATCTATTTGTGAAGGTTTTGTTATGAACTTCGATAAAGATAATGGTGAAAATATGCTATTCTATGGTGATACGGGATTAGGTAAAAGTTTTATGTGTAACTGTGTTGCAAAGGAACTTTTAGATAGAGGTTATTTAGTTATATACCAAACTGCTTTTAAAATGTTTGAAATAATAGAAGACTATAAATTTAAAAACACAGATGACCATATAACTAAAGATAATTATGCTAATTTATTTGATTGTGATTTATTAATTATAGACGACTTAGGGACAGAGCTTACAAACTCTTTTACTAATAGTGAATTGTTCAACATATTAAATACTAGGTTACTATCTGGAAAGAAAACTATAATTTCAACTAATTTATCCCCTATGCAATTAGGAGATATTTATGCTCAGAGAATTTTCTCTAGAATATTTGATAGATTTAGAATGGTTAAATTTATAGGAAATGATTTAAGATGGGAACAAAAAATGACTAAGTAGAAAATATATTTTCTATCTTAGTCATTTTTATTTTTATATATTCACAATTTTTCCGTCTCTTATTTCTATACAAATATCTGCCATTTTAGCAATTTCATTATTATGAGTTATCATAACCAGGGTTTGTCCAAATTCTTTAACACAACCTTCTAGTAAATTCATAACTTCATCTGTAGTTTTAGTATCTAAGTTACCTGTTGGTTCATCTGCAAATATTATTTTAGGTTTGTTAGCTAAAGCTCTTGCAATAGCAACTCTTTGTTGTTGCCCTCCACTTAGCTCATTTGGAAATTTATTTATTTTATCTTTAAGTCCTAGCTTATCAATTATATTATCTACATATACTTTATCTACTTTTTTATTATCTATTGATATTGGAAGTATTATATTTTCATATACATTTACAACTGGTATTAAGTTAAAGCTTTGAAATATAAACCCAAATTCTTCACTTCTTAATTTTGATAGACTATTATCATTTAAAGTTGAAATATCTTTTCCATTTAAAATAACTTTTCCTGATGATATATTATCTAAACCTGCTATACAATTTAAAAGAGTACTTTTTCCACTTCCACTAGGACCTATTATAGCTGTGAATTTACCTTTTTCTATACATAGATTTATATCATTTAATGCTTGTACTTTATTTTCACCCTTACCGTAAATTTTATTTAAATTTATTACATCTAATATATTCTCCATACAACCCCCACCTTTATTCATTTGTGTTCAACCCTTCTACTATACTCATTTTTTCTATTTTCTTTTTACATAAAATCACTGCTACTAAACATATAACTATAGATGCTATTAAAAATTCTACACTTTCAAGTACAGGTGGTCTAAATTCCATAGCCTTTGCTGTTCCTAATCCTTGTCTATGTATTTCATTTGAAAGTTTTGTAAAGGAATAAATACTATGAGTTGCAAATCCACTAGCTATTATAGAAGCAAATATAGCATACATTATATTTTCTTTTATAATCATATTTTTAACCTTTTTAATACTCATACCTATTGCTCTTAATGTAGATATTTCTTTCATTCTAGTCATTATATTTGCCTTTATTATGCAAAGTATGTTTATAGAAGATATTAGTAATATTATCCCTACAATTACTAATGTTTCTTTTGTATTTTTTTCAGTTTGTTTT
The DNA here is from genome assembly GCF_964259345.1 of Paraclostridium bifermentans. Taxonomy (GTDB): domain Bacteria; phylum Bacillota; class Clostridia; order Peptostreptococcales; family Peptostreptococcaceae; genus Paraclostridium; species Paraclostridium bifermentans_B. Next base: position 69,677 of record NZ_CAXVJR010000011.1, read on the forward strand.
ATATAGTAATTTTCATAATTATATTTGCTTTCTATATTTGAAAACGGATTATTTTTTGTAATTTTTTCTATTTCACTCTGAGCTTTTTCATCGCTATTTTTTGCAATTTGTATATTTATTTTATTATAGTTATTCATACCACTTATATTTTTAAAGTCATTTTCATTTAGTATAACTTTCATTCCAGAACAAATACCACCTTCTTTTAAAACATAGTATCCATCTAATATTCCAGCAACTTCTATTTTTTGAGTTTTATATTCTAACTTATTATTTTTTAGAATAGGTATTTTTATATCTACTAAATCTCCTACTTTCAGATTGTTAAATAGTTTTGTTTGAGTCGATCCTTCTTGTATAGAATAAAAATGATTTGTTACTAAAGCTTTTGGATATTTACTATCGCTTTTAGTATTGATATTTTCTCCTCTTTCAATATATTGACTTAAATTATCTAAACTTTTTTTATTATGACCTTCAACATCTAAATATTGCTCTATTTCTTTATCTTCATTAGCAATTCTATTTTCACTTTTATATTCATTTGTTAAATCTTTTGGATTTGTAATAAAATATCCATTTAACTCCATAATTGGATTTATATTTTTTATTTCTTTTATATTTGAAATTTTATCTATCTCATCTTTACTGAATTTTGTAAAATTAGAATCTGCATTATGTAAATTATGACCTAATTTTATATCACTATTTCCCATGCTCATAACACTCATACTACTGCTTTCTAAGCTATTATCCATATTTTTACCCATGCCTATTGTATCTATAAAAAGCATACCTCCTAAGCTTATAGATATAATACATAGTATAGTCCTTACTTTATTTCTCCATAAATTTTTATAAGCCATTTCTCCCGTAAGTCCAAATACTTTTCGTATTAATTTATAGTAAAATCTATCCTTTTGTCTTTTATTAACTTTATCACTAGTTCTAATAGCCTCTACAGGTGATATTCTTCCACTTTTGTATATAGGAACTAAACTCGATATAGCTACAGAAATCACAGCCATAATCGTAGGCTCAAATATACTAGCTTTACTTATATATAAACTTACAGCCCTTCCATAAATAATATAGAAGCCTAAGTAAGATGCTACAGCCCCTAATAAGAATCCAAGTAACAGTCCTATTATTAAAACTGCAACACTTTCTATAAATATCATAAGTCTTACTTTATTTTTAGATAACCCTATTGATCTTAATATACCTATTTGTTTTGTCATATCTATAAGAACTATACTAAATATATTGCATATAACTAAAGTTGCAGCCAACATAGGATATATTTTTCGTTTTTGCGAATACAAGGTATCTTTTGACATTTCATAATTACTTAATACCTGTGTCAAAGAAGCATTTACCATAAAATTAGATTCATCTATCCCATATTCACCCATTACTTTGTAAGTTTTTCCAATGTCAGGTTTTAATGTATTTAGATATAAAGTTCCTCCATGAGTTATTAAATTATCTGGCAGAATATCTTCATTTGAATTCTCTTTTGTAAAAGCCTTAACTCCATAATATTCATTTTCACTCGAATATCCTGATGAATCACTATAATATCCATCTGGCTTTTTAACTACACCCACTAATTTGAATTTTTTATCCTTACTAAATATTTGATTCTTGTTATTTTCATCTACATAATATTTTACAATTTTAAAATCTATATCTTGATTTAAATCATCTTTTAAGTTCATTTCTTTTAATGCTTTTTCCTCTAAAACTATTTCATTTGTATTTTTAGGCTCCCTACCTTTTGTTAATTTATATCCATAAGAGTCTATAAAATTTTTACTATAGGAATTTAATTGCAATGATGTTCCATCTTTTCCTACAACTTGTCCTAAATTTAAAATATCATTAATTTCTGTTACTTGTTTATCTTTTCTTAACTTTTCAACCATACCTTTTTCTAAGTTGCTGTATTCAACATGATAATCACTAAAATTTTTATAAGCTTGCTCGATTTCAAATTTACTTTGTGTTTCCGGTATAACATTTAGCGCAAATACTAATATTACTGCTAATGCTATACTTGTTATCAATGCTATAGTTCTTCCTTTTTGTTCTCTCATATAAGCAATAGCCAACTTAAAACTAATCTTCAAAATATATCCTCCCCTTTTACAACACCCCTTAAAACTATTAAAACTTTCTATTTTTTGTTGATAACTATTTCTTTTATAATTTATCCACATTTATTTCACTTTTAATATATTTCATTTACTTGTCTATACTTTAAAAAGTTATCCACATATACTAAGTTAATTTTTTTAATATAAAAAAGGTGTTATCTTTTATGGTTAAAAGATAACACCTTAGTGTTTTTGCATCAATATTTATGGTACAACTGGTATTTTTTCAGACTCAACTGTCATGCTTTCATTTATAGGTATATAAATTTGTGCTAAAAATCTATCTTCAAAATCATTAATTTCTAACTCTCCATCATACTTTTTCAAAGATGATTTAACACTTTTTAATCCTATTCCATGAATAAATTTGTCTTTTTTACTAGTTATTATTTTATTATTTATCATTTTTACTTTATTTATCTTAGAATTTTCACATCGTATAACATAATATGATTTTACAACTGTACCTCTTAAATTTATATACTTTTCACAACCTTCTATTTTATTACATGCTTCTATTGCATTATCTAATATATTTGAAAATATACTACATATATCCGTCATTTCAATAAAACTACACTTTGAAAAATTAACATCACATTTTAAATTAATATTATTTTCATTGCATTTAGCTTGTTTTTCATTCAATATAATATCTAAAATCATATTCCCTGTATTATATATTTCTTTAAATTCATTAAGCCCTTTACTTATACTATCTATATAGTTATTTAAATCTTCTTGCTCAGAACTCATAGTTTTTATACACATCATATGATTACTCATATCGTGATATAACCTTTTAACTTTGTTTTGAGTTTCCTGTAAGTTCAAATAATACTTATACTGCATATCTATTTTTTCTTTTAATAAATTTTCTTCATTTTTTTCTTTATTATCTTTAATAGCCTTAAACACTACTATCAAAAGTATAATACTGGTCATAAAAGTTAATTTAGGTGTCATGCTGAAGTTAAATAAATATAAATATCTATCATAAGTTTCTAATCTACGAATATATAAAAATGAAGGTAATGTATTTAGAAATGCTACTATAAAATTGCTCACTATACATCCTATAATAAGAATTATATTTAGCTTTTCTCTATTTATTTTTTTTATGATCTTTACAAATTTAATAAATTTTATATTTATAAAGATCATTATAGTATTCTTTATAGTAAATATAATATCTGCCTCTCTATGTGACACGTGTTTATTATATAGGGTATGTCCCGTTATAAAAATTGCCGACATTGCTAATATTATCTCTTGAACTATGTAATAAGCTATATTATAGCTAAAGTAATAAAATATAACTTTTAAGTTGTTCATCTTATAATTTAACTTTGCAAATAAAATAAAAGATATACATTTTAGGTTATTCATAAATACATAGTATTCAACTGATCTAGTAAATATTATTATCGAATCTAAAATTGCAATTAACAAGAATATTATATCTAAATATCTTTTTTTGTATTTTCTTTCTTCCATAAAATCTAATATTTTTACAAAGATAAAATATTCTATAAATGTAGATATTCCTATAGCTATTCTTGATGCTAAATCAATGCTTAACATAGTTTTTCACCTAGTGAGTTTAAAAATTTACTTTTAAAATCCTTAAACCTATGCCTACTCACCAATACTTCTTCTTTATTTTCAAGTATAGCTACATATTGTTTCACATTATCTACATAATCTATATTTACTAAAAAACTTTTATGACATCTATAAAAATTGTGATTACTTAATTCTTTTTCAATTTTATCCATTGTCATTTTAGTCTCATAAATTTTATTTTCAGTATGTATACTCATATCTTTTCTTTGAATTTCTATATACATTATATCTTCTATGTTTATCTTATAACTTTCACTTTTATTTTCAACTATTATAAATTTATCCCGTTTATTTATAACCTCATTTATACAACTTAAAATATGTTTCTTTAAATCATCGTATATTATAGGCTTTAATAAATACCTATAAGCTCTTACTTCATATCCTTCTTGTATATATTCAATAAGTGATGTTGTAAAAATTATTTCAGGTTTATTCTTATCTATTTCTCTTATCTTTCTAGCAACATCCATTCCATTTATTTTTTCCATCTGTATATCTAATATAAATATATCTATGTTTTTAGGATAATTCTCTAATAAATCCTCTCCACTTATATATATTTTTAAATCATATTCAACATTATTTTCCCCTAATATTTCTTGTAAAAATCTTTCAACTGTTTTTTGATGTTGTATCTGATCTTCGCATAAAACTATTTTTATCATATTCTCCCCTATATTACATATTTTTTATATATTTACATAATTATTATACCTTATTTTACCATTTATCTTAAGTGTATTAATTTTAAACACAAAAAAACTCTTAGATAAAATCTAAGAGTTTTCTTACTGGTGGGATTAACAGGGCTCGAACCTGTGACCCCCTGCTTGTAAGGCAGGTGCTCTCCCAGCTGAGCTATAATC
>NZ_CAXVJR010000012.1:0-58984 GCF_964259345.1 Paraclostridium bifermentans
GTTAAGCTCTTTAGCGCCGATGGTACTTGGTGGGAAGCTGCCTGGGAGAGTAGGACGTAGCCGCGTAATCTTTTTTTTATATTTAAATTTAAAACAGATAACACATTACTAAATTTGTGTTATCTGTTTTTTACGTTTCACGTAAAACTATATTAAGTTTTTAAAATAAACGTACATAAAGCTTTATATTAAAAGCATATAAATTATAAAAATGATATAAGGTAGGTGCTTAAATATGAAGGTATATAATAGTAAAAATTTAAGAAGTGTAGCTATATTGGGACATAGTGGTTGTGGTAAGACTAATTTAGTTGAAGCCATGGCATATACTTCTAAAACTATGAGCAAGATGCCTAAGTTAACTGATAAGGTAAACATGACGTACAGTATGAATTTAGTTCCTATAGAATATAAAAACTATAAATATAACTTAATCGATACTCCTGGATATTCTGATTTCACAGGAGATGTTATATCTGCAATAAGTGCTAGTGATGTAGCAGTTATTGTAGTAGATGCAACTACTAATATTCAAGTTGGAACAGAAAAAGCTTTAGAACTTACAGGAGAAAATATACCTAAACTTATATTCATAAATAAAATAGACAATGAAAAAGCTAGATACAAAAACTTAATAGAAGAACTAAGAGAAAAATATAATAATAAGATTATACCTATGTATATGCCTATATATGAAGGTGGAAAATTTATAAAATTACATAATATATTTGAAGACATGAATAATTTATGTAATGAATTTAAAGTAGAAGCTGAATCTATAAAAGAAAGCTTAATGGAATTAATAGCAGAATCAGATGATGAAATATTAGAAAAATATTTTAGTGGGGAAGAATTGACTAATGATGATATTCAAAAAGGAATAACGATTGGAATACAGAGTGGAGATATAATACCTGTTGTATGTGGTTCTACTATAAATAATATAGGAACAGAACAAATATTAGATATTATATTAGACTATTTAGAACCTATATACAGCCACGATGAAAAAAACTTAAAAGCTAATGTATTCAAAACTATGGTTGACCCTTTTATAGGAAAAATGTCATATATCAAAATATTAGAAGGGAATTTAACTAAAGATAAAGATATATATAATATAAATAAATCTTTAAAAGAAAAAGTTTATAATCTATATACAATTAAGAATAAAGAATTAATAGAATTAGATTCTGCTAATGCAGGAGATATTGTTATTTTGACAAAGATAAATTCTTTAAAAACAGGAGATATCATATCTACAAATCAAAATGAGCAAATGGATAATTTTATAAATCTTCCAAAACCACAAATATATTTTGCAGTTAAACCTAAAAATAAAGGCGATGAAGATAAAATTAGTTCTGTACTGAATAAAATATCAGAAGAGGATCCAACTATAACTTGGAATAGAGATGTAGAAACAAAACAAGTTTTAATAGGAGGCCAAGGAGAACTTCATATAAGTATAGCTAGAAATAAGATGAAAGAAAAGTTTGGATTAGATGTAGAACTAACTGATTTAAAGGTAGCATATAGAGAAACTATAAAAGGCAAGTCAGATGTGCAAGGTAAACATAAAAAGCAGTCTGGAGGACATGGACAATATGGTGATGTAAAAATAAAATTTGAAAGATCAGAAAAAGATTTCGAGTTTGCTGAAGATATATTTGGAGGTTCAGTTCCAAAGCAATATATACCAGCAGTAGAGAAAGGTATAAGAGAATCTATGGCTAAAGGTATATTAGCAGGATATCCCGTAACAAATATTAAGGCAACTTTATATGATGGATCATATCATGATGTAGACTCATCTGAAATGGCATTTAAATTAGCTGCGAATATAGCGTTTAAAAAAGGCGTAGAGGAAGCAAAACCTATTTTATTAGAACCAATAATGAAGTTAACAATAGTAGTTCCAGATGAGTATATGGGCGATATTATGGGAGATATAAATAAAAAACGTGGAAGAATATTAGGAATGGAGCCTATAAATAATGGAAAGCAAATAATATATGCTAATGCTCCACAAGCTGAAACATTTAAATATGCTATAGATTTAAGAGCTATGACTCAAGGTAGAGGATATTTTGAGATGGAATTAGATAAATATGAAGAAGTCCCTATGCAAATAGCTCAAAAAATAATTTCAAACACGAATAATAATTAACAAAAAATAAAGGTCCTAGATTAAAATCTAGGACCTTTATTTTTATTAAGATATATTATATTGTAAATTTTATTATGAAAGATGCATAGAATAAATCAATAAAATTTAGAAAATAAAAATAACATATCTAATATTTTTTAGGAAGGGGGATAATATGTATTTTGATAAATTTACAAAAAATGCTCAGAAAGCTATAGATTACTCGATAGAGAGTGCAAAAGATTTCGGGCATAGAGTAGTTGGAACTGAACATATATTGCTAGGATTAATGAGTGTTGAAAAAGGAATAGCATTTAGTATTTTAAAAAAGCTAGAAATTAATGCAGATATATTAAGTAAAACAATAATAGATATATATGGAATCGGGATAAATGACAGCTCAGATGATATATTTTTAAGTCCAAGAAGTAAAAGTATATTAGATATATCAGCTGTATTTGCAGATAAATTAAAAAGTAACCTTATAGATACAGAACATATATTATTAGCAATTTCTCAGGAACCAAGTAGCCTAGCTATGAAAATATTAGAGAGAAATGGGATAAGTGATAAAGTATTAATTGATGAAATATCTAAAGTTTTAAATATAGATAAAATAAAAAGTTATAGTATAAACCAGTTAGAAAATAGCGATAATCAAAAAGAAAAATTTAAAATACCAACATTAGAAAAGTATGCTATAAATTTAAATGAATATGCAAAAGCTGAAAAGATAGATCCTCTAATAGGAAGAGAAAAAGAATTACAGAGAATTATACAGATTTTAAGCAGAAGAACTAAAAATAATCCAGTATTAATAGGTGATCCAGGAGTTGGTAAAACTGCAATAGTTGAAGGTTTAGCTAATAAAATTATAAAAAAAGAAGTTCCGGATTCTCTTTTAAATAAGACTATATACAATTTAGAGATAGGTGGAATGCTTGCAGGAGCAAAGTATAGAGGAGAGTTTGAAGAGAGAATAAAAAAAGTTATAGAAGAAGTTATTTCAGCTGAAGAAATAATATTATTTATAGATGAAATTCATACCATAGTAGGAGCTGGGGCAACAGGAGAAAACTCTATGGATGCATCAAATATACTAAAACCAGTTTTATCTCGAGGAGATATACAAGTTATTGGAGCAACTACAATAGATGAATATAGAAAGAACATAGAAAAGGATGTTGCTTTAGAGAGAAGATTACAAACAATATTAATTGAAGAACCTAGTAAAGAAGAAGCTATTAAGATATTAAAAGGATTAAAACTAAAATATGAATTACATCATAATGTAGAAATAACAGATAAAGCAATTAAAGCAGCGGTAGATTTATCAGATAGATATATAACAGATAGGTATTTACCAGATAAGGCTGTTGATGTAATGGATGAATCTGCATCTAGGGTAAGAATGAATAAATATAAAAAATATAACAAAATAGTAAATGATGAAATTGTTGCGGAGGTTGTAAGTTTATGGACAGGGATACCAACAATTAAAATAATAAAGTCTGAATCTAATAAACTATTAAATTTAGAGGAAATACTTCATAAAAGAGTAGTAGGGCAAGATGAAGCAGTAAAAGCTGTATCGAAGGCAGTTAGAAGGTCTAGGTCAGGATTAAAAGATCCTAAAAGACCAATAGGATCTTTCTTATTTTTAGGGCCAACAGGAGTTGGTAAAACAGAATTATGTAAAGCATTAGCAGAAGCTCATTTTGGAAATGAAAATCAAATAGTTAGAATAGATATGTCTGAATATATGGAAAAACATTCAATTTCAAGATTAATAGGATCCCCACCTGGATATATAGGCCATGATGATGGAGGGCAATTGACAGAAAAAGTTAGAAGGAATCCATATTCAGTTGTACTATTTGATGAAATAGAAAAAGCACATGAAGATGTATTTAATATACTACTACAGATATTAGATGAAGGCAGATTAACAGATTCTAAAGGTAGAACTATAGACTTTAAAAATACGGTAATAATTATGACTTCTAATTTAGGCGCAACATCTATAAAAAGTAGCAAAATAATTGGGTTTACTTGTACTTCTAATGAAAATACAATAGATGAACAAGATTACATGGGGATGAAAGACAAAATAATGTCAGAATTAAAAAGTAGATTTAAGCCAGAGTTTATAAATAGAATAGATGACATAATAGTTTTCCATAAATTAAGTATAAAAGACTTAAAAGAAATATCAGAAATAATGATAAAACAATTAATTAATAGAGTTAAAAAAATTAATATAGATTTAGATATAGAAGAAAGTGTAGTTGAATTTATAGCTAATCATGGTATTGATTTAGAATATGGAGCAAGACCTCTTAAAAGAGCTATACAGAAAGAAATAGAAGATTCTTTTGCAGAGGAAATAATAAAAGGAGAAATAAAAAAAGGTGATTGTGTAGCAATAAAGTTAGTAGATAATAAGATAGTATATAAAAGTAAGCAGAAGAATATATAAAGGAGCTTAATTAAGCTCCTTTATATATTATAAATTTACATATTAATGGTTATATATGTTAAAATTAATAGTAGAATAAAAATTACATAAGGGTGAATTTATAAATGGCAAAAATAAAGACTAAATATGTATGTCAAGAGTGTGGATATGAGAATAGCAAATGGCTAGGAAAATGTCCAGAGTGTAATAAATGGAATACATTTGTTGAAGAAATAGAAGAAAAAAAATCTAAAATCAATAAAGAGGTATTTGTTATAGATAAATCTTCGTCTAGACCTCTAAATATAAACTCTATAGAAACTATAAAAGAGCAGAGATTTTCTACTTGTATAAATGAATTAGATAGAGTTTTAGGAGGAGGAGTAGTCAAAGGATCATTAGTATTAGTTGGAGGAGATCCTGGAATAGGAAAATCAACATTACTTATACAAGTATCAAGTAATGTTGCTAATAGTGGCAAAAAGGTCTTATACATATCAGGGGAAGAATCTGCATCTCAAATAAAAATGAGGGCTCAAAGATTAGGAATACAATCCGATAATTTATATATATTCGCTGAAAATAATTTAAGTATAATAGAAGCTCATTTAGAAAGTGTAAATCCAGACTTGATAATAGTAGACTCTATTCAAACTGTATTTAGCCCAGAAATAACATCAGCTCCAGGGACTGTAAGTCAGATAAAAGAAGGTACATCTAGATTTATGAAAATTTCTAAAAAAATGGGTATATCAACCTTTGTAGTTGGACATGTAACTAAGGAAGGTGCATTGGCTGGGCCAAAAGTGTTAGAGCATATGGTAGATACAGTACTTTATTTTGAAGGAGAAAGATTTAACACATATAGATTGGTAAGAGCAGTAAAAAATAGATTTGGATCTACAAATGAATTAGGTGTATTTGAAATGAGAGAAGTTGGATTAGTAGAATTAGAAAATCCTTCAAAAATACTTATAGCAGAAAAGCCAAAAGATGTAGCCGGATCAGTTATAATTTCTACTGTAGAAGGTACTAGACCTATGTTATTAGAATTACAAGCATTAGTATCTCCTACAAGTTTTGGAATACCAAAGAGAACTGCAACAGGAGTAGATTATAATAGAGTATCATTGCTTATGGCGGTTTTAGAAAAACGTGTAGGTATGCAAATACAAAATCAAGATGTCTATATAAATGTTGTTGGAGGAATAAAAATAAACGAACCTTCAATAGATTTAGGTATTGTTATGGCTATAGCTTCTAGTTTTAGGAATATCCCTATAGATGGAAATGTAGCTATAACAGGAGAAGTAGGATTGACAGGAGAAATTAGAGCTGTAAGTTTTATAGAAAAAAGAATTGCTGAATGTAAAAAATTAGGTTTCAAAAAAATTGTTATTCCAAAGAGTAATTATGAAGCTGTTAAAGATGCAAAAGATATAGACATATGTCCCGTTGATAGTGTAAGACAAGCTATAAATATAGTATTAGGGGGGAATAAATAGACATGGATGACTTTTTTAGTGGTAAAGAAGCAATTGCTACATTAAAAATGATATCTCCTGGTACAAGCTTAAGAGTAGGAATAGACAATGTATTAAAGGCTAAAACAGGAGGTCTTATAGTTATAGCGGATAGAGATGAAGTCATGAGTATAGTAGATGGTGGATTTAACATAAATGCGGATTACTCTCCCGCATATTTGTATGAGCTTGCTAAAATGGATGGAGCAATAGTGCTAAATGGAGATATAAAAAAGATTTTATATGCAAATGCACAGCTAATACCAGACTATTCTATAGAAACCAAAGAAACAGGAACAAGACATAGAACTGCAGAAAGGGTTGCAAAACAAACAGGATGCATAGTAATTGCTATATCTCAAAGACGAAATGTTATAACTGTTTATCAAGGTGATAAAAAGTATGTAGTTGAAGAGATTTCAAAGATATTTACAAAAGCAAATCAAGCTTTGCAAACACTAGAAAAATATAAATCAGTTTTAGACCAAGCTATAATTAGCTTAAATGCATTAGAATTTAGAGATATGGTAACATTATATGATGTTGTTTTAGTAGTTCAAAAAATAGAAATGGTTATGAGAGTTACCAATATAATAGAAAAGTATATAGTTGAACTTGGTGTAGAAGGAACACTTCTAAGTATGCAGGTTGATGAATTAATGGGAACTACAAAAATAGACCAAAATCAAATTTTAAAAGATTACAAAAGAAATGATCTTACTTTAGGTGAATTTAAGAAAAAAATTATATCATTATCATCAGAAGAACTTTTAGATTTAGCAAATATAGCTAAAATATTAGGATATACAGGTTTCACAGAAAGTATGGATATGCCAGTAAGAGCTAAAGGTTATAGAATTTTAAATAAGATACATAGATTACCAAGTACTATAATAGAAAATTTAGTTAATTATTTTGAGGATTTCCAAGATATATTAAGAGCATCTATAGAAGACTTAGATGATGTTGAAGGAATAGGTGAAATAAGAGCAAAGTATATAAAAAATGGACTTATAAAAATGCAAGAGTTGTCACTTATAGATAGACATATATAAAGGATTGATACAACTTTGTTCTTGAATATAATTAACAGTTTGATTATAATAAGAAAATATTAAGGAAAAAATATAGGGGGTGAAAGTTTGTTATCGAAGATAATAAGAGTCATGATAGGAATATTAGGATTTGCACTTGGTATGACAACATACATATCAGCAGCTCAAAATTTTCCTCATCTTTCATTTGGATCAGAACTATATGGATTTATAATTTCTATAGTTGTAGGCTTAATAATAGGGGTCGTATTTTATATAATGGGACCTTGGATTATGAAAAAATCTAAAAAATTAGCTAAAGATATGGATAGGGAAATATCTAAGTATCCTCAAACAGATATAATATTAGGAGCTATAGGACTAATAGGAGGTCTTGTTATAGCTTATCTAGTAAGTCAAATAATACTAATGTTAAAAATACCGATAGTAGGAAACTTATTATCACTAATTACATATATATTCTTAGGATATTTAGGTAGTAGAATTGCATTAAAAAGTAAAGATGATATACTAAATTTAAACAAGTTAACAAGATTGGCACCTAATAGAGATAAAAACTCTAAAAAAGAAGAAAAAAGTATACCACCTAAAGTATTAGATACTAGCGTTATAATAGATGGTAGAATAGCCGAAATATGTCAAACTGGGTTTATAGAGGGAAAACTAGTAATACCTACTTTTGTACTAGATGAATTAAGACACATAGCAGATTCTTCTGATGATTTAAAAAGAGTTAGAGGTAGAAGGGGCTTAGATATACTTAATATAATACAGAAAGAACTGAAAATAGAAGTTGAAATAAGCAACAAAGATTTTGATGATATAGCTGAAGTAGATGCTAAGTTACTAAAATTAGCAGAAACATTGGGTGGGAAAGTTGTAACAAATGATTATAACTTAAATAAAGTTGCACAAGTTCAAGGTGTACAAGTTTTAAATATAAATGAATTAGCTAATGCAATAAAACCAGTAGCTATTCCTGGTGAACATATGATGGTACAGGTTGTAAAAGAAGGTAAAGAATCAAATCAAGGTATTGCATATCTTGATGATGGAACTATGATTGTTGTTGATGGTGGTAAGAAATACATGGGTGAAACTATAAGAGTTTTAGTTACATCTGTATTACAAACACCAGCCGGAAGAATGATATTTGGAAAACCTAATAAAGCAGATTAATAAAAAGTCTTCAGATTTAAATCTGAAGACTTTTTTGTATCTAATCAAATTTTTAACTTTATTAAATAATTAAAGTAATGTATATGTTAAAATGTATATAATATTGAATTTAAAAAGAGGTGATAAAAATGAATGGAGTTGTAATAGTAGCAGCAGGAACTGGGAGTAGAATGAATGCTGATATAAATAAACAATTTATAAAGTTAAATGATAAAGAAGTTATAGTACATACTATAGAAAAATTTTATAAAAATAAAAATATTAACGATATAGTTGTGGTTATAAGAGAAGATGAACAAGAATATTTTAATGAAAATATAATAAATAAATATAAATTTAATAATATAAAGATAGCTTATGGTGGAAAAGAAAGACAAGATTCTGTTTATAATGGAATAAAGAAACTTGATGATAATTGTGATGTAATACTTATTCATGATGGGGCAAGACCATTTGTTACAAACAGTATAATAGAAAATGCAATAAAAGAAGCTAAACAGCATAATGCTGTTGTAGTAGGTGTAAAAGTAAAAGATACAATAAAAGTTGTAGGTGAAAATGGAAATGTTATAGATACACCAAATAGAAGTTACTTGTGGTCTGTACAAACACCACAAGTTTTTAAGTGTGATGTTATAACAAAAGCATATGAAGATGCATATAATAACAATTACTATGGTACAGATGATGCAATGTTAGTAGAAAGAATAGGTTATGATATAAAAATGGTTGAAGGCTCATATGATAATATAAAGATAACAACGCCAGAAGATTTAAACTTTGGAGAACAAATACTAAAAAAATAAATTTAACGGAGGATAATTATGAGAGTAGGAATGGGATATGATGTTCATAAATTAGTTGAGGATAGAAAATTAATATTAGGTGGAGTTGAAATACCACATAAAAAAGGGTTACTAGGTCACTCAGATGCTGATGTATTACTACATGCAATAATGGATTCTATATTAGGAGCACTAGCTCTTGGAGATATAGGTAAGCACTTCCCTGATACAGATGAAAAATATAAGGGTGCAGATAGTATGAAATTATTAGAACATGTATATAATCTAATAAGTGAAAAAGGTTATGCTATAGGAAACTTAGATGCTACAATTATAGCTCAAGCACCTAAAATGGCTCCCCATATATCTAAAATGAGAGAAAATATAGCGCGAGTTCTTAATACAGATATATCTAATATAAATGTAAAAGCAACTACTGAAGAGGGATTAGGATTTACAGGAAGTAAAGAAGGTATATCATCGCAAAGTATTTGTTTATTAATTAACATTGACAATGGGAAATAATTACTATAAAATTTATAATAAATAAATGATATGTAAAAAGCTAAGAAGAGAAATAGTAAAAGATATTAGTTTTTACAGAGAGGAAGCAATGGTGAGAGCTTCTAAAAATAAATCTTTGAACCAGTCTCAGAGCTTAAGAATGTTAAAAAACTCTTACGGTAAGGACCGTTATATCCTATAAAGAGAGTCATTAGAATTAATTTTATGACTAACTAGAGTGGTACCGCGGAAAATATAACCTTTCGTCTCTATATTTTAGAGATGAGAGGTTTTTTTATATAAAAAATCAGGAGGGAAATAAAATGGGAAAAAATTCAAATCAATTTGTTCAAGAGATAACACCAATGGAAGTTGACTTTCCACAATGGTATACCGATGTAATAACAAAAACAGATTTAGTTGATTATGCACCAGTTAAAGGATTTATGGTTATAAAGCCATATGGATATGCTATATGGGAAAATATCCAGGGTTATTTAGATAAAAGATTTAAAGAAACTGGACATAAAAACTGTTATTTTCCATTACTAATACCAGAAAGTTTATTAACAAAAGAAGCAGAACATGTTGAAGGATTTGCACCAGAGGTTGCATGGGTTACACACGGGGGACATAAAGAATTGGAAGAAAGATTATGTGTAAGACCAACTTCAGAAACTATAATATGTACAATGTACTCTAAGTGGTTAAAATCTTACAGAGAACTACCATATTTATATAATCAGTGGTGCTCTGTTGTAAGATGGGAAAAAACTACTAGACCATTCCTAAGAACTTCAGAGTTTTTATGGCAAGAAGGGCACACATTACATGAAACGTCTGAAGAAGCACAAGATGAAACTATAAAAATATTAAATATATATAAAGATATGTGTGAAGAATTACTAGCAATGCCAGTTGTATCAGGACAAAAAAGTGAAAGTGAAAAGTTTGCAGGAGGAGAAAGAACGTATACTATAGAGGCATTAATGCATGATGGTAAAGCATTACAATCAGGTACGAGTCACTTCTTAGGTCAACATTTTACTAAAGCATTTGATATAACATTTGCTGATAGAGATAGCAAACTAGCTCACCCATACCATACTTCTTGGGGGGTATCGACTAGACTTATAGGTGGACTTATAATGACTCATAGTGATAATAGAGGTTTAGTGTTACCACCAAGAGTAGCACCTACTCAAGTTGTTATAGTTCCTATAGCTGCAAAAAAAGGAAATGTAATGGAAAAGGTTGATGAACTATATGCAAACTTAAAGGATAAAGGGATAAGAGTTGAAGTAGATGATAGAGTTAATTACTCTCCGGGGTGGAAGTTCAATGAATGGGAAATGAAAGGTGTACCTGTTAGAGTAGAAATAGGTCCAAAAGACATAGAAAATAATCAAGCAATGATATTTAGAAGAGATTTATTAGAAAAAGATCCGATGTCATTAGATAATATAGAGGAATCAATAGAAGCTTTATTGGAAGATATTCATAAAACATTATTAAATAAAGCAACAACTCATAGAGAAGAACACACATATGAAGTTAAAGATATGAATGAATTTAAAAAGGCAATAGAAGAAACTCCAGGATTTGTTAAAGCTATGTGGTGTGGAGATGCTGAGTGTGAGAAACATATAAAAGATGAAACAGGAGCTACAATAAGATGTTTACCATTTGAGCAAGAAAAGCTAGGTAATAAGTGTTTATATTGTGGTAAAGATGCAGATAAGATGGTATATATAGCAAAAGCTTATTAAAATAAGAATTAAGGGCGTTGACAAGGGAATTTAATTGCTATAAAATAATAGCATCAAATTGTAAATGTACAAAAGCAAAGAAGAGAAATAGTAAAAGATATTAGTTTTTACAGAGAGGAAGCAGTGGTGAGAGCTTCTAAAAATAAATCTTTGAACCAATCTCTGAGCTTAGGAATGGTAAAAAATTCTTACGGGAAGGACCGTTATATCCTATAAAGAGAGTCATTGAATTTATGACTAATTAGAGTGGTACCGCGGAAATATAACCTTTCGTCTCTATTAATTTAGAGATGAAGGGTTTTTTTTATAAATTTAAAATATAGGAGGACGTTAAAAATGAAAATGTCAAGAATGTTTATGCCTACTTTAAGAGAGGTTCCAGCAGATGCAGAGATAACAAGTCATCAATTAATGATGAGAGCTGGGATGATAAAGAAAATGTCATCAGGAGTATATAATCAATTACCTATGGGTATAAGAGTTTTCAAGAAAATAGAAAACATAATAAGAGAAGAGTTAAATAAAAAAGGATGTCAAGAAATAATATGTTCAGCATTAATACCATCAGAATTATGGCAAGAGTCTGGAAGATGGGATGTAATGGGAGCTGAAATGTTTAGATTAAAAGATAGAAATAATAGAGATTACTGTCTAGGACCTACTCATGAAGAAGTTTTTACAGATATAATTAGACAAGAAGTTAACTCATATAAGCAATTACCTTTAAATTTATATCAAATTCAAACTAAGTATAGAGATGAAAGAAGACCAAGATTCGGAGTTATGAGAACTAAGTCTTTCACAATGAAGGATGCATATAGTTTTGATATTGATGAAGCTGGTTTAGATAAATCATACCAAGATATGTATGAAGCATACACAGAAATATTTAGAAGATGTCAATTAGAAAATAGTCCTGTTCAAGCAGATTCAGGAGCTATAGGTGGATCGACTTCAGCAGAATTTATGGTTAAGTCACCAGTAGGAGAAGATGAAATAGTATTCTGTAGTGGATGCGATTATGCAGCTAACATAGAAAAAGCTCATTCAGTAGATGATTTAAAAGCTAAAGAAGATATGAGAGAATTAGAGCCTGTTCATACTCCAGGAGTAACTACTATAGAACAATTATGTGAGTTCTTTAATACAACAGCTGATACTTTTGCAAAAACTTTAATATATGAAGCTGATGGAAAAACAGTTGTTGTTTTAGTAAGAGGAGATAGAGATGTTAATGAAGTAAAAGTAGCTAATGCTATAGGTGAAGTTATAGAGTTTGATTTAGCGAGAGAAGAAGTAGTAAAAGAGTTAACTAATGCAGAAGTTGGATTTGCTGGACCTATAGGAATGAAGGCTGATTATATATTCATAGATAAAGAAGTAGCAGAGCAAAGTAATATAGGTGTTGGTGGAAATAAAACTGACTACCATATAAGAAATGCTAATTTCGGAAGAGATTTTGATGGAATAGTAGGAGATTTTAGAAACGTACAAGTAGGAGATAAATGTACTTGCTGTGGCGCTGAATTAGAAATAGCTAGAGGCGTAGAAGTTGGACATATATTTAAACTAGGAACTAAGTACTCTGAAACTATGGGTGCAACTTTCATAGATAAAGATGGAAAGAGTAAACCAATAGTTATGGGATGTTACGGTATAGGTGTAGAAAGAACAGCTGCGGCAGTAATAGAGCAGCATAATGATGAAAATGGTATAAAATGGCCTTTAGCAATAGCTCCATATCATGCAGTTGTAGTTCCAGTAAATATAAAGAAAGCTGAGCAAATGGAAGCTGCTGAAAAAATATACAAAGAACTTCAAGAAATGGGTGTAGAAGTCTTACTTGATGATAGAGATGAAAGAGTTGGAGTTAAGTTTAAAGATTCAGAGTTAATAGGTATTCCTATGAGAATAACTGTTGGAAAAGATATAACAGATGGTAAAGTTGAGTATAAGTTAAGAAATGAATCTGAAAAAGAATTAATAACTTTAGATGAAATAAAAGATAAAGTTAAAGCTGAATTTGTCAAAAATGAGGTTAAATTAGGATAATTTTTATAAATAGTATATATAATCCACTAAGTTATTAACATTTTTAATAAAATGTGGATATATATACTATTTAATTTTTGTTTAAAATTAAATTTATCCACAGATTATAAAAATATAAAATTAAGTATAAAATATGGTATTTATATTATAAAGATTGAATAAATTTGGTATTATAATAGATATTGATATTAATTAAGGAGGTAAGAATATGAACGTTAGAGTAAGATTTGCTCCAAGTCCGACTGGATTTGTACATATAGGTAGTTTAAGAACGGCTTTATACAACTATTTATTTGCAAAAAGAATGGGTGGAGAGTACATATTAAGAGTTGAAGATACTGATAGAACAAGAATAGTTGATGGTGCTATAGAGAATATGTTAGAGGCTATGGCATGGGCTGGAGTTAACCATACAGAAGGTGTGGTACTAAATGAAAATAAAGAAATAACTCAAGTTGGACCATATGGACCATATATACAATCAGAAAGATTAGATATATACAAAGACTATATACAACAGTTATTAGATAGTGGGAAAGCTTACTACTGCTTCTGTTCAAAAGAGAGATTAGATGAAGTAAGAGAGAAACAAAAAGAAGCTGGTGAAACTCCAAAATACGATGGACACTGTAGAAACTTATCAAAGGAAGAAGTAGAAGCTAAGTTAGCAGCTGGAGAAGAACATGTAATAAGATTAAGATTACCAGAAAATCATGTTATAAAGTTTACAGACTTAGTAAGAGGAGAAACAGAATTTAATACTGATGAATTAGATGATCAAGTATTAATAAAAACAGATGGATTCCCTACTTACCATTTTGCAGTTGTAGTAGATGATTATATGATGAAAATAACTCATGTTATAAGAGGTGAAGAGTGGATATCATCAACTCCTAAACATGTATATTTATATGAAGCATTTGGATGGGAAGCTCCAACATTTGTACATCTTCCAAATATACTTAATAAAGAAAAGAAAAAATTAAGTAAGAGACATGGGGATGTAGCAGTAGAAGACTTTAAGAAAAAAGGATATTTACCAGAAGGATTAGTTAACTATGTAGCTTTAGTTGGATGGTCTCCAGAAGATAACCAAGAGTTATTCACAATGAAAGAATTAGAAGAGCACTTCTCTATAGAGAGAGTATCTAAGAGTGGTGGAGTATTTGATACTGATAAATTAAATTGGGTTAACCAACATTATATAAAAGATGCATCAGATGAATATATAACTGATTTAGCTATACCGTTCTTAATAGAAGCAGGATATATTACAGAAGAAGACGTTAATAATAGATATGAATTTGTAAAAGGTATGGTTTCTGTTGTTAAAGAAAAATTACAGTATGTTAAAGAAGTTACAGATCATGTTAATATATTCTTTGGAGATGAAGTTAAGCTTGAAACTGAAGAATGTGCTGAGTTCTTAAAATTAGAGCATATACCAACATTAATAAATGCATTAGAAGAAAAAATAACTGCAGCAGATGAAATAAGTGAAGAATTCTTTAAAGCTATGTTCAAAGAGATACAAAAAGAGCATGGAATAAAAGGTAAAAACTTATTCATGGGAACTAGAGTTATATTAACAGGACAAATGCATGGTCCAGATTTACCAAAGGCAGCAGCTGTTATAGGTAAACAAACTTGTTTAAATAGAATTAAATATGTAAAAAATAATTTATTATAAAAATAAGACTCATCTTAATAAGATGGGTCTATTTTTATTTTGTAAAATATATAGCTAAAATAGAGGAGTTTGATATTCTTAAACTTAATATATAAAAATAGTTAGATTTTAAATCTATATTTTTAGGAGGCAGACATGCGAATAAATATTAATGAAATAAAGGAGGATTTAAATCAACTTTGTAAAGACTACATAAATATAATTAATAAAATGAAAGAAAATAATATTATAAATAATGAGACGTATGTAAAGTGTATGTCAAATAAGATTGAGTTTTTAGAAACTAAAGAAAAACTGTAAAAGTAAAAGGTTTCTTTATGAATATAAGAGGGTATAATAGTAGTACTGTTAATTAAGCAAAATATAAACTATAATAGATTATATGGTTAAATTTTATATAAATAAAAATAGTGAGGTGAATAGAATGAAGTTATACAATACGTTAACTAGGTCAAAAGAAGAATTTGTACCATTAGAAGAAGGAAAGGTAAAAATGTATGTTTGTGGACCTACAGTTTACAACTACTTTCATATAGGTAATGCTAGACCATTTATAATATTTGAGACATTTAGAAGGTACTTAGAATATAGAGGATATGATGTAAGCTATGTTCAAAACTTCACAGATGTAGATGATAAGATAATAAAAAGAGCTAATGAAGAAGGGATAACTCCGGAACAAGTTGCGGATAAATACATAGAGGAATATTTTAAGGATGCAGATGGACTAGGGATAACAAGAGCAACTGTACATCCAAGAGTAACTGATAATATAAAAGAAATTATAGATTTCATAAAAGAATTACAAGATAAAGGCTATGCTTATGAAGTAGATGGAGAAGTATACTTTGACACTCAAAAATTTGAAGGATACGGTAAACTATCTAAGCAAAATCAAGAAAATTTAGAAGCTGGAGCTAGAATAGAAGTAGATTCTAAAAAGAAACATCCAATGGACTTCGTTTTATGGAAACCTAAAAAAGATGGAGAACCAGGTTGGGAAAGTCCATGGAGTGTAGGTAGACCAGGTTGGCATATAGAATGTTCAGTAATGTCTAAGAGATATTTAGGAGACACTATAGATATACATGCAGGTGGACAAGATTTAGCATTCCCTCACCATGAAAATGAAATAGCACAAAGTGAAGCTAGAAGTGGAAAAACATTCTCTAATTACTGGATACATAATGGATATATCAATATAAATAATGAAAAAATGAGTAAATCTAAAGGTAATTTCTTTACAGTAAGAGATATTGCTGATAAGTATGATTTAGAAGTAGTAAGATTCTTTATGCTTTCTGCTCATTATAGAAATCCAGTAAACTTTAGTGATGAAATGTTAATGCAAGCTAAATCTGGACTTGAAAGATTATACAATACTAAAGAAAAATTAGAGTTTACAATAAGTAACTTAAAAGATGAATCTATAAAAGAAAATGAAAAAGAATTACTAAAAGAGTTAGATTCATATAGAGAGAAATTTATAATAGCTATGGATGATGATATAAATACAGCAGATGCTATAAGTTCTATATTTGAATTAGCTAGATTTATAAATTCTAATGTAAATGAAGAATCATCAATTGAGTTTGCTAAAAAATGCTTAGCAGAATTTGAAGAATTAACTAATGTATTAAATATAGTAAACAAAAAACAAGAAGAAGTATTAGATGCAGATATAGAAAAGCTAATACAAGATAGAGTTGATGCTAAGAAAAATAAAGATTTTGCATTAGCAGATGAAATAAGAAATAAATTATTAGATATGGGTATCGTATTAGAAGATACTAGACAAGGAACTAAATGGAAAAGGGTGTAATAAATGGATAATATAAACTTAGCTACGGTATCACCACTAGTGCTTGCTTATTTAGGAGATACTGTTTATGAATCATATGTAAGAGAGTATCTTATAAGTAAGAATGTAAATAAAAAAGTTAATGATTTACATAAGACAGCGATAAAGTATGTAAAAGCTAAGGCACAAGCTAATATAATACTTACCATAGAAGATTCCTTAACAGAAGAAGAGCACAGAATATACAAAAGAGGCCGTAACCAAAAGTCTCATACATCACCCAAAAATGCAGATATTATAGATTATAAAAATGCAACAGGGTTTGAAGCTTTAATAGGATATCTTCATATGAAAAAAGATTATGACAGGCTTAATGAGATAATGAAAAAAGGAATTGAAATAACAGAAGATAACATGTAACAATAAGAGGGCTATCTCTAAAATAGAGATAGCTCATTTTTTGTAATAAAACTATATTATGACTCATTTTGTCTAAAAATAAGGTATAATATAATAATAAACTATTAAGGAGGTACAATTATGAAAGTTAAAGTAATAGCTCATACACCGGAACCAGAAAAGGTAATATCTATGGCTGCAAAATTATGTTATTCATCTGTTGGAGTTGATGGAATAGAAGAAAATTTAACTGATGAAAGCGTAGAAAAGTTTTTAAATATGTTAATAAATATAGGACATGAATCTCCATTAGAGCATGTTTCATTTACATTTGCTGTAGAAGGTATATCAAGAAGTTGTTCGCATCAAATTGTTAGACATCGTATAGCAAGCTTTTCACAACAAAGTCAAAGATATGTTAAACTTAATCAATTTGAATATATAGTTCCTCCTGAAATAGATCAGATCGAGGAAGCTAAAGAGTTATTTATAGATGCTATGAAGAAAGATCAGGAGAGTTATGATAAGTTAGTAGATATCTTATTTGAAAAACATTATAATAATTTAATAAAAAATGGAAAAAATGAGAAAGAAGCTAAAAGAGATGCAGAAAAGAAAGCAATCGAAGATGCAAGATATGTTTTCCCTAATGCATGTGAAACAAAAATGGTATTTACGATGAATACTAGAAGTTTATATAACTTCTTTAACCATAGATGCTGTGAAAGAGCTCAATGGGAAATAAGAGCATTAGCAATCGAAATGTTAAGACAGGTAAGAGAAATATCACCTATATTATTTAAGAATATAGGACCTAAATGTATAAAAGGACCATGTCCAGAAGGAAAAATGACATGTGGAAAAATTGTACAAATAAGAGAAAAATTTAATAATTTATAGGCGGTGAAGTATTTTGGCAAATATAGAAGGTAGAAACCCAGTTATAGAAGCTATAAAAAATGACAGAGAAATAGATAAATTAATGATAGCCAATGGAGCTAAAGAAGGATCTATAAAAAAGATAATAGCTATGGCAAAAGAAAAAAACATAGTTATTCAATATGTAGATAAACACAAATTAGATGAAATAAGTACAAGTCATGCACATCAAGGCGTAATAGCTAGTGTAAGTGAATATGAGTACTATGAATTAGATGAATTAATTAAAAGTGTAGCTGAAAAAGGAGAAGACCCATTTTTTATAATATTAGATGAAATAACAGATCCTCATAATTTAGGGTCAATAATAAGAACTGCTGATGCTGTAGGAGCACACGGAGTTATAATACCTAAAAGAAGATCAGTACATATAACGCCTACAGTAGTAAAGGCATCTGCAGGTGCTGTAGAGTATGTTCCAGTATGTAAAGTAACAAATATAGTGAATACTATAAAGACATTGAAGGAACATGGATTATGGATTGCAGCAGCTGACATGGATGGACAAACATTCTATGAGCAAAACTTAACAGGACCAATAGGGCTAGTAATAGGAAGTGAAGGCTTTGGAATATCAAGACTTGTCAAGAAAAATTGTGACTTTACAGTTAAGATGCCTATGGTAGGAAATGTTACTTCATTAAATGCATCAGTAGCAGGAAGTATACTTTTATATGAGATATTTAAACAAAGAATGGGTAAGTAAATAGGTAATGAAACGCAAGATTAATCATTATCTAATAATTGATGGATATAATATTATAAATGCATGGGAAGAGTTACAGAAGATTTCAGTTGATGATTTAGATGCGTCTAGAGAAAAATTAGTTGATATTATTATAGAATATGCTGAATTTTCAGGGCAGAAAGCTATAGTAGTATTTGATGCTTATAATGTGAAAAATTCTATGGAAAAAGTTGAAAAAAGAAAGCATATAACAGTAGTTTACACAAAAGAACACCAAACAGCAGATAGTTATATTGAGAAATTAATAACATCTTTATCTAGATATGATGTTGTTAAAGTAGCGACGAATGATTATGCAGAACAACAAATAGTTCTAGGAAAAGGAGCTAGTAGAATTTCAGCAAGAGAGCTAAAAATAGACATTGAAGATGCTAAAAATAAGATGAAAAGTAAACAAATAATATCAGAACGCAAAATACAAAGAAATTGGTTAGAAGATAGATTAGATAAAGAAACTTTGTCGAAACTTGAGAACATTCGTAGAAACCGTTGAAAATACTAAGTTTTTTAAACTATAATATACCTATGAAATTAAGTAATGGGGGAGATTAAAAATGTTAGTAGCTAAAGAAAAGGGGATTGAATTTATAAATAGTTCACAACAAGATGAGTATGAAATAGTATTAAAAGCTAATAAAGGGGATAAACTAGCACTAGAATATATAATTACTAAATATAAAAACTTTGTTAAATCAAAGGCAAAGTCATATTTTTTAGTGGGTGCGGATAAAGAAGACATAATTCAAGAAGGTATGATAGGTCTTTATAAAGCTATAAGGGATTTTGACGGAAGTAAGACGAATTCATTTAAGTGTTTTGCAGAGATATGTATAACTAGACAAATTATAACTGCAATAAAAACTGCAACAAGACAAAAACATATACCTCTTAACTCATATGTATCTTTAAATAAGCCTATATATGATGAGGAATCAGATAGAACTTTGTTAGATATAATTGCTACGAGTATAATAACTGATCCAGAAGAGTTAATAATAAGCAAAGAAGAGCTTAGAAATATAGAATCTAAGATGAATGAAATTTTAAGTAAATTAGAATTAGAAGTTTTAGAATTGTATTTAAATGGCAAGTCTTATCAGTATATAGCTGATAGACTAAATAGAGATGTTAAATCAATAGATAATGCGTTACAAAGAGTAAAGAGAAAATTGGAAAAATATCTTGAAAACAGAAATAATTAATAGTAAAATACTTAGCATAAGCTTAATGTAAGCATTAACAAATTTAATATTAAAGGGAGGAATTCAAAATGGCTAAAGCTAAATTTGAAAGAAATAAACCGCACGTTAATATAGGAACTATAGGTCACGTTGACCACGGTAAAACTACACTAACAGCTGCTATAACAAAAACATTATACGATAGATATCAATTAGGAGAAGCTGTAGACTTCGCTAATATAGATAAAGCTCCAGAAGAAAGAGAAAGAGGAATCACAATATCAACTGCACACGTTGAGTATGAGACTCCAAACAGACACTACGCTCACGTTGACTGCCCAGGACATGCAGACTACGTTAAGAACATGATAACAGGTGCTGCTCAAATGGACGGTGCTATATTAGTTTGTTCTGCAACAGATGGACCAATGCCTCAAACAAGAGAGCATATATTATTATCAAGACAAGTTGGTGTACCATATATAGTAGTATTCTTAAACAAATGTGATATGGTAGACGATGAAGAATTATTAGAGTTAGTTGAAATGGAAGTTAGAGACTTATTAAATGAGTACGAATTCCCAGGAGATGACACTCCAATAGTAAGAGGATCAGCTTTAATGGCATTACAAGATTCTTCTTCAGAGTGGGGAGATAAAATAGTTGAGTTATTCGAGCAAATAGACGAATATATACCAGCTCCAGAGAGAGATGTAGATAAAGACTTCTTAATGCCAGTAGAAGACGTATTCTCTATAACAGGAAGAGGAACAGTTGCTACAGGTAGAGTTGAAAGAGGAGTATTAAAGGTTCAAGACGAAGTTGAATTAGTAGGTTTAGCTGAAGAGCCAAGAAAGTTAGTAATAACAGGAGTAGAAATGTTCAGAAAGTTATTAGATCAAGCACAAGCTGGAGATAACATAGGAGCATTAATAAGAGGTATACAAAGAAATGAAATAGAAAGAGGACAAGTTTTAGCTAAGCCAGGAACTGTTAAGCCTCACACTAAGTTCAATGCAGAAGTATACGTATTAAAGAAAGAAGAAGGTGGAAGACATACTCCATTCTTCGATGGATACAGACCACAATTCTACTTCAGAACAACTGACGTAACAGGAGCTTGTAAGTTACCAGAAGGTGTAGAAATGGTTATGCCTGGAGATAACATCCAAATGACTATAGAGTTAATAAACTCAATAGCAATAGAAGAAGGATTAAGATTCGCAATAAGAGAAGGTGGAAGAACAGTAGCATCAGGTGTTGTTGCTTCTATAATAGAGTAATCTCTTATTCCTTATAAAATAGTTTTTTAAAACTAAAAAAAAGAGGGGGATGTCCTCCTCTTTTTTTAACTTGAAAGTAACAAAAACATTGACATGCCTACTGATTTGTGATAATTTATATGAGGTGATGATTCAAAAATGAGATATTGAACCTATTATACAGAGTAGGCAATAAAGTTAACAATATATATATTGTATTTACGAGTTGGAGGTGTAGCAGATGAGAGTAAAAGTTACTTTAGCATGTACAGAGTGTAAGCAAAGAAACTACAACACTACTAAAAACAAGAAAAATAACCCAGATAGAATAGAACTACAAAAGTACTGTAGATTCTGTAAGAAGCATACTGCTCATAAGGAAACAAAATAGTTTTTATTAAGGATGTGAGTGTGGAATGGCTGCCCAAATAAATGAAAGTCCAAGAAGCAAGAAAAAGTTTAGCTTTTTTAGATATGTTAAAGAAACTAAACAAGAATTAAAAAGAGTTACGTGGCCAACAAAGAAAGAGCTTTTAAAGAACACAGGAGTTGTTTTAACTGTTGTTGTTTCGGCTACTATCTTAGTATGGGCTTTAGATAGTGTATTATCTGGTGCACTAAATCTAATACTAAAATAGAAAGGAAGAATCAGAATGTCGGAATTACAAGAGGCTAGATGGTATGTTGTACATACTTACTCAGGTCATGAAAATAAAGTTAAAGCAACAATTGAAAAAGCTGTTAAAACAAGAGGTATGGAAGATTGCATAACGCAAGTAGTTGTTCCTACTGAAGAAGTAGTTGAGACTACAAAAACTGGTAAAGAAAAAACTAGACAACGTAAGGTATTTCCAGGGTACGTTCTAGTTAAAATGGTAATTACTGATGAATCTTGGTATGTCGTAAGAAATACTAAAGGGGTTACTGGGTTTGTAGGACCAGGGTCTAAACCAGTTCCTTTAAGTGAAGAAGAAGTAATTGCTATGGGCATAGATACAGCTGTTCCTAAATTAGTAAGCGGAGACATCAATTTTGAAATTGGAGAAATTATAAAGGTTGCTAATGGTCCTTTTGAAGGTCAAATAGGAACTATAGAAGAAATAGACCTGGAAACAAAAGAAGTAAAAGTGTGTATAGATGCTTTTGGTAAAAAAACTCTATTTGCAATAGATTACAAAGGCATAGAAAAATATAACTAGAGAATAAATAATCTGAGGAGGTGCGCTCAATGGCTAAAAAAGTTATAGGTCAAATAAAATTACAAATACCTGCAGGGAAAGCTACACCAGCTCCACCAGTTGGACCAGCATTAGGACAACACGGTGTTAATATAATGGGATTCACTAAGGAATTCAATGCTAAAACTGCAGATCAAGCTGGGATGATAATACCAGTTGTTATAACTGTATATCAAGATAGATCTTTCAGTTTCATAACAAAAACTCCTCCAGCTGCAGTATTATTAAAGAAAGCTGCTGGATTAGATACTGCTTCAGGAGAGCCAAACAAGAAGAAGGTTGCAACTTTATCTTCAGCTAAAGTAAGAGAAATAGCTGAGTTAAAAATGCCTGACTTAAATGCTGCTTCTGTAGAAGCTGCTATGAGTATGATAGCTGGTACTGCTAGAAGTATGGGTATCGTTGTTGAAGACTAATTACTAATTAATTTTTAATTAGTTATCTTCACTTGAAAAAGTGGGAGGTAAAAAACCAATATAACCACAAGGAGGACATGAAAATGGCTAAAAAAGGTAAAAAGTACGTAGAAGCTTTAAATAAAATAGATAGAACTAGATTATATGATGCTTCAGAAGCTTTAGCTTTAGTTGCTGAGGTAGCTAGTGCTAAGTTTGATGAGACTGTAGAAGCTCATATAAAATTAGGTGTTGACTCAAGACACGCTGACCAACAAGTAAGAGGTGCGGTTGTATTACCACACGGAACTGGTAAAACTAAAAGAGTTTTAGTTTTCGCTAAAGGAGCAAAAGCTGAAGAAGCTACTGCTGCTGGAGCTGACTTTGTAGGTGCTGAAGATTTAGTACAAAAAATACAAGGTGAAAACTGGTTTGAATTTGATGTAGTTGTTGCTACTCCAGACATGATGGGTGTAGTAGGTAGATTAGGTAGAGTATTAGGACCTAAAGGTTTAATGCCAAACCCTAAATCAGGGACAGTTACTTTCGATGTAGCTAAAGCTATAGATGAAATAAAAGCTGGTAAGGTTGAATACAGATTAGATAAAACTAACATAATACACGTTCCAGTAGGAAAAGTATCTTTCGGTGGAGAGAAATTAGCTGAGAACTTTGCAGCATTAATGGATGCAATAGTTAAAGCTAAGCCAGCTGCTGCTAAAGGACAATACTTAAGAAGTATAGCTGTTACTTCAACTATGGGACCTGGAGTTAAAGTAAACCCAGCTAAAATAGCTGAGTAATAAAAACTCTTGACAATAGTAAATGACGATGTTAAAATAAAACACGTTGATAAATAAAAAAGAATAGATTTGCCGTAGACAGTAGGTGCTTTAAGCTTAATATTCCTACCGAGGTTTTAGATAAATTTTGATGCTAAAGCTTTTGTACGTCTATATAGATTGCAAAAGCTTTTGATATTTACGGCAGATACCTATCGGATAAAGGAGGTGCTGACTAGATGAGAAAAGCTATAGAAGTAAAATCACAAGTTGTTGCTGAAATAGTTGAGAAGTTACAAAACTCTTCTTCTGCTATAGTTGTTGATTACAAAGGATTAACAGTTGAAGAAGTAACTGAATTAAGAAAGAAAATGAGAGAAGCTGGTGTTGAATACAAAGTATACAAAAACACTTTAGTTAGAAAAGCAGCTAAAGAAGTTGGTATAGAACAATTCAATAACGAGTTATTAGTAGGAACTAATGCGATAGCATTTGGATACGAAGATCCAGTTGCTCCTGCTAGAATAATAAAAGAATTCATGGATTCTCATCCTAAGATGGAATTAAAAATGGGTGTAGTTGAAGGAGAATTCTACGGTAAAGAAGATATCGTTGCATTCGCTAACATACCATCAAGAGAAGTACTTCTTGCTAAGTTACTTGGAAGCTTAAAAGCTCCAGTATCAAACTTCGCATACTTAATAGATGCAATGATCAAGAAGCAAGAAGGACAAGAAGCTTAATAATAGCTTGAAATTAAAATAAAAATTAATTAACAATTAATAAATTAAAAGAATATAATTCGGAGGTGCTAACAATGACAATAGAACAAATATTAGAAGCTATAGAAAATATGAAAGTTTTAGAATTAAATGAATTAGTTAAAGCTGCAGAAGAGAAATTCGGAGTATCTGCTTCAGCTCCAGTTATGATGGCTGGTGCAGTTGCTGGTGGAGCTGCTGAAGAAAAAACTGAGTTTGACGTAGTATTAGCAAGCGCTGGTTCTTCAAAAGTTGGAGTTATAAAAGCAGTTAGAGAAATAACTGGATTAGGATTAAAAGAAGCTAAAGAATTAGTTGACAATGCTCCTAAGACATTAAAAGAGGGAGTTTCTAAAGACGAAGCTGACCAAATGAAAGAGAAATTAGAAGGTGCTGGAGCTTCAGTAGAAGTTAAGTAGTTTTCTTTTGAAGAAGATGTCCTTGAGGCATCTTCTTTTTTTTTCTAAAAAATACAGAAAATAGTTGTATATTTTATAAAAAAGAGAATTATAGTTTGATTTTTTGAACATAATAAATAATGCATATTTTATGTCGAACAAAAAAAGTGCAATATTATGCATATACATAAAAGTTATATATTGAAAAAAGCTTGCAATTATGTTAAAATTATTAGATGCGTTAGAATAAACTATGGTTTTATTTTTAATTAATGAGAGGTGAAAAGTGAATGCCACATCCTGTCACGATAGGTAAGAGAACTAGAATGAGCTACTCTAAAATAAAAGAGATAGCTGATGTACCAAATCTTATAGAAATACAATGCGATTCCTATGAGTGGTTTTTAAAAGAAGGTTTAAAAGAAGTGTTTGAAGACATTTCACCTATAGAAGATTATACAGGTAATCTTATATTAGAATTTGTTGACTATTCTTTAGATGAGAAGCCGAAGTATGACATAGAAGAATGTAAAGAGAGGGATACTACATATTGTGCACCTCTAAAAGTTAAAGTAAGACTTATAAACAAAGAAACAGGTGAAATAAAAGAACAAGAAGTGTTTATGGGTGATTTCCCTTTAATGACAGAAAAGGGAACATTTATAATAAACGGAGCAGAAAGAGTTATAGTAAGTCAGTTAGTTAGATCTCCTGGAGTTTACTATGCTCAAGAGATGGATAAATCAGGTAAAAAACTGATATCATCTACTGTTATACCTAACAGAGGTGCATGGTTAGAATATGAAACAGATTCTAATGATGTTATATCTGTAAGAGTTGACAGAACTAGAAAACAACCTGTTACAGTCTTATTAAGAGCATTTGGAATAGGGTCAGATGCAGAGATAATAGAGTTATTAGGTGAAGATGAAAGACTAATGGCTACATTAGAAAAAGATAACACTAAAACTGTAGAAGAAGGTCTTATAGAAATCTACAAGAAATTAAGACCAGGCGAGCCGCCAACAGTTGAAAGTGCATCATCACTATTAAATGCATTATTCTTTGATGCTAAGAGATATGATTTAGCTAAAGTTGGTAGATACAAGTTTAATAAAAAACTTGCATTATGCTATAGAATAATGAACAAAGTAGCAGCTAATGATATTATACACCCAGAAACAGGTGAAGTATTCGTTAAAGCTGAAGAAAAAATATCTTTAGAAGAAGCAATAGCTATACAAAACTCAGGAATAAATGTTGTTGAGTTATTAACTGAAGATGAAAAAACTGTTAAAGTTATAGGAAACAACTTTGTAGACATAAAATCACATATAAGCTTTGATATAGATGATTTAAATATAAAAGAAAAAGTTCACTATCCAACTTTAAAAGAAATTTTAGACGAATATAGTGATGAAGAGGAAATAAAAGAAGCAATAAAATCTAGAATGAAAGAGCTTATACCAAAGCATATATTACTAGATGATATAATAGCTTCTATAAGTTACCAATTTAATATATTCTATGGAATAGGTAATATAGATGATATAGACCACCTAGGAAATAGAAGAATAAGATCAGTTGGAGAGTTATTACAAAACCAAGTTAGAATAGGTCTTTCAAGAATGGAAAGAGTTATAAAAGAAAGAATGACTGTTCAAGATATGGAATCTATAACTCCTCAAGCTTTAGTAAACATAAGACCTGTGTCAGCTGCTATAAAGGAATTCTTCGGAAGTTCGCAGTTATCACAGTTCATGGATCAAACAAACCCATTATCAGAGTTAACTCATAAGAGAAGACTATCAGCACTTGGACCAGGAGGTCTTTCAAGAGAAAGAGCTGGATTCGAAGTTCGTGACGTTCACCATTCTCACTACGGAAGAATGTGTCCAATAGAGACTCCAGAGGGACCAAACATCGGTCTTATAAACTCACTAGGAACATATGCAAAAATAAATGAATTTGGATTTATAGAATCTCCTTATAGAAAAGTTGATAAAGCTAATAAGAAAGTAACTGATGAAATACATTACTTAACTGCTGATGAAGAAGATTTATTCATAAGAGCTCAGGCTAATGAGCCTTTAGATGATAATGATGCATTCGTAAATAGCAGAGTTGTATGTAGAACTGTAAATGGAGCCATGGAATTAGTTCCAACTGATAAGGTTGATTACATGGATATATCTCCTAAGCAGGTTGTGTCTATAGCAACAGCTATGATACCATTCTTAGAGAATGACGACGCCAACCGTGCACTTATGGGATCAAACATGCAACGTCAAGCGGTGCCTCTAGTAAGAAGAGAAGCTCCTATCATAGGTACAGGAGTTGAGTACAGAGCTGCAAAAGATTCAGGAGCAGTTGTAGTAGCTAAAAACTCTGGTATAGCAGATAGAGTAACTGCAAATGAAATAATAATAAAAAGAGAAGACGGAAATAAAGATAGATACAAGCTTCTTAAGTTTAAGCGTTCTAACCAAGGTACTTGTATAAACCAAACACCTATAATAACTAAAGGTGATAAGATTGAGGCTGGAGATGTTATAGCTGATGGACCATCTACAGAAATGGGAGAAGTAGCATTAGGAAGAAACTGCTTCATCGCATTCATGACTTGGGAAGGTTATAACTACGAGGATGCTATATTAATAAATGAAAGACTTGTAAAAGAAGATAGATTATCTACTATTCATATAGAAGAATATGAGTGTGAAGCAAGAGATACTAAACTAGGACCAGAGGAAATAACTAGAGATATACCTAACGTTGGAGAAAGTGCTATTAAGAACTTAGACGAAAGAGGTATAATCAGAATAGGTGCAGAAGTAGATTCTGGAGATATATTAGTAGGTAAAGTAACTCCTAAAGGAGAAACAGAGCTTACAGCAGAAGAAAGATTACTTCGTGCAATATTTGGAGAAAAAGCTAGAGAAGTAAGAGATACTTCATTAAAAGTTCCTCATGGAGAATCTGGTATAATAGTAGATGTAAAAGTATTCACTAGAGAAAATGGTGATGACTTATCTCCAGGTGTTAATGAATTAGTTAGATGTTATATAGCTAAGAAGAGAAAAATAAGAGTTGGAGATAAGATGGCCGGGCGTCATGGTAACAAAGGGGTTATATCTAGAGTATTACCTGAAGAAGATATGCCATTCATGGAGAACGGACAACCACTTGACATAGTACTTAACCCACAAGGTATACCATCACGTATGAACATCGGACAGGTTCTTGAAGTTCACTTAGGACTTGCAGCTAAGACTTTAGGATGGCACGTAGCTACATCTGTATTCGATGGAGCTAAAGAGCCAGATATAAGAAAAGCATTAGTTGAAGCTGGTTATCCAGATGATGGAAAAGTAACTTTATATGATGGTAGAACTGGAGATGCTTTCGATAATAGAATCACAGTAGGATACATGTACATGCTTAAACTACATCACTTAGTTGATGATAAGTTACATGCAAGAAGTACAGGACCATACTCTTTAGTAACTCAACAACCTCTTGGTGGTAAAGCACAATTTGGTGGTCAGAGATTCGGAGAGATGGAGGTTTGGGCACTAGAAGCATATGGTGCAGCTCACATACTTCAAGAGATACTTACTGTTAAGTCTGATGACGTTGTAGGACGTGTTAGAACTTACGAAGCTATCGTTAAGGGTGAAAATATACCTGAGCCAGGTATACCAGAATCATTTAAAGTATTAATAAAAGAACTTCAAAGTTTATGCTTAGATGTAAAAGTATTAACAGAAGAAGATCAAGAAATAGAAGTAAGAGAATCAATAGATATCGATGAAGATGCTAAAGAATTTGAGTTAGACGTTATGGAGAATGTAAGTGAACTTGAAGAAAATAGCATAGTAGAAGAAATCGATGAATTTGAATCAGAAGAAGACGATATACAAGAATTAGATTTTGAAGAAGATGTAGTTTATGAAGAAATAAACTATGAAGATGAAGACTTTGATATATAGTTTCTTATTTTAAGTAAATCTCAAATAGAAGGGAGAGAACTCCTTGTTTGAACTAAACAATTTCGAGTCAATAAAAATAGCATTGGCTTCTCCAGAGAAAATAAGACAATGGTCTAGAGGAGAAGTAAAAAAGCCTGAAACAATAAACTACCGTACGCTTAAGCCAGAGAAAGATGGTCTTTTCTGTGAAAGAATATTTGGACCTCAAAAAGACTGGGAGTGTCATTGTGGTAAGTACAGAAGAGTAAGATATAAAGGTGTTGTTTGTGATAGATGTGGAGTAGAAGTAACTAAGGCAAAGGTAAGAAGAGAAAGAATGGGACATATAGAGCTAGCAGCTCCTATGTCTCATATCTGGTACTTCAAAGGTATACCAAGTAGAATGGGACTTTTACTTGATATGTCACCTAGATCACTAGAGAAAATACTATATTTTGCATCTTATGTAGTAACTAATCCAGGAGAAACTGGATTAAATGAAAAGCAATTATTAACAGAAAAAGAGTACAGAACTGCTGTAGAAAAGTATGGATATAATACTTTTGAAGTAGGAATGGGTGCTGAAGCTGTTAAAAAGCTTTTACAAAATATAGATTTAGAGCAACAAAGTAAAGAATTAAGAGCTGACTTAAAAGATAGTACAGGTCAAAAAAGAGTTAGAACAATAAGAAGATTAGAAGTTGTAGAAGCATTTAAGAAATCTGGAAATAAACCGGAGTGGATGATACTAGATGCAATACCAGTTATACCACCAGATTTAAGACCTATGGTTCAATTAGATGGTGGAAGATTTGCTACATCTGACTTAAATGATTTATACAGAAGAGTTATAAATAGAAATAATAGATTAAAGAGATTATTAGAGCTTGGAGCACCTGATATCATTGTAAGAAATGAGAAAAGAATGCTTCAAGAAGCTGTAGATGCTTTAATCGATAATGGTAGAAGAGGTAGACCAGTAACTGGACCTGGTAATAGACCATTAAAGTCATTATCAGATATGCTTAAAGGAAAGCAAGGACGTTTCCGTCAAAACTTACTTGGTAAGCGTGTTGACTACTCAGGACGTTCTGTTATAGTTGTTGGACCAGAACTTAAATTCTATCAATGTGGTCTTCCTAAGAAGATGGCTCTTGAATTATTCAAACCATTTGTTATGGATAGACTTGTTAAAGAAGGATACGCACATAATATAAAAAGTGCAAAATCTATAGTAGAAAAAGTTAAACCAGAAGTATGGGATGTATTAGAAGATGTTATAAAAGGGCATCCTGTAATGCTTAACCGTGCTCCGACTCTACACAGACTAGGTATACAAGCATTTGAACCAGTTTTAGTTGAAGGAAAAGCTATAAAGCTACATCCTTTAGTATGTACAGCATACAATGCTGACTTCGACGGAGACCAAATGGCGGTACACGTTCCGTTATCAGTTGAAGCTCAAGCAGAGGCAAGATTCTTAATGTTATCTATAAATAACATACTTGCTCCTAAAGATGGTTCTCCTATAACTACTCCTTCTCAGGATATGGTTTTAGGATGTTACTACTTAACAATAGAGGCTCAAGAAGGTGCTAAAGGTACTGGATTAATATTTAAAGACTATAATGAAATGATGCTTGCTTATGACAATGGTGCAGTTACATTACACTCTTTAGTAAAAGTAAGAAGAACTATTGAAGGTATAGGAACTCAATTAGTAGAAGCTACAGTAGGTAGATTTATATTCAATGAAAATATTCCTCAAGACTTAGGTTTTGTTGATAGAAATGAAGATAAATTTGCATTAGAAGTAGATTTCTTAGCTGATAAAAAGTCTTTAGGTAAGATAATAGATAAGTGTTTCAGAAAACATGGAAATACAGTTACAGCTCAAATGCTAGACCACATAAAAGCTTTAGGATTTAAATATTCTACAAGAGGTGGTATAACAGTTGCGGTTGCCGACATGAAGATTCCAGAAGCTAAAAAAGGATATTTAGCTGAAGCTGAAACTAAAGTTGATAAGTATGAAAAAGCATACAGAAGAGGACTTATATCTAATGAGGAAAGATATGAGAGAGTAATAGAAACTTGGACAGAAACAACTGAAAAAGTTACAGACGCTCTTATGGCTAACCTAGATAGATTAAACAATATATTCATAATGGCTCACTCTGGAGCCAGAGGTTCTAAGAACCAGATAAGACAGTTAGCAGGTATGCGTGGTCTTATGGCCAATGCATCTGGTAAGACGGTTGAGATACCAGTTAAATCTAACTTCCGTGAAGGTTTATCAGTACTTGAGTACTTCACATCTTCACATGGTGCTAGAAAGGGTCTTGCCGATACAGCTCTACGTACAGCTGACTCAGGATACTTAACAAGAAGACTTGTTGATGTCAGTCAAGATGTTATAGTTAGAGATGTAGACTGTGGAACAACAGAAGATACAGAAATCTTTGCAATAAAAGATGGAAATGAAGTAATAGAAGAATTATACGATAGAATAGTTGGAAGATATACTATAGAAGCTGTAGTTAATCCAACTACAGGTGAAGTAATCGTTGAAGCTGACTCTATGATACAAGAAGATCAAGCTGAAAAGATTATAGAAGCTGGAATAGAAATAGTTAAGATAAGAACAGTTCTTAATTGTAAAACTAACCATGGAGTATGTTCTAAGTGTTATGGTAGAAACTTAGCTACTGGAAAAGAAGTTAATATAGGAGAAGCTGTTGGTATAATAGCTGCTCAATCAATCGGTGAACCAGGTACTCAGCTTACAATGCGTACTTTCCATACAGGTGGGGTTGCCGGTGGAGATATAACACAAGGTCTTCCAAGGGTAGAGGAATTATTTGAAGCTAGAAAACCAAAAGGTCTTGCTACTATAACTGAAATAACAGGTAGAGTAGAAATAGATGAAACTGGTAAGAGAAAAGAAGTTACAGTAATTCCAGAACAAGGTGAAGCACAAGTTTATGCTATACCTTATGGTTCAAGAATAAGAGTTAAGAATGGACAATCTGTTGAGGCTGGAGAGGCGTTAACTCAAGGATCAATAAATCCTCATGATATAGTAAGAGTTAAAGGAATCGAAGGTGTTCAAGATTACGTTGTTAAAGAAGTTCAAAGAGTTTATAGAATGCAAGGTGTTGATATCAACGATAAACATATAGAAGTAATTGTTAGACAAATGCTATCTAAAGTTAAAGTTGAAGATCCAGGTGATACTGATTTATTACCAGGAGGATATGAAGATGTTCTTACATTCAACCAAACTAATGAAGAAGCAGTAGCTCAAGGTTTAAGACCAGCTTCAGCTACAAGAGTATTACTTGGTATAACTAAAGCTTCTCTTGCAACAGAATCATTCTTATCAGCTGCATCATTCCAAGAAACAACTAGAGTATTAACTGAAGCTGCTATAAAAGGAAAAGAAGATCACTTAATAGGTCTTAAAGAGAATGTTATAATAGGTAAGTTAATACCTGCTGGAACAGGAATGAAGAGATATAAAAATATAGCTGTTGAAAAGATAGAAGAGTAATTTTACTTTACTATATAAAATAAACATAACTTGACATAGTGCATGTGTGATGCTAAAATGTAAAGGTATGTAAAATAAAGATATTGAATATTACTAAGGGATAACTCCCTTAGTAATATTTTAAATATATTTTAATAAAAAAGCATAATAATATGCACCAAACTAAAGTGCTAAAACCACACTTGTGTGTTATAGACATTTATTGTTAATGTAGCTTATGCTACATCTGATATCAATATGAGTTCATATTGATGTAGTTGGCGGTCATTTAAGATCGAAAAATTTGGAAGGAGGTGCAGATGATGCCAACAATTAACCAATTAGTTCGTAAGAGAAGAAAAGCGATAGAGAAAAAATCTACTGCTCCAGCATTACAAAAAGGATATGATTCTTTACACAAGAAATCTACTGATGCTAGTGCTCCACAAAAAAGAGGGGTTTGTACTTCAGTAAAAACATTTACTCCTAAAAAGCCTAACTCAGCTTTAAGAAAAGTTGCCAGAGTTAGATTAACTAACGGTATAGAAGTTTCTGCTTATATACCAGGAGAAGGACACAACTTACAAGAGCATAGTGTTGTTCTTATAAGAGGAGGAAGAGTTAAAGACCTTCCAGGGGTTAGATACCACATATTAAGAGGTACATTAGATACAGCTGGTGTTGATAAGAGAATGCAAGCAAGATCTAAGTACGGTGCTAAGAGACCTAAAGCTGCAAAGAAATAAGCAATTAAAAATCAATTATAGTTCGGTGCTTTAAATATATATATATTTATGGCATCACGGCGTTTTTAAAGTAATGTCGAGTACCTATGATTTAAGATTAAATAATTAAGGAGGGAAGCAAAATGCCAAGAAAAGGTAATGTTCCAAAGAGAGAAGTTTTACCAGATCCAGTATACGGAAGTAAGGTAGTAACTAAGTTAATAAACAATTTAATGATAGATGGAAAAAAAGGAAAATCTCAAAAGATAGTATATGATGCTTTCGAGATGATCGCTGAAAAAACTGGAGAAGAAGCTTTAGAAGTATTCGAAACAGCTATGAATAATATAATGCCTGTTTTAGAAGTTAAAGCTAGAAGAGTTGGTGGAGCTAACTACCAAGTACCAGTTGAAGTTAGACCTGAAAGAAGACAAACATTAGGTTTAAGATGGTTAGTAAACTATACTAGAGCTCGTGGTGAAAAAGGTATGGTTGAAAAACTAGCTAAAGAAATAATGGATGCTGCTAACAATACAGGAGCTTCTGTTAAGAAGAAAGAAGATACACATAAAATGGCAGAGGCTAATAAAGCATTTGCTCACTACAGATTCTAATAATAGGATATATTTGATATCCTATTATTAGGGATATCGTAAGGAGGATAACCATGACTAGAAAGTTTCCTTTAGAAAGAACTAGAAACATAGGGATAATGGCTCATATAGATGCAGGTAAAACTACTACTACAGAGAGAATACTTTTCTATACAGGGCAAACACATAAAATAGGAGAAACTCATGAAGGAGCTTCTCAAATGGACTGGATGGAGCAAGAGAAGGAGAGAGGTATAACAATAACTTCTGCTGCTACTACTGCTGCTTGGAAAGACCATAGAATAAACATAATAGATACTCCAGGACACGTCGACTTTACAGTTGAGGTTGAAAGATCTCTAAGAGTTCTTGATGGTTCTGTTGCAGTTTTCTGTGCTAAAGGTGGGGTTGAGCCTCAATCTGAGAACGTATGGAGACAAGCTGATAACTACGGAGTACCTAGAATGGCATTCGTAAACAAAATGGATATAATGGGTGCTGACTTCTACAATGTTGTAGCAATGATGAAGGATAGACTAGGAGCTAACGCTGTACCAGTTCAATTACCAATAGGTAAAGAAGATTGGTTAGAAGGTGAAGTAGACCTTGTTGAAATGTGCGCACATATATACAAAGATGATTTAGGTGTTGAGATAGTAAAAACTGAAATACCTGAAGATATGAAAGAATTAGCTCAAGAGTGGAGAGAAAAGCTTGTAGAAGCTGTTGCTGAAACTGATGAAGAGTTAATGATGAAATACCTTGAAGGTGAAGAATTTACTGTTGAAGAAATAAAAGTTGCTATAAGAAAAGCTACTATAGCATGTGAAATGAACCCAGTATTCTGTGGTTCTGCTTACAAGAACAAAGGTGTTCAATTATTATTAGATGGTGTTGTTGATTACTTACCAGCTCCAACTGATATACCAGCTATAAAAGGTGTATTAGAAGATGGTGAAGAAGCAGAAAGACATGCATCTGATGAAGAACCATTCTCAGCTTTAGCATTCAAGATAATGACTGACCCATTTGTAGGTAAGTTAGCATTCTTCAGAGTTTACTCTGGAGTTATATCAAGTGGATCATATGTTTTAAACTCTACTAAGAACAAGAGAGAGAGATTAGGACGTATACTACAAATGCATGCTAATACTAGAGAAGAAATAACTGAAGTATATGCAGGAGACATAGCTGCAGCTGTTGGATTAAAAGATACTACTACTGGAGATACTTTATGTGATCCAGCTAGCCCAATAGTACTTGAGACTATGGAATTCCCTGAGCCGGTTATATCTGTTGCTATAGAGCCTAAATCAAAAGCTGCTCAAGAGAAGATGGGTGTAGCTCTTCAAAAATTAGTTGAAGAAGATCCAACTTTCAGAGTTAGAACTGATGAAGAAACAGGACAAACTATAATCTCAGGAATGGGTGAATTACACTTAGAGATAATAGTTGATAGATTATTAAGAGAATTCAAAGTTGAAGCTAACGTTGGTGCTCCACAAGTTGCTTACAGAGAAACTATAACTCAACCAGTTGATATTGAGCATAAGTACTCTAAGCAATCAGGAGGTAGAGGACAATACGGTCACGTTAAGATCAGAGTTACTCCTCAAGAGCCAGGTTCAGGATATAAATTTGAAAATAAAACAGTTGGTGGATCTGTACCGAAAGAGTACGTTGGACCAACTGATGCAGGTATACAAGGAGCTATGGCTGCTGGTGTAGTTGCAGGATTCCCAGTTGTTGACGTTGCTGTTGAATTATACGATGGTTCTTACCATGAAGTCGATTCATCAGAAATGGCGTTCAAAATGGCAGGATCAATGGCTATGAAGGATGCTCTTAAGAAAGGTAATTCTGTATTACTTGAGCCTTACTTCAAAGTTGAAGTTGTTACTCCAGAAGATTACATGGGAGACGTTATGGGTGGATTAAACTCTAAGAGAGGTTTAATA
The DNA here is from genome assembly GCF_964259345.1 of Paraclostridium bifermentans. GTDB lineage: Bacteria > Bacillota > Clostridia > Peptostreptococcales > Peptostreptococcaceae > Paraclostridium > Paraclostridium bifermentans_B. The sequence goes on from NZ_CAXVJR010000012.1 coordinate 35,848, forward strand.
CAAGGTATGGAAGCTAGATCTGGTGCACAAGTTATAACTGCATTCGTTCCACTTTCAGAAATGTTTGGATACTCTACTGAGTTAAGATCTTCTACTCAAGGTCGTGCAACTTACACAATGATATTCGATCATTACGAGCAAGTTCCAGCTTCAGTTGCTAAGAAAATAGCTGAAGGTAAATAATTAATTTAATTAATTTTGTATATAATAAGTAAGGTGGGGTTATCTCACCTTACTATAAAAATAAACCAATATTAAAGGGAGGAATTCAAAATGGCTAAAGCTAAATTTGAAAGAAATAAACCGCACGTTAATATAGGAACTATAGGTCACGTTGACCACGGTAAAACTACATTAACAGCTGCTATAACAAAAACATTATACGATAGATATCAATTAGGAGAAGCTGTAGACTTCGCTAATATAGATAAAGCTCCAGAAGAAAGAGAAAGAGGAATCACAATATCAACTGCACACGTTGAGTATGAGACTCCAAACAGACACTACGCTCACGTTGACTGCCCAGGACATGCAGACTACGTTAAGAACATGATAACAGGTGCTGCTCAAATGGACGGTGCTATATTAGTTTGTTCTGCAACAGATGGACCAATGCCTCAAACAAGAGAGCATATATTATTATCAAGACAAGTTGGTGTACCATACATAGTAGTATTCTTAAACAAATGTGATATGGTAGATGACGAAGAATTATTAGAGTTAGTTGAAATGGAAGTTAGAGACTTATTAAACGAGTACGAATTCCCAGGAGATGACACTCCAATAATACAAGGATCAGCTTTAATGGCATTACAAGATCCAACATCAGCATGGGGAGATAAGATAGTAGAATTATTCGAGCAAATAGACGAATATATACCAGCTCCAGAGAGAGATGTAGATAAAGACTTCTTAATGCCAGTAGAAGACGTATTCTCTATAACAGGAAGAGGAACAGTTGCTACAGGTAGAGTTGAAAGAGGAGTATTAAAGGTTCAAGACGAAGTTGAATTAGTAGGTTTAGCTGAAGAACCAAGAAAGTTAGTAATAACAGGAGTAGAAATGTTCAGAAAGTTATTAGATCAAGCGCAAGCTGGAGATAACATAGGAGCATTAATAAGAGGTATACAAAGAAATGAAATAGAAAGAGGACAAGTTTTAGCTAAGCCAGGAACTGTTAAGCCTCACACTAAGTTCAATGCAGAAGTATACGTATTAAAGAAAGAAGAAGGTGGAAGACATACTCCATTCTTCGATGGATACAGACCACAATTCTACTTCAGAACAACTGACGTAACAGGAGCTTGTAAGTTACCAGAAGGTGTAGAAATGGTTATGCCTGGAGATAACATCCAAATGACTATAGAGTTAATAAACTCAATAGCAATAGAAGAAGGATTAAGATTCGCAATAAGAGAAGGTGGAAGAACAGTAGCATCAGGTGTTGTTGCTTCTATAATAGAGTAATCTCTCTTATTCCTTATATATATAAAAGGAAGATACATTGTATCTTCCTTTTTGTTTTGATAATAAGATAATGGAAGTTTAAACTATGCCTAAACTTTGGAAGTATAAAATTCATTGACAAAGTATAAGAAAAAAGATATACTATCGTAGTACCCGTTAAAAGTTCTCGACACTAGTTTTGTAGTAAAGAATACATACAAAAAAATATTTTGTGAAATTATAAAAAAAACTTGAAAAATAGTAAAAAATAATATAAAATATAATAGTGTGCTTGAGAGATGCGAAATCAAAAAGAGTAAAGTAATATCCTAGAGATAGGCGACGAGATACCGAGTTTATGAAAAAACACAACACACCCGGAACTGTGTATCGGTATCAGTCGTGCGTAACTAAAAAAATTAAACGTACGATAAAGGAGGGAAACTAAAATGGCTAACAATGGAAAAATAAGAATAAGATTAAAGTCATATGATCACAAATTATTAGATTTTTCAGCTGGGAAAATAGTTGAAACTGCTAAAAAAGCTGGATCACAAGTTTCAGGACCTGTGCCACTACCAACTGAAAAGCAAGTTGTAACTATATTAAGAGCTGTACACAAGTATAAGGACTCTAGAGAGCAGTTCGAAATAAGAACTCATAAGAGATTAATAGACATAGCAAACCCAACACCTAAAACAGTTGACTCATTAATGAAGTTAGACTTACCAGCTGGTGTTGATATAGAAATAAAGTTATAAGATAAGCCTCTAAGATACGATCCTATAAGGCAACTATCTTAGAATGATTATGCAAAAACATAATCCGCTGTAAGATTATAGGAGGTGCGATATGAAAGGAATATTAGGTAAGAAGTTAGGAATGACTCAAATATTCACTGAAGCAGGGAATGTAGTACCTGTAACTGTTGTAGAAGCTGGACCAGTAGTGGTTACACAAATAAAAACAACAGAAAAAGAAGGATACAATGCAGTTCAAGTAGGTTTTGTAGATGCTAAAGAGAAATCTTTAAACAAGCCTCAAAAGGGACATCTTGCTGCTGCTAACGTATTAAAGAAACACTTAAAAGAATTCAGAATGGATTCTGTTGAAGAGTTTTCAGTAGGACAAGAAATAAAAGCTGACATATTTGCAGCTGGAGAAATAATAGATGTTACTGGAACAAGTAAAGGTAAGGGATTCCAAGGTCCTATAAAGAGACATGGACAATCTAGAGGTCCTGAATCTCACGGTTCTAGATACCACAGAAGACCAGGTTCAATGGGAGCATGTTCTTTCCCAGGTAGAGTTTTCAAAAACAAAAAATTAGCTGGTCACATGGGTAGCGTTACAGTAACTGTTCAAAACTTAGAAGTAGTTAGAGTAGATGCTGATAAGAACCTTATATTAGTTAAAGGTGCTATACCAGGAGCTAAAGGTTCAGTAGTAACTATAAAAGAAGCAGTAAAGGCTTCTAAATAATAACTAACCTAAGAAAGGAGGAAGCACAATGCCAAAATTAAATATATTAAATGTTAATGGACAAAATGTTGGAGAAATCGAATTAGCAGAAGCTATATTCGGTGTTGAAGTTAACGAGCACGTATTATACGAAGTAGTTAAAAATCAATTAGCAAACAAGAGACAAGGTACTCAATCTGCTAAAACTAGAGCAGAAGTTAGAGGTGGCGGAAGAAAACCTTGGAAACAAAAAGGAACAGGTAGAGCTAGACAAGGTTCTATAAGAGCTGTACAATGGGTTGGCGGAGGAGTTGCTTTTGCACCTAAGCCAAGAAACTACAGATACACTTTACCTAAGAAAGTTAGAAGATTAGCTATGAAATCAGCTTTATCATCTAAAGTTCAAAACAACGAAATAATAGTTTTAGATGCTTTAACTATGGAAGCTCCAAAAACTAAAGAGTTCGCTCAAATATTAAAGAACATAAACGCTTCTAAGAAAGCTTTAGTAGTAACTGCTGAAAACAACGAGAACGTTGTAAAATCAGCTAGAAACATAGAAGGTGTTCAAGCTGCTACAGTTAACACTATAAATGTTTATGACATATTAAAGTACGATACTTTCGTAATAACTACAGATGCGGTTAAGAAAGTGGAGGAGGTGTACGCATAATGACTAATCCACATGATATAATAATGAAGCCAGTTGTAACTGAGCAAAGTATGACTGAAATGGTTGGAAAGAAATACACTTTTGTTGTTGCTAAAGATGCAAACAAAACTGAAATAAAGAAAGCTGTAGAAAGCATATTCGGAGTTAAAGTTGATAAAGTAAATACTTTAAACTACGATGGAAAAGTTAAGAGAATGGGTAGATACGAAGGAAGAACTGCAAGTTTCAAGAAAGCAGTAGTTAAGTTAACTGCTGATAGTAAAGAAATAGAATTCTTCCAAGGTATGTAATTGACCTTAATAAACGAAGGAGGGAAAACAGATGGCTATAAAAAAGTTTAGACCAACTTCTCCTGCCTTAAGACAAATGACAGTTTTAGTTTCTGATGAAATAACTTGTAACGAACCAGAAAGATCTCTTTTAGTTTCGTTAAAGAAGAATTCAGGAAGAAACGCACATGGTAAGATAACTGTTCGTCACAGAGGTGGAGGAAACAGAAGAAAATATAGAATAATAGATTTCAAGAGAAATAAAGATGGAATACCTGCTAAGGTTGCTACTGTTGAGTATGATCCAAACAGAACTGCTAACATAGCATTATTAAACTATGCTGATGGTGAAAAAAGATATATATTAGCTCCAGTTGGAATACAAGTTGGAGATACTTTATTATCAGGACCTGAAGCTGACATAAAGCCAGGTAACGCAATGGCATTAAAAGACATGCCAGTTGGTACAGTAGTACACAACGTTGAATTAAAGGCAGGAAAAGGAGCTCAGTTAGTTAGATCTGCTGGAGCATCTGCACAATTAATGGCTAAAGAAGGTAAGCATGCATTATTAAGATTACCATCTGGAGAAATGAGAATGGTAAGCATAAACTGTAAAGCTACTATAGGACAAGTTGGAAACTTAGAACACGGTAACGTTGTTATAGGTAAAGCTGGTAGAAAAAGACATATGGGTATAAGACCTACAGTTAGAGGTTCTGTAATGAACCCTTGTGACCATCCACACGGTGGAGGGGAAGGTAGATCTCCAATAGGTAGAGCTAATCCAGTTACTCCTTGGGGTAAACCAGCACTTGGATACAAAACTAGAAAGAAAAATAAAGCTTCTGATAAGTTAATAGTATCAAGAAGAACTAAGTAATAGATTTACTTTTGCTCGAAAGGAGGAAATAAAATGTCAAGATCAACTAAAAAAGGACCTTTTATACATGCAAGACTTTTAAAGAAGATAGAAGATATGAACGCTTCTGGAAATAGAGAAGTTATAAAGACTTGGTCAAGATCTTCAACTATATTCCCACAAATGGTTGAACATACAATAGCTGTACATGATGGAAGAAAGCATGTTCCAGTTTATATAACAGAAGATATGGTTGGACACAAATTAGGTGAATTCGTTCCTACAAGAACTTTCAAAGGGCACAAGGACGACGAAAAATCTAATAAGAGAAGATAATTAAAGATCTAACTGAGGAAGGAGGAATTTGTAATGGAAGCAAAAGCTACTGCGAAATACGTACGTGTATCACCTAGAAAAGCAGGTCAAATATGCGGCCTTGTTAGAGGAAAGAATGTTGATGAAGCTTTAGCAATATTAAAGTACACTCCAAGAGGAGCGGCTTCAATAATAGCTAAGGTTGTTAAATCAGCGAAAGCTAATGCAGAAAACAATCACGAGATGGATGTTGAAAAATTATATATAGATTCAATAGTTGCTAATCAAGGACCAACTATGAAGAGATTCATGCCTAGAGCTATGGGTCGTGCAACTATGATAAGAAAGAGAACTTCTCACATAGAGGTAGTTCTTAAAGAGAGAAAATAATTAATAGATAGGAGGGAAACAAATGGGTCAAAAGGTTAATCCACACGGTTTAAGAGTCGGTGTTATAAAGGACTGGGACTCAAGATGGTTCGCTACTGATAAAAAAGAGTTCGGAAACTTATTATTAGAAGACCATAATGTACGTAAATTCTTAAAGAATAAATTATACTCAGCTGGTGTTGCTAAGATAGAAATAGAAAGATCAGCAAACAAATTAAAACTAGACTTACACGTTGCTAAGCCAGGTGTAGTTATAGGTAAAGGTGGGGCTGGAATAGAAGCTCTAAAAGCTGAGTTAGAAAAAATGACTAAGAAAAATGTTATAGTTAACATAGTTGAAGTTAGAAATACTGACAGAGACGCACAATTAGTTGCTGAAAATATAGCATTAGCTATAGAAAGAAGAGTTGCTTTCAGAAGAGCTATGAAACAAGCTATACAAAGAGCTATGAAGGCAGGAGTTAAAGGTATAAAAGTTTCTGCTTCTGGTAGACTTGGTGGAGCTGAAATGGCTAGAACTGAAGGATACAGCGAAGGAAATGTACCTCTTCAAACTTTAAGATCTGACATAGAGTACGGATTTGCTGAAGCAAACACTACTTATGGAAAGACTGGTATCAAAGTTTGGATATGCAACGGAGAAGTTTTACCAACTAGAAACGGTGTAAATCCAAGAGAAGATAGAAGAGATAACAATAGAAGAGATAGAAGAGATAACAGAAGAAACGATAGAAGAAACGACAGAAGAAACGATAGATCAAACAACAATAGATCAAACAACAGAGGACCAAGACCTCAAAGAACTGAGAACAAACAAGCTTAGTAAGAGCACAGTTAAGGAAGGAGGAAAATACTCATGTTAATGCCAAAAAGAGTAAAACGTCGTAGAGTACACAGAGGTAGTTTAGCAGGAAAAGCTCATAAAGGTAACAAAGTTACTTATGGAGAATTCGGTTTAGTTGCTTTAGAGCCATCTTGGATAACTTCTAATCAAATAGAAGCTGCCAGAATAGCTATGACTAGATATATAAAAAGAGGGGGAAAAGTATGGATAAAAATATTCCCTCATAAACCAGTAACAAGAAAACCTGCAGAAACTCGTATGGGAGCTGGTAAAGGTTCACCAGAGTACTGGGTAGCAGTAGTAAAACCAGGAAGAGTAATGTTCGAATTAGCAGGTGTTGATGAAGCAAAAGCTAGAGAAGCAATGAGACTTGCGATGCACAAACTTCCAGTTAAATGTAAGTTTGTAAAACGTGAAGATTTAGAAGTAAAAGGTGGTGAATAGGATGAAAGCTAAAGAACTAAGAGATTTAACAAGCGAAGAATTAATGAACAAGTTAAATGGTTTTAAAAGTGAATTATTTAGCTTAAGATTCCAATTAGCTACTGGTCAATTAGAAAATACAGCTAGAATAAAGTTCGTTAAGAAAGATATAGCTAGAGTTAAGACTGTTCTTGCTGAAAGAAAGTTAAACGAAACTAGAGCTTAATTTTGGAAAGGAGGCTGTCAAACATGGAAAGAGGAAGAAGAAAAGTTAGAGTAGGCCGTGTTGTTAGTAATAAAATGGATAAAACAATAGTTGTTTCTGTTGAAGATTTCGTACGTCATCCATTATATAACAAGCCAGTTAAGAGAACTAAGAAATTTAAGGCTCACGATGAAAACAACGTATGTAGCATCGGAGATAGAGTAAGAATAATGGAAACTAGACCTTTATCTAAGGATAAGAGATTCAGACTAGTTGACGTTATAGAGAAAGTTAAGTAGTTTGTAAAGAAGGAGGGATTACGATATGATACAACAAGAATCACGTCTAAGAGTTGCTGATAACTCAGGAGCTAAAGAACTTTTAACTATCCGTGTATTAGGCGGAAGTAAAAGAAGATATGGTAACATAGGTGACGTTATAGTTGCTACTGTAAAAAGTGCAACACCAGGTGGAGTTGTAAAAAAAGGTAAAGTAGTTAAAGCTGTTATAGTAAGAACTAAGCAAGGCGTAAGACGTAAAGATGGTAGTTATATATCATTTGACGAGAATGCTGCAGTTATAATCAAAGATGATAAGACTCCAGTAGGAACTCGTATATTCGGGCCTGTTGCTAGAGAGTTAAGAGACAACGACTTTATGAAAATAGTATCTCTTGCTCCAGAAGTACTATAATAAGGAGGTGCAATAGGACATGATGCGTGTTAAAAAAGGTGACACTGTTGTAGTTATAGCAGGAAAAGATAAAGGTAAAAAAGGTACAGTTACTAAAGTTTTAACTAAGACTAACAAAGTATTAGTTGAAGGTGTAAACGTAATAACTAAACACCAAAAGCCAACTGCTGTAAACCCACAAGGTGGAATAATAAATAAAGAAGCCCCAATACACATATCTAACGTAATGCCAGTTGATCCTGAAACAGGAAAAGGTACAAGAGTTAGATTTGAAGTTAAAGATGGGAAAAAAGTTAGAGTATCAGTAAAGAGCGGAAAAGAATTATAATAAGCTTGAAAGGAGGGACCACAAATGACTTCTAGATTACAAGAAAAATATGTTAAAGAAGTTGCTCCAGCTTTAATGGAGAAATTTGGATACAAAAACGTTATGGAAATACCTAAGTTAGAGAAAATAGTAATAAATATGGGTATAGGTGATGCAAGAGAGAATCCAAAAGGATTAGAAGCTGCAGTTGCAGAATTAGAAATGATAGCTGGTCAAAAGCCTGTTATAACTAAGGCTAAGAAATCAGTAGCTAACTTCAAATTAAGAGAAGGTATGCCTGTTGGTACTAAAGTTACTTTAAGAGCTGACAAAATGTACTACTTCATGGACAAGTTAGTTAATATATCTTTACCAAGAGTTAGAGACTTCAGAGGAGTTAATGCTAATGCATTCGACGGAAGAGGAAACTACGCTTTAGGATTAAAAGAGCAATTTATATTCCCTGAAATAGAGTACGACAAGGTTGACAAAGTAAGAGGAATGGATGTAATATTCGTAACTACAGCTAAAACTGATGAAGAAGCTAGTGAGTTATTAAGATTATTAGGAATGCCATATTCTAAGTAAATAAAGGAGGGATTCCAGTGGCTAGAAAAGCGATGGTTGTAAAACAACAAAAAAAGCAAAAGTACGCAACTAGAGAGTATACTAGATGTACAATATGTGGTAGACCACATTCTGTATTAAGAAAATTCGGTATATGCCGTATATGCTTTAGAGAATTAGCTTATAAAGGTCAAATACCTGGTGTAAGAAAAGCAAGTTGGTAAAACTTGGTTAAAATGGAAGGAGGGTTACAATATGACAATGACAGATCCAATAGCAGATATGTTAACTCGTATAAGAAATGCTAACATGGTTAAGCATGAAACTGTTGATGTTCCTGCTTCTAATATGAAGAAAGAATTAGCTAGAATCTTATTAGAAGAAGGTTTCGTAAGAGGGTACGATGTTATAGAAGATGGAAAGCAAGGAATAATAAGAATACAATTAAAGTACGGACAAGTAGGCGAAAGAGTTATAACAGGATTAAAGAGAATATCTAAGCCTGGTATGAGAGTTTACGCTGCTAAAGAAGAATTACCAAAGGTATTAAATGGATTAGGTATATCAATAATATCTACTTCAAAAGGTATCTTAACTGACAAGCAAGCTAGAAACGAAGGCGTTGGTGGAGAAGTAATCTGCTACGTTTGGTAATAAAAACGAACAATGTAAGGAGGTGCAACTATGTCAAGAATAGGTTTAAAACCAATAACTGTTCCTGCAGGTGTTGAAGTTACTATAGCTGAGAATAACTTAGTTACAGTAAAAGGACCAAAAGGAACTTTAACTAAAGAATTCAACAATGAATTAGTTATAAAGCAAGAAGAAAACACTATATTAGTTGAAAGACCAACTAATAATAAAAAACATAGATCTTTACACGGATTAACTAGAACTTTAATAGATAACATGGTAACAGGTGTTACTAATGGTTTCGAGAAAAAGTTAGAATTAGTAGGTGTTGGATATAGAGCTCAAAAGCAAGGAAATAAATTAGTTATGAACTTAGGATTCTCTCACCCAGTTGAGATGGTAGATCCAGAAGGAATAACTGTTGAAGCTCCAAACCAAACTGAATTAGTTGTTAAAGGTATAGACAAGCAATTAGTAGGAAACTATGCTGCTAAGATAAGAGCTTGGAGAGAGCCAGAGCCATACAAAGGTAAAGGTATAAGATACGCTGGTGAAGTTGTAAGACGTAAAGAAGGTAAAACTGGTAAGAAGTAATACCAAACATAAAAGTTAGAAAGGAGTGATCTCTGTGTTTAAAAAAGCTAACAAAAACGCAAGCAGACTTCAAAGACACAAGAGAGTTCGTAGTAAAATAACTGGAACTACTCAAAGACCAAGATTATGTGTATTTAGAAGTGCTAATAACATATATGCTCAAATAATAGATGATACTAACAGAGTTACTATAGTTTCTGCATCTTCTTTAGATAAAGAAATAAAGGAAGCTGTTAATCACTGTGGAAATAAAGAAGCAGCTAGAAAAGTTGGAGAACTTGTTGCTAAGAAAGCTGTAGAAAAAGGTATAACTGAAGTTGTATTTGACAGAGGTGGATACTTATATCACGGAAGAGTTCAAGAATTAGCAGAAGGTGCTAGAGAAACTGGACTTAAGTTCTAATACAAAGGAGGGAAAAATATGCTACGTCGTAAACCGATAGATGCAAGACAACTTGATCTTCAAGAGAAAGTTATCGAAGTAAGACGTGTTACTAAGGTTGTTAAAGGTGGTAGAAACTTTAGATTTGCAGCTTTAGTAGTTGTTGGAGATGAAAACGGACACGTTGGTATAGGTGCTGGAAAAGCAATGGAAGTACCAGATGCGATAAGAAAAGCAGTTGAAGATGCTAAGAAGAATTTAATAACTGTACCTATGGTTGGTACAACTATACCTCACCAAACAAACGGACATTTTGGTGCTGGAAAAATATTAATAATGCCTGCTAGTCAAGGTACAGGAGTTATAGCTGGGGGACCTGCTAGAGCGGTACTTGAATTAGCTGGATTAAAGGATGTTAGAGCTAAATCTTTAGGAACTAACAACCCAAGAAACATGGTAAATGCTACAATAGAAGGTTTAAAATCTTTAAGAACAGCTGAAGATATAGCTAAACTTAGAGGTAAAAAAGTAGAAGATCTTCTAGGGTAAGGAGGTAGTAAAGAATGGCTAAATTACAAATAAAATTAGTTAGAAGTACAATAGGAACTACTCCTAACCAAAGAAAGAACGTAGAAGCGTTAGGATTAAGAAAAAGAGAGCAAGTAGTTGTTAAAGAAGACAACGCTCAAATGAGAGGTATAATAGCTAAAGTTAGTCACTTAGTAGAAGTAACTGAAATAGCTGAATAATAAATTAAAAACAAACTAAGGGAGGTGCAATCCATGAAGTTACATGAATTAAGACCTGCTGAAGGTGCAGTTTCATCTAAGAAAAGATTAGGTAGAGGTACTGCAACTGGACAAGGTAAAACTTCAGGACGTGGACAAAAAGGTCAAAAGTCTCGTTCAGGTGGTGGAGTAAGAGTTGGATTCGAAGGTGGACAAATGCCACTTGCTAGAAGACTTCCTAAGAGAGGATTCAAGAATCCTTGTAAGAAAGTTTACTCACTAGTTAACGTAGAAACTTTAAATAGATTCGAAAACGGAACAGAAATAACAGCTGAATTACTTAAGGCAACTGGAGTAATAAGCAAAATAGAAAAAGACGGCGTTAAAATCTTAGGTGAAGGTAACTTAGAAAGAGCTTTAACTATAAAAGCTGCTAAGTTTACTGCTTCAGCACAAGAAAAAATAGAAAAAGCTGGAGGAAAAGCAGAATTAGTTTAATCTAATCTGCTAACTCTTGGCCATAAGGCAGGGGTGAGTTTAACGTGCTGTCAAACTTAAAACAAGCTTGGAAATTAAAAGATGTAAGAAGAAAAATATTATATACTTTGATGATGATTGTTATCTTTAGGATAGGATGTACAATTCCTGTTCCTGGAGTTAATAGAGATGTTATAAAGGGGATGGTTGACGGAAACGGTCTTCTTTCCCTATATAATATGTTTACAGGAGGAGCTTTCAGTAGCTTTACCTTATTTGCATTAGGTATAAGTCCTTACATAACAGCTTCTATAATAATTCAACTTTTAACTATCGGATTCCCATCTCTTGAAGAACTTCAAAAGTCAGGTGAAGAAGGTAAGAAAAAGATAAATAGATACACTAAGTATACAGCACTAGGATTAGCTATAATACAAGCTATCGGTATAACACTAGGAATAGTGAGAGTTGCTTTACAGTCAGATAGTGTATTTTTTATAGTTACAGTTATAATTACATTAATATCAGCTAGTATGTTATTAATGTGGATGGGTGATAAGATCACTGAAAAAGGACTAGGTAATGGAAGTTCTGTAATAATCTTTATAGGAATTATATCAAGAATTCCTCAAGACATAACACAAGCCATGGGACAAGTTGAAAGCGGAAGCATTGGATTATGGGTAATAATTGTTATGGCAATAGTATCGCTTCTTACAGTAGCTGCGGTTACATATATACAAGAAGCTACAAGAAAAATACCTGTACAATATGCTAAAAGAGTTGTAGGAAGAAAAACATATGGAGGTCAAAACTCTCATATACCAATGAAAGTAAATCAATCTGGAGTTATTCCGGTAATATTTGCAAGTTCATTGTTAGCATTCCCTCAAACAGTAGCTATATTTATGGGAAAAGATGCTCAAGCATTTGTAACTAAATATTTATCTCCAGGTGGGGATCCAGGATTCTGGATTTATTTAGCTATAGAAGTTATTTTAATAATATTCTTCTCTTATTTCTACACTACTATATCTTTCAACACTGAAGATATAACTAATAATATGAAAAATAGTGGAGGTTTTATACCAGGTATAAGACCAGGTAAACCAACAATGGATTACTTAAATAGGATATTATCTAGATTAACATTAGCTGGTGCATTATTCTTAGCTGTTATAGCAATAATACCATCTATTATAAGTAAGTTTACTGGTATACATTTAACAATGGCAGGAACATCTTTACTTATAGTTGTTGGAGTTGCACTTGAATTAAAGAGACAGCTAGAATCAAACTTAGTAATGAGAAGCTATCAAGGTTTCTTAAAATAAATGGAGATGATCATATGAGAATAATATTACTTGGACCTCCTGGTGCGGGTAAAGGTACTCAAGCAGCAGGAATAGTAGAAAAATACAATATACCTCATATATCAACTGGAGATATATTCAGAAAGAATATAAAAGAAGGTACAGATCTTGGTAAAAAAGCTAAAGGATTTATAGATCAAGGGCTTTTAGTTCCAGATGAATTAACTGTAGGTCTAGTTACAGATAGAATATCTCAAGCTGACTGTGCAAATGGATTCATGTTAGATGGATTCCCAAGAAATGTAGCTCAAGCTCAACACTTAGATGAATATCTAAAAGAAGTTGGTATATCTTTAAGCACAGTAGTTAACATTGAAGTTGACAAAGATATATTAGTTGGTAGAGCAGTTGGAAGAAGAATATGCAAATCTTGCGGTGCTACTTACCATGTTGAGTTTAATCCTCCAAAAGTAGATGGCGTATGCGATGTATGTGGAGGAGAACTTTACCAAAGAGCTGATGATAATGAAGAAACAGTATCTAAGAGAATACAAGTTTACTTAGATGAAACTAAACCATTAGTTGATTATTATTCAAAAGAAGGTATAATAGCTAACATAAATGGTGAACAATCTATAGATAAGGTATTTGAGGATATAGTTAAAGCTCTAGGAAGTGAAAAATAATGATTATTTTAAAATCTAAACAGCAAATTGAACTTATGAGAGAATCTGGTAAGATTGTTGCTGAAACACATGAGATTTTAAGAGATGCTATTAAGCCGGGAATATCTACTTTAGAGTTAGATACAATAGCTGAAAATCATATTAGAAAATATAATGCTATCCCATCTTTTAAAGGATATCATGGATTTAAAGGATCTATATGTGCATCTATCAATGAAGAAGTTGTACATGGCATTCCTGGATCTAAAACTTTAAAAGACGGTGATATTATAAGTATCGATATAGGTGCTTATTATAAAGGATATCATGCAGATGCAGCTAAAACGCATGCAGTAGGCATAATATCTGAAGAAGATAGGAAATTAATAGAAGTAACAAAAGAAAGCTTCTATGAAGGAATAAAGTTTGCTAAACTAGGATATAGACTTTCTGATATTTCGCACGCAGTACAAACACATGTAGAGAAAAATAATTTTTCTGTAGTTAGAGATCTTGTTGGTCATGGAGTTGGAACACAACTACATGAAGATCCTCAAATACCTAATTACGGACGACCAGGCAAAGGACCAAAACTTAAAGAAGGTATGGTACTTGCAATTGAACCTATGGTTAACTATGGTACACACTATGTTAATATGTTAGGTGATGGTTGGACAATTATTACAAGAGACTCTAAAAAGTCAGCTCATTATGAGCATACGATAGCAATTACTGAAGATGAACCTTTGATATTAACAAAGTTATAATCTTAAAAAGTAGGTGAATAACATGCTATCAGAAAAAATATGTATAGGGCAAGTTGTAGAAAATACATCTGGAAGAGATACTGGGAGATTATTTTTCGTAGTGAAAGCAATTGATGATCAATATGTACTTATATCAGATGGAAAGAAAAGAAAACTTGATAAACCTAAACTAAAAAAAGTTAAACACTTAAAAACGTATAATATTATTAACAATAAGGTTAAAAATATGGTAGAATCTAAAGAGTCTATTACAGATACTTTTTTAAGAGTTGAACTTGGAAAGTTAAACAATGTTTAGCTTATTGAATGGAGGTTTGGTTAGTTAATGGCCAAAAAGGATGTTATAGAATTTGAAGGTATAGTTACAGAAAACTTACCTAATGCTATGTTTAAGGTTAAACTAGAAAACGGACACGAAGTTTTATGTCATCTTTCTGGGAAATTAAGAATGAACTTTATAAGAATTCTTGAAGGAGATAAGGTTAATGTTGAACTTTCTCCATATGACCTTACAAGAGGCAGAATTACTTGGCGTAAGAAGTAGACTAACAATGCTAGTCTAAGGAGGGATTAATAATGAAAGTAAGACCATCAGTAAAACCAATATGTGAAAAATGTAAAGTAATAAAGAGAAAAGGTAGAGTAATGGTTATATGCGAAAATCCTAAGCACAAGCAAAAGCAAGGTTAATAAATTGTGCTAGCATTTTGTTAAATATTATAGTATAATATTATATTGTGATAATTAACAAACTTTTTTTGGATTTTGTATAAACATGAATCGGAATTCACTTATTATTTGAACAAATTTAATCATGAAAAAAGTTTAAAAAGTTAAGTTGTAGGAGGTGCAAAGTATGGCAAGAATAGCTGGGGTAGATTTACCTAGAGAAAAAAGAGCAGAAATAGGCTTAACGTATATCTATGGTATAGGTAAGGCAACTGCTAACGAAATATTAGCTAAAGCTGACATAGATCCTAACGTAAGAATCAAAGATTTATCTGAAGATCAAGTTAATGACTTAAGAAAGATAATAGATAATGATTTCTTAGTTGAGGGAGATTTAAGAAGAGAAATAGCTTTAAATATAAAGAGATTAAGAGATATAAAATGTTACAGAGGTATGAGACATGCTAAAGGTCTTCCATTAAGAGGACAAAAGACTAAGACTAACGCTAGAACTAGAAAAGGTCCTAGAAAAACTGTATCTCGTAAGAAGAAGAAGTAATAGTTAGAAGAGGAGGGAAGAACAATGGCTAAACCAAAAAAGAAAGTTACTCGTGTTAGAAGAAGAGAGCGTAAGAACATAGAACGTGGACATGCTCATATACAATCAACTTTTAACAATACTATAATAACTTTAACAGACGTTCATGGTAATGCGTTATCTTGGGCAAGTTCTGGACAATTAGGATTCAAAGGATCAAGAAAAGCAACTCCATTTGCATCTCAAATGGCTGCTGAAACTGCTGCTAAAGCTGCAATGGAACACGGATTAAAGAGTGTAGAAGTATTCGTAAAAGGACCAGGTTCTGGTAGAGAAGCTGCTATAAGAGCTCTACAAGCAACTGGATTAGAAGTAACTATGATAAAAGACGTTACTCCAATACCACACAACGGATGTAGACCACCAAAGAGAAGAAGAGTGTAATTTTAGGAGGTGTAATTAATGGCAAGATATACAGGTGCATCATGTAGACAATGTCGTAGAGAAGGAATGAAATTATTCCTTAAAGGTGACAGATGTTATACTGATAAATGTGCTATAGTTAAGAGAAACTATGCTCCAGGACAACATGGACAAGGAAGAAAGAAAGTTTCAAACTATGGTTTACAATTAAGAGAAAAACAAAAAGTTAAGAGAATATATGGAGTTTTAGAAACTCAATTCAGAAACTTATACGAGCGTGCTGAGAAAATGCCTGGTATAACAGGGGAAAACTTATTAAGCTTATTAGAAAGAAGATTAGACAACGTAGTTTACAGAATGGGATTAGCATCTTCTAGAAAAGAAGCTAGACAATTAGTAAGACACGGTCATTTCACTTTAAACGGACATAAGGTAAATATACCTTCTTTAACAGTAGAAAACGGAGACGTTATAACTGTTAAGGAAACATCTAAGTCTTCTGCAAAATTCAAAGGATTAGTAGAAAATAACTCAAGAATAGCTCCTAAGTGGTTAGATGCTAATGTAGAGAACATGACAGCTTCTGTTGTTGCTAATCCAGGAAGAGAAGATATAGATCTTGAAATAGCTGAACACTTAATAATAGAGCTTTACTCTAAGTAATAAGTATAGTTATAAAAAATATTTTAAGATTTTGTTTACCCTCAGTGGATTAATAAATTTTAAGGAGGGTTTTGTCCATGATAGAAATAGAAAAACCAAGAGTAGATATAATTGAAATTAGCGAAGACCATAGATATGGTAAATTCGTTATAGAGCCTCTAGAAAGAGGATATGGAATAACTATAGGTAATGCATTAAGAAGAATATTATTATCATCTTTACCAGGAGTAGCTGTTAAGGCTATAAGAATCGATGGAGTTCTTCATGAATTCTCTACGGTTACTGGAGTTAAAGAAGATGTAACAGAAATAATATTAGCATTAAAAGAATTATCAGCTACTATAGACGGTGAAGGAAGTAGAACACTTAAAATAGAAGCTCAAGGACCATGTACTGTAACAGGTGCTGACATAATATGTCCTCCAGATGTTGAAATAATAAGCGAAGATTTACATATAGCTACGCTAGATGACAATGCTAAGCTTAATATGGAAATAACTGTAGATAAAGGAAGAGGATATGTATCTTCTGAAGACAATAAAACAGAGCATATGCCTATAGGAGTTCTTCCTGTAGACTCTATATATACTCCTGTTGAAAAAGTTAGCTACCATGTAGAAAACACTAGAGTTGGTCAAAAATCAGATTACGATAAATTAATACTTGAAGTTTGGACTAATGGAAGTATAAATCCTCAAGAAGGAATATCACTTGCAGCTAAGGTTCTAGTTGAACATCTTAATCTATTCATAGATTTAACAGAGCATGTAAGCAATGTTGAAATAATGGTAGAAAAAGAAGAAGATCAAAAAGAAAAAGTTCTTGAAATGACTATCGAAGAATTAGACTTATCAGTTAGATCTTACAACTGTTTAAAGAGAGCGGGAATAAATACAGTTGAAGAACTAGCTAATAAATCTGAAGAAGATATGATGAAAGTTAGAAACTTAGGTAAAAAGTCATTAGAAGAAGTAATCCAAAAGTTAGAAGAACTTGGATTAAATCTTAAACCAAGCGAAGAGTAAGCGCAAAGGAGGGATAAGCATGGCTAAGTACCGTAAATTAGGACGTGTAACTGCTCACAGAAATCTTATGTTAAGAAACTTAGTAACAGACTTACTAAGAAATGGAAAAATAGAAACTACAGTTACTAGAGCAAAAGAAACTCGTAGAATGGCAGAAAAGATGATAACTCTTGCTAAGAGAGGGGATCTTCATGCTAGAAGACAAGTTTTAGCTTATGTTTTAGATGAGACAGTAGTTAACAACTTATTCACTGATATAGCTCCAAAGTATGCTGAGAGAAACGGTGGATATACTAGAATAATAAAAATAGGACCAAGAAGAGGCGACGCTGCTGAAATGGCTCTAATAGAATTAGTATAGTATGTAAAGGATTAGGCAAAAGCCTAATCCTTTTTTTATTATATTGATAAATTTGATTGATTATTAAAGGATTGAACGATACTGAATTATACTAAGGTAGATTTTTTATATTAATCTGTAATTTGATTTATGATATAATACAATAGAAATTGTAATTTAATAAACACTACTACTTAAAGGAGAATAAATATATGAAAGATATAGTAAGTGTTAAAAATGTATCGTTTGAATATATAACTGAAGATAGTAAGTTTAAAGCTATAGATGACTTAACATTAAATGTTAAACAAGGTGAATTTGTTGTGGTTATAGGACACAATGGATCAGGCAAATCAACACTTTCTAAAAACTTAAATGCAATTCTTATGCCAACAGAAGGGGATATTCATATAGATGGATTCAATACCAAGGAAGAAGAACATTTATGGGATATTAGGCAAACTGCAGGAATGGTTTTTCAAAATCCGGATAATCAAATAGTGGCTACTATAGTAGAAGAAGATGTAGCTTTTGGGCCTGAAAATTTAGGTATAGAACCTATAGAAATAGTAAAAAGGGTAGAAGAATCATTAAAAAGTGTAGGAATGTATGAGTTAAGAGATAGACAACCTCATTTGTTGTCAGGTGGTCAAAAACAAAGAGTTGCCATAGCGGGAATAATAGCTATGAAACCTAAATGCATAATATTTGATGAAGCTACGGCTATGTTAGACCCATCAGGAAGAAAAGAAGTTATGAAAACTATAAAAAGACTTAATAAAAAAGAGGGTATAACTATAATACATATAACTCATTTTATGGAAGAAGCTGTAGATGCAGATAGGGTCATTGTTATGGAAAAAGGTAAAAAGGTATTAGAAGGAACCCCTAAACAAGTGTTTTCTAAGGTTGAAAAATTAAAAAATATAGGGTTAGATGTGCCGTATATGACGGAATTGAGTAAAGAGTTGCGTGATCAAGGTATAGATATAGATGGTGATATACTAACTGTGGATGAGATGGTGATGGAATTATGTCAATTGTAATAGAAAACTTAACGCATATATATAATGAAGGAATGCCATTTGCTAGTAAAGCATTAGATGATATAAATATGAAAATTGAAGATGGAGATTTTGTAGGACTGATAGGTCATACAGGATCAGGAAAATCTACATTAATTCAACATCTAAATGGAATATTAAAACCTTCTTCTGGAAAAATTTTAATAAATGAATTTGATATAACTGATAAAAATTTAAATCTAACAGATATAAGGAAAAAGGTTGGAGTCGTATTTCAATATCCTGAATATCAACTATTTGAGGAAACTGTTGAAAAGGATATAGCCTTTGGACCTTCTAACTTAGGTTTAGACGAGGTAGAAATAAATAATAGGGTTAAACTATCTATGGAGTCAGTTGGGCTTAAATATGAAGAATTTAAAGATAAATCACCTTTTGAATTATCAGGGGGGCAAAAACGTAGAGTAGCTATAGCTGGAGTTATAGCTATGAACCCAGAAGTATTGATATTAGATGAGCCAACAGCAGGATTAGATCCTAAAGGTAGAGACGAAATATTTGAATTGATAAAGAGTTTACACAAAGATAAAAATATGACTATAATATTATCATCTCATAGTATGGATGATATGGCTAAATTAGTTAAAACTATAATAGTTATGAATTCGGGTAAAATAGAATTTATGGGGCCTACAAGAGAGATATTTAAAAATCATTCTGAGAGACTTAAGGAAATAGGATTAGATATTCCTCAAGTTCTAGAATTATGTATTAAGCTAAGAGATAAAGGCTTTGATGTAAAACCTGATATAATTACTATAGAAGAGGCAAAGAATGAAATAATGAGAGTTATGAGAGGTAAAAAGAAATGTTAAAAGATATAACTATAGGACAATACTATCCTACTAACTCGGTTATTCACAAATTAGATGCTAGAGTAAAGCTTATAGCAACTTTTATATTTATGGTATCATTGTTTATAATAAATAAATTTTGGCCATATTTAATAGTAGTAGGTAGCTTAGCAGCTGTGATAAAACTGTCTAAAATACCAGGTAAATATATAATAAAAGGGTTAAAGCCTTTAAAATGGATTGTTATATTTACATTTGTAATAAATATATTTTTTATACCTGGAGATACAATATGGTCTTTTGGGTTTATTAAAATAACTAGGCAAGGATTAAGTCAAGCTATATTTATGGCGCTTAGACTTATATTTTTAGTTGTAGGTACATCGTTGCTTACACTGACTACATCTCCAATCGAGCTTACAGATGGAATTGAAAGATTATTAAACCCTCTTAAAAAAATAGGGTTTCCAGTTCATGAGTTAGCTATGATGATGACTATTGCATTGAGATTCATACCTACATTACTTGATGAAACAGATAAAATTATGAAGGCTCAAATGTCTAGAGGTGCGGATTTTGAAAGTAAGAATATAATAAATAGAGCTAAAAACTTGGTACCGCTGTTAATCCCTTTATTTATAAGTGCATTTAGAAGAGCTGATGAGTTAGCTATGGCTATGGAAGCTAGATGCTATAGGGGTGGAGAAAATAGAACTAAGATGAAACAAAGCATAATGACTAAAGGTGATTATATAGCATATGCTATCCAATTAATATATATATGTGTAATAGTGGTTATTAGATTTATATAAAGAGGTAATATATGAGAAATATAAAATTAACTATCCAGTATAATGGTCAAAACTATTGTGGATGGCAAAAACAAAATGATTCTTTAGGTATACAAGGAACTATAGAAAAAGCTATAGAGGATATAACTAAAGAAAAAGTAAAGATAATAGGATCAGGACGAACTGATGCAGGGGTTCATGCCCTAGGGCAAGTTGCAAATTTTAATACTGATTGTAATATACCTATTGAAAAAATACCAAATGCATTGAATTCTAAGCTACCAAAAGATATATCTATAATAGCTGCAGAGGAAAAGAATATGGATTTTCATTCAAGATATTCTGCAAAAGGCAAGAGATATAGATATATGATATATAATAATTCTTATAGAACTCCTATATACAACAATATATCATATTTTGTTAAGTATAATTTAGACATAGAAAAGATGAAAAAAGAAGCTAAAGCTCTTGTTGGAACTCATGATTTTAAAGGCTTTATGAGCTCTGGATCATCAGTTAAAGACACTGTTAGAACAATTTATGATATACAAATATTTAATCAAGATGATTTAATAATAATAGAAGTAGAAGGTAATGGATTTTTATATAATATGGTAAGGATTCTAGTAGGAACATTGGTTGATATTGGCCGAGGAAGAATAGATATTGACATGCTAAGTATAATAAAATCTAAGTCAAGATCTATGGCTGGACACACGGCTCCAGCACATGGATTATTTCTTAAAAAAGTTGATTATTAGCTTGACACGCCAGGGTGCATGTATTAAAATATACAAGAGTGTGTTAATAAGTCCACTTGCCCCGGACTTGACATAGACGGTAAAATATCATATGGAAATAAGATAAGGAGGGACTTGTAATGAAAAGTTATATAGCTAAGCCAGCTGACGTACAAAGAAAATGGTACGTAGTTGATGCTGAAGGAAAAACATTAGGTCGTATGGCTACAGAAATAGCTACAATATTAAGAGGAAAGCATAAACCAACTTTCACTCCTCACGTTGATGGTGGAGATTTCGTTGTTGTTGTAAATGCTGATAAGGTAGTTTTAACAGGAAAGAAATTAGATCAAAAGATGTACAGATACCACACTGGATATGTAGGTGGATTAAAGGAAATAACTTATAGAGAAATGATGGAAAAGAAACCTGAAGAGGTTGTTATGCATGCTGTTAGCGGTATGTTATGTAAGAACAAATTAAGAAGCAGAATGATGACTAGATTAAGAGTATTTGCTGGACCAAACCACGGACACGAAGCTCAAAATCCAGAAGTTTTAAACTTCAAATAATCATAACGGGTGAAAGGAGGAGTTAATCATGGCTAACGTTCAATACTACGGAACAGGAAGAAGAAAGCACTCTGTAGCAAGAGTAAGACTAGTTGCAGGTGAAGGAAATATAATAGTAAATGGAAAAAATGTTGAAGAATACTTCAACTATGAAACTTTAATAAGAGATGTTAAACAACCATTAGTTTTAACAGGAACTGAAACTAAATACGATGTTATAGTAAAAGTTGAAGGTGGAGGATTCACTGGACAAGCTGGAGCTATAAGACATGGTATATCTAGAGCTTTATTAACAGTAGATGCTGAGTTAAGACCAGCTTTAAAGAAAGAAGGATTCTTAACTAGAGATGCTAGAATGAAGGAAAGAAAGAAATACGGATTAAAGGCAGCAAGAAGAGCTCCACAATTCTCAAAGAGATAATTATATATGTTTATTCAAAGACTTTGGAATATTCCAAAGTCTTTTTTTATATAATATATGGGGTGATATTATATGAAATATATTAAACATGTAAGCTTGGTTGGAGTGGTATTGTGTTTACTTTCTATAATTATATTTGAGGTTAAAAAAAACTCGCAAGAAGTTGTATCTTATATGCCTACAACGAATAAGGTTATAATGTTAGACGCAGGACATGGGGGAATAGATCCAGGAGCTTTAAATAAGGACAAGACAATACTAGAAAAAGATATAAATCTTCAAATTACATTAAAGTTAAGAGAGCTGTTGGAATCTAGTGGATGCTTAGTTTTATTAACAAGAGAAGAGGATATTAGTTTGTATGAAGATGATTCAAAAAAAACAACTAGACAAAAATATAATGAAAACTTAAAAAATAGAAAAAAACTAATTGATGAATCATCAGCAGATGCATTTGTATCTATACATCTAAATGCATTTGAACAAAGTAAATATTATGGAGCTCAAACTTTTTATCCTAAAGGTCAAGATGATAGTAAACTGCTATCTACATTTATACAAGATGAACTAAAAAGAGTAGTAGATAAAGGTAATAATAGGGAAGTAAAACCAAGAGATGATATTTATTTACTAAAAGATAATGAAATTCCATCGGTTTTAATTGAATGTGGATTTTTATCTAATGAAAAAGAAGCTGGTTTGCTTAAAGATGAAAAGTATCAAGAAAAAATAGCGTGGGGTATTTATGCAGGTATACAAAAATATTTTGGAAGTAATGTACATAATTAAAAATAAAGTGTTTATAAAAACTTATGTATAAGTATAAAAGCTTATATATAAGTTTTTTTACATTTTTTTATAAAATTTGCGAAAAAATGTAAAAAAACTATTGACCTTGGTAGTGAATGGTGATATAGTAATACATGTCCTTAAGAAAAGGACAAATAAGAACTTTGAAAATTAAACAGTAGGTTAATTATATAAATTCTTTTTAAAGAATTAAACAACAAACAACCAAGCCAGATATTCAGATAATGATTAGCTGAGCAATTGGACAAC
>NZ_CAXVJR010000013.1:0-48864 GCF_964259345.1 Paraclostridium bifermentans
ATAATTTAAAAAGTTGTCCAATTGCTCAGCTAATCATTATCTGAATATCTGGCTTGGTTGTTTGTTGTTTAATTCTTAAAAAAGAATTTTTATAATTAACCTACTGTTTAATTTTCAAAGTTCTTGCTGCTCTTGTTGAGCACATTATTAATAATATCATCTTTAATTTCTAAAGTCAATTGTTTTTTTATTTTTTATTTTAATCTAATATATATAGTCTATATTTTTCTATTATTTCTATTAGTATGTCTCCATAAATATACTCTCCATTACTATTTTGCTTTGTACTATATCCCGCCTTTTCTAAAGCTTGAGCTTGTTCCTTATAATTTTCAGCATCAAATACTCCATTTTCTTCATACCTTTTATTTTCTTGTAAAAACTTCGCATGATCTTTTATAGAATCTTCTATAGAGTTATATTTTCTAAAGCTAGCAGTTATCTTATCATTATAATTTTCAGTAGTTATCACTTCTATAGTTTTCCCTTTCCAACTATCATCTGCTTTTATTCCAAATAAATTGTTACTATCTTTAGTTAGCTGAGAGTTACCCCATCCTGATTCTAATATAGCCTGCGCTATTGTTATAGATGGAAAAACTCCATATTCCTTATAGCTTTTTTGAGCTTCTTTCTCAATTGTTTTTATAAATTCAAAATTTTCCTCTTCAATTTTTAATTCTTCTCTAGTAAGAGTTTTATATTCATATTTATCTATGTCAAATATTACATATATACCTATGCCAATTCCAATTAAAAGAACCATTACTTTGATTTGTTTTTTTAACTTTTTCTTAGTCCTCGTTTTTAATTTAAATCTTTTTCCAATAAGCTTTTTTCTTCTCCCCATACTTACCTCCAATTTTTAATAATTTATATTATATACTATAAACTATTAATTAAAGCAAAAAAAATATGTGCTTATATAAGCACATATTTTTTATTTATTATTCAGATTTTATTTGTATCCAAGCTTCATCGTACTCTTTTAATACATCTTTATTTAAATCTTTGAATACTTCACTTTTTTCTATTATTTCCTTAGATGGGTTGAATATTGGACTATTCTTATACTCATCTGGTAACATATCTAAAGCAGCTTTATTAGGAGTTGAATATCCTATATATTCTACATTCGTTTTAGCATTTTCTGCATCTAACATAAAGTTTATGAATTGTTCTGCTTCTTTTTTATTTTCAGCAGTTGTTGGTATAGCCATAGCATCAAACCACTTATTAGTTCCTTCTTTTGGTATAGCATAAGCTAAGTAGTCATTTTCTTTTGTAAGTGTTAATGCATCTCCTGAGTATACTATTCCCATAGCAGCCTCTCCACCTACTAATCTATCCTTTAAGTCATCATTTCCATAAGCAGCAACTAAAGGTTTTTGTTTTATAAGTTGATCTTTAGCTTCATTTATTTGTTTAGAATCTTCACTGTTCATTGAGTATCCTAGTCTCTTTAAAGATATTCCCATACTATCTCTAACTGAGTCTAGCATCATTATGTTCCCTTTATACTTTTCATCCCATAGTATATTCCAGCTATCAACTTTATCATCTACCATATCTTTATTGTATAGTATTCCGAAAGTTCCCCAAAGATATGGAACACTATGTTTATTTTCTGGGTCGTAAGATAAGTTTTTAAATTCATCTGCTATATTTTTATAGTTAGGTATATTATTATAGTCTATTTCTTGTAACATACCTTCTTTATTCATCTTTTCAACCATATAATCAGAAGGGAATATTAAATCATAATTAGAACTTCCACTCTTTATTTTTTGATACATAGCTTCATTAGTGTCATAAGTTTCATATACTACATCTATACCTGTTTCTTTTTCAAACTTTTCAATTAAAGATTCATCTATGTAGTCTCCTACATTATAAATATTTAATACCTCACTAGAGTTTTTTTTACCAGCACAACCTGCTAATAGTCCCATTGCTACTATAACAGTTGTACTTAAAGCTACTACCTTTTTTAACTTCATAAACTTTCCTCCTTAGATTAATATTTTCCGAACTTTACTTATGCTGATTTTTTATCACTACTTCTATTAGATAGTAATAATAGTATTAAAACCACTACAAACATTATTGTTGATAGCGCATTTATTTCTGGTTTTATACCTCTTCTTGCCATAGAATATATCTCTATAGATAAGTTACTCACTCCATTACCTGTAGTAAAGAAACTTATAACAAAGTCATCTATTGACATTGTAAATGCGATTAATAATCCTGATATTATCCCTGGCTTTATTTGTGGTAAAATTACTTTTCTTAATGCATACATAGGTGTTGCACCTAAATCCATAGCTGCATCTTCTAAGTTAGACGGTAACTGCTTTAACTTAGGAAGAACAGATAGTATTACATATGGAATATTGAATAATATATGTGATAATAGCATTGTAAAAAATCCAAACTGTAAACTTAAAAATGCAAACATAGTCATTAAAGAAACCCCTGTAACTACATCAGGATTTAATATTGGTAAATAGTTTATATTAAGTAACAGTTTTTTACCTTTGCCATTTCTCATCCTATGTATACCAATAGCAGTTATAGTTCCTATTATAGTTGCTATAACAGCTGATAATATAGCCACTAAAATAGTATAGTATAGAGCTGTCATTATTCTATCATCTTCTAAAAGCTTGCCATACCATTTTAGAGTAAATCCTTGCCATCTAGCCATTGATTTGGAATCATTAAATGAAAATAAAGCTAATGCAAGTATTGGTGCATATAAAAATATAAATATCAATGTAAGATATATTTTAGATCCTAGTTTCTTTAAAATAGTAATCCCCCGCCTTCCTTGTTAGAATCACCATCAAATTTTGACATAAATGCCATAGATATAAGTATCATTATCATCATAAATATTGATACTGCTGATCCAAAGTTCCAATCTCCGACAGACATAAATTGTTGTTCTATCAAGTTACCTATCAGCATGTATTGCCCTCCACCTAATAATCTTGATATTACGAATGTTGAAACTGCAGGCATAAATACCATAGTTATCCCTGATGCTACTCCCGGTAAGCTTAAAGGGAATATTACCTTAGTAAATACTTGGAAGCTACTTGCTCCTAAATCTTTTGCTGCGTTTATTAAGTCTTGATCAATTTTTATTAATACTGTATATATAGGTAAAACCATAAACGGCAAGAAGTTATATACCATACCTAATAACACAGCTGTGTTAGTGTACATTATATTTATAGGTTCTAATCCTATTGTTGTCAAAAATGTATTTAATAAACCATTTCTTCCTAAAATAGCAGCCCACGCATATGTTCTTAATAAGAAGTTCATCCACATAGGTAGTATAAATAGCATTATAACCGTATTTCTTCTACTTAGTTTTATTTTAGATATTATATAAGCAACTGGGTATCCTAGTACCAAACATATTACAGTTGATACTAATGCTAACCATATAGATCTTAAAAATACTTTTGAGTATATAGGATCTATAAGTCTATTGTAATTTTCTAAAGAAAATATATACTGTCCGTTTTCTTTTACTGTAAAGCTAAAAAATAGTATTAGTATTAAAGGTACAACTATAAATAGTGCACTCCATACTATATAAGGGTATGCTAAGTATGATCCTTTATTTTTTCTCATATTCTTATTCACTTACCTTTTTCATTATGTGAATATCTTCTGGATATATATCCATACCTAAAACACTTCCTGTTTCTGCAGTCTTAGTATTATGTAATATCCACTCTCTACCATTTTCTTCTACTGTTATTTCATAGTGAACACCTTTAAACACACTAGATATAACTTTTCCTTTTAACATACCATCTTCAGCTTTTACCATTTTTATATCTTCCGGTCTTATTACAACTTCTATATTCTCATTTTTATTGAATCCTTTATCTACACATTCGAAAACTCTATTACAAAAATCTACTTTGTAATCTTCTAACATTATTCCATCAAATATATTACTTTCACCTATAAATCTAGCTACAAATGAGTTTTTAGGCTCATTGTATATATCTTCTGGAGTTCCCATTTGTTGTATCTTACCTTTATTCATTACAACTATAGTGTCAGACATTGTTAATGCTTCTTCTTGGTCATGAGTTACGAATATAAATGTTATTCCTAACTTTTGTTGTATTTTTTTAAGTTCTGTTTGCATTTCTTGTCTTAGCTTTAAGTCTAGTGCTCCTAGTGGCTCGTCTAGTAAAAGAACCTTAGGTTCATTAACTAACGCTCTAGCTATTGCAACCCTTTGTTGTTGTCCTCCACTTAGTGAGTCTACACTTCTATTTTCAAATCCTTCTAATGCAACTAGTTTTAGCATTTCTTTTACTTTTAAATCTATTTCTTTTTTAGGTAATTTCTTAATTTTTAATCCAAATGCTATATTTTCATATATATTCATATGAGGAAATAATGCATATTTTTGGAAAACTGTATTTATTTGTCTTTCATTTGGAGGTAAGTTATTAATTTCTTTATCGTCAAACATTACACTTCCATTATCTGCAAATTCAAATCCAGCTATTATTTTTAAAGTAGTTGTTTTCCCACATCCACTAGGTCCTAGTAATGTAAGAAATTCATTTCTCTTTATATCTAAACTTAAGTTGTTTAATACAGTATTATCATCATACGTCTTAGATATATTTTTTAATTCTATTATATTATCTACCATTTTCTCACCTCTTTATTTCTCTAAAATGTTGGTGGTGTGCTCACCCATATAACTTTTGCTTCTGTCTTTCCTGCATTTGATATATAGTGATTAGCTCTAGGTTTAAAGTAGAAACTTTCTCCTTTTCTAACCTTATTTTTTTTATCACCAATATGCAAGTAAATAGAACCTGCTAATATATAACCAAATTCTTCTCCTTCATGAGGTTTTTCTTCTTTATATTGTCCGCCTGGCGATAAAGTAACTATTACTGGCTCCATCTCATTCTTTTGAGAATTTGGAACTAGCCATTTAAATGTATATTTCAATTCTTCATCTTCAGTTTCAAACATGTCTTCTTTAGTAAAGCAAATTTTTTCATTGTCCATCTCATTGAAAAACTCTTTAAGATTTGTTCCTAAAATTTCTAATATATCTATAAGTGTCGCAATGGATGGTGATGTTAAGTTATTTTCTAATTGAGATATAAACCCTTTAGAAAGTTCACACCTATTTGCTAATTCTTCTTGCGTTAGTTGCTTTTCTATCCTTAGTCTTTTTATTTTCTCACCAATATCCATGGTCCACCTCCTAATTCTATTCATTTTTACTAAACCTTATGTTTAAAATTCCTAAACAACAAATCATATTATATAAAATTTGCAGTTATATTTCAATAGTTTTTGATAAGTTTTTTATTTTTTTGCTTAATTAGAAAAGCTAGTATTTTACACACTTTCTGTGTTATTTTAAAAAACTTGTTTATATTAATATTTACAAAGTTTAGTATCCCTAATTTTAAAGTAAACATCCATAATAATTAATTATTTAACTATTATGGATGTTTACTTTATTTAAATTTTATGCAAAAAGTCTATTCCTATTTAATAGGAATAGACTTTTCTTTATACTAATTTATAATCCTCTTTATTTAACTTGCTAGCTGCTTCTTCATCTAAGATTAGTACTACATCTTCATGAAGTTGAAGTATAGAAGATGGTACCTCTGGTGTTATATTTCCATGAACAGTATTATATATAGCTTCAGCTTTTCCTTCTCCTGATGCCATTAACATTATTTTTTTAGCTGTAAAAATTGATCCAATACCCATAGTTACTGCTTTTTTAGGAACATCATCTATAGATTCAAAAAATCTAGCATTAGCTTGTATTGTAGATTCTTTTAAGTCAACTAAATTTGTACCTTTTTCAAAAATACTTGCAGGTTCATTAAATCCTATGTGCGCATTATGACCTATACCTAGTACTTGTATATCAACTCCACCTATATTCTTTATAGCTGTATCATATTTTTCACACTCAGCTTCTACATCTTCATTCATGCCATTAGGTATATTTACATTTTCTTCTTTAATATTTATATGATTAAATAAATTTTCATGCATAAAATAGTAGTAACTTTGATCGTTATCTCTTGGCAATTGGTAATATTCATCTAAGTTGAATGTTTTAATATCTGAAAAATCCAATTCATTATCATTGTACATTTTAACTAAATTTTTATACATTCCTATAGGTGTACTTCCTGTAGCTAGTCCTAATACAGAATCAGGTTTTAAAGTAACTTGACTCGCTATTATTTGTGCTGCTTTTTTACTCATCTCATCATAATTTTTACAAACTAATATTCTCATATTCTTCCTCCACCATGTATATTATATTTGATTGAATATAACTTCTCCATTTGATATAGTCATATGACAATTTAATTCATTATCAAATATAGCTATATCTGCATCTTTTCCTATATCTAAACTTCCCTTTTTATTATCTATTCCTAAAGATCTAGCAGGATTTAATGATGCTAAATGTACAACTTCATTTATTTTTAAACTTGTATTTTCATAGAAGTTTTTAACCATTCTATTTAGACTTGAAACACTACCAGCTAAAGATCCACTTTCTAATCTAGCAGCTCCATCTTTAACTATTACAGCTTGCCCTCCTAAACTATATGTTCCATCTTCTAGGCCTCCAGCTTCCATCGAATCAGTTATTAAAACAACGTTATCTTTCCCCTTACTATCTAGTATAAATTGGAATAAATCTTTTGTTATGTGTATAGTGTCACATATAAACTCACAATATACATCTGTTGTAAGTGCTGCTCCAACTACACCTGGATCTCTATGATTTAATCCTGTCATACCATTAAATGTATGAGTTATATTGTTAGCTCCTAGTCTTATAGCATCTCTTGCTTCTGTAAATGTAGCTGCACTATGACCTATAGATAAAACTATGTCTGTGTTATTTTTTATATCTTTTGTAAATTTAAAGTCAATATCCTCTTCAGGCGAATAAGTTATAACTTTTATTACATCTTCATATTTTTTAACAAAATCATAACTTGGATTAACTATATAATCTCCGTTTTGAGCTCCTTTATATATCTTATTTATAAATGGACCTTCTAAATGAGCTCCTAAAACCTTTGCCCCATCTATATTTCTATTCATACCTCTTCTAACTGAATCTAAAGCTTTAGCTATAGATTCCTCATCCATAGTCATAGTTGTCGGAAGATACGAAGTTACTCCATGTCTAGCTATTGATTTTGATATAGTATCTATAGCTTCATCAGTTCCTTCCATAGTATCTTTTCCCATATTCCCATGTATGTGTATATCTATGAATCCTGGAGATACTAATTTTCCTTTTGCATCTATAGTTTCACATCCTGAAGGTACTGCATCAGCAATATCTATTATTTTTTCATCAAATATTAATACTTTATTTTCTAAAATCTCATTTCTTAAAAGAATCCTTCCATTAACTATTGCTTTCATTATTTTACCCCCTATGCATTTAATAATATTTCATATTGGTATTTATCACTTCTAAATATAGATATAGTATACTCAACAGGAATATCTTCATCTATATATGAAGTTCTTTTTAACTTAAGTGCCAAAGTCCCTTTATCTTGCTTTAAAAGTTTCGCCTCTTCTTTTGATAGCATTATTGGTTCTATAATTTGCTCTGCTCTTTTCATTTTATAGTTGTAATTTTCACTAATTATAGAATATAAAGAGTTATTAATTTCCAAATCACGCTTTAGGTTTTCACACATCTTTTTCGGTATATAACTTATCTCTATACCAAATGGATCATCTTCTATATACCTTAGTCTTTCTACTCTGTATATTTTTTCATTTTCATCTTTAATTTTAAGTTCTTGCCTTATATATTCATCTTGAATATCTTCTTCAAAAGATAATATGTCTGTTTTTATATGCATGCCTTTATCTTTCATTACCTCTGTAAATCCTTGCATGCTTGAAAATCTATTTTTTTGTTTTATTGCTGATACAAATGTACCCTTACCTTGAACTCTATATAAAAAACCTTCATTAACTAAATTTACTATCGCCTTATTAACTGTCATTCTACTAACATTTTGAATTATACATAATTCTCTTTCAGGTATTATAGAATCACCTGCTTTAAGTTCTCCCGAATTAATCATATCTCTTATAATTTTCATAAGTTGTATATGTAAAGGAGTCTGAATATTTTTATCTACTAACTTCATAATTTCACCACTCTCTTGATATGGTATATACCATTTTGGTATATACCAATTATACTATGATTTATAACATGCATCAATAGTTTATATACATTTATAATAAAAATTCATATAAATTATAATTTATTTATAAGATACCCATAAATATGGTATTATAATAGAATATACAAATTTAAATTTTAAAATAAAGAGGTGAATTAAATTGATAAAAATAGGTGATTTTAATAAATTAACAATAGCTAGAAAGGCTGAGTTCGGTTTCTTCTTAGATGCTAAAACTGGTAATACAAGTGATGATATATTTATGCACAGAAAATTTACTAATTACGAAGTGTTAATTCCAGGAGATGAAGTTGATGCATTTGTTTATAGAGATTCTAAAGATAAATTAGCAGCTACTCTAGTTGCTCCTTTAGCTAAGGTAAATGAAATAGGTTATTTTGAAGTTGTAGATGCTACTAAAATAGGATATTTCATAAATATAGGATTAGAAAAAGATATTTTAGTTCCTTTTAGTGCTAAGCATTATGATTTAAAAAAGGGTAAAAAATATTTATTCTATTTATACTTAGATAAAACAGAAAGAATTGCAGCTACTACAAAAATAGATGAACTTCTTTCTACAGATTCTGACTATAAAGTTGGAGATAGTGTTACAGGAGTTGTTTATGGATTCCAAACTAACAACAGTGCTATGGTTTGTGTAGATAATAAATTCGAAGGTGTTATACTTCATAATGAATATTTTACTAAATTAAATATAGGTGACCAATTAAACCTTAAAGTTATAAAAGTATATGAAGACGGAAAACTAGGTCTTACTCCTAGACAAGGAAGAGAAGAAGAATTAAACGAGTTAGAATCAAAAATAATAAACCATCTAAACAATGCTTCAAGAGGTTTTATGCCTTATAACGATAAATCAGACCCTTCTGATATATCAGAGGTGTTCAATTGTAGTAAGAAAAACTTTAAACGTACATTAGGTATACTAATGAAAAAAGGATTAATAGAACAAGACGAAGAAGGAACTCGTCTAGTTTAATAAAGAGTATGATTTATCATACTCTTTATTTTTTCCTTTCAATTTCTCCTGTGTATATATTTATTTTATGTTTCCCAATGCTTTGCTCATGTACATGCATATCTTCAACCTCGCCCTCATTTTCCTCTATACGAACATGTACATCAACTATATATTCATCCCCTTCTTGTTTTATATCTTCTTCAGTATTTATTACTTTGTCCCCATATTCAGCCTTAATAACTTTTAATGCTGTTTCTTTTGATATAGGTTTTACATTTGTAGATTGATTTACTTCCTTGCTACTAGTTTCATCATTTTTATTTTCAGATTTATTTAAACCAAAAATAATTATAGCTAATATTATAATAAAAACTATGCTCAATTTTATGTATTTTTTTTTCATATATTTTCTCCAAATTTTTATAGTAAGTATAATAAATATTTTTAATTTAAATATAAGTATATCATATATTTTAGCATTATAAAAAAGTCGCTTCGCTCCTGTCGCCAACGACTTCGTCCGTTGCTCAAAAATGTCTTTTTTTACTTTCAAAAAAGTGTTGATATAACTATACTCTATCAATTACCTATAACTATTTGTTAAGTATAGTTTAATTAAATATAAAAAGAGTGCTATTAGCACTCTTTTTATATTAATTACTATTTATTAAATTGAGGTAAATACTCTTTATGAGCTTCCATCATTTCATCTAATATTGTTTTAGCTAAATCATCAGATGGTATTAATGGATTTATACATAATGCAAGGTATGCTGCATTATAATCACCATATACAGCAGCTTTAGCCGCTAACATTTCAAATGATTTTATTTGACTAACTAAACCATCTACAGCTTCTGGTAAATATCCTATAGATAATGGCTTAGGCCCATTTTTAGTTATAACACTACTAACTTCAACAGCTTGATTATCTCTAAAGTTTCTTATTGCTCCATTATTTAATGTATTAACAACTTGAATATCTTGTTTATCATTATATATAGAGCTTATTAAATTGCAAGCTGCATCACTATAGTATGCCCCACCTCTTTTTTCTAATTGAGGAGGTTTTATATCTAATTCTTCATCTTTATATAATTCAAATAATTGGTCTTCTAATTCTTTAACCACTTGACCTCTAGCCTTACCTTTAGAAAATTCACCTAACTCTTCTTCTAACATTTCCTTAGTTTTATAATAGTATCTATGATATGGACAAGGTATTAATCCTAAATCTTTTACAAATTCAGCATTAAACTCTATAGCCTTTATATTTTGCATTGTTAATTTAGAATGAACAAATTTATCTATAGCTTCATCTGTAACATCATTTCCATCTAAAGCTACATTTAGCCCATAAACCATATGGTTAAGTCCAGCAAAATCCATCTTTATTCTATCATTCTCAACTTCAAATAACTTAGCTATACCATTTCTCATACCTATAGGAACATTACATAATCCTATATATCTTTTAAAATTAGTATATCTAAATACAGCTTCTGTTATTATTCCTGTTGGATTTGTAAAGTTTATTATCCATGCTTTAGGACATAATTCTTCAACATCTTTTATTATATCAAGTACTACAGGAACAGTTCTTAAAGCTTTAAATAATCCACCCGCTCCATTAGTTTCTTGACCTATAACTCCATGAGATAGAGGTATACTTTCATCTTTTATTCTTGCTTCTAATAATCCAACCCTTAACTGAGTAGTTACAAAGTCAGCATCTTTCAAAGCTTCTCTTCTATCTAATGTTAGATGTATCTCCATATCTAGCCCAGCCTTTTTAACCATTCTCTTAGCTAGATTCCCTACTATTTCTAATTTTTCTTTTCCTTGTTCTATATCAACTAACCATAATTCTCTTACTGGTAGTTCTTTATATCTTTTTATAAAACCTTCTACAAGTTCCGGAGTATAACTTGATCCTCCCCCTATAGTTACTATCTTTAGTCCTTTTTTCATAGTCTTATCTCCTATCGTAGTCTATAATTCTAAATCATCAAAACTAAAATCATCATCATTATTGTCTTGAACTGGAGCTAATTTAGCCTTTCTTGCTTCTATTTTCTCTGATGCTATAACAAATGGTATATAAATAACTATTGATATAGCTAAGTTAACAGCTGCTAAAAGTCCTCCTGTCCAGTGACCTGTAGCCATTATTCCTCCTAGTATTGGTGGTGTTACCCAAGGTATTTTCGGCATTATAACCGGCATTACCCAACCGACTTTAATAGCCATATAAGCAACTGCCGAACATATTACTGGAGCTAATACAAAAGGTATCATGTATATTGGATTTAAAACTATTGGTAATCCAAATATAACTGGCTCACTTATATTGAAACATGATGGCGCTAATCCTAAAGCTATCATATCTTTACGTCTTCTACCTGCAATTACTAATGCTATTATTAAACCAAGTATCATACCTGATCCACCTAAGTATACGAATGCATCAAGGAATGCTCCTGCAAATACATGGTATCCATGTGTAGCTCCAGCTTGAGCTAAAGCTGCATTCTCTGCACCTAAGTCCATTAATAATGTTTCTGTAACAGGCATTGCTATATTTGCTCCATGTAGACCTACAGTCCATAATGCATGTATAAAGAATGTTATTAACATTGTTGATCCTAATGAATCCGCTGCTCCCTTAAGAGGTGCTGCTAAATAAGTTGTTAATATATCATTTAGGAATAATCCACCTGTAAATTTCTTAATTAATACTCCTATAATTCCAAATATTAATATTGTTAACATACCAGGTATAAGCTTAGCAAAAGATCTTGCTACTGCTGGCGGTACACCATCTGGCATTTTTATAGTCATTTTCTTTATTTTAGATAACCTAACAAATACTTCTGTTGAAAGTAAACCTATTACTATAGCTGAGAATAACGCTGAGTTGGAAATATATCCTGATGGAATGAATCCCCATCCACTAATCAATTCTCCAGCATCTGTTTTAATATTAGCTACTTGAGGTGCCATTACAAAGAATATAGCTAAAGCTATAAGTCCTGCTTGTAATCCATCCTCATCATATGATTTAGCAAGATTGTATGCAATTGCAACAACTAAGAATATAGCCATAGTTGCTATAGATCCCCACCAAAGGTCTCCTCCTAGCATAGTCCAATTTTCTCCAAATATACTTGCCATAAAGTTTTTATATGCCTCTACTGGCAAATTGTTAACTAATGTAGCTAAAGCACCTATCATAGTTATAGGTATCATTGCTACGAAACCATCTCTTACTGCTACTAAGTGTCTTTGAGCACCTAGTTTTCCTGCTACTGGGATAACATACTTATCCATAAATTTCATTATTGCTCCCATAGTAATCCTCCTTTAAATACTTTCTCTTCGAAACGTTTTCTTAAGTTCTTTAACTTCCCCTAATTTGTTAGCTTTTTATAATACTAATCATAATTGCTTTTTATAGGCTTATTTTTTTATCAAAATCAAATGCCTATATGTTTTATTTATATTGTTATATATATTATATTTTAAATGTATATACATTTCAATAGTTTTGTAAAAACATTTTCCTATTTTGCAAAAAAATTTTTTAAGCAAAATAAAACTGTACCTGATTATTCAGATACAGCACTTAATGTTAAAGTATATCCATAGTGATATGTATGAGAATATTCAAACACTTCACTGTTTTGTAATTTACAAACTTGACTTATATATAAAATTGCTTCAGGTCTTGTAAGGTCTAGTAAATTTGCCAATTCATCATTTGCTAAAACTGCACTCACTTCTCTTTCTGACATTGCAATTTTATAACCGCACTCTTTTTCTACATAATTATATAGTGATCCTTCACAATGAGATTTTTTAAGATTAGGAAACAATTTTACAGGCATATATGTTTCCATATAAGATAATTTTCTATTGTTAGCTAATCGTATTCGCTTTATTTCCCATACATTTTCTTTTTCCGTAATATTTAATTTTTTCATAAGCTCATCATCAGCTTCAACTATGTTAAGCTCTACTAATATGTTAGATACTTCATAACCTTTACTTTCCATTTCTTCTGTGAAACCGCTTACCGCAGATATGTTATCATATACTTTATTAGCTAATACAATACTTCCTACACCTCTTTGTCTTGTTATATATCCATCTTTAACTAAATTGTTTAACGCTGACCTAACTGTCATTCTAGTAACACTAAATTCTTCACTTAATTGCTTTTCTGATGGAATTAACTCACCTGGTTTTAAAGATTTTGTTTGTATTAAATTTTTAATATAATTCTCTATTTTTTTATATATAGGTTCACTCATTTTCATTTCCCCTTCTTGTTTGCACATTGTATATATTTTAATAATATAATGAATATACATTTAATTATAATATATATATATTTATTTTTCTATATACAAAAAGGATATCCTTTAGGATACCCTTTTATATAATCTAATTATATTCTAGCTACTCTACTTTTTCTAGCCGCTTCTTTTACAGCTTCTGCTACATTGTTAGCTACCTCTCTATCAAAAGCTTTAGGTAATATATTATCTGGGTTTAAATCCTCTTCTTTTATAGAATTTGCTATAGCATTAGCTGCTGCTATTTTCATTTCCTCATTTATTTCTGTAGCCCTTACATCTAACGCACCCCTAAATATTCCTGGAAATGCTAAAACATTATTTACTTGATTTGGAAAATCACTTCTTCCGGTTCCAACTATATAAGCTCCACCTTCTTTTGCTAAATCAGGCATTATCTCTGGAGTTGGATTAGCCATTGCTAGTATTATAGCTTTTTCATTCATAGATGCTACCATTTCTTTAGTAACACAATTCGGCCCTGAAACACCTATAAAAACATCTTTATTTTTTATAACATCTTTTAATAAACCTGTTTCATTGTGTATATTAGTAACTTTTAACATCTCTTTTTGAGCCCAGTTTAAATCTTCCATACCTTCTTCTAAAGCTCCATTTAATCCACATAGAACTATATTTTTAACACCCATACTAAGTAACATCTTAGTTATAGCAAGTCCTGCTGCTCCTGGACCATTTATGACAACTTCTAAATCTTCAATTTTCTTATTTATTAACTTTAATGAATTTATTATAGCTGCTGATAATACTATAGCTGTTCCATGTTGATCATCATGGAATACTGGTATATTTAATTCCTTCTTTAGTTTTTCCTCTATTTCAAAACATCTTGGAGCACTTATATCTTCTAAATTTATACCTCCAAATACAGGCTCCATTAGTTTAACTGTATGTACTATCTCATCTACATCATTAGTTTTTAAACAAATAGGAAAAGAATCTACTCCTGCGAATTCTTTAAATAGTATAGCTTTTCCTTCCATTACTGGTATAGATGCACTTGCTCCTATATCTCCAAGTCCAAGCACTGCACTTCCATCACTTACAACTCCAACCATATTTCCTTTTGAAGTATATTTGTATGCTAAATCTTCATCTTTAGATATTTCAAGACACGGAGCTGCTACTCCCGGTGTATAAGCTATAGATAAATCATCTTTATCTTCTACTTTAACTTTACTACAAACAGTGATTTTACCCTTATTCTTCTCATGTACTTCTAATGCTAACTCTGCATAGTTTTTGCTCATTCTATTAACCTCTTTCATATATGATTTAAAATTATTTATCTAATTCATAAATATTGTTACCATTACAATCTATTGCAACCACAACTAACAAATCCTCTACTTCTAATCTCCTAATAGCTTCTGCACCTAAATCTTCATATGCAATAATTTCTGATTTTTTTATAGAGTTTGATATATATGCTCCTGCACCACCTATTGCAGCTAGGTACGCACATGTATTTTTCTTCATAGAATCTATAACAGCTTGATTTCTCTTTCCTTTTCCTATCATAAGTTTTAGTCCTCTATCTAATAAAGGTTCTGTTAAATCATCCATTCGATAGCTTGTTGTAGGTCCAGCTGATCCAATTACTTCTCCTTCTTTATTCGGAGTTGGGCCTACATAGTATATTGCTTGTCCTTTTAAATCAAACGGTAGTTCTTGGTTTTGATTTATACAATTTATTAACCTTTGATGTGCTGCATCTCTAGCTGTATATATAACACCACTTAAATTAATCATTTCTCCACACTTAAGCGTTTTTATAGTTTCATTATCTATAGGAAGCGTTATCTTTTTCATAATTATTTCCCCCTTATATTATAACTTTTTTATGTCTTGATGCATGACAATTTATATTTACAACTACAGGCAACCCTGCTATATGAGTAGGGAAAGTTTCTATATTTACAGCTAATGCGGTTGTGTTTCCACCTAATCCTTGTGGTCCTATTCCTAAGTTATTTATTTCTTTTAAAATTTCAGTCTCTAATTCTTTTACTACTTTATCATTATTATGTATACCTACATCTCTTAACAAAGCTTTTTTAGCTATTTGTGCACACTTTTCAACAGTACCACCTATTCCAACTCCAACTACTATAGGAGGACATGGATTTGGACCTGCTTCTTTTACAGTTTCAACAATGAACTTCTTGATTCCATCAACACCGTCTGATGGCTTTAACATTTTCAGTTTGCTCATATTTTCGCTACCAAATCCTTTTGGTGCAAATTCTATTATTATTTTATCTCCACTTACTATGTCATAATGTATTATAGCAGGAGTATTATCTTTAGTATTCTTTCTATCTATCGGAGTAACCACAGACTTTCTTAAATATCCATCTGTGTATCCTTGTCTTACTCCTTCATTTATAGCATCAGTTATATTTTCTCCTTGTATTTGAACTTCTTGTCCTATTTGGACAAAAAATACTGCCATTCCAGTATCCTGACATATAGGCATTTGTTTTTCTTCTGCTATTTCACAGTTTTTCATTAATATATTTAGAATATTTTTTCCTAATTCGCTCTTTTCCTTTGTCTCATATTCTTTTATAGATTGCTTTACATCTTCACCTAAGTATATATTAGCTTTTATACATAGTTCTTTTACTACTTCTGTAATTTGTGATGATTTTATAATTCTCACGAACTTATCCTCTACTTTCTATTTTAATATTCGACTATATATAAACTTTATCATTTTTTATTGCTTTTAACAATAAAAAAGTCGCTTAGCTTGAGTCACTACGTGTGCGAACTACTTTCTGTCGCCAACGACTTCGTCTATTGCTTAAAAAATCATTTTTTACTTTCAACAAGTTGTTGATATGGATATAATTCATAATGTATCTACAAACATTCGTTAACTTCAATTTCTTTAAACATAAAAAAGCACATACCTTCCGTAAGTATATGCTTTGTTGGGGATATATGAGTTTTATGGTTGTAAGAGATATTTTAAAGTTTTGGGGGAGATTAATTACCTCTTATATTTTTAGTATTTACCATTTTAATTATTTTATACATTTATTTTCAAATTTATTTTTTATTTATTCATTCTACATTCATATATAAATATAATAAATATTAGGAGGTGATATAATGAATTTTAATAATATTTTCACTCAGATATTAGTATTATTTTTACTTATTTTAATTGGATATATGTGTAGATATAAATCTCTCTTAGATAAGCATACTACAACTGGACTTACAAAATTAGTAATGAATTTATTTTTACCATCTATGATCATTACTTCTATGCAAATAGATTTTAATCCCACTTTATTAAATGATATTTTTTATTTGATTGTGATTTCTATTTTTATGTACTTAACCACTATTTTAATAGCATTCTTGTTTAAATTTTTTATAAAAAAAGATATAAATTGCGGAGTTTATCAATATGTTATTATATTTTCTAATGTTGGGTTTATGGGTTATCCAGTTATTGAGGCTGTTTTAGGTAAAGAGGCTATATTTTTTACGGCTATATTTAACTTACCATTTAACTTTTTCGTTTTTACAATAGGGACTTATCTTTTGAATAAACATAATAATGAATACAAGTTTACAGTTAAATCACTTATAAGTCCTCCAATAGTAGCTGTTTCAATAGGTATATTTCTTTTTATTCTTCAAATTAAATTACCACTACCTATTTTTAATACTTTAGATATGTTAGGTAGTATAACAACGCCATTATCTATGATTGTCATAGGAAGTTTATTAGCAAATTCATCTATAAAAGAAACTTTTTCAAATAAAAACTTATACTTAGTATCTTTTATAAGACTAATTCTAGTTCCTTATATTATTTATTTAATTCTAAATCCATATATAAAAAACCCATTATTGTTAGGTGTTCCTATAGTAATTTCAGCAATGCCTGCAGCTGCTAATACAGCAATAATGGCTAAAAGTTATGGTGCTAATGATAAATTAGCCTCTCAAGCAGTATTTATAACTACATTAGCCTCTATAATTACAATCCCTATTATAAGTACATTATTTTTAACTTTGTAGCTTCATATAATTTACTTCATAAGTTGCCTACAAATATTCATTAATCATAAATTACTTAATCGTAAAAAATGACTGTTACCCTTATTTGAGTTAACAGTCATTTTTATTTTTTAACTAATATTTATTATTAAAAACTTTCTAATTTTATTACCTTCTTGAATTGTTTACTTTTTTGATATGTACTTATTATCTTTTATATAAAATCTCCATAAATAATCTTTTGCTTCTTCTGCATAATCAATATTTATACGCTTACCTTCAACAATATCTATACTCTCTAAAATATCATTATCTATTATAAATAATTCATTCCCTAATATACTTTTAAAATTTAAATTTCTATCTATATTAAGAGCTTTGCAAAGTTTACCTGGTCCATTAGTTATATTTTTCTTTTGATATGAACTCAATTCTTCATAGTTTTTAGAATATCTATTTACAGATATATCATCAATTCCTTCCACAGGTTCAACAGCCCTAATTAATACACATTGAGGAATACCTTCTATATTAGCTGAAATATTTAAACAATTATACATCCCATATATTAAATAAACATATATAGTTCCACCATCTTCATATAATGGTTTTGTTCTTTCTGTTTTTTTATCATTAAATACATGAGCTGCTTTATCTTCAATTCCCATATATGCTTCGGTTTCAACTATTTTAGTAATTATTTTCTTTCCATTATAGTTTCTAACTAAATATTTACCTAATAATTCTCTTGCTAAAGTTATTGCATCTTTTCTAAAAAATTTTATATCCAATTTAATCCCATCCTTATATATGATATAACTTATATTATATCTTCAAATTTACAATTTATAACCTTTTGTAAATCTAAAGGGCTAAGTTCAACTTGATATCCAATCTTACCTCCACTCACAATAATAGTTTCTAGGCTTTCTGCACTTTTATTTACAAATGTTTTATATAATTTTTTCATTCCAACAGGAGAGCATCCACCTCTAATATATCCTGTTAATTTATTTATATCGCTTACATGTATCATTTCTATCTTTTTTTCTCCAGCTACCTTAGCTGCTTTTTTTAAATCTAAGTTTTCATGAACAGGAATTACATATACATATATGTTTTTGCTAGTTCCATGTGTAACTAATGTTTTATAAACTTCATTTACATCTCTATTAATTTTGTTAGCTACTGATATTCCATCTACATTATCATCTGATACATCATATGAGTGCATAGTATATTTTACTTTTTTTGAGTCTAATATTCTCATTGCATTTGTTTTTACTGCTTTTGCCATATTATATCCCTCCATAATTATTACTATATTTATTATATCTCTAGT
This sequence comes from Paraclostridium bifermentans, assembly GCF_964259345.1. Lineage (GTDB taxonomy): Bacteria > Bacillota > Clostridia > Peptostreptococcales > Peptostreptococcaceae > Paraclostridium > Paraclostridium bifermentans_B. The sequence goes on from NZ_CAXVJR010000013.1 coordinate 19,003, forward strand.
GTAACAACTATATCTATATCATTTTTTACTTTCATCAAGATTTTGGTATGACTATAATTCATAAATTACTTAAACTCAAAAAATGTAGCTAAGATAAAATATTAGCTACACTTTTATATATTTTAAATATTTAATTTAATGTTCAATTAATATTGTTATTAAATTTATTGATTATTTCTATACTTCTTTTGTATATTCTTTTAACCATACCTTTTCATTTTCATCTAAATAAGGAGATATTTTATCATAAACCAATCTATGATAATCATTTAAATATTTTATTTCATCTTTATTCATGTATTTAGTATCTATAGCATCTAAATCAATAGGTGCAAATGTTATAGGTTCAAAATACATAAACTGTCCATATTCATTTTTATTACCTTTTCTTGCAACTATTTCATTTTCTATTCTTATACCATGAGATCCTTCAACATATATACCTGGTTCATTTGTAGTTATCATACCTTCCTCTATAATAGGATTATTAACTTTGTCTTCTCCTATTTTCCAGTAAAAACTATTAGGTCCTTCATGTACATTAAGTAAAAATCCTATTCCATGTCCAGTTCCACACTTATAGTCTATATCGCATTCCCAAAGCGGTCCTCTTGCAAGTATATCTAAGTTTACACCTCTAGTTCCATATAAAAATTTTGCTTTAGATAAACAAATCATTCCTCTAACTACAGTTGTAAAATGATATTTTAATTCTTCGCTTATTTCTCCTAATGCTATAGTTCTAGTTATATCTGTTGTACCATCTAAATATTGTCCACCAGAATCTACTAAAAATAATCCCTCTTTTTCTAGCTTATATTGATTTTCATTAGAAGCACTGTAATGCATCATTGCTGCATGATCTTTATATGCTGCTATTGTTGAGAAACTTGGTTCTATAAATTCTTTTTGTTCTTTTCTTAAGCTTTCTAACTTCTCACTAGCACTTATTTCTGTTATCTCTGTTTTGCCTATATTTTGCTTTAGCCAGTACATAAACTTAGTTACTGCAACTCCATCTTTTATATGGCTATTCATCATATTTTTAATTTCAGTTTCATTTTTTATAGACTTCATTACAGTGGTAGGATTTGTGTTTTCTATCTTCTTTACACCACTAGGTATTCCCATATATATTGAATAATTTACTCTACTAGAATCTATTAATATAACTTCATCTTGTTTTATATTTTTTATAAAATCATAGATTTCATTATATTTCTTTATAGAGATATTATCTTTTTTAAACTCTGTTAGTATTTCTTCATTTAATTTAGATTCATCTACAAATAAGTATACATCATCTAAAGTTATAGCTACATATGATAAAACAACAGGGTTATAAAGTACATCTTTTCCTCTTATATTAAGTAACCATGCTATATCATCTAAACTTGTTATTATATGTACTGTAGCTTCTTGTCTTTTCATTTCACTTCTAAGTCTTTCTATTTTCTTTGATGAACTCTCGCCAGTATACTTTATGTCTAGTAAGAAAGCCTCTTTATTTGATAAAAAAGGTCTATCCTTATATATTTCATCTACTAAATCAAACTCATATATAATTTCTATATTCTTATCATTAAGCTTATCATTTATAGTTTTCCCTAAATTAGCTGATATTACCTTTCCATCAAAACCTAATTTTTTGCCACTTGGTATTTTATCTAATAAGTATTCACTTATAGTAGGAACTCCCTCTTCAAACATTCTAAATAATTTAATTTCACTATTTTTCAACTCTTCTTCTGCTTGTATAAAATATCTTCCATCAGTCCAAAGTCCAGCCTCTTCCACAGTAACTACTAATGTTCCTGCAGAACCTGTAAACCCAGACATATACTCTCTAAGTTTAAAGTAATCCCCAACATATTCGCTTTGATGATAGTCTGATGATGGTATCATATATGCAAATATTTCTTTTTCTTTCATTGCTTCTCTTAATTTACTTATTCTTTCATTAATCATATCCTAATTCCCTTCCCCCATTGAAATTTTTAATATTATATAAGTTTTATAATATCTTCTCTATTTATCTTTTCTGAATTGTTAAACTCACCCTTCACTACAACAGGTTTTTCTCCCAGCACAAATATTTTATCTGCTAAAAATAAAGCTTCATCTATATCATGTGTAACAAATATAGCTGTTTTAGATTCTTCTTTTATAATGTGTTTTATTTTTTTCATTGTTTCATATTTTATTTTTACATCAATAGATTTGAATGGTTCATCCATAATTATATACTTAGATGGTTTTATTAAAGCCCTTGCAATATTTCCTCTTTGCCTTATCCCTCCACTTAGTTTTTGAGGATATTTTTTTCTATATTCTTCTATTCCTACTAAATTTAAATATTTATTAATTACATTATCTAAACTATTTTTATCATAGTACCTTTTTCCAATTAGCTTCATATTTTCTTCTAAAGTAATCCATTCTATAAGTCTATCTTCTTGAAATATATAACTTATTTTATTTTTTTCTATAGGCTTAAAGTCTTCATTATCAGGTTTTAGTACTCCTACTATTAAATTTAATAAGGTACTTTTTCCACAACCTGATTTCCCTAATATACAATTTACCTTTTCTGTTTCAAATTCTATATCAAATTTATCATAGATGATATTACTTCCATAAGTCTTACTTAAATTGCTTATATTTAAAATCATATTTTTCTCCATTTATAGTTCTTATTTGAAATATAACTTTGTATATAGTTTAATATTATAGAAATTAGACCTATAATAATTATCCAAGCAAATATTGCAGGTGTATTAAAATTGGTCTTTTCTAATTGAATTATACTTCCTATTCCATATTTAGGCTGTCCATATATTTCTCCAGCTATTACCACCTTTATTCCTAGAGAAAATGTTGATATTAAAATAGGAACTAACTTAATTTTTATACTAGGCATATACACATATCTAATTTTTTCGATGATTCTAACACTGTATATATCCATCATTTCATTTATATTTTTATCTATACTATTTAAAGAGCCTAAAACTGCATTGTATAATATAGGAAATACAACAGAAAATCCTATTATATATGCCGATTTATCTTTATCAAACCATATTAAAGCCAACACTATAACAATCATTGTAGGAGTAGATTGAATCAATGAGTTTATAGGCGTTATAAAGTTTTTGAATACGTTACTTAAATAAGATGTAACTCCTATAACTACAGCTATACCCAATGAAAGTAAAAAACTAATTAACGCTCTAATCATTGTATATCCTACATTATACAAAAAATTATTATCATTAATAATTAGTCTTAAATTTTGTAAAACCTGCCCTATAGTGGGCAGGTATATGTCATTATTCATTTTTATAGCAAAATATTCCCATATTATAGTTAATACTATACAAGATAAAAAAATTTGTATTTTATCTTTCCAAGAAGATTTTATCATCAGGTAAGCTTCCCCCTACTGTCTTAATATCAAATTCATATAATGTATTATAATAATTTTTATATTCTTCTTTTGAATCTGAAATATTTATAAACTTTAAATTTGCATTTTTTATACTTTTGCTTACTATGCCTTTTTCAGTACTAACCCCTATGTCTTGTGCGTAATTTCCAACCTCTTCAGGATTTGAGTTCGCAAACTTCACACTTTCATCCACCTTATTTAAAAACTTTGATACAAATTCTTTGTTATCATTGTAAAAATCACTTTTTACTATTATTGTAGCTTGAGGGTAACCTATTTTAGATTTAGTTATAGATTTATATTCTTCATTTAAACTCTTTATTATTTTTATTTCAGGCTTTTTAGTAGTCAAAGCACTTAATGCTGGTTCTGAAACTATGGCTGTATCTAATTTTCCCGTAGCTAGCATTGGCACTAATTCACTTGCAGAGCTAGTGTAATTAAAGTTTACATTATCATTATTAACATCATTTTCTTTTAATATATACTGTGTAGTTATATCAGGTGTTAATCCTTTCCCAGTATTTCCAACTTCACTACCTTCTAAGTCTTTTAAATTATCTATATCCTCTGTTGATACTAAATAAAAAGATCCCATACCTGTAGTTCCTGCAATTTTATAATTTCCAGTTTTATTATATGCAATAGCCGCCATATTTGATGGAACTATAGCAATGTCAGCTTCTTGTTTCATAACTGCTGTAGAAAGTGTGTCAGGAGTTTTTTCTATATTGTAGTCAATATTGTATCCATCTTTTATCTCTGGTTTTTCTTTAACTATTTTAGCCATACCTACAGCTGGTAATCCATCTGGCATTATAACTTTTACTTCTATATTTTCACTTTGTTTTTTATTTTCATTAGTAGAGGTATCACTACACCCTATTAATAAAATCATACATAGCACCATAGATATTGCTATAATTAATATTTTTTTCAATTTAATCCCCCTTTTAAATATGTCATCGCTATAATGGTAGCATAACATATCTACTAATTCAGTATTTATGCGAATATTCTGTTTGTTATATTTTTAATAATTTACAACATAATTTATACAAATAAAAAAGACATGATTTAAAATCATGTCTTTTTTGTTTATATAAACGGATTGTAGAATCTATTTCCATTCTTAAATGTAATATACATAGAAATTATTAAAATTAATATAGCTAAAATTATAGCAATATAATCACTTAGCTTAAATTTCTTAGCATTGTACCATGTACGCTTTTTCTTGTTTCCAAATCCTCTAAGTTCCATTGCACAACTTATAACCTCTATTCTCTCTAAGCTTGAGAATATCAAAGGCATAAGTACAGATGAAATATTTTTAATACGCTTAGTTAACTTTTCTTTTTTAGACATATCTATTCCTCTTGCTTGTTGTGCATAAGATATATCATGATAATCTCTTTGTATATCCGGTATATATCTAAGAGCTATTGCAACTGAGTAAGCTATTTTATAGTTTAACCCTAACTTATTTAAAGATGCTGCAAATTCACTTGGATCTGTAGTAACTATAAATAGTAGAGCCATTGGTATTGTTGCAAATATCTTTAAATTAAAGTTCAATTGATAAAATAATTGTTCTGATGTTATAGTATATGGTCCAAATAATTTAATTAAATCCGTTCTAGTTCCATATATTTCTACACCTTGATAAGGTCCTAATATAAATATAGCAATATTATTTAATACCATAAAGAAAAGAATAAAGTATACAACAAAAGCTACATCTTTAAATTTTACTTTTGATATCTTAAATATTATAACACTTAAAATTAGCATACCTACAAGAACTCTTGTATCGTAAGTTATCATAGATGCCATAGACCACACTATGAAAAATATTAATTTAGTCGCACCTGTTAAATTATGAATAGGTGAATCTTCTTTTATATATGATAGCATTGTTGTTTTCATACCCTTCTAATCCTCCTATCATAATCAATAAATCTATTTACAAATCCTCGAGGGTCAGATACATTGCATTTAACAGCTAATTCGTATACTGATGTTTCTTTTAAATTTGCAGATTTTATAACTTCATTATTAGTTAATATATTTGCAGCTGTGTCATCATCTAACTTCATGCCATCTGCTAATACTATTGCTCTATTAGTATATTCAAGCATTAAGTGCATATCATGTGTAATCATTATAATTGTTACACCTTTTTTATTTAATTCTAGCAAGAACTCCATTATTTCATTATAATGTTTAAAATCTTGTCCTGCTGTAGGTTCATCTAATATTATTATTTCAGGATTTAATACTAATATAGAAGCTATAGTAACACGTTTCTTCTGACCATAACTTAAGGCTGATATAGGCCAGTTACGATATTCGTATAATCCACATATTTTCAATGTTTCATATACTCTTTCTTTTATTTCAGATTCTTCTACTCCTCTGAATTTAAGACCCAATGCAACTTCATCAAATATCATAGTCTTAGATATCATTTGATTAGGATTTTGCATTACTATACCTATCTTTTCTGCACGCTCTTTTATAGAATCATTAGTTATATCTCTATCATTTAAAATTATTTGTCCGCTTGTTTGCTTGTAAAACCCACATATTAATTTAGATATAGTAGATTTCCCCGCTCCATTTTTTCCAACTATACTAACCATTTCACCTTTATTTATCTTAAAAGATATATCATTTAGTATAGGTTTATTTTTTTCATATTGGAAAGAAACATTCTTAAGTTCTAATAAAGATTGATTATTTTCTTCTACTTTACTAACCTCAGTGTGTTTATCCCATATCTCAACTTTTTCTCTACATTTACTTATATTGATAGTGTTTATATGTCCAGGTTTCATATCTGGTGTTATATCTACTCCTGCATACTTTAAAGCTGTGATATATAAAGGTTCACGAATCCCGTTTTTCACTAATATATCTGATGATATTAATTCATCTGCATTCATATCAGCTACTATTTCACCTTCGTTCATAACTATTATTCTATCTACATCACAATGAAGTACATCTTCTAATCTATGTTCAATTATTATCATTGTTTTTTCAGTTTCATTTTTTATCTTTTCTATAAGCTCTATAGCACTTTTACCTGTAGCAGGATCTAAACTTGCTAAAGGCTCATCAAATAATAATATATCTACATCATCAACTGTAACACCAGCCAGTGTAACTCTTTGCTTTTGACCACCTGATAAACTATATGGAGATGAGTCTAGTCTATTGTCTATTCCAACTAATTTAGATACTTTTTCTACCATAGCTTTCATCTTACTTTGATTTACACAATCATTTTCCAATTTAAAAGCTATGTCTTCTGCAACAGTAAGACCTATAAATTGACTATCTGGATCTTGTAATACTGTTCCTACTATTTTTGATATATCAAAAATCCCCATATCTTTTGTTTCTTTTTCCATTATTTTTAAGCTTCCCGTGCTACTTCCTTGATAGTAAAAAGGAGCAAGTCCATTTATACAATGAGCTAAAGTACTTTTTCCAGAACCAGACGGACCTACCACTAATACTTTTTCACCTTCATGTATAGTAAGGTTTATATTTTTTAAAGTAGGTTTAGCTTGAACTCTATATTTAAAAGTAAAATCTTTAAATTCTATTATTTTCTTTTTCATATAAATCTCCTTTTATAGTTCTTTATCTAAACTACCCGTTGGTATCTTAGTTTTAGCGTAACTCTTTATTATTGCAGTTCCTAATATAGCTACAGTTATTATGTTTCCAGTTCCACCTAAAAATCCTTGTAAATATACTTTAGATGCTGGTTCTGCATAAATAACTATATCTAGAGTTGGCGCTACTACAAACCATGCAAGTGCATTTGCTATAACTTGAGTAATATTAAATAATATTATTTCTTTTTTATTAAACTCTCCGCCACTTATATTAACTTTTTTAGATATAAGTCCTATAACTAATCCAACAACTCCTGATGCTATAACCCAGCTAAACCATGGTGATCCATAAAATATTGCATCTTTCAAACAATGTCCTATAAGTCCTATTAAAAAACCTGCTAAAGGTCCATACATAAGTGCCATAAGTGCTAAAAACGCATATGCTGTTTCTATATTTGTATTAGGTATTCCTGTTGGTATAGATCCAAAACGTCCAAGTATCATAAATACCGCTGATCCAATTCCAATTGCAACTATAGTTTTTATAGTAAGTTTATTTGCCATTTAATCCGCCTCCTTTTCTATTTTAAATTTACTTTTTATACAAAACTTAAAGTTATTTTTCATCTTATCTACTTATCTATAATACATATATTTTTATGCATTCGTCATTTTTTGTCATAATTTTTATTATAAAATTTTTATAGAAAAATGTCAATTTTCAAGCATTTAAATGTAATAAAAAGTCGCTTCACTCGTGTCCCGTTACTCAAACGACTTCGTCTGTTGCTCAAAAATGTCCTTTCTTTTACTTTCATCAAATTTTTGATATAACTATGCTCTATAAGTTATCAACATGTATTCGTTAAGCATAAATTCCTTAAGCGTAAAAAATCTGCTTAAACTTTTCATTTAAGCAGATTTTAATCTATCTTTTCTTTCTTTTTGTTTTAACTTGTTTATTATTTTTATTATTTCTAGAATCATTGTCTCTAGAATTTCTATTTCCACGTTTACCTTGATTATTATCTTTTCTATTTCCTCTTGATGAAGATTTATTTGAAGAAGACTTTCCTTTATTATTATAACTTCTTGAGTATTCTCCTCTAGGTTTAATTAAACATCTTGGTCCAAATCCTATTAAATCTTCTCTTCCTGCTTCAACTAAAGCTGCATGTACTAAATCATAGTTTCTTGGAGCTCTATATTGAAGTAATGCTCTTTGCATAGCTTTTTCATGCTTAGATTTTGGAGTATACACAGACTTCATAGTTAGTGGATCAAGTCCAGTATAAAACATTGTAGTTGATAATGTTCCTGGTGTTGGATAGAAATCCTGTACTTGTTCTGGTTGATACTTAGTATCTCTTAAGTATTCAGCAAGTTCTATAGCTGAATGTAGAGTCGAACCTGGGTGAGAAGACATTAAGTATGGAATTATATATTGCTTTTTCCCAACTTTTTCACTTAATCTAAAGAATTTTTCTCTAAATTTATCATAAGTGTTTCCTGCTGGCTTTTGCATATGTTCTAATACTTCTTCTGCTATATGTTCTGGAGCAACTTTTAATTGTCCACTAACATGATGTTCTACAAGTTCTTTAAAGAATTTATCATTCTTATCAGCCATTACATAGTCATATCTAATACCTGAACGAACAAATACCTTTTTAACTTTAGGTAAGCTTCTTACTTTTCTAAGAAGTTCTAAGAAATCAGTGTGATCTACCTTTAGGTTTTTACATGGTTCAGGGTGTAAACATTGTTTATTTTTACAAGCACCTTTAGTTATTTGTTTTTTACAAGCCGCATCTCTAAAGTTAGCTGTTGGTCCACCTACATCATGTATATATCCTTTGAAATCTTCTAGTTCAGTTATATATTTAGCTTCCTCTAATATAGATTCATGACTTCTACTTTGTACAGCTCTTCCTTGGTGGAATGTTATCGCACAGAACGAACAACTTCCAAAGCATCCTCTTGAACTTACTATACCAAACTTAACTTCCTCTATTGCTGGTATACCACCCATAGGCTTATACATAGGATGATAATCTTTAGCGTAAGGAAGTGCATAAACTGCATCTAGTTCTTCTCTATTTAATGGTGGTTCTGGTTTATTTTGAACTAAATATTTGTCTCCATGTCTTTGTATTATAACTTTACCTCTATATGGGTCTTGTTCATCATATTGAACTTTAAAAGCTCTTGCGTATGCTTCTTTGCTAGAAGTAATTTCTTTAAATGATGGTATTTCTACATAATCATCATATATTTCATCTTTGCTATCTGCTATATAACAAGTTCCATTTATATGTCTTATATATTTAGGTTCAAATCCATCATTTAGTGCATTTGCTACTTCTACTATTTGTCTTTCACTCATTCCGTAAACTAGTAAATCAGCTTGACTATCTACTAATATAGATTTTCTTACTCGATCACTCCAATAATCGTAATGAGCAAATCTTCTTAAACTAGCTTCGATACCACCAATTATTATCTTCGCATCTTTATATGCTTCTCTTATTTTATTGCAATAAACTATAACCGCTCTATCTGGTCTAAGTCCCATTTTACCACCTGGAGAGTACATATCTTTATCTCTTTGTTTTTTACTAACTGAGTAATGATTAACCATAGAGTCCATGTTTCCAGAGTTAACTAAGAATCCTAATCTAGGCTCTCCTAATTTCATAAAGTCTTCAGTTGTTCTCCAATTAGGTTGTGCTATTATTCCAACCTTGTAACCTGCATTTTCTAAAACTCTAGATATTATAGCTGTTCCGAAACTATGATGGTCTACGTATGCATCTCCCGTTACTAAAACGAAATCTAATTGCTCCCATCCTCTATCAGCCATATCTTGTTTAGAAACTGGTAAAAATTTATTCGTCATTTAATCACCTACTTATATGTCATTTATATTTATTATTAACTAGTTTTAATAAGTCAAATCAAATTTACTACTTAAGTTTCTATTATACCATTAACCGTGCAAGTATATATATGATTTTTGTTATTAATTTTAAAATTAATATATCTTCAATCAAAAAAATACTAGTCATATGACTAGTATTTCTTATTACCTCAATACTGTTTTTGAATCTATATCATGTTTGTTATCTCTATATAGTTTATTACTCTTACGTAAATACACATATATACTTATCATGCAAATTCCTTTTAATACACTTGATATACTTATGCTCCACCAAACTCCACTTAATCCCAATATATCTGGATTTGATAAGAAATAAGCCATAGGAATTCTAGCTCCAGTTAGTATTGTAACTACTATAGATGGTATATAAGTTCTTCCCATTCCTTTAAATGCTCCCACAGTAATTATCTCTATACACATAAGTATTTGTGAGTATCCTAGTATTTTAAGATAACTTGAGCCTTCATTTATTGTATCTACTTCATTTATAAAAATAGTAAATATAGGCTTACCTGCAAATATTAAAATAATTGTATTAACCGCTCCAAGTACTATGGCTATTAATAATGTTATTTTGAACCCTTTATCTATCCTATCATATTTATTAGCTCCATAATTTTGACCTACGAAACTACTTAAAGCCACTGCAATACCATCTGCTGTCATCCAAGATATAGCTTCTATTTGTGCTCCAACCTTTTGTGCCGCTATAGCTACAGGACCCCATGAAGCTACAATTACACCAAGTATCATTGAAAACAATGTAAACATTCCACTCTGAATTGCTACAGGCATACCTAGCTTTGCTAATACTTTATAATCATGAATATTTATGTTTCTAAATAATTTCACTTTGAAATTTTCATCTCTTCTTTTTATAATCAGCGCTATAAAACACACCGTAACTACAAATTGAGAAAATACTGTTGCTATAGCAGCTCCTGCTACCCCAAGTTTAGGAATTGGTCCCATACCTAATATTAATATTGGATCTAAAACTATATTAGTTACAAGTCCTATAGTATTTATTCTAAATGGTGTTTTACTATTTCCCATTCCATTAAATATAGCTGTTAACACAGGATTTATAAAATAAAATATCATACCTATTGCAACTATAACTAAATATTCTTTAGACATCGATATAACTTCTGAATCTCCTAAATTAAAAAATCCTATTAGTCCGTCTTTAAATATAAGAAGTGAAGCTGTATACATTAAAGCTAATATAATATTTACCTCTATCGCTGCTTTTATATAATTTTTAGTACTATTTATATCATTCTTTCCTATACTTTGAGCTACCTGAACTTCTCCACCTACTCTAGATATAGCAATAAATGCCATAGCTAACCAAGGAAAAAAACCTGCTGTTCCAACAGCTGCAACAGCTTTGCTCCCTGCCTTGCCTACCCATATCATATCTATCATATTATAAGCCATTTGTATAAATGATGTTCCCATTATAGGTAAGGCTAATTTTATTAGTTTATCTGTAATTCTACCTTCTGTTAAGTCTACTCTCCCTTGCAATTTTCCCACCTCTTTTTATAGAATTTTCTGAAATTTATTACTTACTATATTAATAATAGCTATATCTTTTATATTTTTCTATATATATTTTATTATTTTAATAAGTGCTAATGTGTAAGGTTATTTATTAAGGGAATATATATATTGTTATTCTTATTTTGAATTGGAGATGATTTATTTTATGAGTAGTATCTTGGTATTTATAATTTCCGGTATATTAGCCGGAATAGGAATAGGATTAGTTGGTTTATCAGCTGCATCAATTATAACTCCGATATTAGTAGCTATATTAGGTTTTGATGCATATAAAGCAATAGGTATTGCACTATCTGCAGATGTTTTAGCCGCTGGGGTATCGTCTATAACTTATTTTAAAAATAAAAATATAGATATAAAAAATGGCATAGTAATGATGATATCTACTATGATTTTTACATATATTTTTAGTTATTTTGCTAAATTTATTCCTAGCGATGCATTAGGTTCTTCTTCCATAATAATGACAATATTATTAGGTTTAAAATTTTTAACTAAACCTATAAATGGTAAAAAATCCTCAAAAATTGTTCAAAACAATAAATCTAAACAAATTTTTCTTTCTATATTATGGGGTTCTTTAGTTGGTATAGTCTGTGGTGTCCTAGGTGCTGGCGGAGGAGTAATGCTACTTCTTGTTCTAACAAGTGTTTTAAATTATGATTTAAAAACAGCTGTTGGTACTAGTGTATTCATTATGGCTTTTACTGCTTTTACAGGAGCATTTGCTCATATTATACATGGTGGTACTAACGTAGTTGCATTGCTAATTTGTAGTTTATCAGCTTTAGCTTCTTCTAGAATAGCTGCTGTATTTGCTAATAAAACAAATAATAAAACCCTTAATAAAGTTACAGGTATATTTTTAATGTTATTTGGAGTTGTGCTTCTAGGCATAAAATTTATTAAATAAAAGCTAGTTGCCTTATGAGGTAACTAGCTTTCATTTAATACTTATAAAGATTTGTACAGCTTCTCAAGTTTATTATTTATACTTTTATACTCACTAACTAACTCATTTAACTTTTGGAAAATTGATTTATCTAGATGGTTCTCTTGATACGATTCTAATAAGTTATTTCCACCTTCTATTCCCATATCAATTGCACTCATTGCATGTTCAAGAACTTCTTTATCGTTATCTATAAACATATCTTTCAATTTTTCAAACATACTTGCCATATCCCCTGCTACACCAAGTGAATTTGAAGGTTCTCCTCCAAGTTTTTTTATATATGAACTAACTTTTTCATCTTGTTCTCTAAATATAAACATTATATTTCTTAGCTCATTTTTCACTTCTTGTTTTTTAGCCTTCTCTTGATAAACTCTAAATGAATCAGCACCCATATGAATTCCTCTTAAAAATTTATTAAGTTCTTTTATTAATTCATCATTTTTATCCATTATATAATCACCTCAGTATTAATTTGTTTAAAAATACTAAGATTATTCATATATACTAAAATATATTGTTATCAAATTTTCTACATCTATTAATTATAAATTCCATTGTATTTAAAAATTCATCTACTTCTTCTTCTGTATTATAAAGTCCCAAACTTGCTCTAACCATACCAGCAACTTTACAATCTCTGTTTAGTAAGTTTAACACTTCATCATCACTTATACCCAGTAATCGTCTTACATAGGCATGGGCACAAAATGCACCTTGCCTTACAGCTATTCCTCTAATATATGATAGTCTGTCTGCCAAGGAATCAAAATTAATACCATCTACATTAAAAGTTACTACACCTAACCTCTCACTGTATTCTGAATCTCCATATAATACTACTCTATCTATACTTTCAAGTCCATTTATCAATCTATTTTTAAGATTTTCCTCATGCGCCTCAATTTTATCAAAACCAATTTCCTTTAATTTATTCATAGCTGTATATAAAGCTATGACCCCTAAATAATTTGGAGTTCCTGCTTCAAACCTTGCTGGTAACTCACTCCAATATACATCATAGTCAAAAACTAAATCAACGGCACCTCCACCTTTTATAAAAGGCTCTTTATTCTCCAATCCATCTTTCAATCCTATAATTAATCCACTTCCATATGGGGCATACATTTTATGTCCAGATAATACTAAGTAGTCTATTGCATCATTATCTCCAGTACCTTTCATATTTACTTCTTTATGTGCAACTAATTGAGCTCCATCAACAATTATTTTAGCTCCATATTTGTGTGCCATTTTAGCTATAGTGTTTATGGGATTTACGTATCCTGTAACATTAGATGCCCCAGTTATTGTTACATATTTGACATCCCCATTATTTTTAATTAATTCATTTTCTATGTCTTCTATATTTAATTTTCCCTCTCTATCAACATCTATATATATTAAATTTGCACTATATCTCCAAGGAAGGTCATTTGCATGATGCTCCATTCTTGTTGTAATCACCTTATCATACTTACTATTTAACAATGTATTAGCTAATACATTTATACCTTCTGTAGTATTTTTAGTAAATATAACTGTATAGTTATCGTCATTTTGCAAGTTAAAAAATTCTTTAACATAATCTCTACACTTTTCATATATTCTAGTTGAATACTCTGATTTTGGACCTTTACCTCTACCTATAGATCCATACATTTGCATATGTTTATAGATTTCTTTATTTACACATTTTAACGGTGGTGTAGTTGCTCCATTATCAAAACATATAGGTGTTACATATGCCCCCCCTGATAGTTTTATAGTTAAATCAATTCCATCAAATAGTTGTCTATAGTAATTTTCATCTCTGTACATAAATATCCCCCCATGACAATAATTGAAGTTTTCCAAATACTTTCTTTTGTTTAATACTATTCATCAAACATATATATTGTTCATTTAAATAATTTTTATATATCTGCATATAATAGTATTACATGTTAATATACATCATGTTTTCCCCTAATTTTAAGGTATGGAAAAGCTCCGTATTAGTATATACGGAGCTTTTTCTTTAGTAATATCTATATATGTCTTTTCTTACATTCTCAGATTGCATAATTGTAGACATAACCGCAATATCATCGCAATACATCAATGTATTTTTAGAGTTACTAGGAGTTATCCCTCCTAGTGCAACCAATTTTATATTAGTTTCTTTCAATAATTTCTTAATTTTAGCCAATGCTTTTATTCCTTTTGGCTCTAATCCTTCTTTACATTTAGTTATGTATATATGTGAAAATGTAACATAGCTTAATTTTAAATTTAAAATTTGCTTCATTTCATCTATTGAGTGTATAGATACTCCAATAATCTTATTTGTATCTTTTATATTATTATACTCCTTAGTGAATAATTGAAATGGTAAGTGTATTCCATCAGCACCAACTTTTTTAAATATATTTATATTGCTATTAATTATTATTTTTGTATCCTGATTTATATTATTTCTAATTTTATAATATAAACTTTCTAAGTCTTTATCATCTAAATCTTTTTCTCTTAGAATAATATATTTTACACCACTATAAGATGCTTCTTTCAAAACTTGTATATATCTATCTTCGCTACACAGTTTTCTATTGGTTATTAAATACATTAAAATCTTTCCCAATCTTTAAATATATGTTGGTATCCTATTTCATTTAACATATTTTTTATTTCACTTACACTACTTTCATCACTTATTTTAAATTGCGAAGTATCTTCACCATCTTGAGAATGACCACCTACATTGGTAGATACTCCTGCACTCAGTTTCGTAACACCTAATGGAATTAAATTTTTTCTTAAATTTAAGTTTTCTCTAGTAGATAAGTTTATCCCGCCTTGGTTGTCAAATAACCTCATCACAATCATAGCTTGCACTAAATCTTTATCTTCAACGTCCAAAATATTTTCATAACACCCCTTAAAAGGTCTTATTCTTGGTATAGAATAAGATATATCAATATGAGGATATTTATTTCTTAAATATTTTCCATGCATTAAGGTGAAAAAAGTTTCTTTTCTAAAATCATTAAGTCCTAATAATGCTCCTATTGATATACTTCTCATACCTGCTTTAATACCTCTTTCTGGTGCATCTAGTCTGTATCTATAATTTGATTTAGGTCCTTTTACATGTACATCTTTATATATTTTTTCATCATATACTTCTTGATATATAGTAAGACCTTCCACCCCTTTATCAACCAAGTATTTATATTCATCTTCATCCATAGGATAAACCTCTATTGTAATTGATGAAAAATCTGATTTTAATCTATCTACTGCATCTCCTATGTATTCTACATTTGAATGAATTTTACTTTCTCCTGTTAACAGTAATAAATGTTTAAAACCTTCATTTGATATAGCTTTACCTTCTATACTAACTTCATCCATATTTAATTTTTTCCTAGTTATGGTAGAATCTATATTATATCCGCAATATAAGCATTTATTTACACAATAGTTTGCTATATACATTGGTGTGTATAAAAGTATAGTTTTTCCAAAATATCTATTAGTTATTTCATTTGCCTTTTGAGCCATTTCTTCTAAATAATTACTAGCTTTTTCAGATAATAAATTTAACAAATCATATTCATCTAAATTGTTTTTTTCCAAACTGAAAATAACATCTTCATCTGTAACATTTAATAAGTATGAATCTATATCAAAAGCATTATATTTTTCTATAATATTATAAAAACTCACTTTTAAACACCTACCTCACTTAAAAATCCAGTAAGAGGTGATGATGCATTTGCATGTTTGCTAACTCTTCCAGCTTTAGCTAAATATGCTTCTCTTCCACCTTCTACCGCTAAGTTAAATGCTTTAGCCATTTTTATAGGATCTTTTGAACTAGCTATTGCTGTATTTACAAGTACAGCCGCCGCTCCCATTTCCATAGCCTCCATAGCTTGTGATGGTTTTCCAATTCCTGCATCAACTATTATAGGTATGTCTAGTTCATCTATCATTATTTTTATCATTTCCTTCATTTTAAGACCTCTATTAGATCCTATAGGTGCTCCAAGTGGCATAACAGCCGCTGCACCTGCTTCTATTAATCTCTTTCCTGCATATAAGTCTGGAGTCATATAAGGTAGTACTACAAATCCTTCTTTAGCTAGTATTTCAGTAGATTTTATAGTTTCTTCATTATCTGGCAATAAGTACTTTGTATCACTTATTACTTCTATTTTGATGAAATTTCCACATCCCATTTTTCTAGCTATCCTTGCAATTCTTACAGCTTCTTGATGATTAGTTGCCCCAGATGTATTTGGTAATATTACCATGTCTTTTGGTATGTGAGTTAATATATTTTCTTCTTCATTGTCTAAGTCAACTCTTCTTAGTGCCATAGTTATTATTTGACTCCCACTTGCTTTTATTACCTTTGGTAAAACTTCATTAGAACCATACTTTCCAGTTCCTATTAATAATCTGCTATCAAATTCATGACTTCCCAAAATTAATTTATCCATTAAGATCCCCCATCTACGCTTCTATTTTTTCTATTAATATTTGTGTTGCTAAGTTTGCCATATGCCCTGCACATATAGAAACTCTTGGAGCCATAAGTCCATCTCCTTCTTTAGCTTCACTTATTTCATCTCCACATAAGTAAAATTTATTTCTTATTTTCTTAGTTTGTATTATATTAGAGTCATAATATCCTGCCATACCGGATGATGATATTAAATATTTATCTCTCATTTTAGTTAATATATTATTTGCAATATTAGCTTTACATTTTGGATCATCAAAAGCTTCTATTATTATATTTGCTTCTTCAAATTTATTTATATTAGTTTCATCTATAAACTCATTAACTATGTCAACTTTTATAAAAGGGTTTATATCTTTTATTTGATTTTGTAATGCTTCTGTCTTGTATTTTCCAATATCTTTAATAAAGTATTGTTGTCTATTTAAATTAGATGGCTCCACAATATCAAAATCAGCTAATATTAATTTCCCTACTCCTATTCTAGCTAAATATATTGCAATATTAGAACCCAATCCTCCTAGTCCGAGTATTGCAATGCTTCCGCATTTTAATTTTTTATGTACATTCGGAGTATGTCTTGCTATCATTAAATTTTCTAGTTCTTCATATTTAGGAACTTCTCCCTTTTTTATTAATGTTAATTTATCATTTTCTCTTAATTGTTTATCTTCATTAACAGGAAATCCATTTAATATTACAATATCAGCATCATTTTTAAACTTAGATTTTATTTTACTTATATACGTTTCTCCCTCTGTTTCTATCTGTATTTCATTAACAAAAATCTCCATTTTAACCCCCTCCTACAAACCTTATAACTTCTATAACATCATCCTCTCTAAGAACATATTCACTGTATTGACTATTTTCTAGTATATCTAAATTTATTTCTACTACTACATTATCTTTATTTATTTTTAATTCATCTAATAAGCCTTCTACTGTGGTGTTTTCTTTAAATATAATTTCCTTACCATTTACCTTCACTTTATTCCCTCCCTTTATATATTTTCCACATTAAAAAAACGTTCTCTAAAAGAGAACGCTTTCGTATAGCTAAATTAATTTATATCTACAATAATATACAGCTTCCCTCCGCAAGAATTACCTTGATCAGGTTTTTAGAGTCTGAAAGTTACGGCTTTACTTCTCAACTATCCAATTATAGCTCCCCTAGCTTTTATTCATTTTTTATACCTTGAGTATAGCACAGTGTTTTTCACTATTCAACAAATTCTTTAATTATCACATATAACTTAATGTCTAAATAAAAAGAGTATCAATCTGAAATTGATACTCTTTATGTTAAATTATTTTAAATCTTTAAATTTATCTTTGAATAATTCACCTAGAGAACCTAAAGAATCTTCAGTTTCTAAAAATTCACTATAATCCTCTTCTGGCTCTTTTGTAGCTTCTTTTAAAGAAACTACCATTCTCTTATCTTTATTTTTTATATCTATTATTACAACTTCTATTTCATCTCCAACATTAACTACATTAGACACCTTCATAACTCTATCTTCACTTAATTCAGATATAGGTAGGAAAGCTTCAACTCCTAATTTTACTTCAACAAAAGCTCCTCTTTCTATTAATTTTAGAACTTTTACTTTTATTTTATCTCCAACATTCATTTCTTCTTTAACTGAGTTCCACGGATCATTATTTATATCTTTTACAGCTAATGCTATCTTTTTATTTTCTTTATCTACATTTATAACGTATACATCTACTTCTTGACCTTCTTTAACAACATCTTCTACTTCATTTACTCTATGCCAAGCTAGTTGATTTATATGAGCTAAACCTTCTACTCCACCTAAGTCTATAAATGCTCCATAGCTCATTATTTTACTTACTTTACCAGTTCTTTTTTGTCCTACTTCTAAAGAGTTAAATAAATCTTCTTTAGCTTTTTTAACTCTAGCTCTTTCTGCATCTCTTTCTTCTTTTATTCTAGCTCTTTCTGCTGCTTTTTCTGCATTAACTCTTTCTTGAGCAACCTCTCTGTGAGATGCTACTATTCTATTTCTTCTTAAATCCATTTCTATCATGTATACTTCTAAGTCACGTCCTACATATGCAGCTGTATTATTTACAAACTTCACATCTATTTGAGATAATGGTATAAATACTGTCTCTGTTTTGTATTTTGCAAATAATCCTTTTTCTATGCTTCTTTCTACATGTACAGTTATTATAGAATGACTCTCTAAAGCATCTTTAAGTTCTTTTCTAGTTGCTTCAACTAAAGCTTTCTTAACTGATAAGTATATAGTTCCGTCTTTACGTTGAACTTTAGTTATTTCTCCTGTTATTTCTTGCCCTACTTGATACTTGTCTGATATTTCTTCATTTTTATCTAGTACAAGTTCATTTGCTGTGACAATTCCATCAAATCCATAATTTAATTCTATACGAATTTCATCATATAGTACTTTAGTTATTTTCCCTGTTACCATTTGACCAACTTTTAGGCTATTCATTTCTTGCTCTTGTTGTTCTAAAAGTTCTTGCATAGTTTGATTATTATCCATTAAAATTCATTCCTTCCTATGTAAACGTTTATATTGTTTTTGTATTTTATTACCTATTATTATATCACTATAATTTATCACTTTATATTATTAATTAATCTTAATTACTAAAAAATATTTCTTTTATATATTCTTCGCTATAATTCACCACTAAATTTCCTGGGAAATCTACTTCATTTAATATTTTTTCACAGTTTTCAAAAGAACCTACTTGATAGTATATGTGTGCATCACTTCCTAATATAACCTTAGCTTTATATTTTTTACATAGTTCAAGCATTTGTTTTGCATTTTCAACTGCTCCTACTCTAAAGCCATTTGGTCTTAATGATGAGTTATTTATTTCTAATAATGTATTAGTCTCTATAGCCTTTTTTACAACTCTATCATAATCTACTGGATATCTACTATCATCTAAGTGTCCTATTATTTTAACTTCTTTATTATCCATTACTTTTAATATAGCCTGTGTATTTTCTTCTTTACTTCCTGACTTTATACAAGGTGGATGAAAACTAGCAATAACATAATCTAACTTTCCAACAACATCTTCTGGTATATCTATATTCCCATTTAAATCTATTATATTAGCTTCTATGCCTTTTAATATATTTACTCCATTTATCTCATTTTTTATAACTCCTAAATTCCCAAAATAATAAGGATGAGTGCTACCTGGCATACCTGGCGCATGATCAGATACTCCTACATACTTCAACCCTTTTATTTTAGCTTCATCTATATTTTCCTTTATAGTGCTATATGCATGTCCACTTGCAACAGTATGACAATGTAAATCTATAATTGCTTTCATAATTATGCCTCCCTATTTCTAGTTTATTTATTTATTATATAATAAATATATGATATTTGTTAAATTAGAATTTTTAATTAAATTATTAAAAGCTATGATAATTAATACATTAATTATCATAGCTTTTTGTAAATAGTTTTATTCTTCAGTTTTTGCCATTTCAAGATTTTGTTGTTCTAAATTGCTAACTGATAATGTTTTTTTGTAGAATATACTAAAACATACTATAGTTGTAAGTGCTGCAACTATGTCTGCAACAGGTTCTGCCATTAATACCCCTTGTAATTTATTTTCAAATACCATTGGTAATATAAATATTAATGGTATTAATAGTATTATTTTTCTAAGTAAAGCTAATATCATAGATATTTTCGCTTGACCTAATGCAAGGAATGTTTGTTGACAAGCAATTTGTGCTCCAAATAAGAATATTCCTGCAAAGTAGATTCTCATACTCCATACAGTTATAGCTACAAGTTCTGGATTACTATTGAAAATGGATACATATACTTGTGGGAATACCATAACCGATGCCCACATAAGAGTTGTATACGCTAAGCAACATACTAATAATAGCTTAAATGTCTTTTTAACTCTATCTATTTTTCCTGCTCCATAGTTAAAACTAATTATAGGTTGTGCACCTTGAGTTAATCCCGTCATAGGAAGTATTATCATTTGCATAACACTACTCATTATTGTCATAGCTCCTATAGCTAAATCTCCACCATATTTTGCAAGATTATTATTCATAGATATTATAACCAAGCTCTCTGTTGATTGCATTATAAATGGTGATATACCTAATAATAATACTGGTCCAACAACCTTCATGCTTGGAATTAAGTACTGTTTTCTTAACTTAAGTACACTTTTCTTTCCAAGTAAAAATATTAATACCCATACTGCTGAAACAAATTGTGCTGTTATTGTAGCTAAAGCAGCTCCTTTTACCCCCATATTAAGTCCAAATATAAATATAGGGTCTAATATTATATTTATAACTGCTCCTATCATAACAGTCATCATACCTGTTTTAGCAAATCCCTGAGTATTGATAAAAGGATTCATCCCTAATCCAATTTGCACAAATACTGTTCCTATAAGATATATACCTATATAATCAGTTGCATATCCTATAGTATCATTACTTGCTCCAAATGCCCAAAGTATATCTTCTTTAAAAATATAAAATGATACCGTTAATATAACTGATATTATTAACAATGTAGAAAAACTATTTGTCATTATTTTTTCTGCACCGTCATCATCTTTTTCTCCCATTTTTATAGCTGCTAATGGGGCTCCTCCCATACCTATTAAAGCACTAAAAGCAGATACTAACATTATTATTGGAAATGCTACTCCAACCCCTGCCATAGCAATTTCTCCATGTGGCATTCTTCCTATAAATATCCTATCCACTATATTGTATAGTACGTTTACTATCTGTGCTATTATGGCAGGTAAGGCTAATTGAAATAATAACTTTCCAACACTACCTTTTCCTAAATCTGTAGCTTGTTTTGCCATATCTTAACCTCCACCTCAAATTTATATTACATTATATAATAGCATACTTATACATAGATATAAACATTTTAATTTAAAACATTTATCTAATTAATAATTTATTATAAAAAATAATATTTTGTTACTTAATTTAAAATATTTATAAACTATCAAATAACGATATATTTATATACTCTTCTTTATTTTTATCAATTAAGTTTGATAATGTAACGCCTATAAGTCTTATTTGCTTTTTTTCTTTATTAATTTTTTGAATCAAAACATTTGCATTTGATAAAATATCTTCATATTCGTATATAGGATTTTTTAAAGTATATCTTTTAGTAACTTGTTGAAAATCTTCATATTTAACTTTTACAGTTATAGTTTTACCACTCTTATTTATAGAATTCATCCTAATATATACATCTTTTACAACTTCTTTTATATGCTCATTTAACTCATCTGAATCAAAACTTACATTTGATACAAATGTACTTTCTGCTCCAACTGATTTTCTCTCTCTACTACTTTGTACAGGTCTGTTATCTATTCCTCTAGCAAAATTATACATATCATAGCCTTTTTTCTTAAATATAGATTCTAATTCTATCAAATCTAACCTTCTTAAATCATATCCATTATTTATTCCCATCATTTTAAGTGTTTTTCCTGTTACTTTACCTATACCAAAAAATTTTTTTATAGGTAATTCATCTATAAATTTTTGTGCTTTATCTGGAGTTATAACTGTTAATCCATTAGGTTTTTGATAGTCTGATGCAATTTTAGCTAAAAATTTATTATATGAAACTCCTGCAGATGAAGTTATTCCTATTTCATTGTATATATCAGATTTAATTTGTTTAGCAATAGTTGTTGCGTACTCTATATTTTTCTTATTATAAGTTACATCTAAATATGCTTCATCTAATGATAATGGTTCTATTATATCTGTGTATCTCCTAAATATAGATCTTATTTGATTTGAAATATCTTTATATACATCAAATCTAGGAGGAACAAATATAGCATGAGGACACCTCGTATACGCTACTTTACACGGCATAGCTGAATGTATCCCAAACTTTCTTGCTTCATATGAGCAAGTCGCAACTACTCCTCTTCCTTGAGGACTTCCTCCTACTATAACTGGTTTTCCTCTTAAATTTTTGTTATCTCGTTGCTCTACAGATGCATAAAATGCATCCATATCTATATGTATTATTTTTCTATCTCTATATTTCTCCAATATATACCTCCCTATATCAAATTTATATTACTTATATAGTTTATAACTTTTTATAAATATAGGCTAATTAAGCGTAAAAAACCGTATTGTAAATATTTACAATACGGTTATATATATTATTAATTTTCGTATAAGTTAGCTGATGGATATTCTGGATCAGAAGTAGTATCTACCCCTAACTTTCTAAATGTTTGTTCATCATTTAAGCTTAATATAGTAGTTGAATGAGCTTGAGCTCCTTTAAGCATAGGTAACTTATCCATAGCAACTTGAGCTGTTGGGTTAGTTACTGCACATATACTAAGTGCTGTTAATACTTCTTCACAACTTAAAGCAACATTTCTATTACCTAAAGTATTAGATTTTAAGTTTATAATTGGCTCTAAAACAACCGGTGATATTAAGTGCATATCATCATTTATATCAGCAAAGTGCTTTACAGCATTTAATACTGCTGCTGCTGTTGCATTCATAGTTTCTGATGCTTTTCCTGTTAATATAGTTCCATCACAAAGTTCTAATGCAACTACTGGACACATATCACTAGGATTATTTGATGCTTCTTTTAACTTAGCACTATATTCTCTAGCAGGTATAACTACCTTTCTATCTTCAGGCTTTAAGTTTACTTCTTCCATTATTAACTTCATTCTGTCGTAAGCACCTTTGTCAACTTGACCTTTTTTGTACTCACAAGAAGTTTTAAAGTATCTTCTTATTATTTCTTGTCTTGATGCTTCTTGAACTACTTCATCATCAACTATACCAAATCCAACTCTATTAACACCCATATCTGTTGGTGATTGGTAAATAGACTCTTTTCCTGTTATTTTTTCTATTATCTTCTTTAATACAGGGAATAATTCTAAGTCACGGTTATAGTTTACTGACATTACTCCATATTTTTCAAGATGGAATGAATCTATCATATTAACATCTTTTAAATCTACTGTAGCTGCTTCATAAGCTATATTTAAAGGATGTTTTAATGGCACATTCCATACTGGGAATGTTTCAAACTTAGAATATCCAACTTCATTTCCTCTTTTATTTTCATGGTATAACTGACTTAAACAAGTTCCTAACTTTCCACTATTTGGTCCTGGTGCTGTTACAACTACTATAGGTTTAGTTGTTTCTATATATGGATTAGCTCCATATCCTTCGTCACTTACTATAGTATCTACATCACTTGGGTATCCTTTTGTTGGAGCATGTTTATATACTTTTATACCTCTACGCTCTAATTTATTTATAAATACTGTTGTTGCAGGTTGTCCTTCAAATCTTGTTATAACAACACTGTTAACATCTAGTTCATATGCTCTTAAGTCATCTATAAGTCTTAAAACTTCCATATCATAAGTGATACCGAAATCTCCTCTTATTTTGTTTCTTTCTATATCTCCTGCATAAACACATATTACAACTTCTAATTTATCTTTTAAGTTTTGTAATACTTTTATTTTTGCATTTTCATCAAATCCTGGTAAAACTCTTTTAGCATGAAGGTCAAACATTAACTTCCCACCAAATTCTAAGTATAACTTATCATAGTTATTAACTCTTTCTAAAATATACTTAGATTGTTCTTCTAAATACTTCTTATGATCAAATCCTATTTTCATTTGTAATTCCTCCTAGATAAAATATAAATTTAGTAGATATTTCTTCAAAAATAAATTAAAATTAAATTAAATAAATAAAAAATAAATATAAATAGATTATAGCAATAACCTTTACGATAACTCAAAAACAAATTATCATGTCTTATATAACTATAACCCAATTTAAAGTAAAATAATATCATATATTTTTATATTTTTCTAGTATATTTTAAAAATATATACAAAAAAAAACTAACTCAATTGAGTTAGCGTAATCGAAATATCTACTAAATATTTAATCTATTTATCTTAGGACTTACTATTCTAAATCATTTGAAGACTATTTGCAATATCTTTTTTTAATTTATATTGAAATTTTCAGTATATTTTTTCCAATTTAAATTAATACTATATTTATATGGTAGTGGGAGGTGTTTCTTTTGGTTAAATGTCTATCTACAAATTGTACATTTAATAACTCTGGAGTATGTAATGCATCTGTTATAAAAATAGAAGGATTTGATGCTAACATAACACCAGAAACTTACTGTAACACATTTATTGACTCTTCAAATTCATCAAAATTAACTAGTTCTATAATCGATAATCCAGCTGAATCTAAAAATATAATATGTACTGCATCTAATTGTATGTATAATTTTAGTGGTTCTTGTAAATCTTGTGATGTACAAGTTAACTCTCTAAACAATACTTGCGAAACATTTAAAATTAGAAATTGTAATTATGAATATTAATTTAAGATACCTCTTTGGTATCTTTTTTTACTTATAAGTAACTATTTTCTCCTAATTTAATAATATATAATAATCATCTTAGGTTAGGGGGAGAATATTTTGATAGAATCTTTAATTTTGGTTTCTTCCTTATGCATAGATACTTTTGTAGCAAGTATGGCATATGGAACTGATAGAATAAAAATTCCATTTTTATCTAATATTATAATAAACTTTGTATGTTCTTTATTTTTATCACTATCAATTGCTTTTGGTTATATATTTAAAGAGCTTTTATCGCCTGAAATGGCTGCTAATATTAGTTTTATTTTATTGATATCATTAGGTACACTTAGGCTGTTTGAATCTGCCTTTAAAACTTATGCTTTAAAGTTTTCAAACATAGGTGCACCTTTAACCTTTAAAGTGTTTGACTTTAAATTTGTTCTTGAGATTTATGCTAATGAAACTAAGGCCGACTATGATAAATCAAAAAATTTAAGTCCTAAAGAAGCTGTTTATCTAGCTGTTGCACTTTCTATAGATAGCTTAGCCGTTGGATTTGGTAGTAGTTTGGTTGCTATAAATTACTATCAAGTCATACTGCTTTCATTTATTATTGGTGTATGCTCTTTATTTTTAGGGGTTTATGTAGGTAAAAAATTCATAGAAAAGGTGGATATTAACCTTTCTTGGTTATCAGGTTCCTTGCTTATTTTTCTTGCACTTTTAAAATTTATATAATAAAAAGAGAAGTTTGTATAATACAAACTTCTCTTTTTATTTATGCTAAATCAAACTCATCAAAATTAAAGTCATCCTCTATTTTATTTTCCTCTGATTCTTTTCTTAACATATTACGTTCGTAAATCTTAAAAAATGGATAATACATAAATATACTAATCAGTACTAACATAAATGTAAATACTACATTTCTTATATCCATAGATGATAAATATGCTTGTGCAAAAAAAGGTGTAAAAGATGGATCAACTATATATCCACAAGTTATAACTCCTATTTTTTGTGCAAAATATGTAAGTGATACTGATATAATTGGAGTTAATATAAATGGTATTGCTAATATAGGATTGAAAACTATAGGACCCCCAAATATTATAGGCTCATTAATCCCACAAATTCCCGGTACTATAGATAATCGTCCTAGCGATTTTAAATGTGTCGATTTACTTTTTGCCATTAATAAGGCTAATCCTAACGTATTTCCAGCTCCTCCTAATATAGCAATTCTAAACATCTGTAAATTCATTATTACATTAGGATCTTTGCCAGAAGTAACTAATTCTGAATTTATTCCAGTATTACTAAGACCTAATGTGAATACTATCGGAAATATAATAGAAGTTCCATTTACTCCAAATAACCATAATATATTTCCAAATGTTATAAGTGCTAAATACCCCCATAAGTTATCTGCTACATTAAGTGCTGGTGTAAGTATATTCATTATAGACTGTGGCAAATTCATACCTGTATTAGCTATTATAATTACATTTATCCCATATAAAATTATAATATTTAACATTAATGGTATTAATGTATTCATAAAACCTGCAACAGCTGATGGCACAGAACTTGGTAAGTTAAATTTCCATTCCATTTTATCTACAAATCTACTTATCTCAACTGATATTATGCCTATTATTATAGCTACAAAAAGACCATCTGCACCTAAGAAAGACATAGGTATATTACCTTCATTACTAGGTGCGCATATCATAAAGAACAAAGATGTAGATATAAGCCCTGACATTGAAGCATTCATTTTATAATCACTTGCCAATTTATATGCTATTGAAAATGCTGACATTAAACCTAATAATCCCATAGTCATATCAAACGGCGCCGTTATAGTCGCATAGTTATTTACTGCAAATTCTTTCCATGATAGTAAAAACTTTATAAATATGTTTGTATTATTAACATCTACTAATTCTGGGTTAATAGGAGGATTTGCAATTATTAAAAACAATGATCCAACTACTATAAGTGGCAAAGTCATCATCATCCCTGTAGATATTGCATTTAAATGTCTTTGACTCCCTATTTTAGCTCCTATAGGCGATAATACTTTATCTAGTTTATCTAAAAACTTATTTTGTCCCATTTAAATATTCTCCCTTTATTATAATTTTATTTTATATTACTCTTGCCAAGGGTTATATTGAAATGCACTATCTACTGCATCTTCAGGTTTATAAATTTCTAATATATTCCCGTATCTTTCTTTATAATCATTATCAACTTCCATTTGAGGTATAACCTTACTTGCTTCATTTAAAAAATGGAATGAATCTCTTCCCATCTCAGCTCCTCTTACCGTATGTTTATCAAGTGCATAATCGGGTATTTCAGGTACATTTCCCATTGCAAATCCTTTTATTATAATATTTTTTAATAAGTCACTAGATCTATCTTTCTTACATTTGCATAGATATCTTATCGCATGTATAAAGTATATAGGCCTATCTCCATCTGCATAAGAAAATTGTTTTCTCATTTCATATAAATTATTAACTATAACACAAGCATTAGGATCTCCCATTCCTATATCTTCTACAGTAATCGTTAATAGTCTTCTCCATAATTTTTCTTCCATTTGTGGAGATGTTATATACATTTCATAAGCAAATTCACATGCTTGTTCTTCAAGTCCCCTTCTTATAGATTTTTGTAATGCTGATATAACTTCATCTCCATTTAACCCATTACGAGTTTTTATCCTTGCCCAAGGATCTTTTATAAATTTTTCAGTCATGATGTCTACCTCCATACAATTTTTATTTATATTTTTTTAAAATTCATATATAATAGCCTTTGAGGTGATTAATTATGAATTTTGAATATCTTTGTGATAAATATCAACTATCTAACATAGAACAAAATATATTAAAATACCTGTACGATAATATTAATAATCTAAAAAAAATTGGTATACGTAAAGTAGCTAAAGATAATTTCACTTCAACTACAATCATTTACAAACTTTGTAAGAAGCTAGGTTTTGAAGGATACTCTGATATGATTTATAATATATCTCTCTCAAATAAATTCGAAGACCTCGAATCATCTGTAGATATATTTACTAATGCTTCTAATCAAATCGAATTAAACTTAGTTCCTTTTTCTAAAATGCTAAAAAAATGTGAGAATAAACTAATTATGTTATTAGGTGTTGGATATTCTCAAATGATTGCCAATTATATGAGTGAACGCTTTGTAATCAATGGTTTTAAGTGTATTGCTAATACTCACCTTCAATTACTAAGTAACTCTCATAAAAACGATGTTTTACTTATAGTTATTTCAAATTCTGGTGAAAGTTCAAGTATATTAGAAATAACACAAACAGCTAAAAATAATGGTATAGAAGTTATTAGTTTTGTAGGAAATGAAAACTCTACTTTAGCTAAAATCTCTGATTTACCAATAGTTTTAAAAGGTTATGAAAAATTTCCTATGCTTAAAAATATTCCAAATACATTTTTTTCTGAAGTTCTATTATTATTCGAATGTTTTATAAGTAATATAGATTAATATTCCGTAATGTAATATTAATCTTTTTTTTATTTAATTTAAATAGATTTATCTCCTTTAGAAAAAAGTTTTCAAATAAAAAACATTTTATTAAAAAAAGCTCCTTTTTAGGAGCTTATCACATTTTGATTAAAAGAGTCTTCTAGCATTTACATATTGTCTACTGTAATATCCTTCTAACTTTGATATAGTTACTTTCATGGTATTTCCTGTTGCTGCATGTATAAATTCATTATTTCCTATATAAATACCAACATGCGATACATTTAAATCATTTTCTCCTTGAGTATCAAAAAATACTAAGTCTCCTGCCTTTAAGTTTTTTCTATCTATTAAAGTTCCATATTTACTTTGTTCCTTAGATACTCTAGGTATATTAATCCCTAGTTGTAGTTTAAATATATAATATACAAACCCTGAGCAATCAAAAGTATTAGGTCCTTCGTCTCCCCAAACATATTTACATTCCAATTTGGATTTAGCTATATTTATAGCCTTTGAAATTATATTATTCACACTATTTTCTGTTGTTGATTTATTGCTTAAATACCTACTTGCAACATATCCTTCAGTACCTTTATTTCTTATTTTAGACCATCCATTACTTTCACTTATTACCTCTACTTCTTCTCCTTTTGTTAACACTCTTATTACACTATAACTTGTTCCTGGTCCTTTTCTAAAGTTTAATCCTCCTACATTTACCTCTTTTATCTCTATTACCTCTTCTTTTTCCTCTTTATTACTTAAATACCTACTTGCAACATATCCTTCA
>NZ_CAXVJR010000013.1:48962-50702 GCF_964259345.1 Paraclostridium bifermentans
TTCTCCTTTTGTTAACACTCTTATTACACTATAACTTGTTCCTGGCCCTTTTCTAAAGTTTAATCCTCCCACATTTACCTCTTTTATCTCTATTACCTCTTCTTTTTCCTCTTTATTACTTAAATACCTACTTGCAACATATCCTTCACTACCTTTGTTTCTTATTTTAGACCATCCATTACTTTCACTTATTACTTCCACTTCTTCTCCTTTTGTTAACACTCTTATTACACTATAACTTGTTCCTGGCCCTTTTCTAAAGTTTAATCCTCCCACATTTACAATCTTTATCATAATATACACCTCTTTTTAGTAGTATCATTATAATTTATGAATTCTTTTTGCTTGTGGTTACACTAATACCTTTTATTTTCTAAAGTTTTACATATATATTCATAAATTCATGTCAATAATTTATAATATAATTAGTATTTATATATTTATTATGATATTATTAATTAAGTTGTCTTAAATTAGATTAGCAATATTTTGAGAGGTAGATAATATGAATTTTAAAGAATTAGGAATTAATAATCATACAATAGAAACATTACAAAAAATGGGAATAACAAGTCCTACACCTATACAAGAAGAAAGTATAGGTATAATAAAATCAGGTAAAGATGTAATAGCAGAAGCTCAAACTGGTACAGGAAAAACATTAGCTTTTCTTCTTCCAATATTTGAAAATATTTCTCCAGAGCTTAATCATGTACAAGCTTTAATTGTATCTCCTACAAGAGAGCTTGCAATTCAAATAACTAAAGAAGCAGAAAAACTTAGTGAAAACACAGATATAAATTTATTATCTATGTATGGTGGAAAAGATATAGGTGCTCAGTTAAAAAAATTAAAAAGAAATATTCATCTAGTAATAGCTACTCCTGGTAGATTATTAGATCATATCGATAGAGAAACTATCGACCTTAGTAAATTAAAAGTAATAGTTTTGGATGAAGCTGATCAAATGCTTTTTATGGGATTTAGAAATGAAGTTGAAACTATTCTTAGACAAACTCCTAAAAACCGTCAAACTTTATGTTTTTCAGCTACAATGGATTCAGCAGTTAAGAAACTAGCTTATAAATACATGGATAATCCAGCTGTTGTTAGTATAGAAAAAGAAGAAATAACTTTAACTAACATTAAACAAAATGTAGTTGAAACTACAGATAGAAAAAAACAGGATGCATTATGTTCTGTATTAGATGCTGATAATCCATTTATGGGTATAATCTTCTGTAGAACTAAAGCGAGAGTTGATAAACTTGAAGAAGTTCTTCATAGAAGAAAGTATAACTGTGCTAAATTGCATAGTGATATAAAGCAATCTCATAGAGAAAGAATAATGAAGTCATTTAGAAATGCAGATATACAATATCTAATAGCTACAGATGTAGCTTCAAGAGGTTTAGATATAAGTGGAGTAACTCATGTTTACAACTATGATATCCCTGAAAATGCAGAAACTTATATACACCGAATAGGAAGAACCGGAAGAGCTGGAGAAGAAGGTTATACATGTATGTTTGTAGACCCAAAAGATTTTAACACTTTAAAAGAAATAGAAGATGCTATAGAAATGGAAATACCAAGAAGAGAAGTATAAAAAAAGAAGTGCGAAAGCACTTCTTTTTTTATTTTTAATCTCATTAAGCAAAATAAAAAGATTACGCGGCTACGTCCTACTCTCCCAGGCAGCTTCCCACCAAGTACCATCGGCGCTAAAGAGCTTAACTT
>NZ_CAXVJR010000014.1:0-35943 GCF_964259345.1 Paraclostridium bifermentans
GATCCATCCGCGACTCGAACGCGGGACACCCTGATTAAAAGTCAGGTGCTCTACCGACTGAGCTAATGGATCATCTTATGCTGAGATGTTGTTTCGACTTTTTTCGTTCGCCGTTCCAACAAATATTATTATATTAGCTTTATTAACTTTCGTCAACACTTTTTGTTAAATTTTTTTATTTTTTTAACTAAATTGTATAAATACCCTATTTTTCAATGGTTTAAGCACTTTATTTCTAATATAATTTGTACATTTTTTTCTAAAATTTATTATTTTTATTTTAAATTTAAAATAAAAATTTTTTATAATCTCTTAAAAATATTTTTTATTTTTATACCTTTGATTAGTAAAATATAATATTTAATTAAATAAAAAAGTCGTTTCGCTCCTGTCTCCAACGACTTCGTCAGTTGCTCAAAAGTGTCCTTTTTACTTTCAACAAAGTATTGATATAACTCTATTTTATAAGTTATTAACAGATATTCGGTAAACATAAATTCCTTAAACGTAAAAAAGTAGCTAATAAAATTATTAGCTACTTACTTATATATCAAATTAAAACATATTCTTTCTTACTATAGTTTGAGCTCTGTTTGGTCCAACAGAAACCATATCTACACTAACACCAACTAATTCTTCTATCTTAGCTATATATTTCTTAGCGTTTTCTGGAAACTCTTCGTAAGTTTCCATTCCTGTTAAATCTTCTGTCCAACCTTCTAACTCTTCATATATAGGCTCACACTTAGCTAAATCTTCTAATGATGCTGGGAATTCTTTTAATATTTTATCTCCCATTTTGTAAGATGTACATATCTTAACTGTATCAAATCCAGTTAAAACATCTAGTAACATTAAAGATATACTAGTTAATCCATTAACTCTAGCAGCATATCTTACTATTACAGCATCAAACCATCCACATCTTCTAGCTCTACCTGTAGTTGTTCCGAACTCTCTACCTTGAGTTCTTATTCTATCACCTGTTTCATCATGTAACTCAGTAACAAATGGTCCTTCTCCAACTCTTGTAGTATATGATTTAACTATACCTACAACGTCCTTTATCATGTTAGGTCCTATACCAGCTCCTATAGAGAATCCTCCTGATGTAGGATGAGATGAAGTTACGTATGGGTACGTACCTAAGTCTAAATCTAGTAATGTACCTTGAGCTCCTTCAAATAAAACTTTCTTTCCTGCTTTTATAGCATCGTATACTATAACTGAAGTATCATCTACATATGGTCTTATTTGCTCTGCATATCCTAAGTACTCATTGTATATAGCATCAAAGTCAAACTCTTCAGCTCCATATATATTCTTAACTAATTTATTTTTATCATCAATTTGAGCTTTTAATTTTTTAGCAAATATATCTTTGTCCATTAAGTCACATATTCTTATTCCAGATCTCTCTGTTTTATCCATATAACAAGGTCCTATACCTTTTTTAGTAGTACCTATTTTGTTATCTCCTCTAGCTTCCTCAGCTAAAGCATCTAATTCTTTGTGATATGGGAATATAACGTGTGCTCTATCACTTATTTTTATATTTTTAGTATCTATATTATCTGCGTTAAGCTTAGCTAACTCATCTAAGAATCCTTTTGGATCAAATACTATACCATTTCCTATAACATTTATAGTTTCTGGATTTAAAACTCCTGATGGTATTAGGTGTAGTGCATATTTTTTTCCATCAACAACTAATGTATGCCCTGCATTGTTTCCACCTTGTCCTCTTACTACTACATCAGCTTGTGTAGCTAAATAGTCTATAACTTTACCTTTTCCTTCGTCTCCCCATTGAGAGCCTACTATAGCAACAGTTTTCATATTAACTCACCTCTATTTTTTTATTCGAACACTTACCTTTTTATTTTACCAAACATTCGCTTTATTTTCAAAACCTTTTTACTCAGCTATTTTATTTAGTATGTATTTTTCTACTTCAAATAAGTCTTCACAGTTTTTTATTTCGGATTCATTTGACTGTATTAGTTTAATAAATTTACTAATATCATTAATTTCCTTTATTAACTTATTATCTCCTGTCATTGTGTTTGTAATGTATATATTTAAATTATTATCTTCTTTAAGTCCAAATATAACTAACGTTTCTTTTATTTTTTCATCAATTATTCTACATATATTAATTTCATTGTTTATAAACTTTATATTTGGATATATATATATTATATTTATCATTTTTCTCCCCCGTTAAATAATAATTTATACTAACAAATAAGAAAGCAAGCTACGAAAGCTTGTTTTTTTATTTTCTAAAAAATCACAATATCCACACTTATCAACAATCGACCTGTGGATATTGTGGATATCGTTTTTACAATTAAGAATTTTCAAATTATTAACAAAAAATCCACATGATATAATTACAAAAATTATCAACATGTGGATTTTTTTTATTACATTTCTCTAGCTTTATTAGCAAATTTTTGTATCTCACCTAACCATACTAATTCAACAGATCCAGTTTCACCATGTCTGTTCTTAGCTATAATAATCTCACCTATATTCTTTCTTTCAGAGTCTGGATGGTAATATTCATCTCTATATAAGAACATTACTATATCTGCATCTTGCTCTATTGCTCCAGATTCTCTTAAATCCGATAACATAGGTCTATGATCTGCTCTTTGTTCAGGAGCACGAGATAACTGTGATAATGCTATTACAGGACAATTTAATTCCTTAGCTATTATCTTTAAAGATCTAGATATTTTTGATATCTCTTGTTGTCTACTTTCATTACCACCGTCACCTTCCATAAGTTGAAGGTAGTCTATCAGTATTAAATCTAAACCTTTTTCAATTTTTAATTTTCTACATTTAGATCTTAACTCACCAATTTTTATTCCAGGAGTATCATCTATGTATATATTAGCATTAGATAAAACTGACATAGCATCTATTATTCTAGGCCAATCATTTTCATCTAAACTTCCATTCTTTATTTTCTTTAGCTCCACATGAGATTGTGCAGCTAACATACGTTGGACTAACTGCTCTTTAGACATCTCTAAACTAAATACTGCTACTGATGCATCACCTTTAAGTGCTGCATTTTGTACTAAGTTTAATGAAAAAGCAGTCTTACCCATAGCTGGTCTTGCCGCTATAAGTATTAAGTCTGTTCTTTGTAAACCATTAGTTTTATTATTTAAATCTTCAAATCCAGTAGTTATACCTGTTATATCTTCTTTGTTAGTATATAACTTTTCTATCATATCGTATGCATCCATAAGAACTGAATTTATAGATTTAAAATCTTCACTAGATTTTTCTTGTGATATATCAAATATCTGCTTTTCTGCTTTTTCTAGAATATCTTCTACTTTTATAGAACTATCATATCCTAAGTTCAATATATCATTAGATACTTTTATCAGTTTTCTTAAAACTGATTTTTCTTTTACTATATCTGCATAATACTTTACGTTAGAAGTTGTCGGTACTATTGTTGATAAACTAGTTATATAGCTTATTCCTCCAACATCTTCTAAATGGCCTTGTTTTTTCAACTCTTCTGTAAGTGTTATTAAATCTATAGGCTCACTTTTATTATTTAATTTCATCATACACTCATAAATAATTTTATGAGCTTCCTTATAAAAATCTTCAGGCTGAATAGTTTCTGTAACAGTAATTATTGCATCTTTATCTAATAGTATAGACCCTAATATAGACTGCTCAGACTCCACACTATGTGGAGGAATTCTACCTACATCCTCCATATTTCTCACCTCTAGTGTTTATCTTTATTGTTTTTCCTTTACATCAACTCTCATTTTAGTTACTACTTTTTGATGTATTTTTATTTCAACAAATCTTGAACCTAAAACTCTTATAGGCTCATCTAATATTACTTTTCTTTTATCAACTTCTATTCCATGTTCTTTCTTTATTTGAGCAGCTATATCCTTAGAAGTTATTGAACCAAATAATCTTCCACCTTCTCCAGCTTTAGAATATATAGTTACATTCATTTCTTCCATTTTCTTTCCTAATTCAACTGCTGCTTCATATTCTTTTTGCTCTTTTATTTGTTGAGATGTTTGTTTTTCTTTTAACTCTTTTAATTCAGTGTTTCCTGCTTGAACTGCTAATTTTTTAGGGAATAAAAAGTTTCTAGCATATCCATCACTAACTTCTTTTACATCTCCTTTTTTCCCTGTTCCTTTTATATCTTTTAATAATATAACTTTCATTACTCTTCTTCCTCCTCTAGATACTGTTTTATGATGTCTGATACCATCTTATATCCTTCTTCTAAAGATACATTTTCAAGTTGAGCTCCTGCTATATCAATATGGCCTCCGCCACCTAGTTTTTCCATTAAAACATGTACGTTTATAGATCCTAATGATCTTGCGCTTATAAATATAGTCCCACCTTTTGTTTTACCTAAAACAAATGATGCTTCTACATCTTTTATGCTTAAAAGTTCATCTGCTGCTTGAGCTACAACTACATTTATGTTATTTATATCTGCTTTACAATAAGCTAAACAAATCTTATTATTTATAACTTTAGTGCTCTGCATTATCTCAGCTTTAGCAATAAAGTCTTTTAAATTAGAATTAAATAACTTTTTAACTTCAATTGTATCTGCTCCTGCTTTTTTCAGGTAAGAAGCAGCTTCAAATGTTCTAACTCCTGTTTTAAAAGCAAAGTTTTTAGTATCTAAACTTATTCCTGCTAATAGCCCTTCAGCCGTAAGTTTATTTATTTTCACATCATCTTCCATATATTGAACTAATTCTGTTACCATCTCACAAGTAGACGATACATAAGTTTCATGGAATAAAAGAACAGTATCATTTATAAATTCTACTCCTCTTCTATGATGGTCTATTACAACTACTTTATCTGATATTGCTAGTAAATCAGGGCATTCTGTAAAGTTTGGTCTATGTGTATCAACTACTATTACTAGTGTATCTTTAGCACAATTTTTAATAGCTTCATCCCTAGAAACAAATATATTTGAATAATAATCAGATGATTTTAATCTACCTATAAATTCATCTATAGAATCATTAGTACTATTTAATACAATATTTGCACTTTTATTACAAGATTTACATATATCATAAATACCTACTGCAGCTCCCATAGCATCCATATCAGGATATTTATGACCCATTATATATATATCTTTACTTTCTAGTATTATTTCTCTAAGAGCATGACCTATAAGTCTTGATTTAACTTTTGTCTTTTTCTCTACAGCCTTAGACTTTCCTCCGTAGAAAATAGATTTATCTTTAGTTTTTATTACGGCTTGATCTCCACCTCTTCCTAAAGCTAAGTCTAATGCTCCTTTTGCTAGTTTAAAGTTATCATTAATTGTTTTACCTTCTATTCCTATACCCATACTTATAGTTACAGGTAAATTATTTTCTTGATCAATTTCTCTTATCTTATCTAAAATAGAGAATTTATCTGCTTCTAACTTATCAAGTTCATTTTTACTAAGCACTAAGAAATACTTATCCTTAGATACTTTTTCTAAAGCTCCATTACACCCTGTTCCTAATGATGAAAGTATTTTATCAATCTCAACATTAATTAGAGGTCTTCTTTCTTCTGGAGCACTCTGTAATACTTCTTCATATCCATCTACTTGTATAGTAGCGATTACATTCTTTTCTTCATCATATTTGTTTTTTAAATCTAAGTATTCTGTTTTATCTATCCAATATAACATCATTAAATACTTAGCCTTATCTTCTTGATCACTTTTTATAACATTATAAACTATGGTATATTGTCTATCTTTATATGTTATATCTGTATATAACTCTTTATTTTCATTTAAAACTTTTCTTAAGTCTATATTTTTAACAAGAGTTTCTATATTCATACCCAAGGTATCTTCTTTTTCTGTCATCTCATAGAATCTAGTGTTATACCATGTAATACTACCATCAAATTCTAATATGCATAAAGGCATTGGCATATTTAAGATAGCTTTTTTAGTAACTTCATCAATATCTACAGCTAAATCTTGAATATACTTATTCCATTCTTGTCTCCTTATATCTCTGATTCTCCAGTTGTGAAAAACAATATATACAAATAGGATAAATACTGCAGTTCCTATATATATATTAAAATACATCATCATAAGACTAAGAATTCCAATTACCACTATATATGCATTTGTTTCTGGCATATTAAATTTAAAGGTCGACTTATCAAACATTTCTACCCTCCTAAGTGGATTTGTAGTTTCTTACCTTCCTAAAGTCAATTGCACTATCTAGCATCCCTACAAAGCTTAAAATCATAGTTCCCGATAGTAAAAATACAGCTATAACTGCAAATATCACCTTACCTGGAGATTTCTTTTTCCATTCTTTTATAAAGTATACAGATACAGCAATTCCTTGTAATAAGAACATTATGCTAAATATAAATTGTAAATTTATCATTATAATCTCTGTATATAGTCCTATTTTTAACATCTCTAATCCCATTATTAATAAATATAATAATAGAGATGTTATTATAGCATTTCCTGGTAAATAAAAATCAGAAAACTTCGGTAAGTTATAACTTATTTTCCTAACTCTTTTTAAAATGAACGCTTCTACATAATATGTTATTAATGATGCAATTATGCTATATAAAAATAGCATAGTTGGTGTTATATTTTGTACAAGATTAACTATATCTTCTGGCTTAATTTCGCCTTTAGGCATTAAATTTGCACTTTCCATAATAGTAAATTGAGCTTCTAATGTAGTCTTCATAAGTGCTAAAATTTGGCTTAATAAGTCCATATTAAGTAATACCTTAGCCATTACAAAAAACACTATTGTTGAAAGTATAAAAGCTATTGTCCCAAAATATATAGGAGTAAAATTCATACTATCACTTTCTGTTTTACTATCTTTACTAATTTTATATCCTATTGCTATACCTGGTAATATGCTCATTATAACTATATTCAAAGCATATAAAACATCTACAGTAAACATTAATATAAAAAAAGAGGATATAGCTGATATTAATGCGTATTTATGCCCTGTCATTGTTGATATTATCGCATATGGAACAGGAATAATAAACGCTAATAACCCTAAAAACGGAACATATACTGCTGCAAGACAAATAACTATTGCTATTGCTGATATTATTGCCGCTTGAGTTAATTTAGTTCTATCATTCAATTTAATATCACTCCCTATTATCTAAATAATTTTTAAGATTAGATAAATCTCCATACCATCTCTCTACACTATGATCTTCCTCTATTCCTTCTTTTATCTTTTCCTTTATTTTATAATCTATTTCTTTAAAACTAATTCCAAGCCTTTTTGATAATAAATATGTAACCATAACTATATTAGCTAAAGTATCTTGTAATATCTGATCAACCGGTCTAGTTCCTTTAAATAGAAGATTAAATAAATCCCCTAAGCTAATAATTAACTCTGTTTTCATCCATTCAATTATCTTTATATTTTTAGTTATTTCTGAGTTTTTATCTAGTCTCAAAATTTCCCCCCTCCTTAATATATAAACATTATATCATAAATCATAGTAGTTTTAACCAATAAAAAAACGAGCCATAAGGCTCGTCCTTTTCTTAGTCTAATGTATATGGTAATAAAGCTAAGTTTCTAGCTCTCTTTATAGCAACTGTTAATTCTCTTTGATGCTTAGCACAAGTACCAGCTATTCTTCTAGGTAATATTTTACCTCTTTCAGTTACGTATTTTTGTAATCTTTGAGTGTTTTTGTAGTCTATCTTAGCGTTTTTATCAGCACAGAATTGACAAACTCTCTTTTTCTTACGTCTCTTTTTGTTCATCATAGTAGTTTTCCCTCCTTTTTTAGAATGGTATATCATCATCATCTATAGCTTGGAAACCTTGAGGATCTAATCCTGTTGGCTCAAAGCTAGGTTCGAAACTCGGTTCAAAACCTTGATTTTGATTTTGGTTTGGATATGGACTATCCGATCTATTTTTATTACTATCTAAGGCTTGTATATTTCGAGCACTCACCTTAGTGAAAGTTCTTCTTTCTCCTGATTGATTTTGGTAATTGTCTACTCTTATAGAACCTTGTATAGCAACTAATCTACCTTTCGATATATAGTTTGCACAAAATTCAGCAGGTTTTCCCATAACTTCAACCGGTATAAAATCAGTCTCTCTACTACCATCTTTTTTAGCATAATCTCTATCAATGGCAATAGTAAATGTTGCAACGGCTGTTCCTGTTCCTGGGATATATCTTAACTCAGGATCCTTTGTTAATCTTCCCACTAATACAACATGATTCATTTAAACACCGCCTATTTTACGTAATATCTATATAGTAGTTATTAAGCAACAACTATCATATGTCTTATTACGTTTTCGTTTATCTTTAAGTTTCTGTCTATTTCCTTAGGAACTTCAACAGCAGATTTAAAGTTAACTAATACATAGTAACCTTCAGTGAACTTAGCTATTGGGTATGCTAATTTCTTAGTACCCCAAACATCTACCTTCTCAACTTCACCTTCAGTAGCTATAACTTCTTTAACCTTGTTTAATACAGCTTCTCTAGTTTCTTCATCTGCATTAGGCTTTACTACGAAAACTAATTCATAATTCTTCACACAATTCACCTCCCTTTGGACTTACGGCTCTGCTACGCAGAGCAGAGAAATGAGATTAAAATCTCATACTTTACACATTTTATCACTTATAAAATAACTTGTCAATTTAATTTTATTCTCGACTATTATTATTATTTATAAACAGTTAATTTAGCTTAAAGTAAGTATATTTTTTTATATTTTGTTAATTATACTTACTATAGCCCCCATAACTTAAATATATTTCATCCCAATCTCCCCTAAAAAAAGAGTGGCGTTAGCCACTCTTTTTTATTTAAACATTTTATGCATTTGCTTCTTCTTTAAGAGCATCCTTTAATGCTTCAGATAGTCTCTTAACACCTTCTACTATCTTTTCATCTGGCATGTTAGAGTAATTTAATCTAAATGTATTTTCCTTACCTCCATTAGGGAAGAATGATCCTCCTGGAACATAAGCTACATCTTTTTCTAAACATTTTTCCATTATTTTTCTAGCATCTAGATGTTTAGGTAGATCTACCCATGTAAACAATCCACCTTCTGGGTATGTATATTCTATACCCTCTGGGAAGTTTTCTTTTATTGTTTCTAGCATTAAATCTCTACGCTTTTTGTAAACTGTTTTTATCTTTTCAACATGTGCATCTAAATCATAAACATCTATAAACTTACTTACCTCTCTTTGAGATATTGTAGATGCTTGTAAATCTGCCCCTTGTTTAACAAATATAAACTTAGATAATATTTCTGGTGATGCACAAACCCAACCTATTCTATATCCTGGGCAGAATATTTTTGAGAAAGAACCTAAGAATATAACTAGTCCTTTTTCATCCATTGATTTTAAAGATGGTAATATCTCACCTTCAAATCT
Organism: Paraclostridium bifermentans; assembly: GCF_964259345.1. Classification (GTDB taxonomy): domain Bacteria; phylum Bacillota; class Clostridia; order Peptostreptococcales; family Peptostreptococcaceae; genus Paraclostridium; species Paraclostridium bifermentans_B. The sequence continues at coordinate 9,501 of NZ_CAXVJR010000014.1, forward strand.
TAATTCCCCATATGGATTGTCCTCTACAACTGGTATTTCAAATTTGTTTACAACATCCATGAACTTTTCACGTCTTTCCATAGTCCAAGTTTTTCCTGTTGGATTTTGGAAATCCGGTATAACATATATCATTTTTACATTTTCAGTTGTTTCTAATATTTTTTCTAATTCTTCTATTATCATTCCATCTTTGTCAGTTGGAACTTCTATGAACTCAGGACAATATGCTTTAAATGCATTTAATGCTCCTAAGTAAGATGGACTCTCTACTAAAACTACATCGCCTTCATTTAAGAAGATCTTTCCTGCAAAATCTAGTCCTTGTTGAGATCCACTTGTTATTAATAAATCATCTTTTGAGACATTAGTTTTTAGCTTTCTATTCATTCTTTCAGCTATTTGCTCTCTTAGTGGTGCAAAACCTTCAGTAGTTGTGTATTGAAGCGCTGCTCTACCTGATTCCTCTAGTACTAATCTTGATATTTCCTTCATTTCTTCTACTGGAAATAACTCTGGAGCAGGAAGTCCACCTGCAAAAGATATTACTTCTGGTTTTTCTGTTAACTTTAAAAGTTCACGAATTTCAGATCCTTTTAATCCATCCATTCTCTTTGCAAATTTGATAGCCATAATTAAGTCTCCCCCTTGGTAAAATGTTTTCCCAATTTAATTATAGCAAAAGAAAACGGTTTTTTACAAGTTTTTTACTTTTTTTATTCTTTTTTCTAAAGTTTCTCTATCTAATAAGACTATTCTTTCACACTTTAAACACTTGATTTTAAAGTCCATTCCCGCTCTTGTTATCTCAAAATCTTTACATCCGCAAGGATGTTGTTTTTTTAATTCTACAATATCCCCAACGTTTAATTTCATTGGCATTTACATCACTCCTATCTTAATTTTTCAATTTCTTTTTGTCCTCCGCTTACTCTTGAAACCTTAAATATTCCATGGTATAAAATATCATTTTCTTCTAGTGATTCTACTACTGTATCCATATCATCCTTTAAGAATCTAACAGATATCCCACAGCTTGAGCTTATTTCTCTAGGTGTTGGTAAAGTTGTAACCTTAAGATTTTTTTCATTTAATACCTTATCTGTTCTTATTGCATGGTGTGTTGAGTTGAATGCTACTATATACATTTCGTTCATCGTTTATTTTCCTTTCTCTGTCTTTATATTTTACTTTCATTCATAAAATAAAAGACTACACAAATTTAATCATGTAGTCTTTATTTTCTATATAGATATAGTCTTTGATGAATTATTCATAGTTTCTACTATCGTATACATATTTGTAACAGTTCCAACTTTTAAGTCTTCCTTTAATCCATAATAGTCTAAGCATGTACCACAAGATAATATTTCTACTCCTGCATCTTGTAATATTTTTAAATTTTCTACTGTTGCTTCATTTTCAGTAGTTAATTTTACTGCACTATTAACAAATAATATACTTTTTGGATATGGCTTACTCTCTGTTAAAGTATATATATATCCTTTCATAAGAACAGTACCTAATTCATCATTTCCATTTCCCATTTTATCTGAATTTATAAATATACATGTATCTGATAAAGACTCCTGTGATTTTTCTTCTATTATAACATTTTCGCCTTTTATAATCTCTATACAAATTAAATCTTTTTCTGTTTTTAAAACATTAGATTCATAATTCATTGATTTAGCTAACTTCATTAAGTTCTCTTTTGCTATTTCATTATCTACAGTTACTACTACTACCCCTTGTTCTATATTATCTAGCTCTTTTTTAGTATTTATAACTGGCTTAGGACATGCTAATCCCCTAGCATCTAGCTCTATTCTCATATATACTCATCTCCTTAACATGATACTTCCTTAATTTTAACATAGTTAAATGTATTTTGTTATAGATTATTTCTATATGATATATTAATTTTATATAGCTTTCCTATAATTTATTTTATCTTAATTATTTTAATAGAGTTTTCTAGTTCTACTACAAACATATCTTCTTTAATTATTTCTATATTTTTAATATCCTCTTCAAATTTCCTTAGTTCTATTCCTTTTTTATCTATAATTTTATTATCAACATATCCTATTACGCCGTTATGTATATTTACTATTCCATCTAGATTATCTTCTTTAAATTTTATATCCTCTATTTTAGAATCATTGATAAGTTTTATACTTCCATTTTCTTCTAAAATATAAATACTATCTTTTAATAAATTACTGTAACTTTTTATATCATTTACTTTAAACTCGTTCTTTATTTTCATGTCTTTATCAACTATACTAACTTTATTTTTTTCAATTAAATATATGTTTTCGTCCTTTAAAATACAGTCTAACAAAATTGAATTTTCTATTTGTTTCTCTCCTTTTAAATTTCCATTATAATCATATCTGTAAATCATACTATTCATTTTATTATCTATGTTAATTGTCGTAATATATATATAATCCTTTGAATAATCTATATCTGTTGCTAGACCTTTAAGTGTAATACTCTTTACTAAGTTTAGTTCATTATTGTATATATTTGTTATATTTTTATCATCTTTTTTATAAGTATATAAGTATGATTCATTATCTATACTTTTATACATTATTCCATCTTTATGTACCTTTTTTTTACTAACTACACTTCCTTTGTCATCTATACTGTATATTATATTATTTTCTTTATCTAGTACATCTAGAAATCTATTACTCTCTAAATTTATTTTATTTGAATTAAATTTTATTTTAAATATTTCTTCCAGTTTTGTGTTTATACTTTTCAAATAGTCTTCATTATAATAAACCAAATTGTTATCATGCTCTGTGTACTTGATATTTCTGTCTATATCAATACTTTTCATAATATCTACTTCTATAGAATCTTTTCTTATACTTTCACTAAAAATCCTGATAGTTTTAGGATTTACTAATAGTAAAAGTAATATTATAGCTATAATTATAAATTTATTCTTCATATAACTCCCCCCCAATAACTTTGTACTGATAATACTTTCTATATAAAAAGAAAAGACTCCTTTTAAGGAGTCTTTTCTTTTTATATTATTTCTAAATTTTTATATAATCCTACACCTTTTTGATAATATTCTAACTCTTTTTCTTTCGATATATCTGAGTATAATTGTCCTAATTCTATATATAAATCTGCAAGAGTTTTCCTATCCTCTAATTCTTTAATTATATTTATACATTTTAATAAGTACTCTATTGCTAATTTATTATCATTTTCTTGTTTATATATTTGAGAATAATATTTAAGAGCTTGATATTCAAAATACTTATTCTTACTCTTTATAGAATTTGCTAATGCTAATTTAGAATATTTTCTTGCCTCTTCATAGTTATCTAATTTTATATACGATTGAATTATTTTTATAATTACATCAAAAGTACATTCATCTTCATCATATTTTTTTATATCATATGCTTTTTTAGAGTAGTCTAAAGCCCTATCACAATCTCCTATTTTTTCATATACATCAGAAACTCTAAGGTATACATTAGCTAGTTCTGTTTTATTATCTTCTTTATCCAATATTTCTAATGCTGCTTTAAATTGATGTTTAGCTTCTTCGTATTTTCCTATACTCATTAATTTATTAGCTTTAGATACTATTAAGTCTGCTTCTTCTTTTGAATTTATTGCTATATCCAACCCTTTTATTTTTTCTATATAATCTAAAGCTTCATCAGCTTTATTCAGTTGAGTATAGCAAAATGATATATTACTATATAAATCTTTCTTTAAATTTACATCATTTAATTTATTTTCTTCTAATATGTCTTCTGCAAATTTAAAATTGCTTAATGCTCCTTTATGGAAATTCTCTTCCATATATATCTTACCTATATTTATATAACATTTAGCTATATTTTCTTTATCATTATTTTGTATGAAAAAATATAATGATTTTTCAAAATTAATTATAGCTGCATTATAATCTTTTTGTTTTAAGTTTATAGTTGCAAGCAGTAAGTTGCACTTCCCATAATTATCTATAAGCTGATAATCTGTACATATTACCATAACCTTATTTATTTCATTTTTAGCTTTCTCTAATTCCTTGCACTTTATATAAATTTCACTTTGTATTATTAAATTATCCGTTAATTTTTTAGCTTGCATTTCTTTTGTTTCTAGTAAATAATCTACACTTACTTCTAGACAATTTGCTAGATATTCTAATAATTCATAACTAGTGTGTGACTTATCTCTTTCTATATGACTTATCTGTGCTGCAGTTATCCTTTCTCCTGCTAATTCTTTTAACGTTAGGTTTTTTTCTTTTCTTAATTTCTTAATTTTCTCTCCTAAGCTTAGAATTTCCATGCCTGTCCCCCCTAGAAAACATTTTCTTATAATAAAATTATAACTTATATTTATCATAAATACACTAATTTATTTATTTTATATATAATATATTTTATATTTTTATAAATTTTGTTATTTTTTGACATATTTAATTCAATATAATTTCATTAAAATAAAATTTAACTAAAAATTCGCTTCGCTCGAGCCACTACGTGTGTGAACCACTTTATATCGCCAACAACTCCGTCTGTTGCTCAAAATGTCATTTTTTACTCCCACCAGATTTTGAGATTGCTATACTTCATAATTTATCCACAAATATTCGTTAATCATAAATTGCTTAAACGTAAAAAAGTCTGTCTAAAATATACAGATGATAATAATTATATTTTCATCCTATATTCTAAGACAGACTTTATTATTATATATTAAGTTCTTTTTCTATTTCTTTTAAAGCTTCTATTGATTTATCTACTTCTTCTTTTGTGTTAAAGTATCCAAAACTAAATCTTATAGTTCCTTGTATAAGAGTCCCCAGTGTTTCATGCGCTAATGGTGAGCAATGTATTCCAGATCTAGTTGCTATTCCATAAACATCATCTAACATAAATGTTACTTCACCTGAATCTATATTTCCTATATTTACAGATATAACTGCTGCTCTTTTTTTACTGTCTAAAGGTCCATATATTTTTATATTAGGAACTTCTGATAATCTCTCTAGCATGTATGAACATAATTCTTCTTCATGCTTTCTTATTTTATCTATTCCAGTTTCTATTACAAAGTTAACTCCTGCATTTAATCCTGCTATTCCTGGAGTATTATGAGTCCCTGACTCATATCTATCTGGCATCATATTTGGTTGGAATAATTCTTCTGAATTACTACCTGTCCCACCTTCTTTAAGAATATCTAAGGCTAATCCTTCTCTTATATAAAGAATTCCTGTTCCTTGTGGTCCTAATAGACATTTGTGTCCTGGTGCTGCTACCATATCTACATTAATTTTTTGAACATCTACATCATAAACCCCTAGTGTTTGTGATGCATCAACTAAGTATAATATATTATTTTCTTTTGCTATATTTCCTACAGTTTCTATATCAACTAGAGTTCCGCATACATTAGATGCATGTGTAGTAACAATTAGCTTTGTATTTGGTTTTATTGCTTTTTTTATATCCTCAGTGTTTAATTGACCATATTCATCACACTTAACTATTGTGTTTTCTATTCCTTTTTCCTCTAGCGCTTTTATTGGTCTTATTACTGAGTTATGTTCTATACTAGTTGTTATAATATGATCTCCCGATTTAACAACCCCTTTTATAGCTAAGTTTAAAGAATCTGTTGCGTTGTGTGTAAATACTATATTCATTGGATTTGATATATTTAAAAGCTTTGCTATATTTTCTCTACAATCATATATCTCTCTTCCTGCTCTCATAGCTAATTTATGTCCAGCTCTACCAGGATTCGCTCCATAGTTTTCCATACAATCTAAAACAGCATCATAAACTTGTTTTGGTTTTGGAAATGTTGTTGCTGCATTATCTAAATAAATCATATTAAGTCCCCTCTCTTATGCTTCTTGTCCTTCTAGTAATAATGATACTATACTATTTAGGTCTTCGTCATTATAATACTCAATTTCTATTTTTCCTTTTTTCTTCCCTTTTGAAATATTTACTTTTGTTCCAAATATATTTGTTAATCTTTCTTCTACATCTACTATATATATATCCTTTTGTTTTATTTTTTTAGGCTCATCTATATTTTCATCTTCTAAAATTTTCTTTGCTATTTTTTCAGTATCTCTAACAGATAATTCTTCTTCTATTACTCTATTTGCAACTTTAACTTGTAATTCATGATTTGTAATTCTAAGAAGAGCTTTACCATGACCTGGTGTGATTCTATTAGTTTCAACCATAGCCATTACCTCTTTATTTAGATTTAAAAGTCTTAATGTATTAGTTATATGAGGTCTGCTTTTACCAACAGCTTCAGATATTTCTTCTTGTGTAACACTGTAATGATCTATAAGACTTTTATAAGCAATTGCTTCTTCTATCGCATTTAAATCTTCTCTTTGTAAGTTTTCTATAAGAGCAATCTCCATTAAATCTTTCATTGGAATATCTTTTATAACAGCTGGCATTTCTTTTAATTTAGCTTTTTTAGATGCTCTATATCTTCTTTCACCTGCTATTATCATATATTTTCCAGAATCATCTGGTTTTACAACAATTGGTTGAAGAACTCCATAATTCTTTATAGAATTTGATAAAACCTCTATTTTTTCTATATCAAAAACCTTTCTTGGTTGGTCTGGATTTGCGTATATTTTATTTATATCTATATTAACTATATCTTTTGAATCTATCTCTTCTTTTATTGTTGGAATTAAAGCTCCTAATCCCTTTCCTAATCTATTTGAACGTCTCGTAGTTTTTTCCATTCTATATCACATCCTCCTCTAAATCTATAAATTCTTCTGCTAGTTCTAAATATGCTATAGCTCCTTTACATCTCGCATCATAATAAATTACAGGTTTCCCATGACTTGGCGCTTCTGCAAGTCTTACATTTCTAGGTATTAGTGTAGTATATACACTTCCTCTAAAATATTTTTTTACTTCTTCTACAACTTGTATAGATAGATTTGCTCTTCCATCAAACATACTTAAAACTACACCTTGTATTTCCAAGTTAGGATTTAGACTTCTTTTTATTAGCGATATAGTTTCCATTAGTTGGCTAACACCTTCTAATGCATAATATTCACATTGTATCGGTATTAAAACACTATCAACAGCAGTAAGGCAGTTAATAGTTAACATACCTAAAGAAGGAGGACAATCTATAAATATATAATCGTACTTATCTCTTACTTTAGACAATGCTTTTTTTAATATATATTCTCTTTCTTCGATTGTCGTAAACTCTATTTCTGCTCCAGCTAATTCTGTTGCTGAGGCAACTATATCTATATTTTCAAAATCTGTTTTAATTATTGCTTCTTCTATATCATCATTGTTTATTAAAACTTCATAAATAGTACTTTCAACTTCATTTTTTTCTATGCCATATCCACTCGTAGAATTTCCTTGTGGATCTAAATCTAAAACTAAAACTTTCTTACCCATCTTTGCTATACTTGCACTCAAGTTTACATTTGTAGTTGTTTTTCCAACTCCACCTTTTTGGTTAAAAACTGCTACTACTTTTCCCATAAGACTTACCCCCTTTAAGCTTTTAAAAAAAGATTACTGCTAAGCAGTAATCTTTTATTTTTTAGGAATCTTTACAACAACCTCTATATGATCACCTTTATCAACTTCTTTATACTTAGCTTCCAATCCTGTATTAGTTATAGCCTCGTAAGCTTGTTTTATAGTATTAAGGTAAATTCTCATTCCCATTATTCCTTTAACTGTTTGCTTCTTATCTTCACTACCTTTAGGTTGTTTAAGATCTTCTAGTATATCTGCTATTAGCTTTTCTGTTTTTTTAACATTTAAATCTGTTTTTATTACCTTATCTAGAACTTCTCTCATTAGTTCTTCACTTGGCAATTTTAATAAAGCTCTAGCATGTCTTTCTGTTAAGCTATTCTCTACTAACTTTATTTTTATATCTGTAGGTAATCTTAGTATTCTAATTTTATTAGCTATTGTAGATTGATTTTTTCCTAGTTTTTCTGCAAGTTGTTGTTGTGTAAAACCATGCTCTTTTATTAAATTTTCATAGCCCATAGCTTCTTCTATAAAATTCAGATCTTCTCTTTGTAAGTTCTCCAGTAAAGCTAGAACTGCCGAAGATTCATCTGACATATTATTTATTATAACAGGTATAGTATCAAGTCCAGCTAGCTTAGATGCTCTTAGCCTTCTTTCTCCTGCTATTAATTCATATTCATCATTATTTTTTATCCTAACAGTTATAGGCTGTAATATACCATATACCTTTATAGATTCACTTAATTCTTCTAATGCCGATTGTGAAAATACTCTTCTTGGTTGGTATGGATTTGGAACTATATTGTCTATAGGTATCTCCATAACTTTTTTATTTTCCATAACATCCCTCTCTCATCCAAAACTAAATATATTTAAAACACGAAATTACCTTGTTTACTTATGTGTATAATATTTCTTCATTTACTTACATATTCCTTCTAAAATATTTTTTTTAACTGATATTTTAGAAATATTTCTTCGGAAATATTACATTTTAATTCTACTTTATTGGGGTTTTTACTGGTTTTCCAGCTTTTCTAGGATATTTTGCTGGTGTAGAATTTACTTTTTTGAAGACAACTATATTATGTTTTAAATCTATTTCTGGTAGTTCTACATCTATCTTTTCAACAAACTCTAATCCTAATACTTCCATTGCTTTCTTAGACTCTTCAAGTTCTGTATCTGCATTTGGACCTTTTAGGCACACAAAATATCCTCCTACCTTTATAAAAGGTACACAAAACTCCATTAAAATAGGTAACCCTGCAACTGCTCTAGCTGTAGCTATATCATATTGTTCTCTATAGTTTTCATCTTTTCCGAAATCTTCAGCTCTACCATGTATTAGTTCAATATCATCTATATCAATGTTTTTACAAACTTCACTTAAAAAATTTATTCTCTTATTTAAAGAGTCTAAAAGAGTAACTTTTGTATTTCCTAAACATATTCTTAAAGGTAAACCTGGAAAACCAGCACCAGTTCCAACATCTATAATAGACATTCCATCTTTTATATATCCATTTTTAACTGCTGCTACAGAGTCTAAGAAGTGCTTTATATACACTTCTTTTTCCTCTTCTATACCTGTTAAATTCATTTTTTGATTCCATTCAACAAGTATTTCTCTATATACTCTAAACTTATCTATAGTTTTATCTGTACAACTAATCCCTAATTCTTCTATTCCTTTTTTTAATATCTCTGCATTATTCATTCTTATCACCTCTAGATCTTCTTTGTTGTTCAAGGTAAATAAGTAATACTGATATATCTGCTGGAGATACTCCAGATATACGAGATGCTTGTCCAATAGATATTGGCTTTATTGCATCTAGTTTTTGTCTTGCTTCTATTCTTAATCCATCTATAGATGAATAATTTATATCTTCGCTTAACTTTTTATTCTCTAACTTTTTAAATTGATCTATTTGCTTTAATTGCTTATCTATATAACCCTCATATTTAGTCATTATTACACATTGTTCTTTTATAGCATATGGTACATTCTCTCCTGCACCTTTACCTGCTGCTTCTATCATAGCGTAATCAACTTCCGGTCTCTTTAAGAATTCATATAAAGAATATCCAACCTTTATTGGAGATGCTCCTTTTTCTTCTAATAAGTGATTTATTTCTTTAGGAGTAACTCTATCAGTTTTTAATCTTTCTAACTCTTTCTCTATTAATTCTTTTTTCTCTAAATATTTATTATATCTATCTTCTTTTACAAGACCAATGTCATATCCCTTTTGAGTAAGTCTCATATCTGAGTTATCTTGTCTTAAGTACAATCTATACTCACATCTAGATGTCATCATTCTATAAGGTTCATTAGTTCCTTTTGTAACTAAGTCATCTATTAAAACACCTATATATGCTTCTGATCTATCTAATACAAATGGCTCTTTCCCTTGTATCTTTAGTGCTGCATTTATACCTGCTATTAAACCTTGTGATGCAGCTTCTTCATACCCTGAAGTTCCATTAAATTGACCTGCACTAAATAGATTTTCCACACCTTTTATTTCAAGAGTTATTTTTAATTGAGTTGGGTCTATACAATCATATTCTATTGCATAAGCTGGTCTCATTATTTTTGCATTTTCAAGACCTTGTACACTCTTGTACATTTGTATTTGTACTTCATAAGGTAAACTTGTTGATATACCTTGAATGTACATTTCTTTTGTACTTTCTCCTTCTGGTTCTATAAAAATTTGATGAGATTCTTTGTCACTAAATCTTACGATTTTATCTTCTATAGATGGACAGTATCTAGCACCTGTACTTTCTATTTCCCCTGCATACATAGGAGATCTTCCTAAGTTTTTCTTTATAATATCATGTGTCCCTACATTTGTTCTTGTTAAGTAACAAGGTTCTTGTTTTCTATCTAATTCATCATTTAAGAACGAGAATGGAGTTATACGTTCGTCTCCTTCTTGTATATCCATAACAGAAAAATCTATACTGTCTCTATGAATTCTAGCTGGCGTTCCTGTTTTGAATCTTCTCATTCTTAATCCTAAATCTACTAATTTATCTGTTAAGAATTTACTATACCCTAAGGCATTAGGTCCTTCATTAAATGAAACTTCACCCATATATATTCTAGAGTTTAAGTAAACTCCAGTTGCTAATATAACAGCTTTGGCATTGTATTTACATCCTAGTTTTGTAACTACTCCAGTAACAACATTTCCTTCACTTAGTATATCTACAACTTCATCCATAACTATCTCTATATTTGGTTCATCTTCTAAAGTCTTTTTCATCTCTTCATGATATCTTGTCTTGTCCGCTTGAGCTCTTAAAGAATGTACAGCTGGACCTTTAGCTGTGTTTAACATTCTACTTTGTATAAATGTCTTATCTATATTAATACCCATTTGTCCGCCTAGAGCATCTATCTCTTTTACTAATTGTCCTTTACCTGTTCCTCCTATAGATGGGTTACATGGTAATAGTGCTATAGAATCTAAAGAAAGAGTTATAACTAAAGTTTTATGACCCATTCTTGCAGTTGCTAATGCTGCTTCACATCCTGCATGCCCTGCTCCAACTACTATAACGTCATAATTTCCTGCATCAAAATTTAACATATTTTCTCCTTTCATAATAAATACTTATGTTTCACGAAAAACATATACTATTTATTTTCCTATACAGAAGTTACTAAATATTGTATCTAGTAAGTCTTCCGTTACTGTGTCTCCATTTATATATCCTAGGTAATCCCATATATTTTTGAAATCAACTTCTATAAAGTCTAATGGCATATATGAGTCTATTGCCATTATAGCATCTGATATAGATTGCTTAGCTTTATAAAGTGCATCTTTATGTCTAGAGTTTGTTACTACTAAATCCGATGAATTTCTTATCGTACCTGAGAATACCATATCTTCTATTTTATCATGTATCTTTTCTATACCCTCATTTTGTAATGCTGATATATTTATTATATTTTTTTCATCTATATATTCTTTTACTTTTTCTATATCTATAACTTGATTTAAATCTGTTTTATTTAATAAAACTATAGTCTTGTTAGGTTGTACAGATTCTAATATTTCAACATCTTCTGATTCTAATTCTCTTGAAGAATCTAACACTATTATTGATAAATCAGCTGTATTAAAGAATTCTTTTGATTTTTCAACACCTATTTTTTCAACTACATCTTCCGTTTCTCTTATACCAGCTGTATCAACTATTTTTAAAGGTATACCTTTTATGTTTACAAACTCTTCTATTACATCTCTAGTTGTTCCTGGTATATCAGTTACTATCGCTCTATTTTCTCCTAATACAGCATTTAATAATGATGACTTACCTACATTTGGCTTACCTACTATTACAGTCTTTAATCCATCTCTAAGTATTTTACCACTTTCAGCTGTATCATATAGTCTATTTATCTCTTTTTGTAATTCTAATGATTTTTCTTTTAAAGTATTATATGTTATATGTTCAACGTCTTCATCTGGAAAATCTATAGAAACAGTTATTTGAGCTAACATTTCCGTTATATTATATCTTAACTCTTTTATTTTTTTAGATAAAGATCCTTCTAATTGAGATTGAGCTACTGTATGAGCCATATCAGTTTTTGCATTTATAACATCTATTATTGCTTCAGCTTGTGCTAAGTCTATTCTACCATTTAAGAAAGCTCTTTTTGTAAATTCACCTTGCTCTGCTAATCTAACATCTTTAGATAAAACTAATTCCAATATTTTCTTTACTGAAATAAATCCTCCGTGACAATTTATCTCTATAACATCCTCTGTAGTATATGAATTTGGTCCCTTCATGTAAGCTACTAAAACTTCATCTATTATTTTATCTCCATCAGCTATATGCCCATATACCAAAGTTCTAGTGTTATACTCTTCTATCTTTTTTCCTGATACTGATTTGAATATATCATTTGCTACTTGAAGTGATTTTTCTCCACTTATTCTTATTATTCCGATTCCACCTTCACCAGGAGCTGTTGCTATCGCAGCTATAGTATCATCTATAAACAACCCTCTCACCTCTTTATCTAATATTTTTATATACAAACTAGTCAAAGTAATATTTTATCATTTTATGGCCTATTTTGTAATAATATCTAGTCTTTTTTTTACAAATTGCAATTAATTTAATAATATCTATATCAAAGTATGTCTATCTACTTTAAATTATTTCCTTAATCTAACTATTATATATAATTTTTTTCAAAAATAAAACCCCCTATATATTAGGAGGCATGCCTTTATTTTTTATATTCTATTACAAGTCTTCTATATGGATCGACACCTTCACTATGAGTTTTTACAAACTTATCATTTTGAAGTGTTGAGTGAATAATTCTTCTCTCATATGGATTCATATAATCTAACTTTTTAGTTCTTCTTGTTTTTGCAACTTCTCTCGCTACTTTATTGGCATATCTTATTAAAGATTCTTCCCTTTTAGATCTATAATTTTCTATATCCACAAGAATTTTACAATGAGAATCTTTATTTGCTTTGTTTAATGCTAAACCTGCTAAAAATTGAATAGAATCTAACGTCTCTCCTCTTCTTCCAATTAAACAAGCTGCATCTTTTCCTACAATGTTAATTTTTATAACATTCTTTTCTTTTTTTACATCAACATCAGCTTTTATTTTTAAGTTATTTATTATGTTTAGTATAAATGCTTTAGCTATGTCTACTTCTGTTGACTTTTTAATTGGCTCTTCAACCTTTATATCAACTTCTATTAGTTCTTCTTTTATCAATTCTTCTTTTTCTTTTAAAGTTACTTTGTATACGCCATCTTTATTTCCTATTAGACCTAAGAAACCTTTTACTGGCTCTTTTATAACTTCAATTTCAATGTCATCTCTATCTACGCTAAACTGTCCTAAAGCTTTTGATATTGCTTCATCAATATTTTTACTTCTTATTTCTAGGCTTTGTTTCATTTGCTACACCCTCCCCAGAATTAGCAAGTTTAGCTTTTAATGGATTCATTATTAAGTAATATTGAGCTAATTGGAATAAGTTACTTACAGTCCAGTATAATGCAAGACCTGCTGGGAAACTTATACCCCACCATACCATCATAGCTGACATAAAATATGTCATAAACTTCATAGATCCTTGTTGTTGATCTTTAGGTATAGTTAACATTTGAGTTATAAATGTTGTAGCCCCTGCTAATATTGCTATTATTAATGTTTTATCTGGTGATGATAATGAAGGCATCCATAAAAAACCTGTATCCGCAGCTCTTTGAGCAGCTTCATTAGCGAAAACACCATATGCAACTGGATTTCTTAATACATTATAAAGACCTATTAATATAGGAAATTGTATTAATAATGGTAAACATCCTGCCATAGGATTTACTTTAGCTTCTTGGTATACTTTCATTATTTCCTGATTTTGTTTTTCCGGTTTATTTTTATATTTTTCTTGTATTTCTTTTATCTTAGGCTGTATGTCTTGCATAGCCTTCATAGACTTCGTTTGCTTTATAGTTAGTGGTAATAATACTACCTTTACAACTACAGTGAATAAAACGATTGCTAAACCATAATTATTTGCAAATTCTAGTATAAACTTAAGAACCTGTCCTAATAAGTTACTAATTAAATTCAATTTTAGTACCTCCTAAAGTGTCTTTGTTTTCACTTTTAAAATTATTTTAGAGGATCATATCCTCCAGGATGGAAAGGGTGACACTTTAATATTCTTCTTATAGCTAAATAAGACCCTTTTAGTGCACCATATTTTTTTAAGGCTTCTATTGCATACTGAGAGCAAGTAGGATAAAACCTACATGTAGGTCCTTTTAAAGGAGATATGTATTTTTGATAAAACCTTACTATATATATACAAACCTTAGTCAAATATAGATTTATAGTTTTAAGTAAGTGCTTCAGTTTATTCAATTTTATCCCCCATATCCTTTTAAAGTTCATTAAGTTTAGCTTTTTTTACTAAATTTTTAACTGATTTCTCTATATCTTCATACTCAGTATCTTTACTAGCTACTCTAGCTATGAACACCAAATCATATCCTTCTTTTATATGCCCATCACAGTTTAACCTAAAACATTCTCTTATTCTTCTTCTTACTTTATTTCTAACAGTAGCTTTCCCTACTTTCTTAGAAACAGAAAATCCTACTCTATTAAAGTCTGATTTATTATCCAGTATATACATTACTAAGTATTTATTTGCAAAAGATTTGCCGTGTTTGTATACTTTTCTAAAATCAGAGTCTTTTCTTATACCTTTAGTATTCTTGAAATCCATACTAAATCCTCCTAAAACACAGCTTAAAATTTATAATTTTTTACACAAAAAGGCCACTTTTCAGCAGCCCTTTTTTAAAAAAATTAATGAGTTAATCTCTTTCTTCCTTTAGCTCTTCTTCTCTTAAGAACATTTTTTCCATTAGAAGTTTTCATTCTCTTTCTAAATCCATGTTCTTTCTTTCTTTGTCTTTTCTTTGGCTGATAAGTTCTTTTCATTTTTTGCACCGCCTTTCAAGATTGTTTTTCCGTTTATAAAAATAATAACTTTACCCTCAAAGTAAGCATAACACGTACAATTATAAATCCTTTTAAGCGGCTTGTCAATGTATTTTTGACCTAGTTTTATCAATACTTCTACAATTAATATATACGTTAATTTTGTTAACTTTTTTATCAACATATGGTTAATTTTGTGGATAAAATCATCATAAATTATTGAAGTTTAGCATATATTCTGATATTATTAATATACTTGTTGATAATGTTCATAAAACTTATTAACATATAAAATTTATTCACAAGTTGTGGATAAAATTGTGCATAACTTACAACGTAAAAGATAATAATCTTGTTATAAACTATATTTTCGTTATTATTAATATTATTTATAACTTTATATACATATTGTTTATATTTTTTATAAATTATACACGTTTTTTTATTTTTTACAAATTATCCACATATTTATCCATATTTTTTTTGCATAAAATTATATTTTTAAAATAAATCATAAATTTGTTAATAACTTTGTGGAAAATGTTAATTATTTCGTTCGGAGGTTTAAATTATGGATATAGTTTCTTTATGGGATAAGACATTACAACTTATCAAAGGTGAATTATCACCTCCAAGTTTTAATGCTTTTTTTAAACAAATAAAGCCACTACAAATACAATCAAATACTATCATCCTTTTAGTTCCTAATGATTTTACAAAAGGAATACTAGAAGATAGATACTTAACTTTAATAGAAAGCTCTGTAAATCAACTTTCTTTAAAAAAATATGACATCAAATTCGTTTTAAGTGAAAATGAAGTTAAAGGTTTAGATAAAGACCAAACTATAGAAGAAGATAAAAAATCTAAGAAAAATTATCCTAATCTAAATCCTAAATACACTTTCGACACATTTGTCATAGGAAATAGTAATCGTTTTGCACATGCAGCTTGTGTAGCTGTTGCTGAAGCTCCTGCTAGAGCTTATAATCCATTATTTTTATACGGTGGAGTAGGACTTGGAAAAACACATCTTATGCATGCAATTGGTCACCATATAATGGAACAAAAAAAAGATCCTAAAGTAGTTTATGTATCATCTGAAAAATTTACAAATGAGCTTATAAACTCTATAAAAGATGATAGAAATGAAGAATTTAGGAATAAATACAGAAATGTAGACGTTCTTTTAATAGATGATATTCAGTTTATAGCAGGGAAAGAAAGAACCCAAGAAGAGTTTTTCCATACATTTAACTCATTACATGAGGCTAATAAGCAAATAATAATTTCTAGTGATAGACCGCCTAAAGAAATACCTACTTTAGAAGATAGACTTCGTTCAAGATTTGAAATGGGTCTAATAACAGATATTCAGGCTCCTGACTTTGAAACAAGAATGGCTATACTTAGAAAAAAAGCTCAAATGGAAGATATAGATGTTCCTAATGAGGTTACTGTTTATATAGCAAAAAACATAAAGTCAAATATTAGGGAATTAGAAGGAGCTTTAACTAGAGTTGTAGCATATAGTTCTTTAACTAATAGAACTATATCTTTTGAATTAGCTTCTGAAGCCTTAAAAGATATTATAACAACTTCAAAACATGAAGAAATTACTGTAAATAGAATAAAAGAAAAGGTAGCTTCTATTTTTCCTGTAAAAATGGAAGATTTCAATTCTAAGAAAAGAACAAGATCAATTTCTTATCCAAGACAAATAGCAATGTATTTATCTCGTGAACTTACAGATTTATCACTTCCTAAAATAGGTGAAGAATTCGGAGGAAGAGATCATACAACTGTTATTCATGCCCACGATAAAATATCTAAGGATATAGAAAATGACGAAGATTTTAAAGAGAAAATAAATAAAATTATATTAGATTTAAAAGGGTAAAATTATACACAATACATATGTGGATATACTCTTAATTAAATGTGCATATGTTTTTTATCCAAAAATATATACATATTATTCTACAAAAACACACAAAGATATTAACATTTTTTACACATGTTGATATCTTTGTATTTATTTTGATTGAGATGGTTATCCACATTATCAACAGCACCTACTATTATTACTACTAATTTTTTTAATTTATTTTTGTATATAATCACTTAAGGAGGTTATCCACAATGAAGATAATTTGTAATCAAAAAGTACTTGCACATAAAATAGGAATTGTACAAAAAGCTATTAATGGAAAAACTACATTAGAACTTTTAAAAGGTATTTTATTAACAGCTAAAAATGAAATTGTTACCTTAACTGGATATGATTTAGAAATAGGTATTGATACTTATGCACAAGCAGAGGTTATAGAAGAGGGAGAAATAGTAATAAATGCTCGTCTTTTTGGGGATATTATAAGAAAGTTACCAGATACATTTGTTGAAATAGAAACAGATTCAGATAACAATGTATACATAAATTGTTTAAATTCAAGATTTAAAATAAAGGGAGATTCAGCAACTGAGTATCCAAGACTTCCAGAGGTAAACAAAAATGAACTATATGATATACCTCAAGATTTACTTAAAAATATGATCAAGCAAACAGTATTTGCAATCTCTCAAGATCAAACAAAACCAATATTAATGGGGGAATTACTTGAAATTGTAAATGGAAATATAAGCTTAGTTGCAATCGATGGATATAGATTAGCTGTAAGAGCTAGCTCTATAGAAAATGTAACTGATGATATAAAAGTTATAATTCCAGGAAAAACACTTCATGATGTAAATGGATTACTTTCATCTGAAGATGATTCTATAAAAATAGGATTTGATGAAAAAAATGCAATATTTATAATCAATGAAACTAAGATTATAACTAGATTATTAGAAGGTGAATTTATAGATTATAAGAAACTACTTCCAAGAGAGTATGGAGTAAGAGCAAAAGTTAATACTAAGGAATTATTAAACAGTATAGAAAGAGCATCTTTATTATCTCAATCAGAGAAAAACAATTTAATAAAACTATCAATTAGAGATAATTCAATGGCTATAACATCAAACACTGAAAGAGGAAATGTCTATGAAGAAGTAGGAATAGAATTAGAAGGTGATTATTTAGATATAGCATTTAACTCTAGATATTTCTTAGATGCGTTAAAAGTAATAGATAGTGAAGAAATATTTATAGAATTTACAACAAATGTTAATCCATGTATTATAAAGCCAACAGATGGAACTAAATATACTTACTTGCTACTTCCTGTAAGAATATCATCTAATATATAATTAAAAAGTAAACCCAACTGAAAAAGTTGGGTTTTTATGATATAATATATTTTTAAATATATGTTAACAATTAATAAGAGAGTATAAGAAATTTATTTAATATATATTTGATATAATAAAAGGAGGAAGATAAATGATTGAAATCACTATAGATTCTGAATTCATAAAATTAGATCAATTTTTGAAATTAGCAGATATAGCATCTACAGGTGGACATGCTAAATTCTTAATACAAGAAGGTCTAGTTAAGGTTAACGGAGAAATAGAAACTAGAAGAGGTAAAAAATTAAGATCTAATGATGTTATAGATGTAGAAGGTAATAAAATAAAGATACTATAAAAGGGGTGCCCTTTGTGTATTTAAAAGGAATAAATTTAATCAACTTTAGAAACTATGAAGCTTTGTATTTAGAGTTTAACCCCAAAATAAATTTACTCATAGGTAAAAATGGACAAGGAAAAACAAATATTGTAGAAGCCATATATTTATTGTCATTTGGAAAATCTTTTAGAACAAATAAAGATAAAGAAATGATTAAATTTGGATGTGAAAATTTATACATAGGTGGAAACTTTATAAAACATGACAGGAATAGTCTAATAGAAATAGGAATTGGCAAAAATAACAAAAAAGGAATAAAAATTAATAAAATAAATATAGAAAAACTATATGAATTATTAGGAAATCTAAACGTTGTTATTTTCTCTCCTGAGGATTTAAGGTTAGTAAAAGAAGGACCTAAAGAACGAAGGGTATTTATTGATAAAGAGATAAGCCAAATTACTCCTAAGTATTTCAATTATCTTACAAATTATAATAAAATTTTATTTCAACGAAATAAATTATTAAAAAGTAATTATGTAGATATAAACTTAGTTGAAGTTTATGATGAAAGTTTAGCAAGATACGGAAGTTATATATATATACTGAGAAGAGACTTTATCAAAAAAATTGCTTCTATATCTAGTAAAATGCATAAAAAACTTACAAATGAGTTAGAAGATTTATCAATAAAGTATAAAAATCAGATAAATATTACTGATGAGGATACAATTGAATCAGCTTATGAAAAGTTTATGACGAAGCTCGTAGAAGGTCGTCAGCATGATATAGAAACTAGAACTACAAGATATGGAATCCATAAAGATGATTTATTAATATGCATAAATGATTTAGATGTGAGACTTTATGGATCACAGGGTCAACAAAGAACAGCTTCTATTTCATTAAAACTTTCAGAAATAGAATTAATAAATAATGAAGTAGGAGAGTATCCTATTTTATTATTAGACGATATTTTTAGTGAATTAGATGAGACAAGACAAAAGCTATTAGTAGATAATCTAGATAAAGTTCAAATGTTTATAACAACAGCAGAAGCTTCTCATAAAAAAATATTTGATAGTGAGAATACTACTATTTTCAATATTGAAAAAGGAAATGTAATTAGTATAGAGAATGGAGGGAACTAGATGAAACAAGAATATGGTGCAAGTCAGATACAGGTGCTAGAAGGACTAGAACCTGTTAGAAAAAGACCAGGTATGTATATAGGTTCTACTGGACCTAGAGGGTTACATCATTTAGTTTATGAAGTCGTGGATAACAGTATAGACGAAGCTCTAGCTGGATATTGTTCAGACATATATGTTTCTATAAATGAAGATGGAAGCATATTAGTAAGAGATAATGGTAGAGGTATTCCAGTAGAAGTTCATCCTAAGACTGGGAAATCAACACTAGAAACAGTTTTAACAGTACTTCATGCTGGAGGAAAATTTGGTGGTGGAGGCTATAAAGTTTCTGGAGGTCTTCACGGAGTAGGTATTTCTGTAGTTAACGCATTATCAGAGTGGTTAGTTGCAGAAGTTCACCATGGTGGAAAAATCTATAGCCAAAGATATGAAAAAGGAGTTGCAACTTCAGAGATAAAAGTTGTTGGAGAAACTAAAATAACAGGAACTACAATAACTTTCAAACCAGATGCTACTATATTTGACGAAGTTGAATATAAGTACGAGACATTAGAGCATAGATTAAGAGAATTAGCATTCTTAAATAAAGGTGTTAATATTGTTCTAGAAGATAAGAGAGAAGAAAAAGAAAAAATAAAAAAATTCCATTATGAGGGTGGCTTAAGAGAATTTGTTAAGCATCTAAATAAAACAAAAACAGGAATTCATGATGATATAGTGTATATAGAGAAAAAAGTAAAGGACTATATGGTAGAAGTCGCTTTACAATATACTGATGGATATACAGAGAACATATATTCTTTCGCTAATAATATAAATACACATGAAGGTGGTACTCATCTAAGTGGATTTAAGACAGCTATGACTAAAGTTGTAAATGAATATTCTAGAAAGAATAATATACTAAAAGAAAAAGATTCAAATCTTTTAGGAGAAGATATAAGAGAAGGACTTACAGCTGTTGTTTCTGTTAAGCTTCCAGAACCTCAATTTGAAGGACAAACTAAGACTAAATTAGGAAACACTGCTATGAGAGGTGTCGTAGATAGCGTAACTGTAGAAGAAATAGGTTCATTCTTAGAAGAAAATCCAACAACTGCTAGAATTATAGTAGATAAAGCTTTAAGAGCTCAAAGAGCGAGAGAAGCAGCTAAAAAAGCAAGAGAGTTAACAAGAAGAAAGAGTGTACTTGAAAGTACGTCTTTACCAGGTAAGTTAGCCGATTGTGCTGAAAAGGATCCTGAAAAAAGTGAAATATTCTTAGTCGAAGGGGATTCTGCCGGTGGTTCTGCTAAGCAAGGTAGAGATAGACACTCTCAAGCTATATTACCATTAAGAGGTAAAATACTTAATGTCGAGAAGTCTAGATTAGATAAGATATTATCTTCAGACGAAATAAGAAATATGATAACAGCATTTGGATGTAGTGTAGGGGATGACTTTGATTTAGAAAAAGTTAGATACCATAAAATAGTAATAATGACCGATGCCGACGTAGATGGTGCTCACATTAGAACTTTACTACTTACATTCTTCTTTAGATATATGAGACCTTTAATAGAGAATGGATATGTGTATATAGCTCAACCACCTCTATACAAAGTTAAAAAACAAAAGAAAGAACATTATGTTTACTCAGATAAAGAGTTAAATGTTTTATTAGAGCAACTTGGAAGAACTGGAGTAGAACTTCAAAGATACAAAGGTCTTGGAGAGATGAACGCAGAACAACTTTGGGAAACAACTATGAATCCTGAAACAAGAACTTTATTACAAGTATCAATAGAAGATGCATCTATAGCAGATGAGGTATTCTCTATGCTTATGGGTGATAAAGTAGCTCCAAGAAAAGAATTTATAGAAGAAAATGCAAGATACGTTAGAAACTTAGATATATAGGAGAGGGGATAAGTATCAATGGAAGAAAATAATAGAATACTCCCTATTGAAATAGGCGAAGAGATGAAAAATTCGTATATTGATTATGCGATGAGTGTTATAGCTGGACGTGCTCTTCCTGATGTAAGAGATGGACTTAAACCAGTTCATAGAAGAATATTATACTCAATGAATGAGTTAAACTTAACTCCTGATAAGCCGTACAGAAAGTCTGCTCGTATTGTCGGGGACGTTCTAGGAAAGTATCATCCACATGGAGATAGTGCTGTTTACCTAGCAATGGTAAGAATGGCGCAAGATTTCTCAACTAGAGGACTTCTAGTTGATGGTCATGGTAACTTTGGATCTATAGATGGAGACTCTCCAGCCGCAATGCGTTATACAGAGGCAAGAATGAGTAAGTTAGCTCTTGAATTATTAAGAGATATAGACAAAGAAACTGTAGACTATGGACCAAACTTTGACGAATCGCTAAAAGAGCCATTAGTATTACCATCAAGGTTCCCTAACTTATTAGTTAATGGATCTAATGGTATAGCCGTAGGTATGGCGACATCTATACCACCTCACAATTTAGGAGAAGTAATAGATGCAACTATACACCTTATAGATAATGAGGAGTGCAGTGTAGAAGATTTAATACAATTTATACAAGGACCAGACTTCCCTACAGCAGCTATAATAATGGGTAAAGAAAATATAGCTGAAGCATATAGAACAGGTAGAGGAAGAGTTAAAGTTAGAGCTAGAGCTTACATAGAAGAGTTAGCAAAAGGAAAGCAACAGATAGTTGTTACTGAAATACCATATCAAGTAAATAAGGCTAAATTAGTTGAGAAGATAGCTGAACTAGTTAAAGATAAAAAAGTAGAAGGTATATCAGACCTAAGAGATGAGAGTAACAGAAATGGTATGAGAATAGTTATAGAGCTTAAGAGAGATGCTAATGCAAATATAGTATTAAATAAGTTATATAAACATTCACAAATGGAAGATACTTTCAGTGTAATAATGCTAGCTTTAGTTAATGGAGAACCTAAAGTATTAAACTTAAAGCAAGTATTATATTACTATGTAAAACATCAAAAAGATGTAGTTACAAGAAGAACTAAGTTTGATTTAAATAAAGCAGAAGCAAGAGCTCATGTATTAGAAGGATTAAGAATAGCATTAGATAACCTAGATGAAGTTATAAAACTTATAAGAGCTTCTAAGACTACTCAAGAAGCTAAGGATGGATTAATGAATAGATTCAATCTTTCAGAAATACAATCTCAAGCTATACTTGATATGAGGCTACAAAGACTTACAGGATTAGAAAGAGATAAGATTGAAGCTGAATATGAAGAACTTTTAAAGAAAATAAATAGATTAAGAGAAATATTAAGTAACGAAAGATTACTTATGAATGTTATAAAACAAGAACTAACAATAATAAAAGAGAATTATGCTGATGAAAGAAGAACAGAAATAAGACATGCTGAAGGCGAGATAGACATGAGAGACCTTATAGAAAATGAAGAGGTTGCTGTAACTCTTACTCACTTCGGATATATAAAGAGAATGCCTATAGACACTTATAAGAGTCAAAATAGAGGTGGAAGAGGTATATCAGCACTTACTACAAGAGAAGAAGATTTCATAAAAGAGTTGATAACTACTCATACACATAGTAGATTATTATTCTTCACAAACAAAGGTAGAGTTTATAGATTAAATGCATATGAAATACCAGAAGCTAAGAGACAAGCTAAAGGTACTGCTATAGTAAACCTACTACAACTAAATAGTGATGAAAAAATAGCTACTATGATATCTATAGATGATTCTACTGAAGAGCAATACTTATTATTATCTACTAAAAACGGAATAGTTAAAAAGACTAAGCGTGAAGAATTTAAAAACATAAATAAGTCAGGGCTAATAGCAATAGGTTTAAGAGAAGATGATGAACTTATTGGAGTTAGAGTAACTAATGGAGAAGAAGAAGTTATATTAGTTACAAAAGATGGTATGTCTATAAGATTTGATGAAAATGATATAAGACATATGGGTAGAACTGCTATGGGTGTAAAAGGTATTTCTTTAAATAAAAATGATAAAGTTGTATCTATGAATCTTTGCAGCGAAGGTACTGAATTATTAGTTGTTAGTGGAAATGGATTTGGAAAAAGAACATCTATTGAAGAATATAGAGCTCAAATAAGAGCTGGAAAAGGTATAAAGACTTATAATATAACAGATAAAACAGGAGAAATTGTCGGAGCTCAAATGGTAAGTGAAGATGATGAGATGATGATAATAAACTCAAATGGTGTATTAATAAGACTTAGGGTAAATGAAATATCTTTATTCGGAAGAGTAACTAGTGGTGTTAAACTGATGAAGACTGACGACGAAGTAAATGTAGTTTCAATTGCTAAGATAGAGGCAGAAGAATAGGGTATAATAACCCTATTCTTTTTGTATAATTATATATATAATGTTTATAGGAATAAGAAAGGAGATATATTTTATGAGTAAGAATAAAGGTAGATATTTTTTACTAGGTTCAATAATAGGGTTTTTATTAGGTTTATTCTTAGCGCCTAAAAAGGGATCAGAACTAAGAAAAGAAGCTAAAGAAAAAATGGATGAAATAAAAGAAAATCCAAGAGAAGTTTTAGATGGAACAATACAAAATGTGAAAGATAAAATTAACAATATAGTTGACGACTGTGATATCAATGATATAAACATAGTTGAAGATGAGATAATAATAAGTAAGACTTTTGATGAAGAGGGAGATAGTATATAATGGATGCATTGGGATGGCAAATAGGCGCAGTTTTATTTGGTGTATCAGTCTTAATAATTGCAATATACTTAGCCAAACTAATAAATAGTACGACAAAAGTTGTTGAAAAAGCATACAAAATAGTAGATTATAATGAAAGACACATACATGAAACTATAGAAAATGTTGCAGCAATCACAAAAAGTACAGAAGATATTGTTAGCTTAGCTAGTGGAGTAAGCAATGTAACAAAAGTATTTAAGTTTTTTAGAAAGTAATCAAGGAGGTACAGTTATGTCTGTAAATATAGAATCAAGACTAGATGATAATTTTTGGAATGTAGGAATCAATGGAGAGTTAGATGTAGCAGCAGCGGATAAAGTAAAAGAACACTTAAATGGCTTAGTAGAAGAGCAAGCTGTAGATATGAAAATAGATTTTTCTAACTTAGAGTACATAGATTCAACAGGTTTAGGAGCACTTATAGGAGTTCTTAAGAGATTAAAAATAAATGAAAAGGATATATATATATTAAATGCTAGAAAAAATGTAAAAAAAATATTTAGCATAACAGGTTTAGATAAAATATTTAAAGTGGAGGGATAAGTTTTGGCTTTAGAAACGATAAAAATGGAAGTTACAGCTAATCCAGAATATGTAAGCATCATAAGATTAACAGTTTCTGGGATAGCAAATAAAATAGGTTTTTCTTTAGATGATATAGAAGATATAAAGGTAGCAGTATCAGAGGCATGTACAAATGCAATAAAACATAGTTTAGATGAAAAGTTTTTAGTTCAATTTTCAGTGTTAGATAATGCAATAACTATAGAAGTTGAGGATAGAGGAACAGGATATGACGTTGAGTCATTACAAGAGCCAGATTTAACAAACCCTAAAGAAAGTGGATTAGGATTATTTATAATAAAGACACTAATGGATGAAGTTAGCACTACATCTAATAGTACTGAGGGGACAAGAGTTAAAATGACTAAATATTTAGGAGTTGGTATTTAATGAGGAATGTAGCTAATGCTACAAGCTATATGGATATGGAAACTAAAGAATTGTTTAATATATATAGCAAGGAGAAAAATGTAGAAATAAGAAATATTCTTATAGAAAGACATATGTATTTAGCTAATATATTAGCTAAAAAGTATATAAACAAAGGTGTTGAATATGATGATATATACCAAGTTGCATCATTAGCACTAATATATGCTATAGATAGATATGATATAGAAAAAGGATATGAGTTTTCAAGTTTCGCTACACCGACAATAATAGGTGAAATAAAAAAATACTTTAGAGATAAAGTATGGACAGTAAAAGTTCCAAGAAGAATACAGGAATTAAGCAAAAAAATAAGTGAAGCTAAATTATTTTTAGAACAAAAGTATAAGAGAAGTCCTAAAGCTATAGATATAGCAAATCATTTAGGGTGCACAGAAGAAGAAGTTCTAGAGGCCATAGAAGCTTCATATGGATATCAACCAATGTCACTAGATACATCTAGTAATGATGATTCAGATGATAAAGAAATAACGCTAAAAGATAAAGTTGGACAAGAAGAAACTAGCTTTGGAAATATAGAAAATAAGGATTTTATAAATAAATTTATTGAAACTTTAAATGAATTAGAAGTTAAAATATTTAAAGATAGATTTTTCCAAGATAAAACTCAATCTGTTATAGCCAAAGAATTAGAGATATCACAAATGACTGTATCTAGGCTAGAAAGAAAGATTATAGAAAAATTAAAGAAAGAATATGAAAAGAATTTATAAAAAATAAAAAAACTTTTTAAAAAGTGTTGACTTATTGTTTAAAAGATAGTATAGTATTACTTGTCCTTAAGAAAAGGGCAAACAAATGAACTTTGAAAATTAAACAGTAGGTTAATTATAAAAATTCTTTTTAAAGAATTAAACAACAAACAACCAAGCC
>NZ_CAXVJR010000015.1:0-24133 GCF_964259345.1 Paraclostridium bifermentans
TTGTTTAATTCTTTAAAAAGAATTTTTATAATTAACCTACTGTTTAATTTTCAAAGTTCATTTTGTGTTTTTCGTTTCGTCCGTTTCTTAAGGACAAGTAATACTATACTCTCATTTAATAAGTAAGTCAACACTTTTTTAAAATTTTATTTTATTTTTTATAAAACATTTAAGCTTATTAAGTCTAAACCTCTAAATTTCAACATAAATCAAATATTATATTTTTTTAATTCATCTAAATTCAAATTAACTATTTCATTTAATAATTTCTTTTTTTCCAAAGGATCATCATATTTTTTTAAAATTTCATTTCTTATATGCCCTAAAAGTTTTACATATTCTTCATAGCTATCGTCGTAAGTGCTTTCTAAATCTTTCTTTATTTTAGCTGCTAATGAAGGACTTTTTCCAGAAGTTGAAACTCCAATTATTAGATCTCCTCTTTTTAATACTGATGGTACTATAAAATTTGATAAACTTGGATTGTCAACTACATTAACTAGTTTACCTTTTTCTCTGCAAAATATACCGATACTTTCATTAATTTTTCTATTATTAGTTGCAGCAATAACCAAAAAACTACTTTCTATATATAATTCATTATACTCAGCATGTATAAAGTTAACTTTTTCATTTATATAATTGAATTCTTCAATGAATTCTAATGCAACAACTTCCACTTTATATCCAAAATTTATAAAGTTACATGCTTTTCTATAAGCTACTTTTCCTCCTCCAACTATAGTTATTTTCTTTCCTTTCAAATCTAACATTATAGGATAATTCATCATTTACTCCTCTCTTATATACCTTTATTTACATTAGTATAACATCATCATAAAATCAGTAAAAAATGCGTTAAATGATAAATTATCATTTAACGCATTAATTTTTATAAATTATGAGTAGCTTTTAAAGCTTCATAACTAGCTTTAATAGTTTCTTCTATTATTTCATCAGTATGTGCATTAGATAAAAACATTGCTTCAAATTGAGTAGGAGCAAGTAATACCCCTCTATTTAATAATTCTTCAAAGTATTTATTAAACATTGGAACGTTACACTTTGTAACATCATCATAGTTTTCTATAGGACCTTCTGCAAAGAATAAACAAACTAATGAACCTGCTCTATTAACAGTATAATTTAATCCTAGTTCTTTAACATTATTTCTAAGTCCTTCTTCAAGCTTTATAGCTTTTCTTTCTAATTCACTGTACACTTCTGGTCTATCTCTTAATATCTCTAAGTTCTTTTTACCCATGTACATAGCTAGAGGATTTCCTGATAAAGTACCTGCTTGATATACAGGACCTACTGGAGATACCATATCCATTATCTCTTTTTTACCACCATAAGCACCTACTGGCAATCCAGCACCTATTATTTTACCAAAACAAGCCATATCAGGTTCTATTCCAAAGTATCCAACCGAACTATTATAAGCTAATCTAAATCCAGTTATAACTTCATCAAATATTAAAACAGTTCCATATTCTTTAGTTATATCTCTTAAGAATTGTATAAATTCTTTTTTTCCTGGAACAACTCCCATATTACCTGCTACAGTTTCTAGAATAACTGCTGCAATTTCGTGTCCATGTTCTTCAAACATAGCTTTAGTTGCTTCTATATCATTATATCTAGCTACTAAGGTATCTTTAACTACATCATCAGGTACTCCAGGGCTTGTTGGAACTCCATAAGTTATAGTTCCTGAACCTGATTTAACTAAAAGTGCATCTGAGTGACCATGGTAACATCCTTCAAATTTTAGTATTTTATTTCTATTAGTGTAAGCTCTTGCTACTCTTAAAGCACTCATAGTAGCCTCAGTTCCTGAGTTAACCATACGAACTTGATCTATAGCTGGATAAGCTTCTACTATAATTTTAGCCATATCAACTTCAATAGCTGTTGGAACTCCATAACTTGTACCTTTTTTAACTATCTCTTCTATTCCATCAACTATTTCTTTTGGACTATGCCCTAACATAAGTGGACCCCATGAACATATATAATCTATATATTCATTTCCATCTACATCATATATTTTGCAACCTTCTGCTCTATCTATAAAAACAGGGTCTAATCCTACTGATTTAAATGCTCTAACTGGGCTGTTTACGCCACCTGGTATGTACTTAGTTGCTTCTTCATATATTTTTAGTGACTTTTCATTCTTTCTCATTTGGTGTTACCCCCTAATTAATTTAGCTATATCTTTTGCAAAGTAAGTTATTATTATATCTGCTCCAGCTCTCTTTATTGACATAACTGATTCATATATAGCAGCTTCATTTAATAACCCTTCTTTAACTGCAAGTTTTAACATTGAGTATTCTCCACTTACGTTGTAAGCTACTAAAGGTAAATCAAAGTTATCTTTTACTCTTCTTATTACATCTAAATATGATAATGCTGGTTTTACCATTAACATATCAGCCCCTTCTAAAACATCAAGTTCAGCTTCTATTAAAGCTTCATTTGAGTTAGCTGGGTCCATTTGATATGTTTTTCTATCTCCAAATGATGGTGCAGATCCTGCTGCATCTCTAAATGGTCCATAGAAATTAGATGCGTATTTTACACTGTATGACATTATAGCTACAGTTTCGAATCCTTCTTTATCTAAGCCTTCTCTCATAGCTTGTATTCTTCCATCCATCATATCTGAAGGTGCTACTATATCTGCTCCAGCCTTTGCATGACTTACAGCTATTTTAGTTAAATACTCTAATGTTTGGTCATTATCTACATATCCTTTATCAGTTAATATTCCACAATGTCCATGACTTGTATATTGACACATACAAACATCAGTTGTAACACACATATCAGGATCTATTTCTTTTATTTTTCTTATTGCTTGTTGTACTATTCCATTATCATTATATGCTTCTTTTCCAAATGGATCTTTTTCATCCGGAACTCCAAATAATAATACATGTTGTATTCCTAATCCTCTTACTTCTTTTATTTCTTCTTCTAATTTATCTATTGAGAAATGATATACCTCTGGTAAAGATGGTATTTCCTCTTTTATATTTTCTCCTTCTACTACAAATAAAGGATATATTAAGTCATTTACATTTAATACTGTTTCCCTTACTAAATCTCTTATTGCAGCACTCTTTCTTAATCTTCTTGGTCTTCTTAACATGTTTTAATTCCCCCTATTTTTAATTGTCTTTTATAATACAGTCTATTAAATCATTTATAGTGTAGTTAGTTGGTTCTTTATAAACTTCTAACCCTAATTCTTTAGCTGTATTGCTAGTTATAGGCCCTATAGATATAACTTTTACATTTTTTAATTTATCTATATTCTCCTTACCTATTATATCAATAAAATTAGAAACTGTAGATGAACTTGTAAATGTTATATAATCTACTATTTCTTCATTTAATAAGCTTATTATTTCTTCTTTATTTTCATCTTCTAATACAGTTTTATATGTATGAACTTCTTTTATAGTACAAATTTCGCTTAACTTATCTACTAAGAAATCTCTTGCGTTTACACCTCTCGGAATTAATATTTTATCTTCCTTCTTTAAAATACTCTTTAGCTCATCATACATAGCTTCTGCTACGAATTTTTCAGGAACTATATCTGCTATTATTCCTCTACTTTTTAATTCCTTCGCTGTCGCAGGTCCAACAGCACATATTTTTAAATTGCTTAAAGCTCTTATATCTAAATTCATTGAATTCAATTTATCAAAGAATATATTTACTCCATTTTGACTAGTCAGTATTAAGTAATTGTATTCTTTAATATTTTCTATTTCTTTTTCTAGTTCTAGGTTATTTTCTATTTTTTCTATTTTTATAGTTGGTACTTCTATAGGGTTACCACCTAAATCCATTATTTTTTCTACTAGTTTACTGCTTTGTGTTCTAGCTCTAGTTACTAATATGTTTTTCCCAAATAACGGCTTATTTTCAAAGAAATTCAACTTATCTCTAAGTTTAACTACGTCCCCTACTACTATAAGTGTTGGTGGCTTAACTTTTTCAATTATAGCTGTTTCATATACATTTTCTAATGTAGCTGTAACTACTCTTTGATTATACCTAGTTGCCCAACTTATAAGTGCAACAGGTGTATCTTTTGATTTTCCTTCTTTTATTAAGTTTTCACTTATCTTTTTAAGATTAGCAATACCCATTAAAAATACTAGTGTACCTTCATTATTTGCTAATGCATTCCAATTTAACTCATCATTTTCATCATCTTTTAAATGTCCTGTTATAACATGAAAAGAAGATGCATAGTCTCTGTGAGTTATAGGAATTCCTGCATAACAAAGTCCACCTATCGCAGATGTTATTCCTGGAACTACTTCAAAATCTATATTATTATCTAAAAGGAATTCAGCTTCTTCTCCACCTCTTCCAAACACATATGGATCACCGCCTTTTAAGCGTGTTACTATTTTTCCTTCTTTAGCTTTTTTCGTTATAACTTCATTTATCTGATCTTGTGGTAAAACATGGTTGCTAGAGGCTTTACCAACATATATAAATTCACAATTTTCTTTTGCTTCTTTTAAATACTTATCATTAGCAAGTCTATCATAAACTATAACATCCGCCTTTTTTATACACTCTATACCTTTTAGCGTCATAAGTTTATAATCACCAGGTCCTGCTCCAACTAAGTAAACTTTACCCTTCATAAGACTCAAACTCCTTTGAAATTAATTTAGCTAACTCTAATCCTAGCGCTCTAGCTTCTGATGATTTTCCATTTATCGTCTTAGTGATAAGTTTTTTACCTTCCTCATCACCATATAATCCTACTAAGCTTATATTTTCTCCATCCACATAGCAATGAGCTCCTATAGGAATGTGACAACTTCCATTTATTCCATCTAGGAAGCCTCTTTCTGCGCTTACTTGAATTTCAGAAACCTCATCAGTTAGGCAATTTAATATCCCTTCAACCTTAGAGTCTCCTTGTCTTATTTCGATTCCTAAAGCTCCTTGTGCAGGTGCTGGTATAATGGTATCTATGTCTAAATAGCAACTTATTTTTTCTTCAAGTCCTGCTCTTATAAGTCCTGCTGCCGCCAGTATAACCCCATCTAAGTTTTCATCTTCTATTTTTCTCATTCTTGTTTCTATATTCCCTCTTATAGGTAATATATTTAAATCAGGTCTATGATTTAATAATTGATATTTTCTTCGTTTACTTCCACTTCCAATTTTAGCACCTTTAGGTAGTTCTTCCAACGAATTGTATCCATCTTTAAGTATAAGTACATCTCTTACATCTTCTCTCTTTGGTATACCTGCAAATTTTAATCCGTCTGGCAAACATGATGGCATATCTTTCATACTATGAACTGCTATGTCAATCTTACCATCTAGTAATTGTTGTTCTATTTCTTTTACAAATAAACCTTTATCTCCTATTTTGTCTAAAGAAACATTCTGGATTAAATCCCCCTTAGTTTTTATTACTTTAATTTCAAAATCTACATCTGAATGATGTTTCTTCAATTCACTTATAACCCAGTTTGTTTGAGTAAGAGCCAAATTACTTCCTCTGCTACCTACTATGATTTTCATACCTAATCTCCTTTTGTCCCATATTTATTGCAAATCAAATAATTCTTCAACTATTTTTATATATTCTTCTTGCTTTCCACTGTCTTTTATCTGTTTTAAATTAATTATAGGCTCTCTAATTAGTCTTTTTAATGCAGAGGTTAACATTTTATCTACAATCTTTTTTTCTCTACAGTTTAAATCTAATTTCCTATATATATAATCCAGTGTATCTTCTCTTATGTCTGCGCATTTGTCATTTAAAGATTGTATAGTCGGATCTATTTTTATAGTTTCTAACCACTCCTTAAACTCTTCAATTTTTTCTTTTATTATTAATTCGCCAACACATGCTAATTCTCTTCTTTTTTTATCATTTTCATTACTTATTTTCTTTAAATCATCAATGTCATAAACTTCTACCTTGTCAAGTTCGTTTAAATTCTTATCTATATCTCTTGGCAAAGCTATATCCATCATTATGATTTTTTTATCTAGGGTTGGCATACTTTCTTTTTTTATTACAGTATGAGGTGATGCAGTAGCACTTATTACTACATCTACCTCATTCATAACATTGTATCTATCTTCATATTTTATAGGTATCAAATTTTTATATTCATCTTGAATATCTTTTAATTTTTCATAACTTCTATTGGTTACATATATACTATTTAACTTTTCTTCTTCTAGATGTTTCATTGCTAATTTGCTCATTTTTCCAATACCTATAACTAAAGCATTTTTACCTTCTAGTGAACATACTTTATCTTTTAAAGACTTTATTGCTATATAACTTATAGATAGTGGTTGTTGAGATATTTTAGTTGTTGTTTTTATATCTTTAGCTACTGTTATAGCTTCTCTAAATAACTTATTAAGTACTTTTTTACTTGCACCTAATTGTCTTGAAAACTCATGAGCATCTTTTACTTGTCCTAAAATCTGATCTTCACCTAAAACTATCGAGTCTAACCCAGATGATACATTAAATATATGTGATATAGCTTCTTCTCCAACCTCGCAGAATAAATATTTTTTTATATCTTCTACATTAAAAAAGTCTTCGTAAAAATCTTTTACCACTTCTACTTTATCTAATATATTTTTTGAATATATATATATTTCACTTCTATTACATGTAGATAATATCACAACCTCTTGTATACCATTATCTAGTAAGAAGTTAATACTCTCTATTTTCTGTGTATCCGTAAAAGATACACATTCTCTTATGTTTATAGGTGTATCGTTATGATTAACTCCTACTACTGCAAAATTCATATAATCCTCCAATTTATCCTACTTTAGTATTTTCTTTATTTACTAATATCGTAGAAAAATAAGATATTTTATTTTCTAAATCAACCTCTCTTAAATTATTATACACCACTTCATTATCTAGAGATGAGTTACTAACTAATATAGAATATTCTAATAAATTATTCTTTTCTAACTTATCAACTATTGCACTAAAGTTTTTATAAACCTTCATAAGCACAATGGAACTATAATTTTCTAAAGCATAGTCTATTCTTTCTTCATCTATTGTACAAGGGACTATTATTAAAGGTTCTCTATCCATAACTAATGGGAAATTTTGATTAGATGCTATATTTGAAAATGATGAAATTCCTGGTATTGTTTCAACATCGATCTTGTCTATAAGTCTTTCCATTATATATACATATGTACTGTATATCATCGGATCTCCTAAAGTTACAAATCCAACATTTTTTCCTTCTTTAACATCCTCTATTATTTCATCTGCAACTCTATTCCAAGCAATTATTTTTTCTCCATCATTAAAATTCATAGGAAAATGTCTTTGTTTTATTTTTAAATCTTTAGGTAAATACTCTTCTACTATACTTAATGCTAAACTATTTCCCTCTCTTTTAGCTTCTGGTGTATATAAAATATCTAGTTTTTTTAACGTATTAACAGCTTTCACTGTTACTAACTCACTATCTCCAGGTCCTGTTCCTATTCCATAAAATTTAGCCATCTTAGCATCCTCCCCCATTTACTACTTCTTTACAGTCTAGTGCATGTTTTACAAATTTATCTTGTATATACTTATTTTCTCCTAAGCCTTGTAAATGTACTTTTGTGTCAAACCCTTTTTTATTTAATATAGATTTCCATGAATCTTCTTCATCACTAGCCATATCATTTATCGCATGGTCTCCTGCTACTAACATAAATGGCATTAATCTAACTTTTGATACATTGTCTTTTTTTAGATTAACTATAACCTCTTCGATTTCTGGGTATCCTTCTACCGTTCCAACATAAGCTC
The DNA here is from genome assembly GCF_964259345.1 of Paraclostridium bifermentans. Classification (GTDB taxonomy): domain Bacteria; phylum Bacillota; class Clostridia; order Peptostreptococcales; family Peptostreptococcaceae; genus Paraclostridium; species Paraclostridium bifermentans_B. The sequence continues at coordinate 7,862 of NZ_CAXVJR010000015.1, forward strand.
TAATATTCTCTTGCTTTAACATATAATCTAGGGCTGGATATGCACTATGTGCTTCATGTTCTGTTCCATGCCCCATAAATACTACAGCTTCATCTTTTTCTAATTCTGGTATTTGTAATTTTAAAGCTTCTACTGTTTCTTTATAATCCTCTATTTGACTTAAAAGCGGTCTTCCTAATGTTATATTTTCAAATTTATCTTCATACTGACTTATTTGTTCTTTTAGTTTTGTATATTCTTCTCCACAGATTATATGTAGTGTCTGTACTATAACTTCACTGTAGCCTTCTTTGTATAATCTCTCTAAAGCTTCTATTGGGTTTTCAATATGTATGTTATCTCTATTTTTTAATTTTCTTATAATCATATTAGATGTAAATGCTCTAAAAAAGTCATAATCTTCAAATGCATTTCTTATTTTATTTTCACAAGCTTCTATAGTCTTTTCTCTAGTTTCTTTATAACTAGTTCCAAAGCTAACAACTAAAACTGCTTTTTTCATTCCTAATCCTCCACTATTAATCCATTTATATCATTTATATAGTTAATTACATTTGGGTAATTTATTTTTTCTCTAATTATCACAATAACTGGTATGTCTAATTTTTTAGCTGCATTAACTTTTTCTAAAAATCCGCCTTCAATACCACTTTCTTTAGTAATTACTAAATCTACTGCGTAATGTTTGTACATTTCTTCATTTATTGATTCACTAAAGGGTCCTTTCATAGCTATAATGTTATCTGCATTTAATCCAGCATCTTCACATATTTTTATTACATCACTTGTAGGCAATACCCTAGCTACTATTTTTTTACCTTTTAAATTTTCAGTAAATTCTTTTAGCGTTTTACTTCCCGTTCCTAAAAATATATTTTTTCCTAATTCGTTAGCTTTTTCATAAGCTTCTTCTGTACTTTTAACCTTTATTACTTTATCGTAACTTAATTCTTCTAAAAGTGACTTTCTTTCATATCTTATATAATCAACTTTTATATTATTAGATACTTCGATAACATTTTTAGACACTTCAATTGCATACGGATGAGTTGCATCTATAACTAAACGTATATTATTTTCTTTCATAAATTTAGTCATATATTCTTTGTCCATTCTTTTAACTACTACATTTTTAGAAATTCCATTTGCTAAATCAGCTCCATATTGTGTTGTTACCGATAATATATATTCTTTTTTATACTCATTTAGTAATCTGCATATTTTTATACTGTCTGATGTTCCTCCCAAAACTAAAATCATATATTATAACCTCTTGGTGTTATCATTAAGTCTTCATGTATAAATGTAGATTTGTTTCCTATTATAACCATAGTAGTCATATCTACTCTTTCAAAATCCATAGTATCAAATGTACATATAAACTTTTCTTCTTTTTCTCTTCCAACATCTTTTACTATACCTACTGGAGTTTTCCCATCCTTAAATTCGCTCATTATTTTAAATGCTTTACTTAAATGTTCACTTCTTCCTTTACTTCTTGGGTTATATAAACATATTACAAAATCAGCTTCTGCTGCCAATCTTAATCTTTTTTCTATAACTTCCCAAGGAGTTAATAAATCACTTAAACTTATATGACAAAAGTCATGCATTATAGGAGCTCCTAATATAGCTGCAGCACCTATACTTGCAGTAACTCCTGGAACTACTTTTACCTTTATATCTTGTTCTTCTTGAGTTACTAACTCTAATATAAGTCCAGCCATTCCATATATTCCTGCATCACCGCTACTTATAACCGCTACCTTTTTGCCTTGTTTAGCTATTTCTACAGCTTGTTTACATCTGTCTATTTCTTGTCTCATTCCATTTTGTAGAACTTCTTTATCTTTTATAAAGTCAGTTACTAAGTTTATATACGTTTTATATCCCACTATTACATCGCTCTCTTTCATAGCTTCTATAGCTTGAATAGTCATCATTTCTTTACTTCCAGGTCCTATACCTATTACATAGATCATATCTTCAATCTCCCTATCGAAAAAGTTATTCCCTTATATTTATGTTTTTTAACTATAAGGTTTTCGTTACTAAGTATATAAGCTACCGGTTCTGCCACACAGTAAACTCCAATGTTTTTTTTTACAAATTCCGATTTTTCAAATTTATCTTCAACCTCTTGTATTTTTTCTATACTTACAGTTTTAAAAGGTACTTTCAAATTTTTTGCTAGCTCTATAATACCTTCTTCATCTTTTTTAATCTCTACACTTCCTATTTCTTTTATGGAGTTTTTACTTAAATTATATTTATTTAAAAGGTCTTCTAATGAGTTTTTAATGTCTTCATAAGATGTATTTCTTCTACATCCAATTCCTATTACAATATCTTTTGGAATAACCTTTATTATTCTTTTATCATTTATATCCGTTGCATCTTTATTAGTTATATAGATAATTTTATCTAAATTGTTTATCCTATGGAATTCATTAATATTTTTAATGGTTGTAAATCCTCTTGTATCAACCTTATAATCTCCATCTATATATATTCCTATGTTTCCATCATTAACCAATAAGTAATTTATATCTTTTACATTTTCTCTAAAGTTGTCTATATGAGCGTTTAGGTTTTTAGCAATCATATCTAGCGAGCTTTTATTGTTAACGTCTGTTGCTGTAGTTATAACTGGATTCGCATCTATAAGGCTACTTATATAATTAGTCATTTCATTAGCTCCACCAATATGACCGCTAAGTAGACTTATTACATTTTTTCCTTTTTCATCTATTACTAATATAGCTGGGTCTTCTAGTTTATTTTTTATATGACTTGAAATAGATCTTACTACTATTCCAGTCGCCATTATAAATATTAATACCTCATATCTTTCAAATAACTTAGATGTAAAGCTTGATAAACTACCTTCTATGACATATAAATCATTGTTTGTTAGATCTATTTTTTCAAATAGTTTTTCAGTTACATAAATATCGCCTTCTCCTAGTAAGTTTTTGATATTTATGGACAAATCTCTACCATTTTTTGTTACTGATATAAAAGCTATTTTACTTTCTGTACTCATGCTTAAAGTCCTTATCATATAACTTAGAGTTTTTGTACTCTTCACCTAAAAATCTTCCAACTAAAATTAAAGCAGTTTTATTTATATCATTTTCTTTAACTTTTTGTGCTATATTCTCCATTGTTCCTTTTACTACTTTTTCTTCTGGCCATGTTGCTTTATATACAACTGCTATAGGAGTATCCATTGGATATCCACCTTCATGTAGTCTTTCAACTACTTTTTCTATATCATGTACTGATAAAAATATAGCCATCGATGTCTGATGTTTTGCAAAAGACTCTATGCTTTCTTTTTCAGGTACTGGAGTTCTTCCTTCCATTCTTGTTATAACAACACTTTGAGATATTTCAGGCACTGTATACTCAACACCTAATGCTGATGCAGCTCCTAAAAATGAACTTACTCCAGGTGTACAATCATAATCTATATCTAATTTTACTAATTCTTCAACTTGCTCTCTTATAGATCCATAAATTGAAAAATCTCCAGTTTGAAGTCTTACAACCTGTTTCCCAGCCTTTATTCCTTTTTCCATAACATCTATAATTTGATTTAAATCCATAGATGCACTGTTATGTATTTCACAACCTTCTTTACAGTATTCTAGTAATGCTGGATTTACTAATGAACCTGCATATATAACTACATCTGCTTCGTTTAATAGTTTGTATCCTTTTAATGTTATTAAATCTTTATCTCCTGGCCCTGCCCCTACAAAATGTACTTTATTCATAGTCTCTCTCTCCCTTTTTACAAGATAATATATATATTGGATTTAAAGGCTTGAAATACTCACCTTTTCCTAACTTCTCTAGTTTAGCTACATTTAACATAGTAGCTTCTATATCTTCAAACCCTAATTCTTTCAATAAATTTAAGGTTTTATAAAATGTATCTATTATTATAAAATTAGCTACTAAAGTTCCATTAACATTTAAGTTTTCCTTAGCCCATTTTAGTATTTCATTTAAATTAGGACCACTTCCTCCGATAAATATAGAATCTACTTTCTTACCTATATCTAAAGGGGCATATCCCTTTATAACTTCAATATTTTCTAAGTTAAACTTCTCTATATTTTTATTTATTAATTCAATTGCTTTATCCTTACATTCAATTGATATTACATCAATATTTGGATAGTTATATGCTATTTCGACACTAACACTACCTGTTCCTGCTCCAATGTCTAAGAATGTTTTTTTATCTTTTAAATTCAACTTATTTATAGAAATTGCTCTAACTTCTTCTTTTGTTATAGGAACATCTCCTGTTATAAACTCACTATTTTTCATCTAGTATCACCACTACATTCATATCAAATTTTTCTATTTTCATAATATCTATAGGTTTTGCTATTGTTATTTTTTCATTGTTATAAGATAAATTTTCACCAACAATCATAACCTTTTTTAAATTCCTTATTAGTATCTCTTCTGCTATTTCTTTTGGTCCTATTTTTTTATCAGTTACCATGCAAACTTTACTGTGATTTAATATATAGTCAAAGTTTGGAATTTTACCATGACTGCTAGTTATATATAAATCGTTCATATCAATACATATTTTAGAAAATATATATTGCATCGAACTTATTCCGGGGACTAAATTCAAATTACTTTTATCAATGTTCTCATATAGATACTTACCTATTCCATATATTGATGGATCTCCTGATGCTATTACAGAGATGTTTTTATCTTTATTTAATTTTAGATACTCTACAACTTCTTTTAAATTTGTGTTTAACTCTATTTTTTCACCTTCAAAGTTTGTAATACTTTCTAAATTTCTTCTTCCACCTATTAATACATCTGAATTATATATTAATTCTTCTCCTAATTTCGTACAGTATCCTACGTTACCCGGACCTAATCCAATGATATTAATCACAAAATTCCTCCTTCAAGCAATTAGCTTTATCTGATTCTCCAAGCAATTCTTTTTCCATAGAAAATATCATTACTTCTACGTCTATTTCATCATCGTTTAAATAGATGTCTATTCTGTTTTTACATTTATTTGAAAGTGTGTTGTAGATTGTTTTATATTCTATATAGATATCTGTATCTAATATCTCTATAAACTCTTCTGTTGTAACACATTCATTTACCTTTTTTATAAGATCAAAAGGTGCATTCATAATTGCCAAATTTGCTATTAATATTTCATTTCTAGCATCAGCTACCTTACTATGTGTATTAAATATTCCACCTGCTATTTTTACATACTTTCCAAGATGGCCTGCCATTAGGATTTTCTTAAAGCCTATTCTTTGAGCTTCTTTTAACATGTATCCTATAAAATTACTTGTTCTAACAACATACTTCATATCAATTTTTAAAGAATCTCTAACAAACATCTCTCCGTGATTACCTGGAACTAAAATAATTTTTTCTAAACCTTGTGCTCTTTTCATTTCAAGTTCTATAGATAGTGATTTTTTCCATCCTTCATCACTCATTGGTTCTACTATCCCTGTAGTACCAATTATAGATATTCCATCTACTATCCCTAACCTCGGATTAAAAGTTTTTTGAGCTATTTTCTCACCTTCAGGAGCAAATATAGTAATCTTAACACCCTTATCATTACCTATAACTTTTCTAACTTCACTATTTATCATAGCTCTTGGAGTTTTGTTTATAGCAGACTCTCCAATTGCTATTCCCAAGCCTTTTTTTGTAACTCTTCCGACTCCAGTTCCTCCTGTGACTACAATCTCTTTAGATTCTATAAATTCAACTCTCGCATAAATATGCATCTTATGAGTTGCATCTATATCATCCCCTCCATCTTTTTGTATTGAACATTGTGCATATTTTTCATTAATATCTATGTTATCTACTTTTAAATTTAGAGGTATTCCTTTAGGTGTATCTATATTTATAGTTTCTATTTTATTTTTAGTTAACAACATATATGTTGCTGCTTTAGCTGCAGCAGTAGCACATGATCCCGTAGTATAACCTCTCTTATATTTCTTTCCATCAATATAAACATACTCTTCCATAAAGTCACCTTACATTGCATATAAAATTGCATTTATTATAGCTGCTGCGAGATTACTCCCACCTTTTCTACCTTTTGATATTATATAAGGAATATCCGTTTTTTCTAATTCATCTTTTGATTCTGCTGCTCCTACAAATCCAACAGGTACTCCAACTACAGCTTCAACTTCAAGCTCTTTTGAATTCTTCATTTCCATAACTTTATATAAAGCAGTTGGAGCATTACCAAGTACAAATATTTTTTTACCTTCTTCTTTAGCTGCAACTTCAACAGCTGCCATTGATCTTGTTATGCCTTTTTCTTTTGCTAGCTTAGCAACACCTTCATCACTCACAAAACATTTGTATTTACACCCTAATGCTTCTAATCTCTTTTTATTTATTCCACTTAGAGCCATATTAGTATCAGTATATATAGTTGCATTATCTTTTAGTGCATCTATTATTTTTTGTACTGCTGTGTCTGATATTTTTAATATATCTAAGTATTCAAAGTCTGCAGTAGTATGTATAGCTCTTTTTATAATTTTTTCTTCTAATTCATTCTTAAACTTATAGTCAGGTCTTATTTCATCTATTATTCCTTGAATTATCTCAAAACTTTTACTTTCTATCATCATAGGATTTTTAACATATTCCATTTTATTCACTCCTAAGTCCCCCAGCCATTATATTAGCTGTATATATTTTTTTATATTTTTTATCTATTTTTTTATCTAAAAGTTTAGTTTTTATTTTTTCTTCATCCATATCTGGTTCTAATAGTATTCCTATTACAGTTCCACTATGTGCTATGTTAACACCACAAGCTCCATATTCTTTTGAAATATCCATTATTTCATTTAAATATCTTTTTTTATGTATATTTTCATTAGCTACACTACTTATATTGCAAGCTTGTCCTATTAACATCAGATCCTTTTTACTTATTCCTTCTCCCAATAGCTTAAAAGCATATTCAATTATGTACTTATTTTGTCTTTTTAACTTATGATAGTTTTCTTTTTTTCTTATATGCCTTGTGCTTAATGTTTCATTAGGCTCTAGTATTATAACTTTGCCTCTATCTATTACTCCTAACTTTCTTATAACATTAGCATCTAAAGGATTAAATATTGTATTTTCTTTTATATAAATAGAATCTGTTGGTTCTATTTTTGTTGCAATTTTAGATATCTCATATTCATCTAAATCTTTTCCTATAAGATTTAAAGTTGCTTTTATCGTAGCTCCTATATCTGCTGTTGAACTTGCCATCCCTTTACCTATAGGGATATCACTTCTTATATCTATAGATATATTTTTCAAATCTTTTCTTGGTAAATCAAAATATTTAAAAATCTCTTCTAATGCTCTTCTAGCTTTTAGAGGACCTCTATTTATATTTTCTAATTTTTCTTCTAGCGTTACAGTTGAATACTTATCTATTGCATAAGATGATAGGTACTCTTTATCTTTTATCATACCTTGAACAAATTCCCCACAAGATGCTGGGCATATTCCATGTGATTTCATTCTATTCTCCTAGAATTTTATTTATTTGATTTAATAGTTTTAAATTTTCTTCGTGAGTTTTTACAGCAACTCTTATATAGCTCTCATCTAAATTTTTAAAATTAGATGCATCTCTTATAAGAATATCTCCTTTCAAAAATAATTCTTGCCTTAACTCATTAGCCTTTTTGTTTTTTAACTTAATCAATATAAAATTAGTATTTGTATCATATACTTTTATATTTTTAATTCTAGCTAAGTTTTCCAGCATGAATTTTCTTTCTTTAACAAAAAATTTTTTACTATTTTTTATATATTTTTCCTCTTTAAAAATATAATTTGAAAATATATCCGCAAAAGTATTTATACTCCAAGGTTCTTTTATCTCATATATTTTTTGTAGTAAATCCTTATTACTGCAGATACCGTAGCCTAATCTTATACCCGGCATTCCAAAGAATTTTGTAACAGCTTTAATTATAAATATGTTTGGGTAATCTTTTATGTACTTTACTAAACTATACCTTTCTTCATCTTCCACAAACTCCATAAATGTTTCATCAATTATTAAGAGTTTATTGTTATCACTTAAAACTTTTAATAATTGTTCAAGTTTATATACTTTGCCTATTGGATTTGATGGATTACATATAAATAAACTATCAAATTTACTTATATTACTTTCTATGTTTTCTATATCTAAATCGAAATTTTTATCTTTGTTTAAATAAAGATTTAATACATCTAAATTACTCAACTTCGCGCTTCTTTCATATTCTGAAAATGTAGGATTTAGTATTGCAATTCTTTTCCCTATGCTTTTCATTAAAAGATATATAATTTCTGTTGCTCCATTTCCTGGTATTATAAATGAACTATCAATACCTAAATAATCAGATATATTTTTTTTTAATCTTGTATATTCTATATCTGGATATTTAACACACTCTTTCAATCCTTCAAGTAAGTATTTATCCAAGTTATCTATCAAGTATGGATTTATATTAGAACTAAAATCTATTATATCTTTAGGGTCTTTATTATAATTTCGACACATGTCTTCTACATTAGCTCCATGTCCAAGATTATTCATCTTTTCACCTTCTATCTACATAAATATTAAATATGTTATAACCGAAAAAATTACTAGTGCTACAAAAGATGTAACGTACATTATTTTGTTAGTCCTTATAATATCTTCTACTTCTAATTCTCTCTCTTTATCTCCTATTGTAGGTTTATAAACCTCTTGCCCAAAATACATATTAGTTCCACCTAGTTGAATTTCTAAAGCTCCAGCTACTCCACCTTCTGCATATGCACAGTTTGGACTTTTATGATTTTTTCTATCTCTCATTGCTATATATATACTTTTTTTCGCATTAAATCCAAGTATAAAACTTGCTAGCATCATAAAAAACGGAGTTATTCTTGCAGGTATAAAATTTGCTATATCATCAATTTTCGCTGAAGCAAATCCTATATCCTTATACTTATCATTTTTATATCCCACCATAGAGTCTAGTGTATTTATAGCTTTATATGACATAGCTAAAACTGGTCCTCCTATAAAGCCATACATCATAGGTGCTATTATTCCATCTACAGTATTTTCAGCTACCGTTTCAACTGTCGCTCTTATTATTTCTTGTTCATTTAAATTAGTTGTATCTCTTCCAACTATATAAGACAATTGTTTCCTTGATTTTTTTATATCTCCTGTTTTTAAAACCTCATATATCTTTTTAGCTTCATCAGCTAAGCATTTTGTTGATAAAGTAGTATATAAAATTATTGAAGCTACAACTAAATACATTACTTTACTTAATAGAAATAAATTTAACACTAAATAAGTTACTAAAAATGTAGTCCCAACAGTTATAAACCACAATACAAATCCACCTATCTTTAACTGTTTTGAATTTTTTGCTATATCTCTTATTTTAGTTTCTACAAACCTTATTAAATTTCCAATAAACCTAACTGGATGTGGAAATGAATATGGATCTCCTATTATTAAATCTAGTATATAAGCAACTACCATTGTTCCTATTATTAAACTACTCATTTCTATCACCTATAAATCTTATTAAGGCATCCAAATTATTATAAAAATGAGTATGCAAATAAGTTGCTAAAGTGTTATTTTTAGAATATCCTCCATCCCATTTATCAACTACTTTATTTCCCCTCTTTTTTATCATTGTATATGCACATTCTTCTTGGCTATTGAACACTGAGTGATGAAATTCATGCCCTTTAATTACATCTCCTTTCTTAGAAAGAACTGTATCAAATTTAGCTTTTCCATCACAATATCCAAACCTTTTAAGAGATTTAGTCATTTCACTAGTCCCTTTAAAAATTCCTACCATATTGTATTCGTTACCATCTGAAGCTCTAAGTTTTTCTCCTAAGTACATCAATCCTCCACATTCAGCATATATAGGCATATTACTTTCATGCGATTTTCTTATAGAAATTCTCATGCTTTCATTATCATGTAATTCTCTTGAGAATATCTCTGGGAATCCTCCTCCTATGTATATACAGTCAGCCTTTGGAACACATTTATCTTTAAGCGGGCTAAACTTTATAATTTCTATTCCCATATACTCCAGTACTTCTAGATTTTCTTTGTAGTAAAAATTAAATGCTTTATCATAAGCTACTGCAATTTTTTTATTCTTAAACTTGGGTAAATTATTTAAATTAAAACTACTTTCTATTTCATCACTTTCTGAAATTTCTATTAATCTATCTATATTTATATATTTCTCTATTTCATCCCCAAGATTATCAAACTTATCTTTTAAAGAATCTATTTCTACACTTGGAACTAACCCCAAATGTCTCGATTCTAAGGAAAATTTCTCATTAGGTGGAAAGTATCCTAATACCTCAACCTTACAATATGTTTCTATAGATTCTTTTATAAGTTCATAGTGCCCTTGAGTTTTTACATTGTTTACAATTACACCTTTTATATTTACATCCATATCTAAATTTTTATATCCCAATACCATAGCTGCTGCTGAGGATGACATTGCTTTTCCATTTATGACTAATATAACTGGAGCTTTTAAAATTTTTGATGTGTATGAGCTTGTACATGAGTTTAAATCTATTCCAAAACCATCGTAAAGTCCCATTACTCCCTCAATTACTGATATATCTGCATCTTTAGAAGCATTTTTCACTATGTATTTAATTTTTTCATCATCTAGCATATATGAATCTAAATTTCTTGAATCTCTACCTGTTATAAAGGTATGGTAAGATGGATCTATATAATCTGGTCCAACTTTATATGGCTGTACTTTTAATTTTCTTTTAGTTAGAGCTTGCATTATACCTAATGATATAGTTGTTTTTCCTACTCCACTATTTGTTCCCGCTATTAATATTTTTTTCATAACTTCACCTAACCATTTATAATTTCATATATTTTATCAATATCCAAACAGTTTCTTAATATATCCGCTAACTTGTCATATTCCTTGTCTTTAAATTCTTCGAAAGAATTTATACTTGTATCTATTTTTTCTAATCCTTTATTTTCTCTTATTGAATTTATTAATCCTCTTGTAAATTCTGCATTGTCAAAGATACCATGTAAGTATGTCCCTATTACATTGCCTTCTTTATTTACACATCCTTCCTGATAAAAAGTGTCTTTATCTAATTTTTTAACAATAGTATTAAAATGATTATCCATACCTTCACTTATTCCCATGTGAATCTCATACCCTTTTATCTTTATATTCCCTAGCGATTTTAAATAGCCATTTAAATTATTATTTATAATAGCTTCTACTTGTGTAGTAACTTTTTCATTCTCAAAAGTAGTATTAAAATCTAAAAGCCCAAATCCATCTATTTCTTTTATATTTCCTTCTACACCTTGGGGATCATATAATTTTTTACCTAAAATTTGATACCCTCCACATATTCCAAAAACTAACTTGCCTTGTTTTTGTATATCTTTTATTTGTTTTTCCAAACCACTTTCTCTTAAGTAAATTAAATCCTCTATTGTATTTTTACTTCCTGGTATTATAACCATATCCGGATCTGAAAGTGACTGACCTCTTTCTACATATCTAACACTTACATCTTCTTGTATTTCTAGCATATGAATATCTGTAAAATTCGACATGTATGGAGTCCTTATTACTTCGATGTTGATATCATTTTTTCTAAACTGTTTCTTAAATCTATCACTTACACTATCTTCATCTTCTATATTCAAATCACTATATGGGACTACCCCTAAAACAGGAACTTTTATAATTTCTTCTAGCATATCTATTCCTGATTGTAAAAGTTCTACTGTTCCTCTAAATTTATTTATTATTACACCTTTAACTCTAGCTCTTTCCTTTTCTTCTAATAAAAGCATTGTTCCTGCTATCGAAGCAAAAACTCCGCCTCTATCAATATCTGCAACTAAAATTACAGGTGCATCTGCTATTTCTGCCATCCCCATATTAGCTATGTCTCTATCTTTTAAATTAATTTCTGCGCAACTACCTGCTCCTTCTAAGATAACTACTTCATATTCATTGCTTAAATCTTCATATATATCTTTTAGCATTTTAGCTAATTCATCTTTGTATTCATGATAAGTACTGGCACTAACATTTTCTAGTACTTTCCCCCTTACTATTACCTGACATCTATTTTTACCAGAAGGTTTAAGCAAGATTGGATTCATTCTTACATCAGGTTCAATTCCTGCAGCTTCAGCTTGTGTAACTTGAGCTCTTCCCATTTCTAATCCGTCTTTTGTTATATATGAATTTAAAGCCATATTTTGAGATTTAAATGGTGCAACTTTATATCCATCTTGTTTTAGTATCCTACATAACCCTGCTGCTAAAGTACTTTTTCCTACATTAGATGCAGTTCCTAAAAACATTAATGATTTACTCATAGTCTTTAATCTCCTTATAAATTTTGCTTGCATAAAAAAATAAAAAGCCTATCCATTTAGAGGATAGGCTTTTAAAAATGTATATACTTCACCAATTTTTAAAATCCTTCACCCCGAAGATTTGATTATCATAAAATAGGCAGGTCTCCTGGCTTAACTTCATTCTACTCCTATCCCTTCCCGTAGTTTTAAATACAGTGGTGTCTAATAGTTTCGTCCATATTACAGTAGCGGGGGCTGCGAAGGATTCTAACCTTCTTCCCTATTAATCTTCAAACGAAAAACCTAATTTATGTCAATTTATGATGTTTTATTTATTAAGTAACTTGTATTATTAAGAGTTTGAATCACCGGAAATCCATCAACTATATCTATAACACTTACAGATGCATTATCTATTTTAAAATTCCAATGATATTTATAACTCTTTCCTATTAAATGCGAAATTATATTTCTTATTGTTCCTGCATGTGTACATAATAGGATAGTTTTATCTTCATTCTCTTTTAATATATTGTCTATTTCTATACAGACTCTTTCGTAAGAGTCTATTAAGCTTTCTCCATTAGGATATTTATAATTAAATCCTTCTTCAATAATTTTTTGAAACTCATTTGGATATTTATTCTTTATCGTTTCAAAATCCAATCCTTCAAAATCTCCGAAACTAATTTCTTTTAATGTTTCTTTTTCTATTATTTTTATTTTTTTATTATTAGCTATATCTTTGACCGTTTCTTTGGTTCTACTAGATGTAGTTGTGTATATAATATCAATCTTTTCTTCTCTAAGAAATTCATTCAATTTATTTATCTGTAATTTACCCTTATCACTTAATTTACTATCTATGTGTCCAGATAAATTTCCGTTTATATTATCATTAGTTGTTGCATGCCTTACTAGTATTAATCTAGACATGTTTTCACCTCTTATTTTAATCCAAATATTAAATATATGTATATTAAATATGTAACTTCCATTAATTCAGATGTACATCCTAATATATCCCCTGTTATACCATCAATTTTTGAGTATATATATTTTACAAACATTCTTGTTAAAATAATCATTACTGGTATAAATGCTATTATTTTATATAGATCTATATTATTTAAGTTAAATATATATATGCTCAGAATAGTAATTATTATAATAGTATATAATATTCCTGTAACAATTATCTTAATGTCTGGTTTTCCTATGAAGACGTTTCCCATACCATTTTTTCTTGGAGTAACACTTTTATATGAAGCTACCACTATAGCCATTCTTGCAAATACAGGCATAAATATTAAGTTGTATAAATGCCCAGACTCTACAATAGCATATATAAGGCCTACTTTTAATAATATTAAAAATAATATTGATAACATTGCGTTAGTACCTAATCTTGAATCTTTCATTATCTCAAGTATTTTCTCTTTGTCTCTATAGCTATATATACCGTCAAATGTATCTCCAACTCCATCTAAATGTAATCCACCCGTTAATACAACTGTTGCTATTAATATATTTACAGATGTTATATATCCATCAAACATTAAATTAGATAATGACCCTATTATAAAATATAAAATTCCCAATACAAATCCTACTAGCGGAAAGTAATACATGGTTTTATGGAATTCTTCATCAAACCCTATATCTACTCTAATAGGAATTCTTGTTAAAAATTGCAATATTCCTATAAATCTTTTCATAAATTACTCCTTAATTTTCATAGGTATTCCACTAACTACAAAATATACTTCATCTGAATAATTTGCAATATACTGATTTATTCTACCTACTATATCAGAATAAACTCTACAAAGTTTATTGTCAGGTACCAAACTCATGCCTAATTCATTTGTAACCATTACAAAATATAAATTTGTTTTTTTTATCTCTTGTATAAGTTTTTCAAATTGGTCTTTTATATATATTTCCATTTTATTAGTTTCTTCAGTTGTACAATTATCAAAATCTATATTATATTCAAACATTAAATTATTAACTAATAAAGTTACACAGTCTAGTATAACTGTTTTATGATTATTATCTATATTATTTATTATTGAATATATATCCTTGTAAATTTCATAGGTTTTCCAATCACTTGGCCTACTTTCTTTATGTTTTCTAACTCTATCTTTCATTTCTTCATCAAACGCAATAGATGTTGCTATATATGCAGTTGAGTTATTTCTATTTCTACACAAACTTTCTGCAAAATTACTTTTCCCAGACCTCGATCCTCCTGTGACCAAAATTAATTTGCTCATAGTTTCACCTTCTTATTTACCTATGTCTACTTCATCAGTAGTAGACATATTTTTATATGTAAAGTTCGCCGCCTCTATAATGTTAAATGCTAATGCAGCTCCACTTCCTTCTCCTAATCTCATATCCATATTAAGCATTGGATTTAAATCTAAAATTTCTAGAGATTTTTTAGCTCCTGGCTCAGCTGATGTATGAGATGCAATCATATATTCCTTAGTTGTAGGATTTATAGTATATGCTATAAGTGCTGCTGCATAAGATATAAATCCATCTATAACTACTGGAATTCTTTTTGCAGCACAAGCTAGTATTACCCCTGCCATTCCAGCTATTTCAAAACCACCTACTTTAGATAGTATATCAACTCCATCTAATCTATTTGGTCTATTTAAATTAATAGATTTTCTTATAATTTCAGCTTTATGAGCTACTCTATCTTTTTTAAGTCCCGCACCTATTCCAGTAACCTCTATTGGATCACATTCTGCTATAACAGAAACTATTGCACTACTTGGAGTTGTATTACAAATTCCCATTTCTCCTATGCCTATTATATTATAACCTTTTGATATGCAATCATTTGTTATTTCAATTCCAACCTCTAAAGCTCTTATAGCTTCTTCCCTAGTCATAGCTGGTCCTTTAGCCATATTAGAAGTTCCTTTTCTAATTTTATAATCTAAAACTCCCTCTAGTTTTTCATCTGTGTTTATTCCTAAATCAATTGCAAATACATCTGCATTAACAAATTTAGATATTGCACCTACCCCACATATTCCCTTCGTAAAATTAGGAAACTGTAGCTTTGTTATAACTTGAGGATCTGGAGCTACTCCTTCTTCATAAACACCATGATCTCCTGCAAATGCTATTATAGCTTTTTTATCTATATCAAAATATTTTTTTTCAAATATACCAGAAAGCTGTATACATATATCTTCTAATTTTCCTAAGCTCCCCACTGGTTTTATCAGGCTATCTAATCTTTCTTTTGCTGCATTCATATGTAATTTACTCAATGGATGTATATTTTCAACAGTACGTTCAAAAAGTTGCATAACTACCTCCTTATATTTTTACGCAAAAAAGACTTAACTACTCGAGTTAAGTCTTTATCAGCTTATCTATAAACAAAATATTTGACCTTAAAATTCTATAACCCCGAGAACCTAGTTATTAATATACTAGGCAGGTCTCCTGACTTAGCTTCATCCTCACTCTAACCTTCCCGTTAAAACAGTGGTAAATAGAGTTCGTCTGCATCACAGTAGCGGGGACTGTAGAGGATTTCCACCTCTTTCCCTATTAATCTTGCAATAAGAACCTAAATATATTCAAATTTATTTAATTTTATTTTTATGTATAAAATTCATTCCCCACATAGTAATTAAATTCTACATAGGTATACATAAACCCTTTATTTTTTATTTTTAACAAATAAAAAAGATTACGCGGCTACGTCCTACTCTCCCAGGCAGCTTCCCACCAAGTACCATCGGCGCTAAAGAGCTTAA
>NZ_CAXVJR010000016.1:0-9291 GCF_964259345.1 Paraclostridium bifermentans
TGGCTTGGTTGTTTGTTGTTTAATTCTTTAAAAAGAATTTTTATAATTAACCTACTGTTTAATTTTCAAAGTTCATTCCGAGCGACTAAGACTTTGTCGTTGTCACTCTTTATCTTTTGTTTTCGTCCGTTTCTTAAGGACAAGTAATACTATATCAGCTTTATTATATATCGTCAATACTTTTTTTAAAGTTTTTTTATTTTTTTATTATTTATATTAAATCCATATGGTTTATATAATAATTGTACATCCCTTTTATAATTATATACTTAATAGATTATCTATTCTCGTTTTATCAAAACCTAACACATGTTCGCCATTTATAAGTAACACAGGAACTGACATATAGCCTAATTCTATAAGATTTTTTCTAAAATTCGAGTTCTTAGATATATTGTATTCTATATAGTCTATATTATTTTCTTTTAAGTATTTTTTTAAATCTATACATTGTTTACATGTATCACTACTAAAAACTTCTACCTTATTCATATACTTAATCTCCTTTTTATAAAATACTATACTTGTATTTTTATTTAACATATATTAGATTAGTATTAAATATTAAATAAAATATGTCAATACTTTATTTAGCTTAAGCAATATTATTACCAAATATACATAGATATACAGTTTGTTTTATAAGGCTAATTATTAGGAGGGTTCTACAAATGAGCAAAAAAGTATTAATTATGTCTGCATCAACAGGTGGGGGACATAATAGAGCAGCTAGAGCTATAAAAGAAGAACTAATAAAAAAAACAATTGATGGCGAAACTATTGAGTGCAAAATTATAGATAGCTTAAAACTAGTTAATACAACTATGGATAAAATAATTTCTACAGGATACGAAAAATCTGCTATATATACCCCTAACGCTTATGGTAGGGTCTATAGATTTTCCGAGTCAGGATTAGCTTCAAAAAATGAATTTAAAGACAATATGATAACTACATTTATGGCTAGAAGATTTAAAAGATTGCTTTTAGACGAGCGACCAGATTTAATAGTTGGAACACATCCGTTTCCAATGATAGCTCTTAGTACATTAAAAAAGCAATGTAGTAACACAAGTACTACTACAGTATTTCATACTAGCCTTGGGGATGAATTTTCAAATTTCTTTAACTCTAATTCATTTCCAACACTTATTTCCGTGTTAACTGATTATACTACTCATTCAACATGGATACAAAATGAATTAGACTACTATATAGTTGGACATGAGTATGTTAAAGAGTTACTAATCTCTGAAGGTGTGAACTCTGATAAAGTAAAACCTTTAGGTATACCTGTAGAAAAGTCTTTTTTAAATCATAGAGATAGAGAAACCGTACTATCTGAGTTAGGTTTTGATAAAGATAAACTAACAGTATTATTAATGGGAGGAAGTTTCGGAGCTGGTAATATTAAAGAAACTCTAGAGGAAATGTTAGATATAGATAGAGATTTCCAAATACTTGTTATAACAGGTAGAAACGAATCTTTAAAAGAAAAAATAGAGAAAAGACTTGAAACACATATATCAGATAAAAAAGTTTGCGTATTAGGTTTTACTAATAAAATGAATGATATCTTAGCTTCAATAGATGTCCTTGTAACCAAACCTGGAGGACTTACAACTACAGAAGCTTTACTTAAAGATGTTCCAATGATTGTTCCTTATTATATACCTGGTCAAGAAGAAGAAAACTTAGACTTTTTATGCAACTGCGGATCAGCTCTTAGAACTACAAAAAAATATTCTTTATCTGTTTTATTAAAAGTTCTTATTGATGATCCTACTAGATTAGATATTCTGAAGAAAAATATAAAATCAATAAGAAAATTTAATTCTTCTCAAAACATAGCAAACTTAATAGAAGACAAATTATTAGAAAATAAATAAAAAAAATCTGTAGATTAATCTACAGATTTTTTTTATTTATTTTCTAATAACCTAGTATCTAGGCTCATAAAAGTCTTCTTCATAGTCGTATTGATAATTCTTATAGTTATTTCTAAAGTTACTTTCCTTTTGCTTTGTTGCTTTCTTAGTTTTTTTCTTTATAAGAACACTCATATCATCAACTTCACTATATTTGATTTTACCCTTTGATGATTTTATTTTCTTATTTCTTTTTTCTTTCATAGCTTTATGCTCTTCGAAGTTCATAGCCGATTTCATTTTGCACCCCTATTGAAATTTTTAGTAAATATATCTCAAATTATACAATACCAATGTTTATACTTCAATATTATATATGCAAATTTTTCACCCTAAATTATTATAAAAAACGACATTAATTAATATAAAATAAAAAAAATCGAGAATAATACTCGATTTTCATTATATTTCTCTTCTTCCTTCTAATGCCTTCGATATTGTTACCTCATCAGCATATTCCAAATCTCCTCCTACAGGAAGTCCATGAGCAATACGCGTTACCTTTATACCCATAGGTTTTAAAAGTCTTGCTATGTACATAGCCGTAGCTTCACCTTCTATAGTTGGATTTGTAGCCATTATTATTTCATTAACTTCTTGATTTCCTAATCTTTGTATAAGCTCTTTTATTCTTATCATATCTGGTCCTATACCATCCATTGGAGATATAACTCCATTTAATACATGATATTGTCCATGAAACTCTTTTGTTTTTTCCATTGCTGCTACATCCCTAGGATCCTCAACAACACAAATAACTTTACTATCTCTGTTTTTGTTAGAACACATACTACATGGATCTTTATCCGTTATATTATAACAAATAGAACAGTATTTAATTTCCTTTTTAGCTTCAACAATAGCTTTAGATAAAGCTTCAACGTCATTCATATTCATATTTATAACGTGAAAAGCTAATCTTTGAGCTGTTTTCCTTCCTACTCCAGGAAGTTTAGAAAATTCCTCTATTAGCCTTGATATAGGCCCTGAATAAGTTTGCATTTAAATCACCTACTAAAATAAACCTGGAATGTTCATTCCTCCAGTTAATTTGTTCATCTGTGAAGATTGCATATCATCTACACTTCTTAATGCTTCATTAACTGCACTTAATACTAAGTCTTGAAGCATTTCTATGTCATCTGGATCTACAACTTCTGGTTTTATTTGTATATCTACAACTTCTTTCTTACCGTTAACTTTAACTGTAACAGCTCCTCCACCAACAGAAGTTTCTACCTCTTTAGACTCTAATTCTTCTTGCATTTTTTGCATATCAGTTTGCATTTTTTGAGCTTGCTTTAATATTTGGTTCATATTACCAGGCATCATTCCTGGAAATCCTTTTTTAGCCATAATTAAAAATCCTCCTTGATTATTATTTTATTTATTTTATGCTATTATTATATCATAATAGTATTTATTATTTAATTTCATTTTCACTTATACTTTGCTTTATATCTAATATCTCTTTTGGAAATACTTTTTCTAATATTTCTTCACCTTTGTCTTTTTCTTCTTTTTCAATTTCTAATTTTATATTTTTAGATTCTGATTTAAGTATTATTTTTATACTAAAACTTCTATTAAGAATTTCTCTTACTACACCTTCTACATATGCTAATGTTTTAGCATCACTTATTTTATTTTTAGCAAAAGCAAAGTTATCATCAAATACTATATATAGATTATTAGAGTTTACATTGAAGTCTCTAGCTTCTCTTAATATAGCATATACTGGCATATTTTTATCTTTCTTTATATGGGTCAATATATTTTCCCATGATTTTTCAACCAACTTAACATCTTCACTTTTTACCTCTTCATAATATACTTCTTCAATTGCTTCATTTTTATATTCTTCCTTACTTATTGCATTTTCTTGTACAATTTGAGGGGCATTAACTTTTATATTTCCACTTTTAATAGTTTCTTCTAAATTTGATATTCTTTTTAGTAGAGCTTCTTTACTATCATCAAACATAGGTTGAGATAATTTCATTATACTTACTTCTGCTAAAACTCTAGGATTAGATGATGATTTAATGTCATCTTGAGTTACAGATAATATATTAAGTATTCTTATTATGTCATTTATTTCTATTGTTTCCGCTTGAGATTTTAATTGGGCTATAGTTTCATCAGGTAAAGATATTATTTCATCTAATTCTTTAGATACTTTACATACCATTAAATTTCTAAAATGATCGATAAGATCATCAACTAAATTTTTTATATCCTTTCCCCATATGACAAATTCATTTAATATCTCTAAACATTTTTTAGTATCTTCTTTTATTATATATTCAGCCATTTCGAATAACTGTTCTACATTTACAGTCCCTAATAAATCTACAACATCTTTATATCCTATTTTATTTTCACTAAAAGACATACATTGGTCTAATATACTAAGTGCATCTCTCAGTGCACCTTGAGAATTTCTAGCTATTAAGTTTAATGCTCTATCGTCAACTTCAACATTAACATCCTCGCAAATCTCTTTCATTCTATCTGACATATCTTTTACTGTCACTCTTTTAAAATCAAATCTTTGACATCTAGAAAGTATCGTTGCTGGTATCTTATGTGGTTCTGTCGTCGCTAATATAAATATTACATATGATGGAGGTTCTTCTAATGTCTTTAATAAAGCATTAAATGCTCCTTGAGATAACATGTGTACCTCATCTATTATATATACTTTATACTTGCATTTAGCTGGTGTATATTTTACATTTTCTCTAATTTCTCTTATATCATCAACACTATTGTTTGATGCGGCATCTATTTCTATAACATCCATTATATTATCATTTAGTATATCTTTACAAACCTCACATTCATTACAAGGTTCTTCATCAACACTATTGTTACAATTTACAGCTCTAGCAAATATTTTAGCTGTAGATGTTTTACCTGTACCTCTAGTTCCACAGAATAAATACGCATGCCCAACATTGTTATTTTGAATCTGATTTTTTAAAGTTCTAACTATATGTTCTTGTCCTACAACATCTTTAAAAGTTTGAGGTCTATAGGCTCTATAAAGTGCCTTATGCATAAATTTATCTCTCCTTAATCCTAAAATACCAATATTTTATTATATACCAATTTTTATTAAATTTATCTATATCTATATTTATATTTAAATTTTTATAAATGTTTTTGTATATTAAAAAAATCCCTTATCTATAAGGGATTCATATTTTTATATTAAAGCTGTGCACCATCTATTGACTTACTATCATAGGCGTTACCTAAACAGTTAGCTCGACTTAGGCACCCCCGCGGCACACGAAAGTGATCACTTACCGTTGCTTCCTTCCGGACCTGGCGGAGTTTATGAGCTTTCGTTGCGCAGGACCTAAGTGTCAACACCACTTATTTAGGGCAGCCCTACAATATATAAGCCTCTAGATGGAATTCAACCCTGCTATAGCGGATTGCAGGTTACAGGACACCGCTACCTTCCCGTCTAGCACAGCAAACTTATAACCATATTTAAGTTTTGGCGGAGAGAGTGGGATTCGAACCCACGATACGGTTTTACCCGTATACTCACTTTCCAGGCGAGCGCCTTCGACCGACTCGACCATCTCTCCTTACTATCGCTTTCTTAATTCCTTGAAGAATTTTTGTAGAATATTAGAACATTCTTCCTTCAAGATTCCAAATGTAACTTCTATATTACATGTACTAAAATAATCTATTTTAAATTCATGTTGTTTTTCTATATTTAAATTTTTAATATGCTTAGTCCCTATTATAAGTTTTTTTATTCTCGATTGAACTATAGCTCCACTACACATTATACACGGTTCCATAGTCACATACAAGTCACAATTTATAAGTCTCCATCCACCTAAGTTTTCTGAAGCTTTTCTTATTGCTAAAATTTCAGCATGAGCAGTTGGATCATTTAGCGTTTCAGTTAGGTTATGAGCTCTAGCTATTACTTCTCCATCCTTCACTATAACTGCACCTATTGGTGTTTCACCTTTTTCATATGCTTTATATGCTTCTTTTATTGCTTCATTCATATAAAATGATCTATCCATGCTTCCTCCTAAAACTTATAACATCTTTAATATTACCATAATTAAATTTATAATTCAACTCAAATTTTAATCCATATTCTTCTATTGTTCTACAAATAATTTTATATTTTTTATAAATTCCATATAAATAAAAGCATATTTTTAGTCTTTAAATTAATAAAAGGGAACTATATAGTTCCCCTTTATTATATTTATATTTAGTTCTTATAATTCTTCTTTCTTTATAACATCAACACCCATGTATGGTCTTAAAACTTCTGGAACTACTACAGATCCATCAGCTTGTTGATAGTTTTCTAATATAGCAGCTAAACTTCTTCCAACTGCTAATCCTGATCCATTTAATGTATGAACATATTCAGCTTTAGATTTTTTATCTCTCTTGAATCTTATTCCAGCTCTTCTAGCTTGGAAATCTTCAAAGTTTGAACAAGAAGAAATTTCAACATATCTGTTATAACTTGGCATCCATACTTCTAAGTCATATTTAAATGCAGCTGTAAATCCTAAATCTCCAGTACATATTCTAACTACTCTGTATGGTAATCCTAACATTTGTAACATCATTTCAGCATCATTTGTTAATTTTTCTAATTCTTGGTAAGATTCTTCTGGCTTAACAAATTTAACTAACTCAACTTTATTGAATTGATGTTGTCTAACTAATCCTCTTGTATCTCTTCCAGCTGATCCTGCTTCAGATCTAAAACATGGAGTATATGCACAATATTTTATTGGTAATTGATCTCCTGTTAATATTTCATCTCTGTGTATATTTGTTACAGGAACTTCTGCTGTTGGTATTAAGAAGTAATCAAGCCCTTCTAATTTAAACATATCTTCTTCAAATTTTGGAAGTTGTCCTGTTCCTATGAAGCTAGTTCTATTTGCCATGAAAGGAGGTAATACTTCTGTATATCCATTCTTTTCAGTATGAGTATTTAAGAAGAAGTTTATTAAAGCTCTTTCAAGTCTAGCTCCTAATCCTCTGTATAAAGTAAATCTTGATCCTGTTATTTTACCAGCAGTTTCAAAATCTAATATTCCTAATCCTGTTCCTATATCCCAGTGAGCTTTATTTTCGAAATCAAACTTAGTAGGTTCTCCCCAAGTTCTTATTTCAACATTGTCTTCATCAGTTGTTCCTTGTGGAACATCAGGATGAGGAACATTTGGAATTCTCATTAATCTATATTCCATTTCAGTTTCTACTTCTTTAACTTTTTCATCAAATCCCTTTATTTTGTCAGATAACTCTTTTAATTTAAGTTTTGCTTCTGCTACATCTACACCTTCTTTTATTAATTGAGGTATTTTTTTAGACTCTACATTTAATTCATTCTTCATTACTTCAACTTCTTTAAGTAACTCTCTTCTTTTGTTATCTAACTCAACAACAGCATCAAGGTCAAATTCTTTTTCTCCTCTTACTTCCATTGCTTTTTTTATTTCTTCTAGATTTTCTCTTATTCTTTTTATATCTAACATTTTTTCTTCCTCCTATTTATTTTATGTTTTTTTATTTTTTATTTTCATGAAAATAACGTTACCCCTATTGGTATAATAGCATTTTAATATAATGCTTAATAACTATTTGTATATACAAAAAAAAGACCTTCGTACCCCCTATAAAAGGGACGAAAGTCTTGTTATCCGCGTTGCCACCCTAGTTGTTTATATTTTTATAAAATATAAACCTCTTAAATCCTGTAACGTAGGTATACGGCTAATCTTAGTATTATTTTCGATTAGCAGCTCCAGAATAGATTCAAAAATCATTGTAATGAGTTTTCAGCAACCACTCACTCTCTGAGTACAAATATATTTTTTACTAATTTCCTTCGTAGCTATTAGTTGTTCTATTTGTTAATCATTATAGTATATATATTCTCAACTTTCAATACTATTTATTCAAAAAATATAAATTAATTTATATTTTTTGTAATCTAACTATTCATCTTTATTATAAATAACTCTTGTTGGAAATGGTATTTCTATATTATTTTCATCAAATTTTTCTTTAACTTTTTCCATAACCTCAAAGTATACATCCCAGTATTCATCAGTCTTCACCCATGGTCTAGCTACTATTTCCATAGAACTATCTCCTAGTGAATTTAATCCTATTATTGGTTTGGGATCTGTTAATATTCTATCGTCAGAATTAAATATATCTTCTAAAACTTTTTTTGCAAATTTTATATTTGTATCATATCCAACCCCAAATGATAAATCTATTCTTCTCTTATCTTGATGAGTATAATTTATTATATTATCACTTGTTAATTTAAAATTTGGAACTATTATAGCTTTGTTGTCTGGAGTTTTTAATATAGTGCTAAATATTTGTATATCATCAACTGTACCTTCAACTCCTGATCCTCCGATATAATCTCCTGTTTTAAAAGGTTTAAAGAAAAGTATAATCATACCTGATCCTAAATTTGATAGTATTTCTTTAAATGCTAAACCTACAGATAACCCAATTACCCCTAGTAATGATATCATTACTGTCATAACTGATTGAACTGGGAAATTTATTATATCTAGAGCAGTCATACAAACCATTATAACGCCTACTCCGTATATAGCATATGATATGAAATTAGCTATACCTTTTTCTACATTATATTTTAATATGAATTTTCTACTATGTTTTCTAGCTAATTTGCAAACATATAACCCAATTAATAATACAGCTATTGCATATATTAATTTGGGGCCGCTATTTTTTACTGAATTAAAAAAAGTTTCTACTGTCTGTTCAGATATTTGTGTTGTAACTCCTGTTGTCATTAAATATCCCTCCTCTTTAATTCTTTGTTTAACAATATTCTCAAATTATTATTATATAACTTTTAAAATAATTTTCAATATCTTAAAATATTAGTATCTTTACCAAATAAAAAACTATGCAAAATGCATAGTTTATATTATATCACAAGAATTTAAACTATTTAGTTGTCTTATCTCATTTACAAATTTATCAAGACTATGTATACTACTATTTTTTGAAAACTTTACTTTTATGTTCATAATATCATCATTTATAGGTCCTTGTTCAATTGAATCAATTAATAAATCATTGCTATCTGCTAAGTTAATAATATCTAAAATATTACCCCTGCATATTTCAATATTAAAGTTCATATGATCTACTCCTTTTTATTTTACTTAATAAAGGATATGTCCTATAAATTCCAAATATGTATATTTTAAATTTAAATACAAAAAAAGATTACGCGGCTACGTCCTACTCTCCCAGGCAGCTTCCCACCAAGTACCATCGGCGCTAAAGAGCT
>NZ_CAXVJR010000017.1:0-7069 GCF_964259345.1 Paraclostridium bifermentans
TCAATAGGAGAAATATGTAACATACTTTGTGGAACATACTTAACAGCAATATCTGATATGACAAGTTTAAGTATAACACCATCGATACCATATTTTAGTGTAGATATGGTTATGGCAATAATGAATTTACCAGCTTCATTATATGGAGAAGTTTCAGATTCTATTTTATGCATAGAAACTGATTTCTTTACATTAGATAAAGAAGTAGAAGGAAAATACTATTTTATACCAAAAGTAGAATCGTGTAAAAAGCTACTAGCATCATTAGGACTTGTTGACTAGGAGTACATATATGAAGAATATAACAGTGGGTATAGCAGAATTTAATATTGTAAAAGCACCAGATAAAATAACAACAATAGGATTAGGATCGTGTTGTGGAATAGTATTGTATGACGAAAGTAAGAAAATTGCAGGGTTAGTTCATGTTTTGTTATCTGATTCAAAGTGTGACAAAACCTTATTGAACAAGGCTAAATACGCAGATACAGGAATCAATTTATTATATGAAGAAATGAAAAAAGCAGGAGCAAATCCCATGTATATAAAAGCTAAGTTAGCAGGAGGAGCCCACATGTTTAGTTTTAAAAATAGTGATAATAGTATATTCACTATTGGGCAAAAAAATGTTAAAGTTTGTAAAGAAACATTAGCTAAGTTAAGGGTTCCTATCGTTTCTGAAGATGTATTAGGAACTTGTGGTAGAACTATTACTTTTGATACGCTTACAAATAAACTTCGTATAAAAAGTGTTGGGAAAGGCGAAAAACTTATTTAAGAGGATGGTGTATTGTTTGTGAGTGCAATAATAGAGAACAAAAATGAAGACACAATAGAAAATAAAATAGATGATTTATATATGGTATTTGTAATAAATGATAGAAAGTATGCACTATCATCAAAATATATAATTGAAATTATTGAAATGTTACCTATAACTAAGGTTCCGTTCTTGCCTAAGTATATGAATGGAATAATAAACTTAAGAAGTACAATTATTCCAATTATGGATGCTAGAATGAGATTTGATATGGAACCTATAGAGTACAATGAAAGAACATGTATAATTATTATTGAAAATAATGAAAACAAAATAGGATTAATAGTTGATGCAGTAAATGAAGTTATGAATATCGCTCCAGATAAGTGTATGAAGATGGATTCTAGTAAATGTAATGGAGTTTCGAACTTTATAAAAGGTGTTAGTGAAATAAATAATGATGTTCAAATGATTTTAGACTGTGATTCATTATTAGAGATTGTTGAGGACAGAAAAAATGGAATTAACGAATAAAGATTTTGTACGATTAAAGAATTTTATGTATAATAATTATGGAATAAATCTTGAAAAGAAAAAAACACTGATAGAAACACGACTAGTATTAATGATAAAAAGATTTGGTTTTTCAGATTTTAAAAGTTATATAGATAACTTAATGTGTGATAAAACAGGAGAACAAGCAGCAATATTAGTGGAAAAGCTAACAACTAACTTTACATATTTTATGAGAGAAGAACAGCACTATGAATTTTTAAAAAATGAAGTTTTAATACCAAACCTAAAAAAGCCAACAGTAGGAGGGCTTAAAATTTGGTGTGCGGCTTCATCTACAGGAGAAGAACCATATTGTATAGCTATGTTAGTGCAATCAGTCTTAGGAAAATATCCAAGGTTAAAGACATCTATAACAGCATCAGATATTTCAAATAATGTATTAAAACAAGCTAAAGCAGGAGTTTATTCAGAAAGTAAGATATCTAAACTTCCGCAAGTATGGGTTAAAAATTATTTTCAACAAATAAATAATAGAGACTATGCGATTAAAGATGAAATAAAAAGGTTAGTTGAGTTTAAATATTTTAATTTAAATGATACAATAGGATGGAATAAAAATTATCATGATGTTATATTTTGTAGGAATGTTATGATTTATTTTGATAACCCTACAAAACAAAAGCTGTGTAAAAGATTGTATGATTCTCTTAAACCAGGAGGATATTTGATAATAGGTATGTCTGAAAATTTATCAAATTTAGATACAGAATTTGAACGTGTTAAACCATCAGTGTATAGAAAGAAAATGAAGTAAACAAAATGGAGGAAATAGTATGAAAAGAGTATTAATAGTTGATGATGCAGCATTTATGCGTATGTCTATACGTAATATGCTTGAGAGCAATGGATTTGAAATAGTAGGAGAAGCAGAAAATGGAGTAATGGCAATAGAAAAGTATAAAGAATTACAACCAGAAGTTGTAACAATGGATATAACTATGCCAGAAATGGATGGACTAGAGGCTTTAAGAGAAATAAAGAAGATAGATCCAGCAGCATCAGTAGTTATGGTATCAGCATTAGGCCAAGAAGCAAGAATGAAAGAAGCAATTATATATGGAGCAAAAGGGTTTATAGTAAAGCCATTTAAAGAAGAAATAATAGTATCTGCTTTAGCTAAATTATAAAATAACTAAATTAAATATTTTTCATATAAAATAATAAAGCCATAAAAGAAATGAAGTTAAGCGTTTCTTTTATGGCTTTATTAATTTTAAAAATTAAATTAAATTTATAATTAAATAAAATATAAAATCTAAAGTATCTATATATTTATCCGTATAAAAAACTAGAAAGATATTTAAATTGATAAGAATTTAAAAGTAAACATAAACAATAGTTAAATACTAATCAATGTTGTTAATTGTATACTTAATTAAACTTAAAATATATGGAATAAAAATTTAGAAATTAAATTACTAATTAAGATTTATCTAATCAATATGAGTTTAGATAAAAACATAAATCAATAAATTAAGGGGAAAAGTTGAAATTGTATTAATTATGTAAGTAAATAAAAACTATAATAAATAATTTGGGGAGGAATTTATATGAAAAATTTGAAAATTGGGAGAAAGCTTACTGTAGCTTTTGGGATTTTGCTGTTAATAACAGCATGTACTAGTTTTTATACAATATCTAAATTAAGAAAGGCTGAAACATTAAGTACGCAATTATTTGAAGGTCCTTATCAGTCAACAAATCAAACTATGAAAATTAGAAGGGACTTAGTTTCTATAGGAAGAAATATGGGAAATGCAATTCTTGAACATCAACCTCAACACTATGGAAATATAGTTTTAAGTGATTTTGATAGTATTGATAAAAATATTGATGGACTTTATAAATCTTTAGGTGAAGATAATCAACAAATTAAAGAGTTAGAAGATGCAATAGATAATTTTAAAAAAGAGTTTGAAAAAGTTCAAGCTGCTATGCTTCAAGGAGATTACAATAAAGCAATAGAAATAACAGCGAAAGATACTCCATATTGGGGTGTATACAACAAATGTGTTGAAACTTCATTAGCCCTGAATGAAGAGGCAGAAGCTAGTGGAATTGACTTCCATAATCAAGTGAAAAAAACATCTACACAAGCAACTACTATTGCTATAGTAATTAGCACAATTACTATAATAGTGGGTATAGCTATATGTATATATATAACAAAGCGTTTAAAACAACCTATTGAAGAAATAGAGGAAGCAGCAAATAAAATGGCTGATGGAGATTTTGATATAGAAATTGAATATGAATCAAAAGATGAATTAGGACTTCTATCAAACAGTATGCTTCAAATGAGCAGCAATATTAAAGAAATTATAAATGATACTGTTAGAGTATTAGGAGAAATTGCAGCTGGAAACTTTGATGTACAAACTCAAGCTGAATATATAGGCGTGTTTAAAAATATAGAAGAATCAGTAAATAAAATAACTTATGATTTAAGTGAAACAATGTCACAAATTAGTATAGCTTCAGATGAAGTTGGAGCAGCATCAGAACAAGTATCAAGTGGTTCTCAAATGTTGGCACAAGGAGCAACTGAACAAGCTAGTTCAATACAAGAATTATCAGCTACTATTATGGAAATATCAGATAAGATTAAAGATACTGCAGAAAATTCTAAAAATGCTAATGACTTAACATTAAACTCAGCTTCTCAAGTTAAAGAAGGTAATGAGCAAATGAAACAAATGATAAAAGCTATGGAAGAAATTTCATTTACATCTAATGAGATAGGTAGAATTATAAAAACAATAGATGATATAGCTTTCCAAACAAATATATTAGCATTAAATGCAGCGGTAGAAGCTGCTAGAGCAGGAGAAGCTGGTAAAGGGTTTGCTGTTGTAGCAGATGAAGTAAGAAATCTAGCTGCAAAGTCGGCAGAAGCTGCAAAAAATACTGCTACATTAATTGAAAATTCAATAGAAGCAGTTAATAAAGGAACAGAAATTGTAGATAATACAGCTGAATCGCTTCAAAAAATTATAGATACAACTAATCAGACTACTACATTAGTAGATGCAATAGCTAAAGCATCTGAAGAGGAAGCGGATGCAATATCACAAGTTACATTAGGTGTGGAACAAATATCAAATGTAGTACAAACAAACTCAGCAACATCAGAAGAAAGTGCGGCCGCAAGTGAAGAACTAAGTGGACAAGCACAAATGCTAAAATCACTTATAGAGAACTTTAGACTAAAAGATATAAATGAATTAGATAGAAATATAAATTTCAATAGTGATGAAGCAAACTATTTTAGTATGAATGAATTTTAATAGTACATATAAGTATTTTGTAATTTATGAGTAAAAAATGGAAGCTTCTATGCTTCCATTTTTGAAAGTTAAATATAAATAACAGATAAATATAAAGGATGTATAAATCTATTATATTTTTTAATAAAGGAGAAAAATTATGAGCGGAATGGATTCTTTAAATGAATTTTACGTACAAGAAAATATGCAGCTACTAGAACAACTAGAAGAAATTCTACTTGTAGGACAATTAGGACAGCCTGAAATTGAAGAGATTTTCAGAGCAATGCATACAATTAAAGGGTCTTCAGCTATGATGGGATATGACAGTTTAACTAAGCTTACACATAGTATAGAAGATGTATTTGATGAAATTCGTAATGGACGTGAGTTATCGAGCAATAAGTGGGAAGAACTTATTGATGTTGTACTAGCTAGTATTGACTTTTTAAAAGAAGAAATATTAAAGGTACAAGATGGATTGTTTCCTGATGCTAGTATAGATGAATTACATGAAAGAGTTTCAAAACTACTAGTTGAAGATGATATTGAAAATGAAAATAGTAATAATGAATTAAATACAGAAGTACATGAAGAATGTAAAAGTGAAGTTATCACAAAGGAAGATGGAGACAACTGTTTTTGCGTAAAGATATTCTTTGAAACTGGATGCGGAATGGAAGGTATTAGATCACTAGGTGTAGCGACGATGATAGACAGTATATGTTCGTTTATAAAAACCATACCAGAAGATTTAGAATCAGATTGTGATGATGTTATAGCTAAAGATGGATTTACTTTATATATAAAAACAAAAGAAGATTCAGATTCTATAAAGCAATGCATTTGTGAAACAATGTTTTTAAAAGATTTTGAAGTAACAGAAGTAACAGATGAAAATGAATTAGAAAGCATGTTTGGAATAGTAAAAGAAGAGAATGCTACTGAAGAAGTTAAAGAAGAAATAGTAGTTACTAAAGAAGAAATAAAAGATGAAGTAAAACAAGAAATAGTAGCTGAACAAAAAGCTGAGGAAAAAGAAGTACCTGTAGAAGAAATAAAAAAAGATATAAATAATAATGTAAAAGTTAAAAAACAAAATGAAGAACAAAGCCAATCACATAATCATAACAAAAATAGTTACTTAACTGTAAATATAAGTAAAATAGATACATTAATGAATTTAGTTGGAGAAATTGTAACTACTGAATCTATGGTAGAAAAACAGTCTCAATTAGAAAATTTTGATAGTGATAATTTTGAAAAACAAGCAAGAAGATTACATCAATTAACTAATGAATTACAAGACGTAGTAATGTCTATTCGTATGGTACCTATTTCATCAACTTTTACAAAGATGCAAAGAGTTGTAAGAGATATGAGTAGAAAAACTGGTAAATCAGTAGACTTAAAATTAATAGGTGAGCAAACTGAAGTAGACAAAAATATTTTAGAAAATATTTCAGATCCACTTATGCATATGATAAGAAACAGTATGGACCATGGAATAGAAACTCCAGAGGAGCGTAAACAAACTACAAAACCAGAAAAAGCAACAGTTACACTAGAAGCAAAGAATACTGGTGGAGATGTAGTAATAGTAATAAAAGACGATGGTAGAGGATTAAATAAAGAAGCTATCATAAAAAAGGCAATAGAAAAAGGAATAACTAACAAAAGTATAGATGAGATAAGTGACAAAGAAGCATATAACTTCATACTAGCTCCAGGGTTCTCAACTAAAGAGGCTGTAAGTGAATACTCTGGAAGAGGAGTTGGTATGGATGTTGTTTATACAAATATCCGAAAATTAAGAGGATCTATAACTATAGATAGTGAGTTAGGAAAAGGAACAATGTTTATACTTAGAATACCACTAACACTAGCTATAGTAGATGGAATGAAAGTTAAAATTGGAAATGAAATATACATAATACCTTCGTTAAATATAAAAGAAGTATTTAGACAAGGGTCTTATGAAATAGTTAAAAATCCAAATGGAGAAGAACATAGCATAATAAGAGGAAATTGTTATAAAATTCGTAGATTGTCAAATATGCTTGAAATGAACAATACAAATTCAGATGAAGGAGTTATGATCTTAGTTGAATCTGAGATGGGTAATGTATGCATTATTGTAGATAGTATTATAGGACAACAACAAGTAGTAATTAAACCTGTACCTCCATTATTAACACAATTTAATAAAGTTCATTCTTATATATCAGGATGTTCAATTTTAGAAGATGGATCAATAAGCTTAATATTAGATGTAAATACAATTATAAGTAATCAAATTGTATCTGTTTAATATAGTTTAAATGCTTATAAGAAAGAATTAGTTAACATAAAGACAATTAACAGTAAAATCTAAATAATAGATAGAAAGTAGGTACATATGAAATTTGAATGTGATAAATTAAATGTATTTAGAGAAATTAGCAATATAGGATCAGGAAATGCATCA
>NZ_CAXVJR010000018.1:0-5110 GCF_964259345.1 Paraclostridium bifermentans
TAATTAACCTACTGTTTAATTTTCAAAGTTCATTTTGTGTTTTTCGTTTCGTCCGTTTCTTAAGGACAAGTAATACTTTATCACCTAATTAAACTATCGTCAACAGTTTTTTTTATTTTTTTTAATTATTTTTCATTTTTACTTTAATAAAAAAAGTAATCAACAAGTTATCAACATTTTTATCCACATTATCTACAGCTTTAAAGTTTGTTATTCACTTATATCAATAGCACTTATCCACATTATCCACCAGGATAACCCCTATACTAACAATACCTTCGTATTTTTTCATTTTTTTATAATAAATATTCATATAAAGAAAAAAAGTATGTAAATCTTATTAAGATTTACATACTTTTTTCTTTATATATATATTATTTAGCTATTTCTAGTTCATCTTTCATATATTCTTCATGTAAATATATCTTCTTTCCTTTTAAACTTTTCTGAACATCTATTATTCTTTGATTAGATGATCCTCTAAATTTAAAACTTATATCTTTTTTAGCTTCTATGAATTTTCCATCCACTAAAACATCTATACTTCTAAGTAGATTTAAATTATTAAAATAAGAAGGATTTTTCTTATCTAAAAGTTCTTCAAAGGTATATCCAGTATATGCCCATACATCTAATTTATTTTCCTTAGAAGCTTTGGCTATATCTAAAAGAGCCTCACTCTGCATAAATGGTTCTCCTCCAGATAATGTAATTCCTCTATGAAGTTTTAAGTTACAGATTTCTTTAACTATTTTATCAGTGTTTTCCAAGTAACCTCCACATAAATCATGTGTTTGTGGATTATGGCATCCTTTACATTGATGGATACAACCTTGTGTCCATATTACAGCTCTTAACCCCGGACCATCTACTATACTATCCATAGTAATAGGAGAAGCTAATCTTATCTTCATGTAAATCACCCCATTAAAATATTAATTATGCTTTACTCTATCTCTTACTTCAGCTTTTTTAGCATTATTAAATCTATCTACAGTCCCTACCAAATATCCTGTTATTCTTCTAATTCTTTCAAATCCTATTTCTCCATCTAGTTCATTTCTACCACAAGCGGGGCATATATTCCCTTGAATAATACCAGAATAACCACATACTGGATCTCTATCTACAGGATGATTTATACTACCATAACCTATGCCCATCTCTTTCATAGCTCTTATTATAGTTTCAAAAGCTTCTAAATTATTAGATGGACTTCCATCCAATTCTATATAAGTTATATGACCAGCATTTGTGAGTTCATGGTATGGAGCTTCTATTTTTATCTTATCAAACGAACTTAACTTGTAATATACAGGTACATGGAATGAATTAGTATAGTATTCTCTATCAGTTACACCTTCTATATCCCCATAATGTTTTCTATCTATAGATGTAAACCTTCCAGATAACCCTTCTGCTGGAGTTGCTATTAATGAAAAGTTTAATCCATACTCTTCACTAGCTTGCTCCATCCTATTTCTCATATGAGTTATTATTTCTATACCCATATTTTGAGCTTCTTTACTTTCTCCATGGTGCTTACCTATAAGAGCAATTAAGCATTCTGCCAATCCTATAAATCCTACTGTTAATGTCCCTTGTTTTATTACTTCTCTTAATGTATCATTAGCACCTAAGTTCTCAGATCCTTTCCATACATTTTGCCCCATTAAGAAAGGAAAGTTTTTAACCTTTTTATTACCTTGAATCTCAAACCTTTCAAGTAATTGATCTATTACTAAATCTATCTTTTCATCTAATTCTTTGTAAAATCCATCTATATCTGTAGCTTGTCCATTTACTAGTCCATGTTTTATTCCTAGCCTAGGTAGATTGATTGTCGTAAATGATAAATTTCCTCTTCCACTTACTATATCTTCACCACATACATTACCTACCACTCTTGTTCTGCATCCCATATATGTAGCTTCCGTCTCTGGTCTTCCTTCTACATAATATTTAGCATTAAATGGCGCATCAATAAAACTAAAATTAGGAAATAATCTTTTTGCAGATACTCTACAAGCTAATTTAAATAAATCGTAATTCGGATCTTCTTTATTTAAACTTATTCCCTCTTTTACCTTAAATATCAATATAGGGAATATAGGTGTTTCTCCATTTCCTAACCCCTTTTCTGCAGATAGTAATAAATTTTTAGTAATCATTCTACCTTCTTCAGATGTATCTGTACCAAAGTTTACACTTGAAAAAGGAACTTGAGCTCCAGCTCTTGAATGCATTGTATTTAAATTGTGTATAAATGCTTCCATTGCTTGATAAGTATTTCTATTTGTTTCTTTATAAGCTTCTTTCCATGCAAATTTCTGAACTTTACTTGCTATTTCAAGATCGATTTTGAATATATTAGCTAATTCCTTATTTTCTAACTCTACATAAGCATCTTCTAATTTTAAACTAGCTTTACTATTTGTTGATTTTTCTACATAAGATATTATTTCTTTAACTTCATCTAATACCTCTATATCTTCATAAAGATTTAATGCTTTAGATATATTACTTGCATATAATTTCTTAAATGTTTTATACACACCTTCAGCTAAACTATAATCAAAGAAAGGTATACTTTGTCCCCCATGTTGATCATTTTGATTACTTTGTATCGCTATAGCTGATAAAGCTGCATAGCTGATAATATCATTAGGTTCTCTTAAATATCCATGCCCTGTAGAAAAACCACCTTTAAATAATTTTTTTAAATCTATTTGACAACATGTTAATGTTCCCATATTTAAAAAATCCATATCATGAATATGTATATCTCCATTATCATGTGCAAAAGCATGTTCTGGTTTTAGTATATGAGTCTTGCAAAATTCTTTAGAGACTGTACTTCCATATTGAAGCATAGTACCCATAGCTGTGTTTCCATCTATATTTGCATTTTCTCTTTTTATATCTGCTTCTCCTGCATCTGAAAAAGTTATTTGTTCTATTGACTTCATAAGTCTAGATTTAGAATCTCTTATTCTATTACGTTCCGTTCTATAAACAATGTACTCTTCACTAGTCTTTGCATGTCCTTTTTCTATAAGTACTTTTACAACAGCATCTTGTATATCTTCTACCCCTGGTGTTTTATCTATATATTTTAAATTTAATAATTTTATTACATCTTGTGTCAATAATTCTGCTAAGTGATAATCCGCTGTAGTATTTTCTCTTTTTGCAACTTTACTAGCGGCTAAAAATATAGCTCTAGTTATTCTGTCAGAATTAAAAGGTATTAATCTTCCATCTCTTTTCCTTACTATTTCAATCACAATAAAATCCCCCTCTATCACAATATATTGTATTTACAAATAGACATACCCACTATATATAGTATTCCCGGATGAAAAAAATCCCCTTTAACAAAGTCAAAGGGAAGTCTTTAATTTCTCTACTATATAAGATTAGCAAATTTACTCATAATCGTCAAATCTGCTGTAAGCATTGAAACAGCTATCTACATTTTTTGAACGTTAGTATTTGTAATAACTTCAAACTTTTTTAATTTTTTTAGAATTTTTAGTAATCTTTCTATATATATTATCTTCTATATATTTATATATTTTCCTTTATTATTGTAAATTAATATATAATATAATTATATATTTTTTCAAGGAGGTATTTTTAATGTTATCGAAAAGATTGAGTAATATAACACCGTCTTATACTATTGGTATAAGTTCCAAAGTTAGAAGTTTAAAAGCTGAAGGAAAATCTATAATAGATCTAAGTATCGGAGAGCCAGATTCATTTGTTCCAGATCAAGCTAAAAAATATGGCATAGATTCACTTAATGAAAATTTAACTAACTATGATGTAGTTCCTGGATTAAAAGTTCTTAGAGAGGAAATATGCAATAAACTTAAAATAGAAAATAACTGTACCTACGATATAGATAATATAGTTGTATCTAGTGGTGCTAAAAATGCTATAACAAATACTTTATTAGCTATATTAAATCCAGGTGATGATGTACTTGTTCCTAAGCCTTATTGGGTTAGCTATCCTGAAATGATTAAGTTAGTTAATGCTAATCCTGTATTTATTGATACAAATAAAGAAAATGATTTTAAACTTACAAAAGATATACTAGAAAAATACATAACACCTAACACTAAAATGTTATTTTTAAATAACCCTTCTAATCCAACAGGGGCTGTATATACAAAAAGTGAATTACTAGAAATAGCAAATGTATGTCTAGAAAACAATATATATATATTAGCAGATGAGATTTATGAAAGAATTTGCTATAATGATGAATTTACTTCTATTGCTTCTCTGGGTGAGGATATAAAAGATATAACTATAACTATTAACGGTTTTTCAAAATCATTCGCAATGACTGGTCTTAGAATTGGATATACTGCTAGTAATAAAACAATAGCAAAAGCAATATCTACTATACAAGGTCATTTAGTATCTCATCCTTCACTTACTGCACAATATATAGCATATGGGGCTTTAAAAGATTGTACTGATTATATTTCTACTATAAATAATATTTATAAAAATCGTAGAAACTTAGTTGTTGATATGCTTGATAAATCATCTAAGTTAGGATATGTAACTCCTAATGGAGCCTTTTATATCTTTATAGATTTATCTAAAATAAAAAAATCATTTAATTACAATGATAGTTTCTCTATCGAATTTTGTAATAAGTTACTAGATGATTATCAAGTTGCCGCTGTTCCTGGAATAGCATTTGGTATGGATGATTATATAAGAATTTCTTACGCTTGCAGTGAAAGTAACTTTACAGAAGGTCTAAATAGAATAATTAAATTAACTGAATCTTTATAGATTATAATAAAAAATTTTTATTTTTAACTAATATGCGATTATAAAAATTTACTTAGCTTTCCTTTGCTATTTTTTAAAATATATATTCTTTAAATATAATTTATTTAATAAAAATATCTCTTGC
Source organism: Paraclostridium bifermentans (assembly GCF_964259345.1). Taxonomy (GTDB): domain Bacteria; phylum Bacillota; class Clostridia; order Peptostreptococcales; family Peptostreptococcaceae; genus Paraclostridium; species Paraclostridium bifermentans_B. Next base: position 4,946 of record NZ_CAXVJR010000018.1, read on the forward strand.
TAATTTTAGCAAGAGATATTTTGTTTCACGTAAAACTATATATAAAATATCTAATTTTATATGTAGTTACAATATAATTTTTATTACAAAATAAAAAAGATTACGCGGCTACGTCCTACTCTCCCAGGCAGCTTCCCACCAAGTACCATCGGCGCTAAAGAGCTT
>NZ_CAXVJR010000019.1:0-3181 GCF_964259345.1 Paraclostridium bifermentans
AATGGACCAAGACATCAAATAATAAATCCGCTAACATTAGGAACTCAAGTCACTGGTGAACAAGATGCACTTCAAAATTCATTTGCAACAGGTGATGATATACCTGCTAATATACCAGATGATGGTGTTGTACTTCCTCTTACTCCACTTACTATAAATGATAATTCGTATTCTTTTAATATATCAGCTAGTAATGATACTGGTTTACCAGCTAATTTATATGTATGGATAGACTTTAATCAAAATGGAATCTTTGAAGGGAATGAAGCAGCACAGCTTATTATAGTTCCAACAGATCCTGTAACAAATCCTAGAAACTTTACAGTGACATTTAATAATGTGAATATTGTTCCACCACTACAAGGAACATATACTTTTGTAAGAGCGAGATTAACAACAGAAACGCTAGTTAATAATAATCTTTCCCCAACAGATGAAGATACAAGAAGTATCGGTCCTGCTGAAGATGGTGAGGTAGAAGACTATTTAATAGACATAGCACCATTCCCACCAACTTGTCCAATGCCACAATCTGTTACAATAGATACAACACAAAATGCATCAGGTAATGTAACAGCAGTTGATCCTCAAGGATACCCAATAAATTATTCAGTAGCAAATGGACCATTTAATGGAAATGCTCAAGTAAATATATTAACTGGAGATTGGACTTATGTACCAAATCCAGGGTTTGTTGGTGTAGATACTTTTGATATAGTAGCAACTGTACCTCTTACTCAATTAAGTTGTTCAACTTCTATTACAGTAAATGTCGTAGATGTAAACTTAACTTTAGAAAAAGAAACGTATAAAACTATAGCACAAGTAGGAGATGAAATAACTTATACAATCAAAGCTACAAATACAGGTACAACAACACTTGATACAGCTGTAGTTCAGGATACACTTCCAGCTAATACAACATTAAAGCCTAACTCAACATTTGTAGATGGAGCATTAGCTCCAGGTGCTGATATTGAATCAGGAATAGAACTTGCACCAATGATACCAGGCCAGATGAGAACAATAGTATTCACTGTAATAGTAGGGCCTGGAGCAAATCCTGGAGATGTTATTTCAAACTCAGCGACAGCTGTATTTGGAAGCGAACTAGATGGAGTATTATTTACAAAGACAACTCAATCTAATGTTGTTGATACTACAGTAGTTGATGTTAACTTAGAAGTTACAAAGTCTGTTGACTTAACACAAGTTGTTCCAGGTGGAATATTAACTTATACACTTTCAGTTACAAATACAGGTAGTGTAGCTTTAGATCCTGTTATAGTAACTGATACAATACCTGCAGGTACTACTGTTATACCAAATACAGTAACTGTAGATAACGTTCTTATTCCAGGTGCAGATATAGAAGCGGGAGTAGATATAGGTCCTCTTGGAATAGGAGTTACAAAAGATGTAGAATTCCAAGTAAGAGTAGATGAAAATCTCCCTCCTGGAACTGTTTTAACTAACGTATCCGATGTAGAGTATAGCTATACAGAAAATAATGAAACAATAACAGAAACAGCTACAAGTAATGAAGTTGATTCAACTGTAGACGAAGCAAATCTTACAGTAGAGAAAATAGCTAATAGAGAAGGAGCTTTAGTTGGAGATACTATAACTTATACCTTAATTATTACAAATAGCGGGAACTTAGATGCTGATAATGTAACTATTCAAGATCCACTATCACAAGATGTTCAGTTTGATAATAATATTAAAGTAGATGGAAATCCAATTGGTGGAGATATAACTGTTGGAGTAAATATAGGTACAGTACCTGCTAACTCACAAGTAACGGTAACTTTTGATGTAATAGTTGTATCTGTACCAGATGATAAGATTATAAATAATATTGTAACTACAACTTATGAATACTCAGATGAAAACGGAGATCCTATAATTACAGAAACAGTAGAAAGTAATGAAGAACAGGTAAGAATATTCTCGCCTGAAATAGAAATGACAAAAGAAGCAGACAAGGAAAATGTAGAAGTAGGAGATACTTTCACTTATACTATAAGAATTGAAAATACAGGCGATATAAAAGTTGAAAACTTTGTACTTCAAGATACTTTACCACCAGAATTTTCAGTAGAAGAGATTAAGGTAGATGGAAATATTGTTGGAGGAGATTTAGCTGTAGGTATACCTATAGGAGATATAGACCCAGGTCAAATAGTTATTGTAGAAATAACTGTTTTAGTAAATGAACTGCTTCCAACAGATGATCCTTTTAAAAACGTAGCCGTAGGCACAGGCGAAGTTGTTACAGATCCTAACTTCCCACCAGAAATAATCGAAGTAACAGCAGAAGATCCTATAGGAGTAAAAACTGTAGAGGCAAAAATAAGAGTTGAAAAGTCATCTAATGTAGATAGCGCTGTAGTAGGAGATACAATAATTTATACTATTAAAGTAACTAATGAAGGAGATATAGATCTTGATAGTGTAATTGTATCAGATCCATTATCGCCAGATCTTGACTTTATAGAAGGAAGCCTAAAAGTAAATGGAGTTCCTATGCCAATGGCAAACATTTTAACGGGCGTTGAAATAGGCCCATTAGCCGTAGGCCAAATGAAGACAATAACATTTGAAGCCAAGGTAATTAGTAAGACTTCAGATGAAATAATAAATGTGTCTACAGCAAATTTCACTTATATATTAAATCCAGGAGAGCCTCCTCAAGGTAAAACTCAAGACAGTAATGAAAATATAATAGAATTATTTGATCCAAATCTTACAGTAGAGAAAATGGCCGATAAAGAAGAAGTTTCTCTAGGGGATGTAATAACATTTACAGTAGTTCTTACTAACGATGGAGATACAGAGCTTACAGATATAGTATTTAAAGATGAGTTACCACAATCTTTAGAATTAATAGATGGAACTTTTGAAGTAAATGGAGTTGTAATAAATGGAGTTGACCTTAACTCAGGTGTTAATATAGGCTCACTTATGCCAGGAGAAACTATTGTAATAAAATATCAAGCAAAGGTAGTAGGTGGAGCATGTAGTGGTATTATAACAAACAATGCATTTGCTGAGTATAAATATATACTACCTGATGGAACAACTGGTGAAGAAACTAGTGAATCTTCATCTGTAGAAATAGAAGTGAATATTTCAATATTTAAGCAAATAACATTAGATAAATACTGTCAAATACCAT
>NZ_CAXVJR010000020.1:0-1656 GCF_964259345.1 Paraclostridium bifermentans
CGAGGTGTAGCGCAGTTTGGTAGCGCACGTGGTTTGGGACCATGGGGCCGGGGGTTCGAGTCCCTCCACCTCGACCAGTTATGGTGGGTATAGCTCAGTTGGTTAGAGCGCCAGATTGTGGCTCTGGAGGTCGTGAGTTCGACTCTCATTATCCACCCCATAAAAGTTGACCCATTAGCTCAGTCGGTAGAGCACCTGACTTTTAATCAGGGTGTCCCGCGTTCGAGTCGCGGATGGGTCACCATTTTTATATATATAAAAATGGCGACATAGCCAAGTGGTAAGGCAGTGGACTGCAACTCCTTGATCCCCAGTTCGAATCTGGGTGTCGCCTCCAAAAAAATGCGCCTATAGCTCAACTGGATAGAGTGTCTGACTACGAATCAGAAGGTTAGGGGTTCGAGTCCCTTTGGGCGCACCATACATAGCTATAAGGGATTATAGCTCAGCTGGGAGAGCACCTGCCTTACAAGCAGGGGGTCACAGGTTCGAGCCCTGTTAATCCCACCAGTATAAAACATCTAATTCATTGAATTAGATGTTTTTTTATATATAAGTTTAAACTAATTATTAAATGAAAAATATTGTTTTGTTAAATAAACTGTATTTATATTATAATAAGTACTATAGTAACAAAGTTTAAAAAATAGCATATTACTAAAAATGCAAATATTATGTATATGCAAAATAATATTTGTCAAAATTCTAGGTATAGATTAATTCCAAATAGGAGGATAATATGCCTAGAAAAAGTAGTTTTAAAAAAAATATAGAAAATGAAAAATTAATAAAAGAAATAAAAAAAGCTCAATTGGAAATAAAAAATGCTGAAAAATTTTTTCAATATGTTAGTGACCCAGAATTAGTGGACGTTGCAATATATGATTTAGAGGCTAAAAGATCGAGGTATTCATATTTAATTAGAATAGCTAAAGAAAAAGGAGTTAAACATTCCTTAAAAGATTGTCTGATTGAAGCTATGGCTAAGTGATTAATATTAAGGAGAAAATAATTATGTACATATTGTTTGGGAATGAAATTGTAGATAGTGAGGAAATAAAAGAATTAATAGAAGGAGAAACTCCTTTTAGAGTAGACAAAGATTTAAGTAAGGGATCTAAAAGAGAAGATACTTTAGCTTTTCAAGTGAGTGTAGATATAGAGGAATTAAACAACATAATAAAAGAAGAGTATGATTTAGAAGAAATGGAAACTGAAGACCTATTTGATGAGTATATGTCTTTAACTGATGAAATAGGTGTTGATTTAGAAGAATTAATGCCAGAGGGAGCTATTTTAAATGCAAGATCATACAAATGGGATAATTCAGATAATAGAATAAAAGCTGTAGTAGTTATAGCTCATGAGGAATTAGGAGAATTAAAACTTATGGATATAACTAAGAGATTATTAACTCAAGTAGACTAATAAATAAGGATATAATTAGAATCTAATTATATCCTTGTATAAATAAAAAAAGTTTTTTAAAAAAAGTTTTAAAAAAGTATTGACCTTAATAAATAAAGGTGGTATAGTATTACTTGTCCTTAAGAAAAGGTCAAAACGAAAAACACAAAATGAACTTTGAAAATTAAACAGTAGGTTAATTATAAAAATTCTTTTTTAAGAATTAAACAACAAACAACCAAGCCAGAT
>NZ_CAXVJR010000021.1:0-1427 GCF_964259345.1 Paraclostridium bifermentans
ATAGATGGTGAAAAAACATGTGTTTTGTTAAATAAAGGAAAGCTTTCTATAATGCCATATATAGAGTGTGTAGAAGCGAGAATGCTAAACAATAGGTTAATTCAAAAATGCGTTATGATTTTCTTAAATGTAGAAAAAATGTAAAAAATTTTTAGAAATGGAGGAATAAATATGGCTGCAACGATTACAGGTATAGTCTTTGATGACTTAAACCATAATGGGATATACGATGTTGGAGAGCCGCCAATACCCAATGCTTATGTTGTTAGACAAAGAGTTGGGGGAGGTTGTGTTACAGTTCAAACAGATGCATTTGGAGTCTATACTTTCTCAAATATTAATCTAGCTGGAACACATATAATTTATGAAACAGCCGTAAATCCAGGCGGAGCTTGTCCCCCAACTTTATTTGGTCAACCGCCAGGATTTACAAATTCAACAACTTTTAGAACAGAAACAATTAATTTAACACAGAATGATATAGATAACAATGTTACTATTAATGCCAATAATTATGGACATGATAATCCAGATACTTTCTTTTGTGCACCTTTTGGATATCAAGTAGCAGCAACAGGAGGAAATAGTCAATTTGTAAAAATAAATTTAGTAACAGGTACTGCAACAGTTATTAATCCAGATATAGGTTTTGCAGTAAATGCTATAGGATATAATGTTTTAGACAATATGATTTATGGTATTATAACTCAGGGTAATGTTGGTAATGTAGTAAGAATAGCAGAAGATGGAACAACAACAGATATGGGAACAGTAACTAATTTACCAGCAGCTGGATATTTTATAGGCTCTTTTGATAATGCTGGACATCTATTTGTATATATATCCAATCAAGCAAATTATTATGTAATAGATTTAGATCAAAACTCACCTTACTTTGGTCAATTAGTAGATCCAACAGGTGGAGCCTTTACTCCAACGGCATCTGGGAAACCTATAATTAATCCTATCTCTATTGCTGACTGGGCATATAATGTATTAGATGGTCAACTATATGCTTTAGAAAATAGTACTTTTACTATACAAACAATAGATCCACTTACAGGAATAGTTACACCTGTACCAACGGTTGGAGTTTTACCAACGAGTGCAGGAGCTTCCTTTATGGATGGAACAGGAACATTATATGAAATATACAATCCAACTGGAGATATTTATCGTGTAACATTTAGTGGAGGTACCGCAACAGGAGCATTATTTTCTCAAACGGTTACTTCAACAGGAAATGATGGAGCATCATGTCACGATGCTGAAGTTATAATAGACTTTGGAGATGCACCAGATACAGGTGCTGGAAATGGATTTGGAAACTATTCTACCTTACTTGCAAACAATGGACCAAGACATCAAATAATAAATCCGCTAACATTAGGAACTCAAGTCACTGGTGAACAAGATGCACTTCAAAA
>NZ_CAXVJR010000022.1:0-1427 GCF_964259345.1 Paraclostridium bifermentans
ATAGATGGTGAAAAAACATGTGTTTTGTTAAATAAAGGAAAGCTTTCTATAATGCCATATATAGAGTGTGTAGAAGCAAGAATGCTAAACAATAGGTTAATTCAAAAATGCGTTATGATTTTCTTAAATGTAGAAAAAATGTAAAAAATCTTTAGAAATGGAGGAATAAATATGGCAGCAACTATTACAGGTATAGTCTTTAATGACTTAAACCACAATGGTATATACGATGTTGGCGAGCCAGTAATACCTAATGCATATGTTGTTAGGCAAGGTACTGGTGGTGGATGTCAAACAGTTCAAACAGATGCATTTGGAAGATATACTTTCCCAAATCTTGGATCAGCTGGAAACCATACGATTTATGAAACAGCTATAAATCCAGGAGCAGCTTGCCCCCCAATTTTATTTGGTCAACCACCAGGATTTACGAATTCAACAACTTTTAGAACAGAAGTAGTTACTGTAACACAGAATGATATAGATAATAATGTTACTATTAATGCCAATAATTATGGACATGATAATCCAGATACTTTCTTTTGTGCACCTTTTGGGTATCAAGTAGCAGCAACAGGTGCAGCAAATAGTGGATTTGCAAGAATAAATTTAGTAACAGGTGCTGTAACAATTATTAATACAGATATAGGTTTTCAAGTAAATTCTATAGGGTATAATGTTTTAGATGATATGATTTATGGTACTGAAATTGGTACTAATAATATAATAAGAATAGCTGAAGATGGTACTACAACAGACTTTGGACTACCTACTAACTTACCATCAACACCTAATCTTTTTGTAGGTACATTTGATGCTGCTGGACATCTATTTTTATATGCAGGAAACCAAGCAAACTACTATGTAGTAGATTTAGATCAAAATTCACCTTATTTTGGTCAATTAGTAGATCCAACAGGTGGAGCATTTACGCCAACTGTATCTGGGAAAGCTATGAATCCACCTATAAATATTGCCGATTGGGCATATAATCCAAATGATGGTCAACTATATGCTTTGGAAGCTAGCACTTTTACTATACAAACAATAGATCCGCTTACAGGAGTAGTTACACCTGTACCAACGGGTGGAGTTTTACCACCTAGTGCTGGTGCTGCCTTTATGGATGCAACAGGAACTCTTTATGTAATATACAATACAACAGGAGATATTTATCGTGTAACATTTAGTGGAGGGAATGCAACAGGAGCATTGTTTTCTCAATCTCTAACTGCAAATCAAAATGACGGAGCATCATGTCATAATGCTGAAGTTAGAATAGATTTTGGTGATGCACCAGATACAGGTGCTGGGAATGGATTTGGAAACTATTCTACCTTACTTGCAAATAATGGACCAAGACATCAAATAATAAATCCGCTAACATTAGGAACTCAAGTCACTGGTGAACAAGATGCACTTCAAAA
>NZ_CAXVJR010000023.1:0-1048 GCF_964259345.1 Paraclostridium bifermentans
ATCTTGTACGTTTCTATCTGCTTGCTCCATACCTCTTATTTGAGCTCTCATTTTTTCAGAAACAGCTAATCCTGCAGCGTCATCTCCAGCTCTAGTTATTCTTAATCCTGTAGATAACTTCTCCATAGATTTTCCTGATAATGCAGTGTTCTTTGACATTTGGTTAGTCGCTATCATAGCGTTCATATTAGTGTTTATTCTCATTTTATACTCTCCTTAGTTTTTTCGACATCCTTGTCTTTTTTTGTAATTAAAATATTTTTTTAATATTTATTACATTATAATAATTCGGCATATAACGTTAAATCTTTATACCTTTTTTATATTTTTTATTTTATTTTTAAACTTTCTTACATAAGCCTAGTTTTCATAATTTTTTATAGTTTTTCAAACAAAAAAAAGAGTAGAACTAAAATTCTACTCTTTTAAGTAAGATTAATATTTAATTATCTTAATAATTGAGTTACTGACTCAGGTTGTTGCTTAGCTTGTCCAACCATAGCTTGAGATGCTTGGTTTAATATGTTTAACTTAGATAACTTAACCATTTCTTTAGCAACATCTACGTCTCTTATTCTTGACTCTGCAGCTGATAAGTTTTCTGTAGAAGTTGTTAAGTTTGAAGAAGTGTACTCTAATCTATTTTGAGTTGCTCCTAAATTAGCTCTTCCTGTATTTATTTGCTCTAATACAGCATCTACTTTTGATACGTAAGCTTGTGCTGCTGAATTATCAGCTAAAGCAGCTTTTGATAAGTTATTCGCTTGACCTACTAAGTCTATTGTATTTATAGTTCTAGTTTCATCGTTAGCTCCAGCTTGTACTGTAAAGCTTCCTGCTCCACTTAATAAGTTTTTACCATTGAACTTAGTTTCTTGACCTATTTTAGTCATTTCTTGTTGTAATTGATCTAACTCAGTGTTTATTTTCGCTCTATCTGTACTAGCTAAAGTATCATTTCCTGCTTGAACTCCAAGCTCTCTCATTCTTTGAGCTATGTTTCCTGCTTCTTCTAAAGCACCTTCAGCAGTTTGTACCATTGATATAC
>NZ_CAXVJR010000024.1:0-1021 GCF_964259345.1 Paraclostridium bifermentans
TTAGTACTTTGAAAACTGCATAACATTTAGTGATGATTAAATAAACCAATTATAAGAGAAGACAACTCTTTAAAAAATAACACTTTTAATAACTGGTCAAGTTATTAAGGGCGCAGGGCGGATGCCTTGGCACTAAGAGCCGATGAAGGACGCGATAAGCTGCGATAAGCTTCGGGGAGTTGCACGTAAACTTTGATCCGAAGATTTCCGAATGAGGAAACTCACTTAGAGTAATGTCTAAGTATCGTTAAGTGAATACATAGCTTAGCGAGGGGAACCCGGGGAACTGAAACATCTAAGTACCCGGAGGAAAAGAAAGAAATTCGATTCCGTAAGTAGCGGCGAGCGAACGCGGAATAGCCCAAACCAGTGAAGTTTTCTTCGCTGGGGTTGCGGACACATCATCAACGAAGAGGTATCGTAGACGAAGAGAGTTGGAAAGCTCCGCTATAAAGTGTAATAGCCACGTAGTCAAAACGAGAAGACTTTAGATGTGATCCAGAGTACCACGGGACACGTGAAACCCTGTGGGAAGCAGGAGGGACCATCCTCCAAGGCTAAATACTACTTAGTGACCGATAGCGCATAGTACCGTGAGGGAAAGGTGAAAAGAACCCCGGGAGGGGAGTGAAATAGAACCTGAAACCCTGTGCTTACAAACTGTGGGAGCACTTTTTATGTGTGACCGCGTACTTTTTGTAGAACGGGCCAACGAGTTACGATAGTAAGCTAGGTTAAGTACTTAAGGTATGGAGCCGTAGTGAAAGCGAGTCTTAAATGGGCGTTAAGTTTGCTGTCGTAGACCCGAAACCGAGCGACCTACCCATGAGCAGGATGAAGCGAAAGTAAAATTTCGTGGAGGTCCGAACCCACGAGCGTTGAAAAGCTCGGGGATGACTTGTGGGTAGCGGTGAAATTCCAATCGAGCTCGGAGATAGCTGGTTCTCCCCGAAATAGCTTTAGGGCTAGCCTCAAGGTGAGAAATACGGAGGTAGAGCACTGAATATCCTAGGGGGCATTG
>NZ_CAXVJR010000025.1:0-926 GCF_964259345.1 Paraclostridium bifermentans
AAGCTCTTTAGCGCCGATGGTACTTGGTGGGAAGCTGCCTGGGAGAGTAGGACGTAGCCGCGTAATCTTTTTTTTATGCGTAAAAATATATTAAAATAAATTTTAATTATAATTGATTAAAATTTATTTTAAAGTTAATAATTTAAATATAAATAAAAAGCTATTATTTTAAAATGAAATTAAAAAAATAATAACTTTCAGCAAATTTATCTAAAAAATGATATAAATACAGTAAAATATATTGTATTTTGTAAAATTTAGTTTTTATAGGAGGAAATTAGACCTATATATAGAATTAAGTAATATACAATCAATAATCTTATTAGGAAGTGATTTGAATGAGTAAATCTGTTGCCAAAGTGGTCAATTTATACGAATATAAGTCAAACAAAAAAGAAAAAGAAATAGATAGAGACCAATTACTAAAATTATTAAAAAAAGTTATAGTTACTAAATAAAGGAGCATTTGCTCCTTTATTTTATTGCATTTTTAAATCACTTATATAATTTTGAAACTGGTTAAAATCTTCAGTATTTTTTAGTTCGATTACTGTGGATTTTTCACTATCAAAATTTTTTAAATAAATTTTATGAAAATCAGGCTGAGAATCATAATAAATACATCTAAATCCATCTTCATATAATTCTTTAAGATGATTAAAATCTGGCATTATATCAACTCCTTAATTAATATGAATTTAATATAGTTTGCCAATTTATAATATATATATTCTTGTATAAAATTGTGGAATAAAGAGCAATATATTATAGAAAAGTTAATAAATTAAATAAATAAAAAAGTTTTTAAAAAAAGTTTTAAAAAAGTATTGACCTTAATAAATAAAGGTGGTATAGTATTACTTGTCCTTAAGAAAAGGGCAAAACGAAAAACACAAAATGAACTTTGAAAATTAAACAGTAGGTTA
>NZ_CAXVJR010000026.1:0-866 GCF_964259345.1 Paraclostridium bifermentans
GCTTCTACACACTCTATATATGGCATTATAGAAAGCTTTCCTTTATTTAACAAAACACATGTTTTTTCACCATCTATCATTTCAGGTAGCACTACAAACATAGTTTTAACACTTTCAAAATGAGCAGCATGAACTGGTTGAGAACAATGATCCGCTACATAAGTTATTTTTTCATTTAATTTAACTTTAACCAGCAATTTAAACCCTGTAAGATTTTGACCTTCATTTGATATGCCTTTTTCAGTTTCTATAATTTTGAAACTTTCTATTTCTGGCCACACTAAAGTATTTAAAATATTTTCTATATCAGGTTTTTCTTTTGGAATTTCTAATATTTCATTTATAATTTCTTCTTTAAAATATTTGGCCTCAAGTGGAAGAGTTTGACTTGGGGAGTGATTTTGATTAAGCATAAATAAACCTCCTTTCTATGAGCATGGTTCTGCTACAGTCATTATAGTTATATTGCCGTATAAACATCTATTGTCACATTGCGTTATATAAATATCCTCTATATATATTTGTGGAGTTACAACTCCCAAAGTATTAAATTTTTCAGGTAGAACTACATATTCACAAAATGGGAGTGTAGTATGAAAACTATGAACACTTTGAGTTTTTTTATCTGCAACATAAGTTATCTTTAATATAATATCAGCCATTATTAAAGCTTTATATCCTGTTACTATTTGACCTTCTAAGGATTTCCCAATAGGAGTTTTTACTATTTTTGTTTTAATATATTCCTTATCAACTTTTACCCTGACAATTTGTTCTATATCTGGCTTTGGATTAGGTACACAAAGCTGAAAATCTATACTTGTTTGCTTAAAATTAGTAGTATCTTGAAAGCTACATACATTATG
>NZ_CAXVJR010000027.1:0-793 GCF_964259345.1 Paraclostridium bifermentans
AAGCTCTTTAGCGCCGATGGTACTTGGTGGGAAGCTGCCTGGGAGAGTAGGACGTAGCCGCGTAATCTTTTTTTTATTTAGATAAACTATATTAAATAACTTATACATAAGTTATTTAATATAGTTTATCTTTTTATTATGAATTTTAAGTGAGGATAAGATACAAAATATAAACTCTAAATAACTTTTTAACGTAGGGTTTTATAGTATAATAGGAGGAGTTGGATATGGAAAAAATAGATTGTGATAAATTAGTTGATTTTAAAGAAATACAAAAACTGACTAAGATAGATAAAAAAAATATTTTAGAAAGAACATTAAAATTATCAGAAGAATCGGGAGAAGTTGCTCAAGCTGTTTTAAGCTATACAAATGCATGTGGATGCGGATATAAAAGCAAAACTAATAAAGATGTAATAGAAGAATGCATAGATGTTATAATTGTAGCAAGTTCAATAATATGCCAATCTAGTAATGAAGATATAAATTTATGTGAAGTGGAAAAAATATATAAATCTAAACTTTGTAAATGGAAAGAAAAATGTGAAAATAACTAAGAAGATATACACCTATAAAATATGATTTTTATATTAAATCTTATTGGAAAATAAGGTATATAGCAAAAGAATAATAAAAAATAAAAAAACTTTTAAAAAAGTGTTGACCTTATTTAATAAAGGTGATATAGTATTACTTGTCCTTAAGAAACGGACAAACAAGAACTTTGAAAATTAAACAGTAGGTTAATTATAAAAATTCTTTTTAAAGAATTAAACAACAAACAACCAAGCCA
>NZ_CAXVJR010000028.1:0-760 GCF_964259345.1 Paraclostridium bifermentans
GGATTAGGTACACAAAGCTGAAAATCTATACTTGTTTGCTTAAAATTAGTAGTATCTTGAAAGCTACATACATTATGCGTATATGAATCTATGCCTATATATTCAACTAATTCCCTGATAAATTTACTCATATATAAACCTCCTTTTATTAAAAGTTATATTTCTATATCATCTTATTCAATTATTAATAATAAGGTGTTATTTTCAATAAAATTCATTTGTTTTTTTATAAGAGTTTTTTGTTATAGTAAAATTAATAATAATGCGTACATAATAACCCTTAAATTTGACTATAACTCTTTAAAATGTTTAAATTTTAAAAGAGATCTATATAAAATACTTTTTTAAAATTTCATATAGATCCCTTAGTATAGTTATTTTTCAATTAGGTTAATACTTAATTATTTTTAATAATTATTTTAATTAATTATAACTTTATAGTTACTATATCAAGTAATCCTTTTTGTAATTATAGTCTATTGTATAAAGCATAGTTTGATTTTCTATAAGGCTTACTTTGGTTATAATTATCATAGCTACAATTACATCCACAATTACAGCTACTATCTTTATGACCATCATGGTGATTATCTTGATGACAACCACAGTTATTACCTTCATGACAAGTACAGCTACTAGGATGAACTACTTTCGTTTCTTGCGGCTTACAAGGATCATAATGAGGTTTTGAATATCCACATGGATCACAATTCCCACCCATTGTATCTATTATTGTTTCTCCTGCAGCAACTGACTTACT
>NZ_CAXVJR010000029.1:0-706 GCF_964259345.1 Paraclostridium bifermentans
CCGATAATCGCTTGAGAGAAGGAATGACACAGTAGGATAAGCTAACCACACTGTTGGTTATGTGTGGCTAAGTACTGAGGCAGTCAAGGTAGGCAAATCCGCCTTGATAATGCTGGGGTACGATGGGGAGCGAAATTAAGTAGCGAAGTAGCTGATTTCACACTGTCGAGAAAAGTTTCTATCGAGATTAAAGGTGCCCGTACCGCAAACCGACACAGGTGGGTGAGGAGAGTATCCTAAGGCCAGCGAGAGAACTGTTGTTAAGGAACTCGGCAAAATGACCCCGTAACTTAGGGAGAAGGGGTGCCACGTTAGGGTTAACGCCCGAGGTGGCCGCAGAGAATAGGCCCAAGCGACTGTTTACCAAAAACACAGGTTTCTGCTAAGTCGCAAGACGATGTATAGGAGCTGACGCCTGCCCGGTGCTGGAAGGTTAAGGGGATCTGTTAGGATTTATCCGAAGCAGTGAACTTAAGCCCCAGTAAACGGCGGCCGTAACTATAACGGTCCTAAGGTAGCGAAATTCCTTGTCGGGTAAGTTCCGACCCGCACGAAAGGCGTAACGATTTGGGCACTGTCTCAACAACAGACTCGGTGAAATTGTAATCCCGGTGAAGATGCCGGGTACCTGCGACAGGACGGAAAGACCCCATGGAGCTTTACTGTAGCTTGACATTGAATTTTGGTGCTACATGTACAGGATAGG
>NZ_CAXVJR010000030.1:0-532 GCF_964259345.1 Paraclostridium bifermentans
GCCGAGGATAACTCGGAGGAAGGTGGGGATGACGTCAAATCATCATGCCCCTTATGCTTAGGGCTACACACGTGCTACAATGGGTGGTACAGAGGGTTGCCAAGCCGCGAGGTGGAGCTAATCCCTTAAAGCCATTCTCAGTTCGGATTGTAGGCTGAAACTCGCCTACATGAAGCTGGAGTTACTAGTAATCGCAGATCAGAATGCTGCGGTGAATGCGTTCCCGGGTCTTGTACACACCGCCCGTCACACCACGGGAGTTGGGGGCGCCCGAAGCCGGTTAGCTAACCTTTTAGGAAGCGGCCGTCGAAGGTGAAACCAATAACTGGGGTGAAGTCGTAACAAGGTAGCCGTATCGGAAGGTGCGGCTGGATCACCTCCTTTCTAAGGAGTAATTACCTACTGTTTAATTTTGAGAGTTCTTAAATGAACTTTATATTGTGGGGGTGTAGCTCAGCTGGGAGAGCACTTGCCTTGCACGCAAGGGGTCAGGAGTTCGATCCTCCTCATCTCCACCATATTAGTACTTTGA
>NZ_CAXVJR010000031.1:0-532 GCF_964259345.1 Paraclostridium bifermentans
TACCATACTAGTATCCTTACATTTAAAGTTATTTTCTTTATGCATATTAGCTCCTCCATAAATTTATGATTTTTATATATAATGTTTACCTTATTGAGGTATATTAGCTACTAATAATATAGCAGCATTTATAAATATTTCTTTTGGTCCTACACTCATTGTATCTGCACTTTCTATTACTGCAGATACTTCAACCTTATCACCCATCTTATAATCTGGTGGTAATATAATAAAACTACTAAATGGAATATCATAATGTGCAGAATGAACTGCTTGGTCATCTATATCTGCTGTATATTCTACTATAACTTTTAATACGCCATGTAGTATTAATTTAAATCCACTTAAGATTTGACCTTCATTTGCTACTATTTTAGGTGTAGCAATTACATAACTATTTATAACCTTTACATCTATACTTGTATAATCTATTTCTTCTATTGGTGGTTTTTGGCATGGTATTTGACAGTATTTATCTAATGTTATTTGCTTAAATATTGAAATATTCACTTCTATTTCTACAGATGAAGAT
>NZ_CAXVJR010000032.1:0-521 GCF_964259345.1 Paraclostridium bifermentans
TACCATACTAGTATCCTTACATTTAAAGTTATTTTCTTTATGCATATTAGCTCCTCCATAAATTTATGATTTTTATACCTTATTGAGGTATATTAGCTACTAATAATATAGCAGCATTGATAAATACTTCTTTTGGTCCTACACTTATTGTATCTGCACTTTCTATTACTGCAGAAACTTCAACTTTAGCTCCCATTTTATAGTCTGGTGGTAATATAATAAAACTACTAAATGGAATGTCATAATGTGTAGAATGTATAGCTTGATCATCTATATCTGCTGTATATTCTACTATAACTTTTAATAAACCGTGTATTATTAATTTAAATCCACTTAAGATTTGACCTTCATTTGCTACTATTTTAGGTGTAGTGATTACATAACTATTTATAACCTTTACATCTATATTTGTATAATCTATTTCTTCTATTTGTGGTTTTTGGTATGGTATTTGACAGTATTTATCTAATGTTATTTGCTTAAATATTGAAATATTCACTTCTATTTCTACAGATGAAGAT
>NZ_CAXVJR010000033.1:0-520 GCF_964259345.1 Paraclostridium bifermentans
GCTTACCGAAGATTATCAAACTCCGAATGCCGTTATTTTATACTTGGGAGTCAGACTGTGGGTAATAAGATTCATAGTCGAGAGGGCAACAGCCCAGAGCGTCAGCTAAGGTCCCTAAATGTAAGTTAAGTGGTAAAGGATGTGGGATTGCACAGACAACCAGGATGTTGGCTTAGAAGCAGCCACTCATTTAAAGAGTGCGTAATAGCTCACTGGTCGAGTGATCCTGCGCCGAAGATTACCGGGGCTAAAACTTACTACCGAAGCTACGCTATCAGTAATGATAGGTAGGGGAGCTTCCTATGCAGGCTGAAGCATGACCGTAAGGACATGTGGACAGTATAGGAGTGAGAATGTTGGCATGAGTAGCGAGACGTGGGTGAGAATCCCACGGGCCGTAAACCCAAGGTTTCCAGGGGAAGGTTCGTCCGCCCTGGGTTAGTCGGGACCTAAGCCGAGGCCGAAAGGCGTAGGTGATGGACAACAGGTTGAGATTCCTGTACCACCGATAATCGCTTGA